>JANSWY010000034.1 GCA_024743255.1 bacterium | reverse complement strand
TTTGGGAGATGGTGATATTACTCCACTAAGTGTAGGTGCAGTAGCTCCTTCCGTGATTACAGCAGGTGGCGCAACAACTGGACAGATTTTAGAATATGATGGATTAAACTGGATACCGGTAGCTCAAAGTACAGCGACTGTATCAGATGGTACTTCAATTTTGGGAGATGGTGATATTACTCCACTAAGTGTAGGTGCAGTAGCTCCTTCAGTAATCACCGCAGGTGGCGCCACGACAGGTCAAATTTTAGAGTATGACGGATTAAACTGGATTCCAGTAACTAGCAATACTTTAATCACTGCCAACGAAATCCCAAGAGGTGATGGAGCAGGTCAGGTATCTTCAAATCTATTCAGTGATGGAACTAATATTGGTTTAGGCCAGGCTACTCCTGTATCCACATTCCACATTGCTACAGACAACCACATTATTTCAGAAATGGGTGATCTGATAATTTCTGACAACATTCACCTTGTTGGTGGAAATCCTACTTACACAGAAAACGGAAGAGCAGTTTTGATGGCTATATCTAGTACAGGTGGTGATGTTCAATTCTTTGAAGCTCCAACTGGCGTTTCAGGAAATACAGCTTCAATAACTAATACATTTACAATAAACGGAACAGGTGCATTATCATATGGATCTTTTCAGGCGAATGAGGGTATCACAGTTGCAGGAAATTTAACTACTGCGCAACTGCTTTCTCTTGGAGATGCAGATAACTCTGCATTAATAAGCTTCAGAGCTCCTGATGTGATGGCGTCACCTTCAGTTACCTTCACATTACCAGATGGTGATGGAACTGCAAACCAAGTTCTTACAACAGATGGTGCCGGAGTTTTATCTTGGCAAAACAATGATGGTTTTGTGAATTCATTTGAGATTCCAAAAGGTACTGGTTCTGGTTTAACCAGTTCAGATATATATAGTAATGGTACAAATCAGATAACAATAGGGTCGCCTACTGCTATCGCAGGTGTAAAATTTGCAGTTCACAATCAGGGTTCCCCACTATTCATGGGACTTACAAACTATTCCAATACAGCTACTGATGGTTCTAACATAGGAATATTAAGAGCAAGAGGAACTGAGGGAGGAGAAGCTACATTGCAAACAGGTGATGTGATAGGTAGCGTTGGCTTCAATGTATGGGACGGAAGTTCAACTCACATTACTTCTGCATCAATTAGAGCAACTGCTACATCTAATCATACATTTAGTACTGATTATGGTACTCAATTATCAATCTCCACAACGGCTGATGGTCAGGGTGTGGATAGTGAAAGAATTAGGATTCAAAATGATGGTTCGATTGTATTATATGACAATACATCAGTTGGAAATGGACCTACATCTGCTGTAAAACTTCAGATCACTCCAGATGCTGGTCAGAACAATGCATTTAGAATAAATCCCGAGTCAGGAGGAACTAACACAGGTGAGTTCCAAATGATGGAGCTTTCTGTGAACGGAACCAACTTTGTAGGATTAAAGGCAGCAGATAATATTGCTAATACCAGAGTATACACTTGGCCTGACGCTGACGGTACACCTGGACAATTTCTTACTACTGATGGAGCAGGTATTATGTCTTGGACAAGTGCTGGTTCCTTTAACACTGCCAACGAAATTCCAAGAGGAGATGGTGCAGGGTTAGTTTCGTCAAATATTTTCAGTGATGGAGCAAATATTTCAATGGGGTCAAACCAGTTATCCCTTCCAATAAACCTTAGTGTGATTCAGGAGGGATCTGGAAATGCTGTTGCTGGAGTTGCAACATTTTCAAGCAGTACTCCAGATGATGCATCGTCATTGGCATTGATCAAAGCAAGAGGTACTGAGGCCTCACCGGTTAATAACTTAAGTGGTGATAGAATTGGTACAATTTCATTCACAAGTAGAGTAAATGGTGCTTTTGGTGACGCTGCATCCATCGAGGTGTTTGCAACAGAACCCCATGCAACGAGCCAAGGTGCTGATTTCACAATTAGAACTGCCGCAAATGGCGAGACTTCTGTTGTCGACAGAATCCAAATTGATGGAAACGGAGATGTGAATATTGTTAATGGTAATCTCGGAGTTGGAATAGCTCCATTATATGCTGTGGATGTACAAGGAGACATTAATGTATCAGGTTCAATACTATCTGGTGGAAGTCCAATTGTTGGAGTGGATAATGTAAATAACAATGTTGCAACTGGGGCGGGAGCAAATGCTTCTATTACTACCGGTTCTAATAATACCGCAATTGGTGACAATGCACTAAATACTAATGCATCTGGTATTGGTAACACCGCAGTGGGTGCAGAAGCCGGAACTCTTGCAACAGGTGGCGAAAATACGTTTATCGGTAGAAATGCTGGTAATGCCACTACAGGTAATAATAACGTATTTGTTGGTTCTGGTGCTGGTCAAAATGTTGCAGCAGTTACTGGACTTACTTTAGTTGGATATAATGCCGGTCAAAGCAATACAGCAATAAACACTGTGTTAATGGGTTATCAGGCAGGTATTAATAACCAGGGGGCAAATAACACCTTTATAGGTTATAATTCAGGTGGACTATCTGCCGGAATTACGGGTTCCGCCAACACTGCTTTAGGTGGAAACACAGCTGCCAATTTGACTACTGGTGTTCAAAATACATTCTTAGGGTACAATGCAGGTAATGCAGTCACTACTGGAGCAAGAAATACTTTTGTTGGAATGGGTGCAGCCGCCGTAAATGACGGTTCCGATAACGTTGCAATTGGACGTAACGCAGCTTCTACTATGACAGGTAACTCAAACATTGTTATCGGGTCTGGATCTTCAACTACATTAACTACCGGTGGTAGTAATGTAATAATTGGAGCTACTTCCGGGACAAGTTTAGCAAGTGTTACTACATCTGTAGGTATTGGAGCAAATGCTCAAGTAAATGGTAACAACAGTATTGCAATAGGTGAGGCTTCCACAGCTGGAAATGCTAATAGTATTGCAATAGGTCAGGGAGCGCAAGCAAATGGATCTGGAGGTATTGCAATAGGAGCTGGTAACTCTGCTCAAGGAGCTCGATCTGTTGTGATTGGGGATGGAGTCAGTACGAGTGTAGATGACGCTGTTGTTATTGGCGGGGCGTTTGATAAATTCGTAGGAATCAATATTGACCCAACTGTTGATTTTCATGTACATAACAATACGACTAATACTTCCTTAAAAGTTACGAACTCTACAACAGGAGCGCTAGGAACTGATGGGTTTCAATTGTCTGTGGGAGGAACATCCACTAGCTTCCTGAACAGAGAGAATACCAGGATGGACTTTGGAAATAATGGGACAACTGATCTTACTATAGGTCCAGCTGGAAATGTAGGTATTAGTGAGGTAACTCCGGTGTTTACATTGGATATCGCACATGATAATGCAGTTGCAAGTGGAGGTCTGTCACTCAAAAATCTAGGAGGAGGAGAAAATGTCAGTCTATTTGTTAATAATGCTTCTTCAGACCTTGAATTCCATGCTAATAATGGGGCAACAATTTTAGGTAGAATTTTGAACGCAACTGGAGCTTACGAACAGCTTTCCGATAGAAGAGCCAAGAAAAACTTTGAGAGCACAGGTTCTGTGTTAGCTGATATAAATAAAGTAAATATCACAAAATATCATTATAAAAGACAAGATGACTCAGAAATCAAGCAGATTGGTGTTGTTGCTCAGGAATTGAAAGAAATATTCCCAAGCTTGGTTAGCTACGATGAGCAAAAAGATGTATACACTGTGAACTACGCGGGATTAGCTCCAGTTACTGTTAAGGCAATTCAGGAATTAAATGCACTTATTCTTGCGCAAAAAGATGAGATCGAGATTTTAAGGTCTCAGATAGCAAGCAAAGATGTTCAACTTAATAAACTTGAAAATGACGTCTCAGCCATTAAAGCAGCGCTTGGTTTAGACAACAAAACTTCAGAAAAGTAATTGACTTCAAAATTCAGATAAGATGAAAACGATGAAGTCAATATATCGAATCCTTCTGCTAACCCTGGTTGTTCAGGTGGTCTCCTTAAGTGTGAATGCCCAATTCTTCACGAACAATGGACAGATCATTGGTGTGACTCCAGATACACGGGTTACCATTCAGGGAGATGCGGAAAACCTTGGCGCTATTTTTAATGATGGTACTATCTCGGTATCCGGAGATTGGACAAATCTTAATGTTTACCTGGGAACCGATGGAAAATTCATATTGGATGGAACCAGCGTACAGGTTGTAAGACATAATAATCAGTCCTTTTATGTGCTGGTAATTGATGGAGGTGGCGAAAAAATATTTGAATCTGATGTAGACGTTATTGATTCCCTCCTACTTGTAGATGGAATTGTGAGTATTCAGGATTCAAGGACACTACTGCTGCGTGAAGATGTGGTAGTATTGGGAGGTTCAGACTTTTCATACATTAATGGACCACTATCCGCAACAGGAACCGGTGACTTATATTTCCCAATTGGTACTGCTTCTACTTATGCTCCAATTGAGTTAATAGATGTATCAGGAAGTACACCTGTGGTAAATATGGAGGTTATAGAGCCAAACCCACCTGCAACTGCTGGTTTTGGCTTAACAGATGTTTCACAGGAGCGCTATTGGCAAAAATCAGTTACCTCAGGGACATTCACTGATTCACAGGTCAAACTTGCGGTAAAGAACGAATCTATTGTGGATAATATGATAAAAGCTGTAGTGGCTGAAGCTAATACGGTGGGTGGAGAATTTACTAGTATTGGTCAGATTTCTTTCACTGGAGATGCGACCGATGGAACAATTACAAGTGATACAAGATCTAACTCCGACATATTCGCTGTAGGACTCGAACTAAATGAAGATAGGGTTGCTGATTCACTCGCACTGGTTGCCTTTTATCAATTGTTAGATGGGACGAATTGGGATAATGATGATAACTGGTTGGACGGAACGAGCCCAATCAGCTCATGGTTTGGAATCACTGTTGTAAATGATAGGGTTACTCAAATCAATTTGGCCGATAATAATTTGGTAGGTGAAATCAGTAATCAAATCAAGAAGCTTACTGAATGTACAATTCTGAATTTATCTAATAATCAGGTTACTGGAAGTGTCCCGGATCAGATCATTCAAATGTCAGGATTGCAAACTCTTAATCTTGCAAATAATGATTTGACTTATCTACCAGATTTGACACCACTAACAACTCTTGTGGCTCTTGATGTAACAGATAACCAGTTATTATTCAACAGCCTTGCTCCAAATATTCCTATTGGAGCCGGGTTTAGCTACATTCCTCAGGATAGTATTGGTGATCCATTAGTTACACTGAAACTTGATGTTGGCCAACCTTTTGAGTTAAGTGTTTCAACGGTCAGACAAGATAATAATTACCAATGGGTAAGAGATGGAAGTCCAATTGCGGGCGCTACAGATTCTATTTATTCTGAAAGCAGTATTGGAAGAGATAACATGGGAGTTTTCTATTGTGAGGTAACAAACCCAAATGTACCAGGCCTTACGCTTTATAACCATACAAGAGGTGTTTTTGCAAAAGCAGATATAGAAGGTGAAGTATTAATTTCAGATACTCAATTCCTGACTTCTGGAAGCATTAAACTACTTCAAGTTGGCTCAGGATCTTATGATACTATTGTAGATCAACCCCTAGTGGCAAGTGGAGCTTATATATTTGATGATATTATTCTGGGCGATTACGTAATAATTGCTGAACCATTTGATGGAAGTGAATATCTGCCGACTTATTTCTATAACGAGATCCAGTGGGATGAAGCAGATGTTCTGGTATTGAACAAGGATACCGCTGGAGTTGATATACTAATGGTTGGTCCGCCACCAGAACTTACTGAAGATGATGGCAATGGATTATTTGACGGATTTGTTGAAGAAGATATTACCGAAGAAGGAGGAAGACTAGAAGCAGGAAGAAGGGTAAAAAGAGCCGGTGTTTTACTAAAGAGAAGACCACCAGATTCAAGACCTGAAGCAGATGATGACGGATTTGAGATTATTGCTTATACTCAAACTGATGACAATGGAGAGTTTACTATTGAAAATTTACCTCCAGGAACCTACAGAATATTTATTGAATACCCTGGTGTTCCAATGGATACCACAACATTTGTAGAATTCGAACTAGGACTTGACCTTGACCAGAACTCTATTTCAATTTCTGCGATAGTAACAGAAGATGGTATTCAGGTAGAGCTCCTGAAAGAGACGGGTGTTCCATATGATTACATTGATGCATTAAATATTTATCCAAATCCTGCTGTTGACAGAATATACGTGGATATCTCTGCTAGAAGGGACTATGAAATTGACCTGGAGATATTGGATATGAGAGGAGTTTCAATGCTTAGAAAAAATATCAAAGGTTATACCATCAGCAATGGACGTCTGGAATTGGATGTTGCTAACCTTGTTGAAGGAATGTACTTTGTGAAAATTACTGTGCCAGAATATAATAACATGCTTTATCGAGTTGGAAAACTCACAATTAAGCGGCGATAAAGATCATAACTTAGATTAATAATTGAGAAGGTTAGGGTATTAATCCTAGCCTTCTTCTATTTTTGGGTCATGGCAAATCTTACTCCACAATCTATCAGCGAATTCATTCGAAACAGAAGATCAATTTATCCTGCGATGTATACTGGTGAGAAAGTTCCAGCGAACATCGTCAAGGAAATGTTGGAGAATGCAAACTGGGCACCTACCCATAGGTTGACAGAACCCTGGAGGTTTGTGGTATTTTCTGGTGAAGGGATAAAAACTCTAGCGAATTTTCAATCAGAGCTCTATCAGAAAAAATCTAAAGAGTCGGGCACATACGATGAGTCTAAATTCGAAAAATTGAAGAATAAACCTCTATTGTGCTCCCACATCATAGGAATTGGTATGGCAAGGGACCCAAAAGAATCAGTACCTGAAATGGAGGAGATTGCAGCTGTTTCTTGTGCGGTTCAAAATATGCTACTTACGGCATCTGCATATGGTGTTGGATGTTATTGGGGAACCGGGGGAGTCACTTTTTATGAGGAGGCTAAGCCTTTTTTCGGATTGAAACCTGAAGATAAGTTTTTGGGGTTTTTATATCTTGGGATGCCAAAAAAATGGCCCGAAGGAAGGAGAAAGCCGATCGCCGATAAAGTCAAATACGTCAAAGATTAAAAGGAGCTGGTGATATGTAGACCATTTTCCAACGGAATGCCCATTTCCAATTCAAACTAAATTGTTCTAGCCCGGCCTTATTTAATATTTTACTGAGCTCCGATTTCTTAAATGCTCTTGCAACTGACAAACAAGCATCATTTCTTACCATTTTGGACTTTGAAAAAAGATAGGTGATGATCTTGATTGAAAAGTAAGCAAACCAATGTCTGTGGAGATCATTCATTATTATTCCTAATCTTGCTTGCTGTTTAAATTTTGAAAACAACTCTATTAGTTCTTCATCTGTAAAGTGGTGAGTGAACAAGCTGGAATGGATGATATCAAATTTTATCTCATTAAACTCCTTGCTGAAGATGTTTAGGGGCATGAAGGAAATTTCAGGATATTCCGAGCAATGAGATTTGGCATATTCGATTATATGTTCATTTGCGTCGATACCAATAAACTTCAGTGTATACCCATTTTTCTTTCCCCAGTCTGCCATTAGTTTCATCATCTCGCCACCGCCACATCCCAAATCAGCTACCACAATTTCCATATCTTCATGACCCTTCACAATTTTTTGAAGGCCCTGAATACTCAACCTGTTTCCTCCCAGAAACCGATTGATAGTATCTAATTCACGAAGTGTTTGATTTATCACTGGCCCAGATGCATCCAGGTCATCCATTAGTTCGGGTTGGGTAGACCTGAACTTAAGCATTACTTGCAATGGGTTTTTAATAACATACTCTCCAAAGTTAGACCAGGCCCAAACGCAAAGCTTAAAATCGATTTATCATGATCTTCTTCCGATACGCTATCCAGAATTTGCTTAAGAACAAAAAGTACTGTTGGAGAAGACATATTGCCATATTTTGTCAAAACATCATAAGCAAAACGATTATCATTCTTACTGAGTGAAAATACTTCCTCAATTACTTCCAGAATTCTTTTTCCTCCAGGGTGAATCGCAAAGAAATCAATGTCCGAAACTTTGAGAGACATGAATTCTAACAAATTATCAGTTAGTTCCTTGATGCCGGATTTTATGTATTCGGGCACCAGAGATGTTAATCTCATTTCGAAACCAAAATCATTTATTTTCCAGACCATTTCATCTTTACCCTGATATACCAGGTCGCTGTAGAAGTTTTCAAGTGTCAATGCTGGATTTCCATTCTCTGAATTAGTAACAACGACCGCAGCGGCACCATCTGCAAACAGTGCATTAGTGAGCAAATTATCTTCGGTTTCATTTCCTTGAAAGTGTATAGTGCAAAGTTCTACAGCCACTATTAAGACATTAGCATCTTCCTGGGCTGAGCATATTTGCTGAGCTGTCTTTATGGCATTAAACGCTCCATAGCAACCCATAAAATTAATTGCAGTACGTTTGACGCTGGTATTCATACCGAGTTTTACGACTAGTTCTACGTCTATTCCTGGAGCATACATCCCTGTACAACTCACAGTAATTAAATGGGTGATTTTCTTGAAGTCGAAGTTCTTTGGAACGGTATTTTCAATAGCTTTCACACAAAGACCAAGGGCATATTTTTCATACAACCGCATTCTTTCTCCAACAGTAGGCATTGGGGAAAGGGTTTTATTCTTTGGGAAAAATTCGAAATCACTAACCTCCTTACCATAATCTTCAATAACACTAGCTCTGGAAGTGATACCTGTCTGCCTGTATAGGTATTTTAGCTTTTTTTTATCCCGGCCCTCCATCTGCAGAGCTTCTGTCATAAATTCTGCAGCTTCTTCCTGAGTGAGTTGATAGTTTGGAACAGCGGTTCCTATATGATTAATGTAAACTGGCATAATCGTTATTTCGGCAATCAATAATACATAAAATAGTGCTAAATTGGTCGTCTAACAGAGAGAACTTCTAGTCTGATAAATATGCAAAGGTCAACCTTGCTACATTTGAGAATTCCATTTTCTTTTTTCCTCTTACCTGTTTTTCTATTTGCGTTAAGCATTTCTAACTCGGTAACATGGTTTAGTGGGGCAATTGTTTTTGTAGCACTACACTTTTTTATTTATCCAGCCAGTAATGCTTATAACTCTTACTTTGATAAGGATGAGGGCAGCATTGGTGGATTAAAAGAACCTCCCAAGGTCACAAAAGAGCTATATTGGGTTGCGTTATTGTTTGATACTGTCGGTATAATCTTAGCAGCAATTCTAAGTGTAGAATTGGCAGCACTAATGTTTGTTTATGGTCTGGTTTCTAAAGCATACAGTCACCCTTCAGTAAGACTGAAGAAAATGCCGATAGCAGGTTGGCTGACCGCAGGAATCTTTCAGGGATATTTTACTTTCTTAATGTGCATAGTAGGGTTTGACGGAGGAATTGCAGGAGATCTTTTTGATATCAAAATACAAATTCCGGCTATTCTAAGCTCCTTTTTACTTTTGGGCTCATATCCAATGACACAGATTTATCAGCATGAAGAAGATGGAAAGCGGGGTGATGAGACGATTAGTAGAAAGCTTGGGATCTTGGGAACTTTCCATTTTACAGCTTTATTTTTTGCATTCTCCTGCCTTGGCTTTGTAATGTTTTACTATCAGTATTATTCATTAGGGGTTGCAGTATCCTTTCAACTTTCGTTAACTCCAATATTAGGGTTTTTTGCTTGGTGGTACTTTAAAGTGAGGGGAGATAGGACTAAGGCTGACTTCCAAAATACAATGAGATTAAATCTAATCTCTTCACTTGTACTCAATTTGTATTTTTTATCAACTGCGGTATTATTTATTAACTAAACGGTTCTCCGTGAGTAAGTGACATCAGTCCTCTTGATAGTGGTTTGATTGTTTTTGCCAGGAGTACCGAGAAATTACTTAATACAGTAGATCCAAATAGTTTTTGTATTTCACGACCAACTCTAATTCTGTTACTAAAATGCCGGGACCATCTCGATGCATACTCTGTTTCAATCTTTGACCTATCAAAATCCCCATCATTCCAATTATCTATAATTGTTTCAGAGACCATTTTTGCTCCATGAATCGCCATGGCCATCCCATTGCCACAGAGTGGGGTAATCATACCAGCAGAATCTCCAACCATCAGAGCATGATCCTCCACAATTGGCTTTGTATCAAAACTTATTTCATTAATCACCTCTGGTTTGTCGAATAAGAAATTGGCATTACGATATATGTCCTTCAAATATGGGTTTCTCCAAAGCACCCGTTCTTCCATTGCTTTTATGTCGCCATTGTATTTTTTCAAATTGCTTCGATGGCTCAAATAGCACAGATTATATGTATTGCCTTCTACTTTGCTTATTCCGCAATATCCATTTTTGAAATTGTGAAGGGCAATTAGATCAGATGGGAAGTCTAATGAGATATGATATTTAACACCGATATAAGGAGACTTTTTTGAAATGAATTCTCTATCCAGATGCTTATCAATAGAAGATCTTTTACCATGTGCAGAAATCAACAACTTCGATGTTAAGCCTTTTTCTTGATTGGTATTTACCAGGAAATAATCATCTCTGTAATTGAAGTCAGTTACTGGATTACCTTGTTTCACAGTGACTCCAGAATTTATAGCTTTTGTCAAAAGGAATTCATCAAACTTAAACCTGCTTATACCAAATGCTCCCAGGTCCAGAGGCATTTGCATCGATAGGCCGTTTGTAGATGTTAGTTGAAATCTTTTAATATCAGACGGCCCAAGTTCAGTAGGAAACAGATCGTGTTTTTCCAGGAAAGGGATTACTTCATTAGATATATATTCACCGCAAACTCTGTGAAAAGGATACTTCTTTTTTTCAATCAGACAAACTTTAAGATGATGATTAGAAAGTAAGATTCCAGATATTAGTCCAGCTAGCCCTCCACCAACTATGATAACATCGAAATCTATTTCTTCTTTATGCATAAGCTAAATTTGAACCAAAAATAGCTCATGATAGTTTAAATAAACTTCTCCAGCTCAAAGCATTTTTTCAAAAGCTCCCCGTCTCTGACAATTTTTAATTTGATTTTCCTTCCTGGTTTAGACCGAAGTACTCTATTTACCTTAGATATCCCCAATTCATTTACACTCTGACCATTAATCTTCGAGATGATGTCATTTTTTTTGAGTCCAGCCTTAGCAGCCGGTGAGTCTTTTTTGAGATTAGTAATCACAAGTAGCTCAAGATTTGGTCCTTTAGCTTCCATGAAAATTCCACTCATGTCGTGCTTAAAAGGCATTCTGAAATTCTTGCTTTTTTCTATATAAATGTATTCGTTGATATAGTCAAAAGTCGGATTTAATCTCGCAAGTAGTTCTCCCCCAATAGTACCACTTCTAGAACCCCGTTTTATGTTTTTGTTATAAACACCACTTTCAGGAAAAGACGCAAGAACTTTACGAAAGGAAAATTTACCAACGTTGAAAGTCGGGATTCTGCCAAGGACACCATTAATATCTCCTCCCAAACCTTTACCCAAATTGGTGAATAGAGTTTCTGGCGGGACCACAATGCTGCTATCAGCTTCCGGATCAAGTAGTAGGGCATGACTTGCACCCGTATCGATCATAAGATGGATGCTATCGGAAGTATCTCCGTAATTGATGTAGGAAGTAATATAAGGTTTCGTTTTTGTGACGGTTATTGGGACTTTGACTTTTCTTCTACTCGGTTTAAAATGGTCTGGGTTATATAGTTTGATTACTTTATTATCATAATCAATCTTAGTCACAAACATGCTGAAGACTTCATGACCAATAATGCCATATACTTCCTCACCCAGTTGGTTTTTTAGATTTAAATAATCTTCCTGCAAGACAAGTATGGACCTATTATTGGCTTCTACACCACCTGGAAGTGAAAGCGTTATTCCATTACTGATGTACGCATCAACAGAGTCTTTGATACCTGGTCCGGAAATAGAAATTTTTCGTTGATACTTTAATCTTAATAGATCGCTAAAAACTTTTTCTGTCAGAATAGCATTTTGAACCCCGGTATCCAGAATGAAATTCAGGGTCAGAGTGTGATTAAGAGTTACGGGGATGATGATGAGATTATTGTACAGCTCAAAAGGTATATTGATAGATTTTTTGTTGTCAGGCAGGGTGAATCCTAGCTTTTGCGCGTTACATACATTAGCAACCAATAGAAGTGTTGCTATTAAAACAAATTTAATTTTAACCATACTGATAATAGGTGACTTATTATCTACATAAACAAACTAAAACCGGAATCCCCATGTCCGTTCATAAAATTTAAAGAAAAAATCGAAGAAAAACCGCTATACGTCACGAATACAGTCCGTTTAAGGGTAAGGATATTGGTTGTCCCGAACCCTACAGTTAATTGACTTATAATTTTATTAACTTTATTAATGTCGCGAATTTTTACAAACACACTACAAACGCTATGAAAAACGTTATTACTATTCTCTTCTCAGCTACGCTAATACTATTTTTCACACAATCTTTTGGTCAGACGATTCTTGTTGCTGACAACAATCCGGGAGCTCCTACTGGTTCCCACGTTTACAATACTTTACAAGGTGCCATTGACGCATCTACCGCAGGAGACATTATTCACGTAATCCCTAGTGCAACAAATTACGGAGATGTTGAAATTCTTGAAGCAAACGATTCAATTTCAATTATTGGTATTGGTTTCAATCCAGATAAAGATGGACCCCAACTGTCATCAGTTGACGATATCAGGATTTCCGGAAGTGGAATCAGAATTGCTGGCATGACAGTTACTACTCAGATTTATATCGGATGGACCACTGGGAACTATTCTGGTCTTTCAGTAGAAAACAGTGATGTAAACTACTTCAATTCAAACACTAGTACTGCCTTCTCAATGTCAAATGTGATAGTCAGAAATTGCATAGTGCACAATCAAAACACCACTAACATTGCAGCTATCAACTTCACAAACAGAATTAATAACTCGATAATTACCAATAATATCATTGTTGGGTATCCGGCAACTTCAACAGGTCCTGCAGGATCGATTACGGCTTACAATGGAACAATCATAAAGAATAATGTATTTCTTGGTGATGGTGAGGACAACAAATATGCGTTCGGAACATTACAGAATTGTACAGTAAGTAATAATATCTTTTTTGGGAGACAGCCTGGAGCATTCACTTCAAATGTTAACAATGTTTTTAATAATAATGCGAGTGTTGGAGCTTTCGACAATACACTACCACCAACAGGTACCAACATTACTGGCAGTAATAATATAACTTCCATTACTGTAACAACGGACGTTTTCACTGATGCAAATATCATCGTTACCGATAACTGGCAGAAGGATTGGGACCCAACTCCTTCAAATGCAGCACTTCTTGGAGCAGGTAATGATGCAACGGATGTGGGGGTAACAGGAAGCTCAATTCCGTTTGATATTACAGGAACATCACTTCCATATATCCAGACTTTTATCGTACCTGAAGTGATCAAGCAAGGAGACGATTTGGATGTTACAGTTAGAGCTATAGGTAACTAAGACTGCAAAGTATGACTATGCTATTCAAGAAGTCATTGCTGGCTTGGTTGGCTATTATCTTTGCTATCTCGAGTCAAGCAGCGATTTTAATTTTAGATAATAATATTAACCCCATAGCGGGAAGCTTTGCTGATTATGCATCAGCAGAAGGATCTGCCGTTGCTGGGGATACTATTATGGTAATGCCTAGCCCTACTTCCTATGGTTCTATAACCATGGCTGTAGGGGTGCATTTGATAGGACCGGGTTATATTTCTAAGTCTGCAAATGGTCAGACCAGTAACTTTACGTCAATCTCACTTTCTGGAGATGCCTCTGGTGGATCTATTTCAGGAATTTATCAGACTTCTGGCGAGATAGGGTATAGCCCAAGTGTTTCTTTTTTGAGTTCTTTTGCTATTCGGAATTCATTTGTGAGAAGAATTAATTTTCCAAGTGGAACTTTTGCATTCGATAATGTTACAATTGAAGGAAACATTATTGGGAGCTCAATTGGAGCTACTAATACTGTTGCTATCAACTTTGTTGCTCTATCTGGTGCAAATCAGATTTCTAACAATGTAATCTACGGTAATACTGATGGCTTTGGATCTGTTTCAGCGTCCTTTTGTAGTATTACAGGAAACGTTTTCGTAGGAGGTGGAGCTGATCCCAATTTTATGGCCTTCAGGTCCGTTACTGGTTGTACTATTTCAAATAATATCTTTTTTGGGAGATCACCTGAGGGTGCAGACTCATTGACAGCTAGTGTTATTTCCAATAATCTTACTTTCACTACAAATGACGATACATTTGCAAATGTATTGCCTGGCTCTGGGTCATCTATAAACACTGGTACAAATGCAGAAACAGGTTCTGATCCTGAGTTCAATGGGCTAGTAGTAAGTACAGCCTGGAGCGATAACAATGATGTTACACTTCAAGGTACTTCTCCTGCAGCAGCTGCATCTATTGGATTGGATTATACTAGCTTTATTCTTAGAGGAAGTGAGTTGCCTGGTGTAAATCATATATTTGGCCCAAATATCTCGCAAGTATCCACCACCATTGATTTGGATATTGAAGTGGCGTCTGCATCTGGTGCAGATATTATAGATGTGGAGTACTTCTACGATTATGCTGATCCGGGTTTTGGAAATGGTGTTTCATCAGGTGTAACAGGTACTAGCCCAGTTGCTTCAACTATTACTTTATCTGATGCTACAAGCCTTTCCGAAGGGTTTCATACAGTACACTTTAGAGTAAGGGATTTAAGTGGCTGGGGGTTACCAGAGCAATACAATATTGTTGTTCGTGAGTTTGGGCAGTTTAATCAAAATACAGTTAATGCTGCTGAGTATTTTTTTGATGATGATCCTGGGTATGGTTTAGGAACTGCTTTTACTGTGACTACTCCGAATGACACACTGGATATTTCAGAATTAGTTTCTACAGCATCTCTTTCAGAAGGGTTTCATATTCTACATGTAAGATCACAAGATGAAAATGGCCTTTGGGGTCTTGCAGAATCGAGATTAGTGTATGTTGATCCCTCTGGCGCTTCAGCTGCTAAGACTGTAGATAATGCAGAGTACTTCTTCGATGTAGATCCTGGTTATGGAGCAGCTACTGCCATAACTGTTACTACTCCTGGAAATATTGTTGATCTGGCACCAAGGCTGTCAACAGCAAGTCTAAGTACAGGATTTCATTCATTATTCTTAAGAGTTCAAGCAGAGGGAACTTGGAGTCAACCTGAAAGAAGACTGGTTTTTGTAGATGAAGCCGGAGCAGGTTCTGCGATTCTTGTTGATGACCTGGAATATTTCTTTGATGTTGATCCAGGTTATGGTAATGGAGATACTTTGACAGTAAGTTCGGCTGCTAACATTGTTGATGTCATGCAAGGAATTTCCACCGCATCATTATCTAATGGCTTTCACTCTCTATTCTTAAGGATTAAAACTGATGGAGGAGCATGGGGACTAGCAGAGAGAAGACTGGTCTTTGTTGATCCATCATCAGGAGGATCTGCAGTAATTGTTGATGATTTGGAGTACTTCTTTGATGTCGATCCTGGATATGGTAATGGCGATACTTTGACGGTTAGTTCTGCAGCTAATATTATTGATATCATGCAGGGAATCTCCACTGCAAGTTTATCTCAGGGTTTTCACATTCTTTATGTGAGGCCAATGTCTTCGGAAGGAGTATTTGGTTTAGCTGAAAAAAGACTTGTTTACGTAGATGCAGCAGGAAGTGGTACTTTTGTCAACCTTGATGCTTTTGAGTATTTCTTTGATACTGATCCAGGTTATGGAAGTGCCGTGGAAGTCAATCATGCTAATGATTCAATTATTGATATATCTATAGCATTACCAGCATCTGCGTTGAGTGCAGGAACTCACACAGTTACTGTACGTCCAAGAGATTTGGATGGTAATTGGGGAATGGGTGAAACTTTTACATTCAGAAACCCAAGTCCCGGAAGAGAATTGGATTCACTTTCGCTAAAAGTGTTTTATGATGCAACTGATGGTGCCAACTGGAGTATCAATAGCAATTGGTTATCAGGAACTATCGATACCTGGCATGGTGTAACGGTTGTTGGTGATAGGGTCGATTCTTTGATTCTTCCGAATAATAATCTTGTTGGGGAGTTACCTCTTGAAGTTAGTTATTTAGAGAACCTAAAGAAATTGGACGTTCACTCCAATATTATTTCTGGTGTTGTTCCAGCGGAGTTCCAGGATCTAACGAGTCTACAAATTGGATATATATTCGATAACCAAATAGAGGATTTACCAGACTTAAGTGCAATAACTTCAATTACAGAGTTTGCAGCAGATTCCAACTATCTTGATTTTGGAGATTTGGAACCTAATAACACTTTAGCAGGTTTCACTTACAGTAATCAAAAGTTACCAAACGATCCGGGAATTGATACGATTGTAGCTGTTGGAGATAACCCAATAGTTGATATCGAGACCTTCGGTTCTAGCAATTCTTACCAGTGGTATCAGGATGGAGTACTAAGAGCAGATCAAACTGCTCAGGATTTGAATATAGCAACGTTTACTCCATCAGATACAGGTACATATCATTTGGAAATCAATAATGCTATTATCACGGACTTAACAATTTCCACAAGTGATTATCGCCTGGCTCTATCTGATTTTGAGGAGGATTCTACCGCGATGGTAAGCCTCTACAATAATCTGGATGGTGCAAATTGGACTAATTCAACAAATTGGTTGACAGGTACGCTTGACACCTGGAATGGGGTTACGGTTGCCAATAATAGGGTTACGAATCTGGATTTAAGTAGCAATGCACTTGATGGACGTATGCCTGATGATATATCATATGCGGATTCTCTTATAACTGTGAATTTGTCAGATAATAATCTGATTGATACCATTCCTGATTCATTTAATGATTTACAGGTTTTAACCAATCTTAATCTGGCGAATAATGATTTGGAATCAATACCGGATCTGAATAGCGTTACTTCCTTAACAGATATGGATGTAAGTGGAAACAGAATACAGTTTGGAGACCTTGAGTTGAATTTGGGTATCCCAAGTCTTATCTATAGTCCGATGGATAGCATTAGTATGCCCATTGATACTTTAATAGATGTAGGACAGGATGTTTCTATTAGTCTTTTACTTACTGGAGCAAACAATAGTTATCAGTGGTTGAAAGATGGAAGCAACTATTCAACTACAGAAAATTTGGAGGTTACCAATTTGGCTCAAACGGATGAAGGCAAATACAGACTAGAGATTACAAATGCTTTAGTGACTGGTCTTACCTTGTATTCCTCTACTATTGATTTGAAAGTATCTAGCAGAGAAAGGGATTCAATTGCATTGCAAGCTATCAGAACAGCAACAGCTGGTGATTGGAATGTGAATTGGCCTACAACCTCACCAGGTACTGTATTAGATGATTGGGATGGAGTTACTGTCGTGAATAATAGAGTTACGAGACTCGAAATTTCTGGAGTTGGTGTCATAGGAGATATTCCCGATGATATATTGGATATAACAGGATTGGAAGTAATTGATCTTTCTGATAATGATATCACCTATGTGCCACAGGTAGTGGAATTGTTAAATATTCAGGAGTTGAATGTTTCTAACTGCCAATTAGGATTTGACGAATTGGCTGTCAACGTTGGAATTACTACATATACGTATGACCCACAACAGCTGGTAGGTACAGAGCAAACTATTGAAATTCAAGTCAATCAAGATCAGGAGTTATCGGTAGACGTCTCAGGCGGAGCAAATAATTCTTATCAGTGGAAATTCAATGGTGCTGATATTGCCGGAGCAACAGCTGATACTTTTGTGATTGAAAGTATTGATATTTCAAAAATGGGAGAATATTCAGTTGATGTCACTAATTCCGAAATCACAGACTTAACCATTTCCAGCGAAATTACCACTGCTCTGGCCGTAACAGACTTGTTTGGAACTGTATTTAATTTGGGAGGTTCAACAGCGCTTACATCCGGTAATATTTCATTGTATGAATTGGTTGATAGCGGCCCATGGGATTCACTTACAACTCAGGATCTTGGTTCAGATGGTACTTATAATTTCATGAATACTGTCTTAGGTGATTATGTAATGCTTGTGAGGCCAGATCTTTCAATTGATGATGAGTTGCTTCAAACTTATACTGGAAGCACATTCCTTTGGGAAGAAGCTGATACGGTTTTCCTTAGAGATGTTATCACTGGGGAAAATATAACCATGGAAGGTCAGCCTACTGATGTAGAGCAAGGTTCTGCCTCTGTTGATGGCGCTGTGGAAGAGGATATCGACAATGAAGGTGGAAGGCTTGAGGCCGGTAGAAGGGTTAAAAGAGCAGGGGTTTCCATGAGAAGAAGGCCACCGGATTCAAAACCTGAGAATGATGATGGTTTCGAGCTGATCGGATATGTGGAATCTGATGACCTGGGTGATTTCTTAATCGGTAACCTACCACCAGGACTGTATAGGTTTAATGTTCAGTTCCCGGGTGTTCCTATGGATGAAAGCACATTTGTGGAATTTGAATTGGGTGTAGATTTCGATAATGAGCAATTGACACTTTTAGCTTTGATTGAAGAGGCTGGAATTAGTGTTACATTGATTGTTGGGGTAGGTGACCCAATTCCTGTCGTTCAGGACCTTAAAGTTTATCCTAACCCAGGTAAAGACTTCATTAATCTGGATTATTTCGTGAGAAGAGATGTTGAAGAACTTAATATGAAAATAGTTGATGCAACTGGTAGAAGTTACAGCACTCAATTGTTGAATCATTACTTAGGTCTTCATTCAACTTCTTTAGATATATCAGGTCTTAGTGCTGGTGTATACCACATTATGATCACAGATGGCGAGGGGATGTTCACCGTATCCCATCGATTTAGCAAAGAGTAAATAGCAATAACGTTAAAGTAAAAAAGGTGTCCAAATGGGCACCTTTTTTTGATTATTTACATTTATTGGTTTTCCTAGCTTAAAATAGCCTGGATATCATCTTCAGTAAGACTCTTCACAAAGCTTTCTTCAACACTTATCAAGTTGGTAGCTAACTTCAGTTTGGCACTTTGAAGCATCAGAATCTTTTCTTCTACCGTGTTTTTAGTGATAAATTTATAAGTAAATACCCTATTTTCCTGACCAATCCTGTGTGCTCTATCAATAGCTTGCGCCTCAATAGCAGGGTTCCACCATGGATCAAGGATAAATACATAGTCTGCTTTTGTAAGGTTAAGACCAACTCCACCCGCTTTCAAGGAAATTAGGAAAAGCTTAATCTTATCATCATTTTGAAAACGCTCCACTTGTCCGGCTCTATCTTTGGTTGAACCATCCAAATAAGCAAATTCAATTCTCTGACTTTTCAGGTATTCAGAAATGATGTTCAGATGTTTTACAAACTGGCTAAATACCAATATTTTGTGTCCTTTACTGATTGCATTTGTTAACATGAAGGTGATATCCTCCATCTTACCAGAATCGCCTTTGTAATTTTCATCCACCATTTTAGGGTGGTTGGCTATTTGTCTTAATCTGGTCAAACCTTGAAGGAGTAGCATCTGAGACCCTTGCAATCCTTCATTCTCAATGCTGTCAATAATCTTATTCCTGTAGACCGATTTTTCCTTCTCATAAAACTCTTCCTGCATTGAGCTCATAGTGCAATACTTTATATTCTCAACTTTTTCAGGAAGTTCAGTAGCCACTTGAGATTTGTCTCTTCTCAAAATAAAAGGCTTGATAATAGCATTTAACTTGACAGTCTTTTTCTCATCACTGTTCTTTTCAATTGGAGTAAGAAACTCATTTTTAAAGAACGACTGATTACCCAATAATCCAGGATTGACAAAAGACATCTGAGACCAGAGGTCAAGCGTACTGTTTTCTATTGGAGTACCAGTTAGAATTAGTTTTCTTCTTGACTTTAGCTGCTTAACTGCTTTTGCAATATTACTAGTAGGGTTTTTAATAGCCTGCGATTCATCCAGGATGACATAGTTGAAATAATACTCTTCCAATATATCAATGTCCAATCTGATGATACCATAGGAGGTCAATACCAGATCGTAGTTGGCGAATCTTGTTACATCCTTTTCTCTATTTGTTCCGGTATAAACCAAAATCTTGAGGTCAGGAGTAAATTTTTTAGCCTCCATTTCCCAGTTGTAAATCAGGGAAGTAGGCATAATCAGAAGGTTAGCTCCACAGTTCTCAGATTCTTTCTGAGCCTGAAGCATCGCCAAGGTCTGAACGGTTTTACCAAGACCCATATCATCTGCAAGACAACCTCCAAAGTTGTATTGATCCAGAAATTGCATCCAGTTAAAACCAGCTTTCTGGTACGGTCTCAATTCTCCTTTAAACTTGGTAGGGAGCGGATGATCTTCGATTTCTGTAAACTCTTTTAATTTCTCTAGCTTTCGACTCATGGTCACATTGGCCAGGTTGTTATTTTTCAGCTCTTGGACTAGTGCAAGGTGATGTTTTTGAAGTTTTAAATTGTTTTCATCATCATCATTTTCAGCAAAAGCAAAGAGCTCGGAATACTCTGTAAACCAAGAATCTGGAATGACTGCAGTTTCTCCGTTTGGAAGTTTTATTTCTCGCTGTTTCTTTAATATCAGCTTTCTGATTTCCTTGAATTCTACTTTGAATTCACCAAACTGGACAATTGCTTTGATATCAAACCAATCAATATTTTCTCTGATGTCCAATTTAATTTCTGTAGTTCCCAGGAAGTACTTTTTCTGAGTACTATCTGCTTGGTTTAGGCGAATGCCTTGTTCTGGAAGTGAGTCTTTTACGTAATTGATCCAGGTAAAAGCTTCTGCTTTACTAAGAGTAGCTCTTGAGTTTTTTAGCGTTAAACCGTTTTCTGAAAGGTATCTTAGGATATTCTTTTCAGTTTCGGTTTCTCTAACTATTCTATGAAAAACATAACTGTCATCATTTTGCTCAACAGTTACACTTACTGGATTTAGTTTGTCGGCTTTATACCTCTGATCTCCGTATTTAAAAGCTAATTCAAACAGGATTTTTTCGTCTTCCTGATCTTCAGCCTTCCCATTTCCATTGGTTGAACCATTCGTTGCAAATAGCATTGGTTCCTTTACTACACTGGCTAATTCCGAAAAATTGAGAATCGCCTCCGGTTTGATCCTTTCAGTTACAATATCAAAGCCTTTTGCATATACATCAAAGGAAGCCACCACTGAAGCAACAAACTTTCTGTAGTATGTGTCTTCTACATTTTTAGGGATCACAATAAACTTCTTATTCAAAAACGGCTTTAGCTTTTTGCCATCAACACCATTTTCAAAATGATAAAGTTTTCCCTCAGAAACCAACCAGGCCGGTTCGTCAGCTACGATATAACTATTGTTGTATTGAAAGATTACTTTTTCATCATTGTATTTTAATGTTGGAAAGTAATGCGTGTTGTCTTCGTTTCTCATGAAATGGAAAAGCACCTTTGCCGGCTTATCCATGATCTCGATTTCCTTCCATGCTGGCTCTCCATCATTACCCATCTCAAACAATTTCTTACCGATTAGAAGTGGCAATATCTTGTTTCTTCTCTTGTCAAGATAGGAATCAATTTCTTGCTGAAGTAATTTATTTCCCTTGTCCTTGTCATATGTTTTTAAGAAAAACTCACTGACTTTAATCTTTTTCTTTTGGAAGTGTTGAACAACAACTTCCTGCTGCATGGAGTCCATCATTTTGATCAACTCATAGTCGGCATCATCTAAGCCTGATGCAAATTCTGCTGCGTTTTTAGAAGAGATATTCTGGTGGGAAAATGTCAGCCTGTTCTTCTCGTCCAACTGAATCACAAAGGACTCAAAAAGATACCCAAGATATTCGTGTTCGAATAAGGAGTAAATAAGTTGAAACGGTCTGTCAGGTGAGACATTCATGCAAAAATTTTTTTTTATTACAAACCTTCAAAATAATGTAATTCTCAGCAAAAAAGCCCCATAATTCACTGAGATTTTTGGGTAAAAAAGGGAATTATTTACAATTCCGTATTAGAAAATGATTTTGCTGCAAGTCTTGCTGGATGGATTGAAGCCAGTATTGTGACTATGATTAACGTAAGGACAGTATATGCCAGGTCTGGAAGTTGAATTTCTACAGGATAGGCGCTAATTAGAGAAGATTGCATTCCCATACCAACTATTCCGAAATACTGTTGAATGAGGCAAACAAATAATCCAATCAATAATCCAATTGCGGCTCCTGTAAATGAGATTATCATGCCTTCAGTCAAAAATATCTTTCTGATCAAAGAAGCGTTTGCTCCCATTACGTAGAGTAAACTAATATCTCTTTTTTTATCAAGCACCAGCATTGAGAGGGAGAAGTAAATGTTAACAGATGCAATACCAATAATTAATGTAAGTATGATGAATACGATCAGCTTTTCCAGCTTTAGAATTTTGTAAAGGTCTTGGTGCAATTCATCATTAGTTAATACTCTATAATCCGATCCAAGCAGATCCTTTAAATCTGATTGCAAATCTTCAAGGTCTGCATCTTTGGAAGCTTTTAATTCTAATGCATTTAGTTTACTGCCATAACTAAACAGCTCTGTGGCAAAGCCAATTGGGACTATTATGTAGTTATCATCAAACTGCTTTTCCACCGCGAACGTAGCTCCAGGCAGTATAGCCTTAACAGTGTAAAGGTTACTTGTATTGAGGCTCAGTTTTTCAAGGTTTTTTGGATAGTAGAGTTGTACCGGTTTTAGGAAGTTCTCTGTATTGATATCCAGATTGTAGATAATTCCCTGACCAACTATTGCATAACTTGTTTCCTCAGCTCCGGAGATTTTTGAACTATAATCGATATGGCCATCAAGGCGATGGTGATCAAGAAAATTTGGGGTAACACCCTTAACTCTTACGATCATTTGGGCATCATCATATTTCAATAAGGCATTGTCCTCTATAACCTCAGTTACAACTTCTACTCCAGGCACAGATTTTATCTGGGAAATAACCTCTTCTGACCTTTGAAAGGATTTACCCAGGGCTGCCTCTATTTTGATTTCAGGGTCGAAGGAACTATTTAATGATCTAAGCAATCCTTCCAATCCATTGAAAACGGATAAAACAATAATCAAAGCAGCAGTACCTTTGGCTACAACAGCCATGGAGATAATAGCAATGACATTGATGAAGTTCTTCTTCTTGCTAGACAGAAAATATTTTCTCGCGACAAATAGAGGTAGGTTCATTTTTATTCTTCTTCGTCTTCAGGCTTTTCTGGGGGAATAACAAGGTTATCTATAATCTTATCAATATGAGTTGCTTGCTCTTCTATAGTATCATGGTAGAATGCAAGCTCTGGAATTTTTCGCACCTGCTTTCCAATAGTATTTCCAAGTATTCTTCTTACTTCACCTTTTCGTTCATTGAGCTTTTCAAAGAATTCTTCATCATTAGGGAAACCAAGTAGGCTAATGTAAATCTTAGCAAGCCCCAAATCAGGGCTCATTTTTACGTTTGTAATAGTAGCCAAGCCATTTCCTGTGATTTCTCTCAGGTTCTTTTGGAAAATGGCACTTAGGTCTTTTTGAATAAGCTTTCCGAACTTCTGCTGTCTCTTACTTTCCATTGCTGCAAATATCCATAATAATTTGTTAATTTCGAGCCATAAGTGACTCCCGCAATAATCTAATTCATTGATAGCACTTTTTAGAATTAACGACCCTTACAGGATGATCCTTGTGTTACTGGTGATCATTGGATTTCGGCTGCCCTATTACATCTCTGGGATTGACATGATAATTCCCGAATTAAAATGGATGTTAATAGGTGAAAGACTCAATAATGGTTTTGGATTATACACTGGTGTTGTGGATGATATAGGCCCATTTAGTGCATGGACTTATCAATTGCTGGATTTTATTTTCGGAAGATCGGTTACGGCATATAGGTTTTTAGCTACAGCCTTAGTTTTCATTCAATGTTATATTTTCAATTCTTTTTTACTCGCCAATAAAAGCTACAGGGAAAACACATACGTGCCAGCTTTTATGTTTGCTGTTTTCATGTGTTACAGTTTCGATTTTTTCACTCTTTCACCTCAGTTAATAAGCTTAACTTTTGTTTTACTGGCGCTAAACAACATCTTCAAGAGAATTGATAATAAAACTAGAGACGAGTTATTTCTATATACTGGAATTCACCTTGCAGTCGCTGTTCTATTCTATTTCCCTTCATGGATATTGTTTGTGACTTTCTTATTGATTCTAATAGTGTTTTCGAATTCTTTGCCAAGGAGGTTATTACTAATGGTATTTGGGTTTTTCACAACATTTGGAATTGTTGCATTACTATTCTTTATAAAAGGTAGTTTTTATGAGTTTATCATTCAATTTGTCATATCACATTGGTCTGTAGACAAAATATTTTATGTTAGCTCAAGTCAGATATTGTACCTCGCAATTGTACCTTCCATTTTTACATTGCTGGCATTTGTGAAAATTTATGGATCTACCAAGTTTGTAAATTTCCAATTGAAGTTTCAACAAGCAATGCTGTTCCTGCTTGTAGGAGTTAGCTTTTTGTTCATTAATGCGAACGAAGTTTCTTCTCAGATTATATTATTTGCGGTCCCTTCTCTGGCATTTTTTGCAGCTCATTTTTTACTATTGATTAAAAGAGCACTGTGGCTTCATATAGCTACTGTTTCTATATTGGCAGTTATATTCTTTTCTGGGTACTTGCCATTTAATGAGAATAAGCTCGTTAGAAAATTGGTGAGCTATGACCAATATTTCGTTCCTTCAAAGAGTCCAGCAATTCTTCAGGACAGAAAGCTTTTAGTGCTTGGTGATGATATTACTCTTTACAAAGAAGCAGTACCCACAATGTCCTTCCTGAATTGGTCAATTTCGAAGAAAAGATTTATTGAGGTCGATTATTATGACAATGCTGTCAAAATTCTGAAGGACTTTCAGGAGGATCCACCGGAGCTGATTGTGGATATGGAGAATGTACTACCACAGGTATTCGAAAGAATACCCGTGATGAGTAGTAAATATTCTGAAGTGCCAGGGTATCCCGGATACTATATTTATTCTAGCAACTGATTTTATTGACTCTATTCTGGTGTCTACCTCCTTCAAATTCTGTGGTAAGGAAGATCTCTGCCATTTGCTGAACATAGTGGTATGAAATGAACCGTTCGGCAAAGCAAATTACATTGGCATCATTATGCTGACGACAAAGAGCTGCAAGGTCGGTATTCCAACATAAGGCTGATCTAATTCCACTGTGTTTATTAGCAGTCATGTTAACACCATTTCCGCTCCCGCAGATAAGGATTCCCATTTCGTTGGTGCCATTTTCAATTGATTCCATCGCAGGATGAACAAAGTCCGGGTAATCCACAGAGTCTTTGGAATGAGGGCCAAAGTCCTGAACCGTATAACCTTTACTTTCTAAAAACTCTTTAAGCTTGGTTTTGTACTCAAACCCTGCGTGATCTCCCGCAATGGCTACTTTCTTACTCATTTTCTTCTAGTTGTTTTGTAAGTTGCTTTTCTTTTCTTCGATGCACTCTTCCAGAGATAATTATCCCAACTTCATATAGAATAAATAGTGGAAGAGCAATAAGTATTTGACTGAATGGATCAGGAGGAGTGATCATTGCTCCAAGAATTAGTATCACAACAATTGCATGTCGTCTATAACTCTTCAATAGTGTAGGAGTAACAATTCCTGCCTTTGAAAGAAAGTAGACCACAATTGGTAATTGGAATAACAGCCCGCTAGCAAGGACAAGTGTCATTACTGTAGATACATAGCTGATTATATCAAATTCATTAATAAACGAAGGGTCTATCTGATAATCAGCAAGGAATTTGATTGAAATCGGTGTTGCTATATAGTACCCAAAGAATACACCAGTCAAAAACAAAAAACTGACATAGAATACAGCTCCACGGGTTGCCTTCTTTTCTTTAGGATAAAGTCCCGGCCTAATAAACCTCCAGATTTCCCAAAAGAAGTACGGGAAAGCTACAATTATTCCTACTACAAATGAACTGGTAATATGCATTGTAAACTGCCCGGTCATCTGTCTGCTTTGAATAGTAAATTCTGATGGGCTGAAACAAAGGGATGGGAACGACAAAAATTCACCCAACTGACAAAGCTTTTGGAAAGTCCAGAAATCAGCTTGTCTGGGACCCAAAAGGATCTTGCCAAATATGAAGTCTGGGAATAGAAATGCCACAATAGAGAAAACCGCAATTGCGATTAGTCCTCTGATAAGGTGCCACCTGAGTTCTTCCAGGTGGTCCAGAAAGGACATTTCTGATTCCTCTCCTATTTGATCTAAAGGTGTGCTCATCCTATTTGAAAAGCGGGTAACCTTTCATCCACTCGTTAATTTCTGATCTTACAGAGTTAATTACTGTCTCATTTTCATGATTAGCAATTACTTTATCAATGTACTCAACAATTCTATCCATGTCCGATTCTACTAAACCTCTGGTCGTAATTGCAGCGGTACCAACTCTAATTCCAGATGTAACAAATGGAGATTTGTCATCAAATGGAACCATGTTTTTATTCACGGTGATATCAGCTTTGATCAGAGCGTTTTCAGCGTCCTTACCAGTAATATCCTTAGATCTAAGGTCGATAAGCATTAGGTGGTTGTCGGTTCCTTGAGATATTACATCAAATCCTCTGTTTACCAAAGAAGTTGCCATTGCCTGAGCATTTTTCTGAACCTGCAGAACATAATCCATGTATTTATCAGACAGAGCTTCTCCGAATGCTACAGCTTTTGCAGCAATCACGTGCTCCAACGGACCTCCTTGCGTTCCAGGGAAAACTCCTGAATCTAGAAGTGAAGACATTTTTCTCACCACGCCTTTTGGAGTTTTTAGACCAAATGGATTTTCGAAATCATCTCTTAACATGATCAAACCTCCTCTTGGACCTCTTAAAGTTTTGTGAGTAGTTGTAGTTACAATATGGCAATATTCTAATGGATCATTAAGTAGTCCTCTTGCAATTAATCCAGACGGGTGAGAAATGTCAGCTAATAGAAGAGCTCCAACTTCATCAGCAATTGCTCTAAAACTTTCGTAATCCCAATCTCTGCTGTAAGCTGAAGCACCACAAATAATAAGTTTAGGCATTTCCTTTTTAGCAGTATCAGCAACTTTATCCATGTCAATGGTTCCGGTTTCTTTTTCTACTCCATAGAAGCTAGGTTGGTATAGTTTACCAGAAAAGTTTACTGCTGATCCGTGAGTAAGGTGACCACCGTGTGATAAATCAAATCCTAATATTTTGTCTCCAGCATTCAAGGTGGCAAGCATAACAGCAGCATTAGCCTGTGCTCCTGAGTGAGGCTGAACATTTGCCCAAGTTGCTCCAAATAATTCTTTGATGCGGTCAATTGCGAGATTCTCAATCTGATCTACAAACTCACATCCAGCGTAATATCTTTTTCCAGGAAGTCCTTCTGCATATTTATTGGTAAGGACACTTCCTGCAGCCTCCATAACCTGAGGGGAAGCGAAATTTTCAGAGGCGATCAACTCTAACCCGTTGAGTTGTCTTTCGTGCTCTTTTTGAATCAAATCAAAAACCTGATTATCTTTCTGCATAATTTTGGTGAGTTTATAAAATGAAGGCCAAAAATACGAGATGAAGTTGATATTACCAATACAAAAACTTCATCGAAAATTATGTTTATCAAGAAACATCATTACCCCCGAAACAACATAAATTGCAGGAATTAATTAGTGGCTAAAAAATATCACATTGGATAAGCTTCAGGAACTTCGGAAAGGCATTGATGAAATCGATCAAAAAATCCTTGATTTACTTAACAAACGATTGGAGATCGTTAAGGAAATTGGTCATTTTAAAAAGGATACTAAAGCTACGATTTACCGACCGGAAAGGGAAAAAGCGATCATTGACAGGCTAGAAGAATTGAATGAGGGTTCCTTGAACAGATCAGCAATAGAAGCCATATTTCTTGAGATTTTTGCAGTCAGCCGAAATTACGAATTGCCCGAAAAAGTAGCGTATCTCGGACCAGAAGGAAGTTTTACTCATCAAGCTGCCGAATCGAGATATGGGTACATGAGCGATTATCAACCATTGGTAAATATTGAGGCAGTATTTCAGGCTGTTGAAACAGAGAGGGTTCGATTTGGAGTTGTACCCGTAGAGAATAATCAGGAGGGTGTTGTGCAGGAAACAATGGATCTTCTGGGAACATCCGATGTAATGATTGTAGCTGAGATAATTATGCCAATTCATTTCGCGTTTGCTGCCCAGAGTGAGGACGTGAAGAAAATAGATCGGATCTACTCTAAGGATATCGCATTTAAGCAGTGTCGAAAATTTTTGGCAGACACATTTCCTTCAGACATTAAATTGGTGCCGGTAAGCTCTACATCTACTGCATGTAAAATGGCATTAGAGGAGGTAAATAGTGCCGCAATTTGTAGCCCCATAGCTGCAAAGCAATATCATTTACCAATTCAATTTCAGAATATTGAAGACTCTTCAGAGAACCATACTAGATTTTTAATTTTAGGAAAGCATTTTGAAAATGCTATTAGTGGATCAGACAAGACTTCAATTCTTGCGAAACTTCCGCATGAACCAGGATCACTGGTCAATTTTTTACAGAAGTTTCATGAAGCAGGAATCAATCTTACGAAAGTAGAAAGTCGCCCTGCTAAAGTGGGATCCAAGTTTAAGTACATTTTTTACATCGATTTTGATGGACATTTCCAGGAAGAAAACGTGCAAGTAGCACTTGCAGATCACCTTGCTGATATCAAGTGGTTAGGAAGCTATGTTAAAATTAACTCCTGACGTTAATCGTTGATTTTAAACCTTTCATCGTATTCTTGGACTTGAGTAGTTAATCACTTTGGCAAAAGTTTTTTAAAGTCAGATAATAGACCATTTTTGTTACTGAATGTGCATAGGAAATTCATGATTCGGCAATTATTCGTATTAACGCCTTTACTATTTCTATTCTCATGCTCCAACCAAAAGGAGTCAAAGATTCCTATTGCTCTATCCCAGGAGAATCCATTCCAAAAAGAACTAAATGCCCCTTTCAGATTTGACGACATACGGGTTCAACATCTGCAGGAGGTGTATGACTATGTGGTGGCAAAGACCAATTCCGAATTGCAATCAGTCTATGATCTCCCGAAATCAAAAAGGACATTTGACAATACCATGTTGGCCTTCGACAAAACGGCAGCTGACTTTTGGGAAATAGTTTATGTGCTTAATTTAATGAGTTATGTCCATCCTGATGACGAAATAAAAAATACAAGCAGTGATCTGCTTCTGAATTTGTCAGAATATAGTATTACTGCCTTTCTTTCAGATGATTATTATTACGCAGTTAAGGAGTTTAGTTCGTCTGATGAAGCCAATACCTTATCTCCTGAGAGGAGAAAGTATATGGATGAAACCTTACATTATCTTCAATTTAATGGACTTGGGCTTGGAGAAGTGCAGCGGGAAAGGATGAGAGTACTAAATGATAGTATTCTTGATTTGGGACTCGAATTTTTAACTAACATCGAAGATTCCGGGGAAGAAGTCGCGCTTAACGAGGATGAATTGACCGGTTTGTCTGAGGCTTTCGTGGAATCCCTAAGAAAAGAAGAAGGACAGTACTTTATGTCTTTGAATTACTCAGATTACAATACCTACATGAGGGATGTTCAATCTGAAAAAGGAAGAGAGAAAGTCTACATGAGGTTTTCAAACATCAGAGTTCAGGAAAATGAGGAGCTGTTAATGAAAATCTTCAGGATGAGAAAAGAGTTATCTAAGCTATTGGGATACGATAATTATAGTGAATACGTCCTTGCATCAAATGTGATGGATACTCCTGATAAAGTTTGGGATTTTCTTGATGGTCTCACAAATCAAGTAAGGAATATTGCTATCAAGGACTACAATGAGTTGTTGTCTGTGAAGGATCAGGTATCTACGGCTGAAGGTCCGGGAAAAATTGAGATATGGAATAGGAAGTATTATGAGAATATCCTGAAAAAGACAAAATATCAGGTAGATGTGCAGGAGCTAAGTCACTACTTTGAAATTTATGCAGTAGTGAATGGTATTTTTGAAATTATGGAGCAATTGTTTGGTGTCAAAATTAATGAGGTGCCAAACGCTTCCAAATGGCATCAGGATGTATTGGTATATGAAGTAGTTGAGGAAGGTCAGGTTAAGTCAAGAATCTACTTAGATCTATTTTCTCGACAGAACAAATCAGTTGGAGAGTTTGCTATACCAATAAGTTTTGCTTCTCAAACGGACCAGGGCTTCAAAATTCCAGGCATGTGCATCGCCACCAATTTTATTCCACCGACCAAACGAGAACCTACTGTCTTGGCACATGAGGAAGTGGTGGATCTATTCACAGTCTTTGGGTTTGTTCTGCAGCATAATTTTGGAGAACCCGAACTGTTTTCTCAAAACGCATTTTTCTCAGAAAAGGATTTTTCATATGCACCAACATCTTTGCTCAGTAACTGGGCTTGGGAATATGATGCCATAAAGAGATTTGCAAGGCATTATAAAACTGGTGAAATCTTAGATCAAGCCACTTTTAATAGAATAAAGAGCACCAGAAATGTTGGGGTAGGAATCGAAACTAATAATCAAATTTTATTTTCAGCCATTGATTTATCTCTCCATGATTCATTTGATCCATCTAACAGTGATAAGTCAATCGCGGAAATCACCAGTGAGTTGGAGAATCAAATTTCTTTGTTTCCTCACGTGAATGGTACAAATCTTCATACCAGTTTCAGTCACTTGTCAGATTATGGAAGTCGTTACTACATGTACCTTCTTTCGGAGGTTTATGGTCAGGATATGTATTCTGTTTTTAAGGAAAATGGAATTTTTAATCAAAAAATTGGCAAAAGGTTTAGAAATCAAATTTTGAAAAAGGGTGTTTCTGAAGATGAATATGAAATGGTCAAATCATTTTTAGGAAGAGAACCAAATCAGGAGGCTTACCTCAACTCACTGGTTTATTCAAACTAAACTTAATTCCTTCATTTTTTTAATTGGCTTGCACTACATTTGATCCCCAACATCAGAATTGCTGTGGCTAAAGTTAAAACTACCTTTTATTGTCAGAATTGTGGAGCTCAATCTCCTAAATGGATAGGGAAGTGTCCATCGTGTGATAGTTGGAATACATATGTTGAGGAAGTCGTACAGAAAACTTCCGATCAAAAAAAGAACTCCTGGGATGTACTAAAATCCGGAAGTAAGCAAAGTGTTTCTCGACCGTTGCAAGAAGTACAATATGATGAGCATGATCGTTTTCAGTCTTCTGATAATGAGCTTGATCGTGTTCTCGGAGGAGGAATTGTTCCTGGGTCTCTCATATTGATTGGAGGGGAGCCTGGTATTGGGAAATCAACACTAATGTTGCAATTAGCCCTGAACCTGAATAGAAAATTACTCTATGTTTCTGGTGAAGAAAGTGAAGGCCAGATCAAAATGAGAGCAGATAGAATTGGTTTGAAACCCAATAATCAATGCTTTATTCTTGCTGAGACATCATTGCCATTGATATTTCAACAACTGGTTACTATTGACCCAGCAGTTGTTGTGATCGATTCTATCCAGACAATTTATACCGACGAAATAGAATCTGCTGCTGGAAGTATTTCACAAGTAAGAGAATGTACTGGCCAGTTAATCAAGTTTGCAAAAGAATCAGGGAAACCAGTTTTCCTGGTAGGGCACATCACAAAAGAGGGGACTCTTGCCGGACCAAAAGTTCTCGAGCATATGGTTGATACTGTCTTGCAATTTGAAGGAGACAGACATTTGACTTATAGAATTTTACGCACCACTAAGAATAGATTCGGTTCTACTTCTGAATTAGGGATATATGAGATGCTGGGTTCTGGTTTAAGGGAAGTAAGTAACCCTTCGGAGATCCTGATTTCACAAAAGGATGAACCAATCAGTGGAGTTACAATTGGAGCCAGTATTGAAGGAAACAGGCCACTTTTAATCGAACTTCAGGCACTCGTAAGCCCTGCTACGTTTGGAACACCTCAGCGAACAGCAACAGGTTTTGACACAAAGAGACTTAACATGCTTCTTGCCGTCTTGGAGAAACGATATGGACTTAAACTGAGCAGTCAGGATGTTTTTCTAAATATTGCCGGAGGTATTAAAATCAACGACCCTGCTCTGGATTTGGCAATTTGCCTTGCCATATTTAGCTCCTATGAGGAAATTGAGATCCCATCAGATGTTTGCTTTGCTGCGGAAATTGGTTTGGGATCTGAAGTAAGAGCAGTCAATCGTATTGAGAATAGAATTTCTGAAGCTGAGAAGTTGGGTTTCAGTAAAATCTTTGTTTCAAAGTATAACCTGAAGGGCTTGAAAACTTCTGATTACAATATTGAAATCGTGGATGCCAGTAAGTTGAATCAGGTATTTGGAAATCTATTTGGTTAGTTGAAAAGGTCTCTGAGTTTTATCTTCCTTAACTTCTTTTCTTGTTTAGTATCAGTTGACCTGATGGGACCTGATTTCTTCTGTTTCTTAATGAACAGATAAATTTTTTCCTTACCCTTTACTTTCTTAGTATCTCCACCAAGGAACCTGAAATTAGAAGGAGTATAAGATTTCTCTTTTTTGATACCTCTTCCTAAAATTAGATTAATACCAGTAGAGATATTAGCATTTTTGACATTGGTAAGGTCGTATCCAATAGTTTTATCTGTTGCCAGATAAAATTGAACAGGGCCTGCGTCTACCACTGTACTAACACCAACATTAAAGAATTGCTGTGGCAACCTGACAAGGTTGGCGTTTAAGGTCCAAATTCTACCAAATCGGTGTGTGATGCCAGCAGCGTAAGTCAAATGGGTTTTGCCAAATAGAAACCTTGATGAAATTGTTCCCGTTATGATATCCCGATCGGTAAGGTTCCAGCTTGCTGAGGCATTCATAGTAATAGGATTCCATTCAGTATATGCATCATTGGTAGTGACCCTTCTGAATCTGTTAAACAGTGAATCCTCCAGCGCTTGAACTATACTGGAATTATTCTTAATATCAACCCCTGCATAAGTAAAAGCAGTATCCCTAACAGTATAGTTTTCAGGATCCTCTTTCCAGGAGATATATCCAATATCATTGATTGATGCTGCTACAGTCAAATATTTGTGTACTTTATAATTGACTCCCAAATCAAGTCCCAATCCCCTGTTTTTATTCACCAACAGATGAGGAATTGGGAATGAAGATCCATCAGGGACATTGAAGCCAGCTGTATTAAGGACTCCATTTTCCAATGAGACACTTAGTTCATAATTGTCTTCAGAAGTATTTAGCGTAGCATCAAGACCTCTCTTTGTGGTTGCATTGAAGAAGCCATTGTATAATTTCACCCTCGTACCAGCACTGAACCGTCCCGACTTTTCAAAGTAGGTGAATCCTACACCAGTTTCCCGGAAATATCTTGCTTTAACTCCCATGCCTTTTATATCTATGGTTCTTCCTACAAACTGTAGGTTTCCATTAAGACCAAGGTTGATTAATCTTTTTGGGTACTGAAAATCAAATTCTATTCTTTCATTTGAAAAGAAACTAATAGCCGCCTGATTCTTTCTGTATCCAACATGTACATCTGCAAACTTCATGTGTAATTGCAGCAAATTATTTTTCTTAAGACTTCCTAATAGATTGTCAAACTGAAGGAGTGTTGATCCATCTTCTTGTTTCGTAAAAATGTCGGAATAGGTAAATCTTGTGTTAAAGCCAGCCTGCATCTGAGATAATACCGGAAGCCCAATGAAAATTCTGCCCTCTGGGAAATAAGCTGGATTGATATCATTATTTTGATAGATTCCGTTTCCTAAATGATACCTGCTGATCTGTCCATATGTTGAGAAACAGCTTACGAAAACTGCTACACAAAGCGATATTTTGATTAGAGCCCTCATAGATCAATTGTAGCAGTTCCGGCAACAGATAAATTTACAGTGAGCTGATCATCGGCATAGACTTCAAAGTAGTCATTAACACTGGAGGAGGGTGTGTTCAAAGTAAAGACAGCCCTTAGCTCGGAAGCTTCTTTGAGAGCCTCCAGCCCTTCATTTGTTAAGATTACATTTGCTGTTGTCTCACCAGGAGAAATTATTTCTCCGACCACATTATATCTCGGAGCTTCTAGAATAATCCCACTTGCGGCCGTATAAGTAACCATTGAATCAGCATCCACAATTTGAAGTTCCATTGTACCAACAATTGGAAGATCATTTATGGTATTTATGATGAGGACAACAGAATCAGGTTCATTTTCATTGTAGCTTCCTTCCACATCGAAGGAAATGGATTGCTCAAAATCCTCCAATCGTATCTCCATTGGCATATTAAATTCCAGAATAGTTTCTAGCGAACTCTCATCAGTTACATAGTTAAAACCATCAGGGGTCTGATAATTAGCGAATCCTGTTATTGGGAATGTGAATGAATTTGGCCCAATTTCCAGTAAATCCTGCAGGTTGGAATTGTCTACATTAATTGTATACTCGCTTTGTTCCGGGACAGTAATATCATTCTCATTGTAGTTGATGATAAAAGGAGAATCAACCCCACTACCTGTCAGGAATATAGAATCCCCGGATGAGTTTTTTGCATATACATCTTCCAATTGCAATCCAATTGGTAACCCGAAACTATTGTTAAAAGTAAAGTTCATTTCCGGTGCTTTGAAATAGATTCCGGCACTGGTCGCATTCTCGAGATAGTCAATTGGAATTGTGCTGCTAGCGACACTTACCGTGTCCTGACCGAAATAGCCAAATATGCTTTGAAAATCCTGATTGGAATAAGTAAGCTCAAAAGCTAAGCTGTCATTCAGAGTAATACCTTGTCCAGTATTTACAGTTAATGTTCCGTCAATTGTAGCTCTAAACACATTAACGCCATTTTCCTGGCTTAATACAGTTTTGTGTCCCACCAAGTCCATTGATTGAGTACTTACAATGGGGCTTGAGCCGGAGTAATTAAAAGACATATCAAAGGAAACAGGTTGATCGGTACTTACATCGATGGTATTTTCCAGGATAAAAGTGAAATCAAGGTCACACTCAAACCCAGAAGTTACTTCGTAGCTGAGTGTTCCCATCGAGTAAAACACTGAATCCAGACGTTCTTCATTTGATGCAGGATATTCAAACACAAATTCTTTTGAAATAGGGAATGTGAGAGTTGAAACACCAGCAGTTACATTTAGATTAGGATTTAACCCTCCTGTACTGGAGATGTCATCAATTGTGACAATGTCATTACCAATTTCGAAAACCGAGGTATCGTAATAGGTGAAAACAATTAATTGAGATTCGTCATTATTAAAGATGGCAGTATCTTCAATAATATCCTGGAATAATTCCTCAATGGAATACGTTGCTGATCCCAAAGGAACCGCTACGCCCGGATTTAGGTCTTGTAACTGGAGATCGTTAAATTCCAGATCACCTATATTGCAGCTAGCCAAAATCAACAAGATGGCTGCTGAGAGATGTGTAAGTTTCATAAACCTGTTAAGCTACATTCGTTAATAAACGAACTTTAGTCAGATCAATATATTGTTATATTGATCATTAAATCCTTGTATTCCCTGTAGTCCTCCTGTATGGATCGCTAGCAAAGTAGCTTCTTTAACAAAATAATCCCTTTTTATCATATCAAACAAACCAAATAGCATTTTTCCGGTATAGATTGGGTCCAAAGGGATATTATATTGGCGATTGAATGAATTTATGAAATCTATCAACTCATCATTCCATTTTGCATAACCGCCAAAGTGATATTGATTCAAAGACGTCCATGCAGCAAATTCCCCCACCCCAACTAATGATTTTATCGCGCTTTCCATGAAATTTCCTTTCAGTGCAGGAAATACCAATATATGCTGATTCAGGTTTGCTGATCTAATAATACCGGATGCTGTTCCTCCTGTACCTGCGGCAACACAAACATGACTGAATGACTTACACTCGTTACCTAAAATTTCTTCAGTCCCTTTAATGGCTAAGTCATTTGTTCCACCTTCCGGGATCAGAAAAAATTCTCCAAACCGAGATTTAAGTGTTTCAATGAAATCATCATTGGACTTGTTCCGATAGTCACTCCGGGAGACAAAAGACAATGACATTCCTTGATTGGACGCAAATCGCAAAGTATGATTAGAATTAGAATTGAGCTCTTCTCCACGAATTACTCCAACGCTTTCTAGCCCAAATTCTTTTGCGCAAGCAGAAGTGGCGGTAATATGGTTTGAAAAAGCACCTCCGAACGTAAGTACTTTGGTATATCCCTTTTCCTTGGCTTCCAGGAAGTTGTATTTCAGTTTTCTCCACTTGTTGCCGGAAATGTGTGGATGAATTAGATCCTCACGTTTTATTGCCAATCGAACTCCCTTCTCATCCAACAAAGGATCAGAAATCCACTGAATGGGTGAATTTGGAGTTTTGCTAAACATATTTCAAAGCTAGTAATTAGTTCATAGTTCTTCGTTCATAGTTCATAGTTATTGGTTCTCCTGTTTCAAACTATGAACTAAAAACTAAGAACTAAGAACAATGAACAACTATCTTTGCATCCATGAGCGAGAGCCAGGAATTTGATGTGGAAGAAAATGATGAGCTATTTGAGCATCATAGAATTGTAGTTGATAAAAAACAACAACTGCTGCGTATTGATAAGTTTCTAATGGACAGGTTACCGAATGTCACTAGAAACAAACTGCAAGACGCTATTAAAAGTGGCTTTGTAATGGTAAATGGAAAGGCAGTAAAGCCAAACCACAAAGTTCACCCGGACGATGTTATCAAGATTGCCCTGCCAGAACCTCCGAGAGATACGGAAGTAGTACCGGAAGATATTCCATTGAACATCATCTACGAGGATGACGATCTGCTAGTTGTCAATAAAGAAGCTGGAATGGTAGTTCATCCTGCTTATCAAAACTGGACAGGGACACTTGTTAACGCACTAACTTTCCACTTTCAAAACCTTCCAACCATGAAGGACAATGAAGGTAGACCTGGATTGGTGCATCGAATTGATAAAGACACTTCGGGGCTACTTGTAATTGCAAAATCAGAAAATGCCATGTCTTCTCTGGCCAAACAATTTTTTGATCACTCCATTGAAAGGACATATTATGCCTTAGTCTGGGGTGAACCAGAACCAGAAGATGGAACCATTGATGTTAATCTTGGTAGAAGCTTGAAAGATAGAAGAGTAACAGCAGCTTTTCCGGAAGGTGATTTTGGAAGGCATGCAATCACTCATTACAAGACAATCAAGCAGCTACGTTATGTTAGCCTGATTCAATGTAATCTTGAAACCGGCCGGACTCACCAAATCCGGGCTCATATGAAGCATTTAGGCCATCCAATATTCAATGATGCGACCTACGGAGGAGATAAAATTCTAAAAGGGACCACATTTTCTAAGTACAAACAGTTTGTAGATAACTGCTTCAAAACAATCCCAAGACAAGCACTCCACGCTAAGTCTTTGGGTTTCATACATCCTACTACAAAAGAATTCATACAATTTGACTCAGAATTACCTTTTGATTTTCAGGAAGTTATGGAGAAGTGGGACAATTATGTAAAATTTCATGATTAAATATCTGTGACTTCTTTCTTGTCTGAGGATTATACTTACAAAACTTAACTAGTTGCATTGACAGACAGTGGATTCATCGGCCCGTTACCTAATGAGGAGCAGCTTATAAATGCAGCCCGAAAGGACTACCGTGAGTTTGAACCACTGTATGATCACTATTATGAGCAGATCTATCGATTTGTATATCGTAGAACTGATGATCATGATTTGGCTGCTGATTTGGTATCTCAGACATTCATGAAAGCGCTTAATAGTCTGAAAGGCTTCCAGTATAGAGGAGTGCCATTTGGGGCCTGGTTGCATCGGATAGCTTCCAATGAAATCAAGAAGCATTTCAGATCTAAAGGAACCAAACAGGTTTTCAGCATAGAGCAACAGCAGATAGTTGATTTGATTGACTTTCAGGATGAGGAAAGTACTGACGAGGAGATAAATCAATTGGTGAAGTTGCTGGCAGATCTTGAAGAGACTGAATTGGCTGTCATTGAGTTAAGATTTTTTGAAGAAAAGAATTTTAAAGAAATAGCCTATATTCTGGATATGAAAGAAAGCGCTGTTAAAATGCGCACATACAGAACATTAGAAAAGTTGAGAGGGTTTTTCAAACTAAAAGTAAATGACTAAGCACGATGTACGTATACGCCGAGGGTCATTTTCGAAAGGCCAGATCGAGAGGCATAGAGATTTTAAGAAGTTCACAGGGCTTTATGAAAAACAACAGAAAAAGTCGTTTTTGAGCAAGTTGTGGGTCGTTGTTGTGGCTGTAGTGTTTGTTGTGGCCGTTGCAATAATCGGATATATTAAAATCTCAGAGAAGAGAATTAATAATGAAAAGCCTGCTATAGAGCAGCAAAAATAAATAGTTAACCGTCACCCGGGTTCGGTTTATTAATCATTTGTAAAACAGAATCATCTGCATTTTGTGGGCATGTCTATGTCCTTGCAATGCCTTTGATCCATAAACCGAATTGAAGAATGGAATTACGAAAAAATCCTAAAATCGCATTAGAAGGAAAAAGAGGCCTGTTTATGTCTATTGGCCTTTGCCTAAGCCTTGGTTTTGTACTTGTAGCTTTTGAATGGAAATCTGAAATGGACCCAATAATGGCTTTTGAGGCTCAAACTGAGACTTTTGAAGATATCATAGATATCCAACAAACCAGACAAGACCCGCCAGAACCACCAAAACCGAAAGTTATTCAGCCAATTATTAAGGAGTCTGAGGAATTGATAGATGAGCCAGATATTGATATAGATTTTGGGGATGATTTTGATGAGGATATCCCGGATATTGATTTCGGAGATGAAGAGGAGATTATAGAGACAGTACCTGAAGTATTTGATATAGTTGAATCACCACCAACCCCTCAAGGTGGAATGCAAGCGTTTTATGATTTCCTGGGTAAGAAAATGAAATATCCTAGATCTGCCATCAGAATGGGAGTTGAAGGAAAAGTATTTGTTCGATTTATTGTAGATACGAATGGAAATGTAACGAATGTTGAGGTAGTGAAAGGAATTCATACAGAATGCGACCAGGAAGCTATGCGAGTCATAAAAGCATATCCTGGATGGGTGCCTGGTAAGCAGAGGGGCAATCCTGTGAAAGTAAGAATGATGATGCCGATCACATTTAGACTGCAATAACCATCATGGAACAAAGAAAAAACCCAAAGCTAGATTTGGATAGCAAAAGATCGTTGTTTATGTCGATGGGGTTGTGCCTTAGTCTTGGATTGGTGCTATTGGCCTTTGAATGGCGAAGTGAGTTTGATACTATTGATATTCCGGACGAACCAAATGGAGAGATATTTGAAGTAATAGTTGAGAGTCCAAGGACTAGTATTCCAGCTCCTCCAAAGCCGCCAAAACCTGTTGTGATAAATCCTACCACAGATGAAACTGAGGTTGATAATGATGAGGAAGAATTATTTGATGAAGAGGAGTTACTCACAGAACCAATGGATTCTGGTTCCTTTGAGGTTGTGGTGGAGGAGCCTCCTGAAGAGGTAGTGGATGAAATTTTAATTACATCCGAAATAATGCCCAATCCTGATGGCGGTATGGCTTCCTTTTACAAGTATCTATCAAAAGAATTGAAGTATCCTAGATCTGCCATGAGAATGGGAATTGAAGGCAAGGTATTTATTCAGTTCGTTGTAGAAAAGGATGGTACACTATCTGATGTAAAAGCAGTAAAAGGAATAAGTGAAGAATGTGATCTGGAAGCGATCAGGGTGATCAAATCGTATCCAAAATGGACCCCGGGAAAACAAAGAGGAATACCGGTAAGAGTTAGGATGATCTTACCAATATATTTCAAACTCAATCCATAACTGTCTTTTAATGTTAGGTATGTGAAGTTGGTTAGCAAGGGGCCGGGAGAATTCCTGGTCCCTTTATTTAAATACCTTCTTGTAGATCGGCTTTCTGAAGAGGAATTGCAGCAATAGAGCAGGGTACATTAATATATCCAAAAGCCAATTGGGAGTTTTATACTCAATATCATCAATGATCTCCGATCCGTTCTCAGTCTCCAAAACCCGATGAGTGTGCTTCCAGTATTTTAGAAAGAACGGAAGTTCAACTCCTTCATCCACAAATTGCCATTCGTCTGGATTATCAAAGTCCGAGGTGATGAGACTCTCCCACTTTTGTTTGAATAAAAGGAAATTAAGCTCAAGGGCTACAATATCATCCTTCTTACAACCATCAAATTGTAATAGTTTGACAGGAGGAAATGGCGGATTCAGCTTTAAAAATAAGTCTTCCGTGAATCCCTGAGCTACAGTGTCTTTGTTTTGATTTACCGAAGATTTGACAAGTATATTCATCTATTAGTCAAATCGATTTAAGGGTAAAATTGTTTGATTAAATATGTTTAGCCTTCTCCCAGTACTCATCCATTTCTTCTAGACTCATATCAGCAATGGACTTGCCATCTGCTTTGGACTCGCTTTCCAGATATTGGAATCGTTTGATGAATTTCTTATTGGTTCTTTCCAAGGCTTCTTCAGGATTGATGTCAACAAAACGAGCATAGTTGATCAAACTAAACAATAGGTCTCCAAACTCATTCTGCGCTTTCTCCTTGTTTATGTCTGATTCATTCTCAATATTATATTCAGCTTTAAATTCCTGCATCTCCTCTTCTACTTTCTCCCAAACCTGCTCTTTCTTTTCCCAATCAAAACCCACACCCCGAGCTTTTTCCTGGATTCTCATAGCTTTTACAAGAGCTGGAAGTGAATTTGGGACACCTCCAAGTACTGATTTATTGCCTTTTTCTTTTAGCTTAATTTTTTCCCAGTTGGCTTTTACCTGCTCTTCATTATCAGCATCTACATCACCGTAGATATGTGGGTGCCGGTGTACAAGCTTATCGCAGACTGAATTCAATACATCTGCCATATCAAACTTCTTATCTTCACTTCCAATTCTTGAATAAAAAGCCATATGAAGCATTAGATCACCAATTTCCTTTTTGATTTCATCGTAATCACCTTCAATTATTGCGTCTGAAAGTTCATATGTTTCCTCAATTGTAAGGTGCCTCAAAGATTCAAGGGTTTGCTTTTTATCCCACGGACAATTAAGTCGCAGCTCATCCATTATGGTTAAAAGCCGGTCAAAAGCGTCTAGTTTTTCTTTTCTCCTCAAATCTTCCTCTCTGATGATTTCTTTCATTTTATAATTCTTTGTGAATACAGTGAATTTTTCTTGAATCGATGGTGTTTTATCTCGTACAAATGTAGGTATGATTAGGCAGGGTTGTAAAACCTTTCTTCAGATTATACTGTTCATTTTAAGGACTTTGTTAATTTTGCAGTGTAAATATTAATAATGATATGGCTACCGTATTACTAGGAGTTGGATTTATTGCTTTATTTTTCATTTTGATGTCGGTTAGACTGATTTTCAAAAAGAATGGCGAATTCAAAGGAACTTGTGCTTCACAGAGCCCATTCCTAAACAAAGAAGGAGCGACTTGCGGTTACTGCGGTAAGACAATGACGGCTGGCGAAGAGTGTGGAAACCCAGACTCTGAGGTCAACAAAGTCTTGGCTAAATTCAACTAATCTCTTTTCTATTTTATTCAATCAAAGCTTTGGTAGTCAATAGGATATTGCATTATTCAATTGGCATTTATAATTAATCACACACCTAACAATTATAGATCAGTATTGTCTGGCGCAATATTTCTCTATCTTTGCGGGGCTAAACCATAATACGCAAGAAATTGACACTAATTAAATCTATATCAGGCATCAGAGGAACGATCGGAGGGGAGCCTGGAGAAACTTTATCACCAATCGATGTTGTTAAATTTTCAGCAGCATACGGGTCATGGGTTAAACAAAATTCCACTAATCATAGAATCGTAATCGGTAGGGACGCAAGACCTTCTGGTGAATATATTGCCAAGTTGGTATCAAGTACTTTACAATCACTAGGCCTAAGTGTGATTGACCTGGGTCTATCCACTACTCCTACTGTTGAAGTGGAGGTGGTAGAAGCTCAGGCTGGAGGTGGTATCATCATTACCGCCAGTCATAATCCAGTTCAATGGAATGCTCTGAAACTTTTAAATGAAAAGGGTGAATTTATTTCTGCGGCGGATGGAAAAGTAGTTCTGGATCTAGCGGAATCAGGGAATTTTGATTTTGTGGAGGTAAAACAAATCGGGTCTTACCACCAGGATGAATCTGCTCTTGAGCGTCACATTAAAAGTATATTGGATCTTCCATTAGTGGATGTGGATGCAATCAGAGAGAGAAAATTCAAAATAGTTGTAGATGCTGTAAACTCCTCTGGTGGGATAGCGGTCCCTATGCTATTAAAGAAATTAGGAGTAGATACAATTCAGGAATTGTATTGTGAACCGAATGGAATGTTTCCACACAATCCAGAACCACTGCCAGAGAATATCACACAGATTTGTGGTGAATTGGAAAATGGAAATTATGATTTGGGAATCATAGTTGACCCTGATGTTGACAGATTGGCTTTAGTCTGTGAAGATGGTGTTCCATTTGGAGAAGAATATACACTTGTCTCTGTGAGTGACTATGTACTTCAAAATACTCCAGGAGCGACAGTATCAAATCTCTCTTCTACCAGAGCGCTTAGAGATATCAGTGAAAAGCATGGTTGTACTTACCATGCTTCAGCTGTTGGAGAAGTGAATGTAGTGGAGAAAATGAAAGAAGTAAATGCAATAATCGGTGGTGAGGGTAATGGCGGTATTATCTATCCGGAATTGCATTATGGCAGAGATGCTTTGGTAGGAATAGCACTATTCCTAACGTACCTGGCAAAGTTTGGTAAAAGTGCTAGTATGTTAAGATCTACATATCCGGCGTACCATATTTCGAAAAACAAGATTGAGCTCACTCCTGAACTTGATGTTGATAAAGTATTGGAGGACATCAAAACAAGGTATCAAAGCAATCCTATCAACACTGTAGATGGAGTAAAGATAGAATTTGATAAAGAATGGGTACATTTGCGAAAATCTAATACTGAACCAATAATCAGAATTTATTCGGAATCCGAAAACGAAGCAACTTCAGAACATTTGGCTCAGAAGATAATAGCCGATATCCGAGAGGTCATCTCTTAGATATTTTCGAATAAACAACATTTTTTGACATGATGAAGGTATACCTTGACAATGCTGCCACTACCGCGATTGATCCAGTAGTTTTTGAGGCAATGAAACCTTATTTGTTAGAGGAGTTCGGAAACCCGTCTTCTATTCATTCTCACGGAAGAAGAGTTCGTTCTGCCATTGAGCGCTCCAGAAAAACTGTGGCTGAACTGCTAAACACATCCCCTTCTGAAATTTTCTTTACTTCTGGAGGTACTGAAGCCGATAACATGGCTATCAGATGCACAATTGATGACCATGGTATCAAACGAGTTATCTCCAGCAAAATTGAACACCATGCTGTTTCCCATACAGTTGAAGAGTTAGCTAAGGAAGGGAAAATTCAGTTGGATCATGTTAATCTAGATGGTGAGGGTGTCATTGATATGGATCACCTGGAAAGCTTATTGAAATCCGGTGAGAAAACATTGGTAAGTATAATGCATGCCAATAATGAAATCGCCAACATTAATGACATTGAAAAAATTGGTGAATTGTGTGAAGAATATGGTGCAAAATTCCACTCAGATACAGTTCAGACAATGGGTCACTTCAAACACGATCTTCAAAGTCTTAAGACGCATTTCATAGTAGGTTCCGCTCACAAATTTCATGGGCCTAAGGGAGTTGGATTTCTGTATTTGAATAACAATCTCAAAATAAACCCATACGTTACCGGAGGAGCTCAGGAGAGAAATATGAGAGGAGGTACTGAGAATGTTTATGGCATTGTTGGTATGGCCAAAGCACTTGAAATCGCTTACTCAGAAATGGGAGAGCATGCAACCTACATTAAGTCCCTTAAAAGTAGAATGATTGATAGGCTGAAAGAGCTTGTTCCAGGAGTACAATTCAACGGGCAATCTGCTGATGTGGAAAATAGCTTATACACTGTCCTTAGCGTTTGCACACCTCCGTCAGATAGTAATGATATGATGCTGTTTAATTTAGATATTAATGGTATATCAGCCTCAGGAGGTAGCGCTTGCTCCAGTGGATCAGATATTGGATCACATGTTTTGGCAGAACTTGACAGAGACCCTCAACGTGGCGCTGTGAGATTTTCATTCAGTAAATTCAATACACCAGAGGAAATTGATTACACAGTTGAAAGGTTGGCTGAAATAGTAGGTGAAACAGTTTCTTAAAACTGGAGTTTCCAAATTAAATTCTAAAAAATCTTTATTTAGCAATATTTAATTATAGGTTTTTGGTTAACATTTTTTGGTTATTTTGAATTGAAGATTTTTAGAGATAAAATCATTTCATTTCCAGAAAATTGTGATATCTTAGGAAAGATTTTGCTAACCAAACTAACCATTCCTGACAGTATTTTGATAAGTATTTTCGGGAATGGAAACATTAAGACCGAAGCGGTTGCTACTTTTTAAAAAATACGCGACCTAATCAGCGACCTAATCTAAAAAAGACCCTATATCGTGCGATGTAGGGTCTTTTGTTTTTGATCAAAATAAGTAATTAAGGGTGAGGATTTTGTCGAAAGACAGGGTGGTAATAAAATTAAGATCTCCAGAGGAGACTGTTCTTTTGTCAACTCTTTCACCGTTATTACGGTCATCGGTTACTGTTGTATTCCCATGTTGATAAGCTAGCTGTCCAATTTTTGTCTGGACTAAAAAGTTATCAGTAAATGCATAGTAGAGCATAAGAGAAATACCAGCAAAGTATCTATTTCCTTTTTCGGTATGTTCATAGCTGTTTTCATCGATAACAATTTCATTGTTGTAGTAGGTCCAGTCTCTTTCGGATGTCCCTTGATATCTTTTATATCCAGCTTCATGTTCCAATGTGGCACCAAACCTCTTGTACAATGGGTACATGTGAGAGATAAATAATGAAGCGCCATACTCAAAGCTTTTATTTTCCCAATGATTTTCGGAATCTGAGTCAATTCGACTATCTGATGTTTCTCGCCTTGAAATAGTAGGTTTAATACCAAGCATGACATAATCCTTGGAAAATGCTCCGATTATTGGTGTAAAAGTAAAGTAGCTATGACTCCAGAGGTCCTCAACTAAATCCGGGTTATTATCGAAAGTATCGCTATCGTTGCGATCATAAAAACTAAATGAGACTCCACCCCCTAAAAGGAT
>JANSWY010000123.1 GCA_024743255.1 bacterium | reverse complement strand
CAAATATTGATACTTTAGAATCATTAGCGTTTTTTATGAATAGCTTATTTTTCGCTGGGATTGGAAAGACTGTAGTTTCTGTTTGTTGATTGGTTTGGGTGACGGTCAAATTTGGAACGACCACATTAATTACCGTTATGCACCCCTTTGCATCTTTTACAGTGATCTCATAAATACCTTCGAATAGATCACTAAAGATGGATTCTGTAGTTTCAGGAGATCCGTCAATGCTGTAGGTATAAGGTTCTTCTCCACCACTGGCAATTACTAAAATACCACCAACTCCACGATTGTTAATATCTGTTTCCCTTGCGCCATATGCAATTAACTCGGTAGGATTTTCAAGGTTAAAGTTTGCTTCAATTGAACAACCACCATTATCAAAAACGGTAACACCAACTTCTCCAGGTGGTAATTCGTTAGTCGTGAGACCGTCACCTCCGTTTGTCCAAATAATATCATAAGGGTTGACTCCACCTTGAATTTCAATAGATATTTCTCCATCATTTCCATCATGACAACTTATAGGATTAATGCTTGACTCTGTTATTTCCGGACCTTCAACGAAATTGACAAACAATGTGTCTGAGTGGAAGATATTTCCAGACTCATCTTCAATCGAAAGAAAGTATGCACCTTCATTCGTTGCGATGGTTGTAATACCCTGGCTACCATTAGACCATGAATATTTTAATTGATCGCTGAAGAAACCGCCGTTAAGATGCAGTTCTCCGTTCACACAAAAATTGATGGTGTCATGGTAATTTAAAATTGGAATATCAATGGTCCCAGATTCTATAAAATCATAAGTTGTGTTTGCATCCAAATTGAAATGTCTGTCAATTACTCCACTAGGCCAATGAATTATTAAGGAATCAATCTTTTCAGATGGGCCAATTCCAATATGCTCATTTCTAGAATTTTGAGCAAGGTAGCCATTGGCGCTATGAGTAAACCTTGAGTAGACATTATCACCAGTATACACCAACACCCGTGATCCTATTCCGTCTTTGTTGCTCAGTGTGCCCTCTAGGTTGAATTTGATCCAGTTGTGGGTGGTTTCAGCAATATTTAGCAGGATACTAGACTCATCTACTCCTGTATTTAGAATTACTAAGTCTGGTTTTCCATCATTATTGAAGTCTCCTACTGCAGAAGAATAGCTTTCTGCCGTTGAATCAATCTCATAATTGTCTTGTTCAATTTCAAAAGTGGAGCCATCCAGGTTTTTGTAAAAAGTATTTTCACTAAAACTTCCACAAACATATAGGTCTTGCCAGCCATCATTGTCAAAATCCAGAAAGGTAGAGGACCAGCCGGTTTCAAAATACCCAACACCAGCAGATGCTGCTCTTTCTTCAAACTTCTCATTACCCAGATTATCTAGTAGGGCATTTCCCTCTGGCGTATTGGTGATATAAATGTCAAAATCCATATCGTTATTGTAATCTGCGACTGTAACACACATCGCATTCATTACAAGGTTGGAGTTCGATGAAAGGCTTATATCTCTAAATGTACCATCACCCATGTTTTTCAACATCGTATTGATGAGGAACCGATCCTGGGCTATGTACATATCTAACCAACCGTCTTCATTCATATCGAAAAAAGTACCACAGAATGGAGCTTTTGAAGAATCTGCTGAATTGGTTTCATTGGTGAGTTCTATAAAAGAATTTCCTTGTAGGTTTTGGAAGTAGTGATTAGATACTTGTTTAAATTCTGAGCCCACCTTTTTTTCAGTCACATAAAGGTCTAGCCACCCATCTCTATTGAAGTCGCCCCAGGCAGCACCGTAAGATGGTTCGTTCATTATCAAATTCATATTTTCTGTGACATCTGTAAACCTGAGAGCACCATCATTCTCATAGAGCTTTATTCCAGATAGACTTGAAGCAAAAAAGTCAAGATCACCATCATTATCGAAATCAATCCAAAGTACCTGCTTAGTTTCCAGGATGTTATCAATTCCCTCAAGTTCTATTAGATTAAACTTTCCATGGTCATTTAAATAGAATTCTATTGGTCTGTGGCATTCGGTAGCGAAAGTAAGATCGTCCCAGCCGTCCTGGTTGAAATCAACTGTACTGATTCCTCCTCCACTGGATCCAATTCCATAAAAGTGGTTGACGCCAATGCTATCAGACAAGACTGCAAAATTCTCCTGAGCCAACGTTACCTGAGAGGTATGGCTTGCATATAGGATTAGTAGTACTCCTAACTTGAGTAAGTGGGAGTGTAATTTTTGCATCAATAGGTGATTCAACTAAATCACGAAAATAGTGCTTATTGCTGAATTATGTAATTGATTTTGTGAGAACGTATCATGAATGTATATTGAAAGATAATTTCATGTAAGTTTGGTGACTATGAAAGCATTGATTTGCACAAAATATGGTCCTGCGGAGGATTTAATTCAGGTTAATTTTCCCACTCCGGAGATTGGGCCAAACCAGTTATTGTTGAGGAACCAGGCCTGTGCAATAAATTTTCCGGATACCTTGATAATAGAAGGGAAATATCAATTCAAACCAGAACCACCTTTCGTTCCCGGAGCAGAGGTTTGCTCAATTGTCAAAAAGGTAGGAAAGGAAGTGAAAACCTTTAAACCCGGGGACAGAGTAATTGCCAAGTTGACCTGGGGAGGATTAGCTGAGTATTCCGCTTGCGACGAGGTTAACGCTTTTGCCATATCGGATGATATGGAATCCGAGATAGCTGCCGCAACATTAATGACTTACGGGACAAGTTATCATGCTCTGGTTGATCGAGCGCAAATATCTGAGAAAGATACTGTTTTGGTATTAGGTGCGGCAGGAGGAATTGGTTATACTTCAATTCAAATCGCTAAAGTAATGGGGGCCAAAGTCATTGCTGCAGCATCTACTGATGAGAAGCTTGCGTTTAGTAAAGAACAAGGTGCTGACTATACGATAAATTACACCAGTGAGGATATAAAGACCAGAGTTAAGGAAATAACCCAAAACGAAGGTGTCAACATAATTGTGGACCCTGTAGGAGGTAAGTTTACAGAACCATCATTCCGTAGCATTACTAGGTACGGAAAACATCTGGTAATTGGATTTACAGATGGGGATATTCCAAGGATTCCATTAAATCTTCCGTTGTTAAAATCGGCTTCTATAACAGGGGTTTTTTGGAGTAGTTTCTGCCAAAATGAACCAGATCAGAATAGGAAAAACGTTGAATCAATATTGGAATTAATAAACGAGGGTAAATTGAGGCCGACTATTCAACAGGTTTATGATTTTAATGATGCTAAGACCGCCATTCAAATGGTTAAAAATAGAGAGGCACTTGGCAAAGTAGTTGTTAGAATTGAAGATCAATAAATCCTTCTTTTAATACGAAAATAGAACTGTCTCCAGATAATTAATTTCAATATATAGCAGGTAACGGGCTTAACAATTAGGTAACATAAGGATCTGGTTTTAAACTCTTTAATCCTTCATTTTTTGAATGTTTCAAGATTTTTTAGTCCAGTATCTTTGGATTGTTCATCATAACTTAACTTTAGTACAGGTGGAGATGTTACGGGTAATTCTAATTTTGTATCCCGATAACCAAACAAAAATCATAACCTAATGAAAACCTATTGCTTAGCGCTAATCATGGCGCTTGGGATGAGTGCGGCTTTTGCACAGATTCCCTCCGGATATTACGATCCGGCTCAAGGTCTATCGGGAGACCAATTGAAAGCAGCTCTTCACACAATTATTGATGGTCATGTTGAATTTCCTTATTCCAGTTCTTCTACGGATACATGGGATATTTTGAAGGAAACGGATAGAGATCCAAACAATCCAAATAATGTTATTGGGCTGTACTCAAGATTTTCAATGAATGGTGCCGCAGAATACGATGGTGGTGCAGGATGGTCCAGAGAACATGTATGGGCCAAATCTAGAGGTGATTTTGGAACATCTCTTGGCGCAGGAACAGACCTTCATCATATTAGAGCTGAGGATGTCTCTACAAACTCTGCCAGAAATAATAGAAATTTTGATGAGTGCACCGAACCTTATACGGATAACGGCGGTAATTACTCAGGAGCTACTCCGGCTTTTACCAGCAGCACTGATTGGGTATGGGAGCCTCCCGCAGAGGTGAAAGGAGATGTAGCCAGAATGCTATTCTACATGGTGGTAAGGTATGAAGGAACAAACGGTGATCCTGATCTAGAGCTTCAGGAAACTTATCTTTCAAATACTAGTAAGGATCCGTTTCACGCAAAACTCAGCACCCTTATCCAGTGGCACCTTGCAGACCCAGTTGATGATGCTGAAAGAAACAGAAATGACGTAATCTACAGCTATCAGCAGAATAGAAATCCTTTTATCGATCACCCTGAATACGTTTGCGAAATTTATCCGGCACAATGCGGTGGAACACCAGGAAATCAGGCACCTGTTTTTACATCCAGTGCTCCTACATCGGTGATAGAAGGACAGGCATACAACTATAATGTTTCTACTTCTGACAGTGATGGTGATGCAATGACAATTACGGCTACCACTTTGCCTTCTTGGTTGAGTTTTACCGATAATGGAAATGGAACAGCCACCCTTTCTGGCACTGCTTCAACTGCAAATATTGGATCAAACCCTGTGACATTAACTGTAACTGACGGAATAGTTACGACACCAACAAGTCAATCTTTTACCATTTCTGTGAATGCAGTTGGCGGAGGAGGAGGATCTTCTGAATTATTCTTCTCAGAGTACATTGAAGGATCTTCATATAACAAAGGTCTTGAAATAGCTAACTTCACTGGTGCCTCTGTAAACCTAAGTGGTTACTCGGTATTTAAGCAAACTAATGGTGCTGGAAGCTGGGGATCTGAGTTGGCATTGTCTGGATCTATAGCGGATGGTGATGTATATGTGATTGTTAACTCTTCTGCCAGTGCTACAATGCAAGCTGAAGCAGACCTTGTAACAGGTTCTGGAGCAACTACATTTAATGGTAATGACCCAGTAGCGTTATTTAAAGATGGTGTATTAATTGATGTAATCGGGACCTTTAATAACACAAGTAACTACGCTCAAAATGTAACGCTTGTGAGAAATTCAGATTTTGCAGGAAATACTACCTATACTGCTGCGGAGTGGACTTCATATGCGCAGGACGAGTTTTCTTATTTAGGATCACACACGTTTAACGGAGGACCAACTAATCAGGATCCAACATTTACTTCATCTCCGGTTCTTACCGCTGAAGAAGGACAAGCTTACAGTTATTCAATCGCAGCAAACGATCCAGATGGAGATGCATTAACTATTACTGCATCTGTTTTGCCATCCTGGTTAACTTTAACTGATAACGGCAATGGAACGGCTACTTTATCTGGTACACCAAACAACAGTAACGTTGGGTCAAATGCAGTTACAGTATCTGTGACTGATGGAACTGCATCAGCAGATCAAAGTTTTGCCATTGATGTGACAGAAGCTCCCATAACTGGCCCTTTCTTATTTTTCTCAGAATACATTGAAGGGTCTTCATTCAATAAAGGGCTTGAGATTGCGAATACAACCGGTTCAGCTGTAAGTCTTTCTGGTTACTCAATATTCAAACAATCTAATGGAGCTGGAAGCTGGGGTTCTGAATTGGCATTATCTGGCACCATTGCAGATGGAGATGTTTATGTGGTTGTAAATTCGTCTGCAGATGCTGCGATGCAAGCTGTAGCTGATTTGATAACAGGTTCTCAGGCAACAACTTTTAATGGTAATGATGCCGTTGCTTTATTCAAAGATGGTGTATTAGTAGATGTTGTAGGTAACTTTAATGATGCTAGCAATTTTGCTCAGGATGTTACTTTGGTAAGAAATGAAGGCTTTGAAGGAAATACTTCTTACACCGCTTCAGAATGGACTGTTTATTCACAAGATGAATTCTCATACCTTGGAAGCTATGGTAGTACTCCAGTAAATCAGGATCCTGCATTTACTTCAACTCCGATATTAACTGCAACTGAAGGTGTTAGCTACAACTACAATGTCACTACATCTGACCCGGATGGAGATGCATTGACAATCTCGGGATCAGTTCCAACATGGTTAAACCTGACTGATAATGGCAATGGTACAGCAAGCCTTTCAGGAACTCCATCACAAAGTAACATAGGATCTCATGCAATCACTATTTCTGTAACAGATGGTATTATTACTTCTCCGATAGAACAATCATTCACAGTGACTGTGGAAGCTGCACCTTGTGATATACCTACTGGTTTAACTGTTTCTAACATCACGTCTAATTCCACTGATTTAAGTTGGACAAGCACGGGAGCTGCATCTTATGGTTTGCGATACAGAGAACAGGGAGCTTCAACTTGGGTAGCCATTAATACTGCCAATACTTCAGAAACGATCTCTGGATTAACAGCAAGTACAACCTATGAGGCTCAGGTAAGAGCTCAGTGCGGTTCTTCAAATTCAAATTATACATCAAGTGCAAATTTTATCACTGATGCTGCTCCAGCAAGTCAGGTCTTGTCGCAGCATTACTTTGAGTCTGGCTGGGATGGTTGGATTGACGGAGGAAGTGATTGTTTCAGATATTCTGGTTCAAGATCATGGGAAGGAAGTTACTCTATTCGTTTGAGAGACAACTCTGGTACTGGATCAGCAATGACTTCCAGTTCATATGATCTTTCTGGATGGGATAGAGTGGAGGTTGAGTTCTATTTCTATTCTTACAGCATGGAAAATGGAGAGGATTTCTGGGTAAGGTATTTCGATGGTTCTTCTTGGAATACGGTTGAAACTTATGCCAGAGGAACTGATTTTGAGAACAATTCCTTTTATGTAGCTACTGTTGAGATCAGCAGTGCTAGTTATAACATGGCTTCCAATGCACAATTTAGATTCCAATGCGATGCAAGTGGCAATGCTGACCATATCTACATTGATGAAGTTACAATCACTGGATTTAATGGAGCTTCTGCAAGATCAGAAAGAGGAGGGATTGAGCTTGTTGGCACATTGGATTCTGAAGTGGAAGAATTGTCAGAGATTAGTGATATCACACTTTATCCAATGCCAGTAACTAATCAATTAAATATTTCAATGAATACTGATAGTGAAGTAATTCATGTATATTTATTCACAATGGAAGGTAAACTGATAATTGATCAGGATTTACTATTGAAAGAAAATAATCAAATTGATGTTTCATCTCTTCAGTCAGGAATGTATCTGTACCAGGTAATTGATGGAGATGTGAAATTCAATGGAAAACTAATTAAAGATTAAGTTAATCACCTATTCAATCTAGTATGACCGTCACATGAAAGTGTGACGGTTTTTTTATTCAGAATCAATTGAAATTTAGGATTTAGAAATTAAGATTTAGAACTTCACAAAAGTGTACTTTCTGCTATCAGTGTAATAACTTCCGTGGTAGTAGTTATCACCCATTTTGAAGACAGTTTCCATGGTCTCGAAACCATTTAGATTCTCAGTCTTGTAGATATCTATATAATCAAATGGCTGATGATTGATTGGACCTTCCGCGTGATTAAAATCAGTTTTGTCAAATAATCCTCTTGCAGTAATCACTTTTGAAAGTTCGTATCCCTGGAATGCCAGATATGTAGGAGAGCAGGTATCTTCAAAATCTTCAAGACCAATGGTTACCATCACCTGTTCGGTAAATTCTTTCTCGGGCAAACTTGCAGCACCGAAACTTGCTATCCAGTTTTTGTTATCATTGCTATTCACTGCAATTCCCAATTTCCGTCCCTGGATCATTCTAAGGAATTTCTTAGGGGTTTTCATTTGTCCCATAAATGGCAATCCATCTACATGAATCTCTTCATTCAGTATATTGAAATCATCATTTTTCTCCAGATAATGTTCTACTATCTCATCACCAGTCTCTAAATCATGTACCACTATTGACATCATGTCGTCACCAGTTATAAAATTGAAAAGTACATCATCAGCAATAACCGAATTGGATGTATAGGAATAACCTTTTTGCAGCACATATGGTGGAGCATAAATTTGATAGCTGTTCTTTAATCGGCTATTTAGTTCAACTTCTAATATTGTGGTAGTTCCAATCACGTGATCCAATGATAATCTAACCACCTGATCATCGTGGTAGAGTTTGAAGAAGCTTGCAGTAGCCGATGTTGTAATCGGGTCACTTGTACTTATTCTTGAGAGCCTGTGGTTGCCCTTCATGATGTATTCATTGATCTCATCAAACAATTTAGGATTGGTACCATCAAATTCTACATCGCTAAAGTCGTATGAAGTCTTTCTTGATTTTAGAGATGAATTAATTCGATATACATTGATAATTGAAGAGTAAATCGGAACTGTAACAATGTAATAATATCCCCCAGCGCTGAAGGAATGTAAATATTTTTCTTTATTCAATGTCAGATTAAATGTGTTGCTATAAACCTGACCATCGTTAAAATCTATTTTAAAAGCAGAGAAGTTTACTTTTTTCCTGTCTGAGTAAAATGCGTAGTACACACCTTTTTCACCAAAAAGACCTCCATCAAGTTTTGTAAGTCTTTTTTCATCTGGCAATTCAGTTTCGATTGAGTTCAACTCTTGAAGTTGATCATCCAGTTGAATTGCAGTAAGTGTCGTTGGTGTAGACAATAGCAATGTGCATTCAGTACTATCTGCATTGAAAATTGGAAATGCTTTTCCATCTCTTTTCAGCTCTGGATAGGTCGTGTTTGACAATAAAGATGCTGCCTCAAACTCAATAATTGATTTTTTAGATTGTGCCAGGACTAATAGTGGGGAGACAAAAAGCAATAAGAATATTAATTTCCGCATAAATAGATCTTGTTTAAGCTACGACAGCCCAAATAAGCTGTTCCCCTTTTTAACTTTAAAATTTTGACTGAGATTAATTCTGAAGTTCGGACATATAACATCAGCTCCGTGGTTATAAACGTTAGCCAAGCGGTCTTGTTGTAATTGCAAAAACTGGTTATTCCAATGCGCTGATTTCTTTTTTGTAGGACGGGATGTGTGAGATGAAAATCCGATCATGTAGCCAAAATATATAATTCCCGAAAATATTTGAGCATTTTCGGGAATTATAAAATGAGACTACTGTAATTGAAGCATCGGTACTTCTACTAAAAGCAATCTGGTATTTTCATCTGATTCAAATTCCAGTTTATCTGTATCCCAGATTCCAATCCCATCTCTTTTTGTAAGCTCTTCACCATTTACCTTCAATGAACCTTCAATCACAAAAACATAAACACCATTTTCTTTTTCATGAAACTCATACGGCCGTATCTCACCACCATCAAACTGGCCAAGCGTAAACCATGAGTTCTGATTGATCCAAAGTGCATTCTCATCATCTGGTGCAACTACGGTATTCCAACTGTTCTTATTGCTGTCTAAATCAAATGTTTTTTGATCATACCTGGGTTCAATATTCATTTCATCGGGTAACACCCAGAGCTGCAAGAAGTTTACATCATCGGTTTTGCTATGATTGTATTCCGAGTGTGTTAAGCCACTTCCGGCAGACATAATTTGTACATCTCCGGTTTTAATAACTTCGGTAGTACCAGTGCTATCCTGATGTTCCAGATCTCCTTGTAACGGAATTGAAATAATCTCCATATTACTATGTGGATGAGTACCAAATCCCTGACCACCTTTTACAATATCATCGTTTAGTACACGCAACGCTCCAAAATGTACTCTTTCGGGATTGTAGTACTGACCAAAACTGAATGTGTGTCTACTATGTAACCAACCAAAAAAGGCTGTTCCTCTTGTATCTGCTTTATGAACGATAGATTTCATTTTTCTTCCTTTCTTTAATTGTAAATTGTACTATCTTCAGTTTATATGTACGTACATATAAATTTGTAGTTGCGTTTTTTATCAAGAAAAGAAACAGTTAAAATTTAATTCTTGTTTGAATTTTGATGTCTGATCTAACATCTCCTTCTATAGCCTCATTACCAGAGCCTATTTCATCTCTGTCACCATATTTGAACCTTGCGTATCTCATTTGGAATGTCAGCTTCCTGGTTGGTTTATATTGAAACAGAACATAGCTTCTGAGACCTCTACCACTGTAGCCAGGAATTGAAAATGAGTATAATACGTCTCTTTCGTATGTATATTGGCGATTTTCAAAATCCTCTGTGTCAAAAAGTGCCAGTCGGGTGCTGAGTCTGAACTTTTGATAATCAACATTTACATCCTGAATAAGAGCGAGCCCACTGGTCTTCCCGCTGGGTTGAGTAAAGTTACTCCATTGTGCCCTTGATTTAAGGGTAAGAAGCTTACTCACCTTGTAGTCCAGATTAACGATATAGTTGTTTTTTATTACTTCCTGCAAGCGATTTAAATTACTATTTTCGATTGGTTCAGTAACCTCTTTTACTTCTTGCCTTAACTGAGCGTATAACAACATTCCTCGTTTTGGAGCATAGTTCATTCTCACAAGGTATTCATGGCCTTCTGATGGCGCTTCTGTCCCAAACCTTAACCATGGGAAACTAAACTTATCATAATAGGCTGTAAGGAAGTACTTTTTGGAAGGTTTGATCTTGATACCCCAATAGGTTCCTTTTTCATTGATGTTTCTTGAGCTCTCACCAAATGAATTACCATAAAAACTGTGAAAATCTCTATCGTAGTTTCTTAATACAATGCTTAGGTCAACCATAGGAGAGAGGCTTGCCGCAAATCCACCTATTGCACCAATTCCTCCAGATTTTGAACGCGCAATTTCTCCAAACATGATGAAGTTTTGCCAATTGTAATTTGAGCTGATTCCGGTTATGTAATTCTTATCACCCTGAAATTCATACTGATTATAATTATTTGGTGTTTTGAAAATTGGTGTGCTGTAATCGGTGAATAGCCCATTTATGCCAATTTCCAGGTTTCTGTTTTTGTAAGTGATATTTCCACCTACATTCTGCTCTAGAATGAGATCTCTGTTTGCTAATTCATTGGATGTCCTATGAAATCCTGTCTCTTGGATAGAGGAGATAAACTCATCAAAGTCTGTAAAGGTTGTATCGGAACTGATATTACCGTCTTGGTTTAGTCTGGAATAGAATGTGGTGAACTCAACGTTGTTTTGTTTGATTGTTGCCGCTGCTCCTCGGTAAAACCCGGATTCCAGCACTGAAGAATAAGGCCTTACACCAAGAGAACTTCTTTTTACACTTGCTACTGTTTCTGCGCCTTTACCTGGAGCAAATCCAGCTCCAAAAATCAGTCCTTGGCCAAATTGTAATTGATAGTCACCAACTGCTAGCGTTTTTAGTTTGCCTCTATTCTGTAAGTAAAAATGATAACTGTAGAAGTCAAACCCATACTGATCGTTATTAAAATTTAGCTCTTCGCCAGCATCTTTTTCAAAAGTAAACCCGATGCTAAAATCCCTCACATGACTGACTCTAAATCTACCATACAACTTATTCTGATCTCCCAGATATGGATTATTATTTTCATTTGAATAACCTTGCTGATCTTCTAGAACTGAACTGTACCGCAGTATTAAATAATTATTTGGTTCCGTCAGAATTCTTTTTAGTAATGGTCTGCTATCTAGTTCACTTTCGGATACACTAACAAATGGTAATAGCTGCCTTATTGTGAGTAAGTCAAAAGATGGAATGGCCTGTAATTCAAAAATGGAAAGCAGCTTACCATTTTTGGCTTGGTATTCCATAAAGTTGTTGATCTGTTCTGGAGAGAGAATGTACAAAGAGCTGAGTTCTTCTCTTGAGGTATTGTTTAGGTTAATAGGATTTGAATAGAATAAAAGCAGTGATTCATATAAATCTTCATAACCAATATCATCACTTTGTACCTGAAAGAGGTTTTCTGCGAATTGCTCCAGATCGATTTCTGGTCTGTTTTGAGAATTAGCTTGCGTGATGCTGAACAAGAGTATTGCTATGGCAAGAATTCTCTTCATTTCTTCAAAGCTTTAATGCAATTGTGAAATCGTGTATGTCGTTAAGAATGCTGTGGTTATTATAAGCATAGTCAACAACAAACCTCTTGGCGATAAAGCCCAATCCAAATGAACCTTTTACAGGATTAGTTTCAATCCCGGACCTAATAGCTATTTTTGGAATAATCAGATATTCAACGCCAGCTCTGAATTGTGCCTCGTTTTCAAGTGATTTGACAGTTTCCACATTGACCATCAATTCTTCATTTGGAGTAAAAGATAATCCAGCTTTCATAACCAGCGGAATCTCATCAGCATCTTCATTTCCCAGTTTAGCCTGATTCAAATTGAAGACGTGTGCTCCAAACTTAAGAAAATTGGTTATTTCCGCAGTACCACCAAATTCTATCACAAGCGATGAGCTATTACCAAGCGATTCAATTTTGTATTGGAGATAGGAAATATTGGCACCAAGGCTTACCAGTCCAAATTTATTACTGAATCCAATGGATGCTTTTTGTTGATTTAGTAAGTCTCCACCAAATCTGTAAAAACTGAAACCTGCGGTACCAAAACTAAAAGGCTTGACCACTCCGGCTGCAATTGAATTCAATTCCGTCAATCCAAATCTGTGTCGGTATCCTGCAAATACTGTGAAATCTTCTACTCCATGTAAGGCGCCAATGTTATTAAAAACACTGAAGGCATCAGAAGTGGCCACTGTGCTATTGGCCATTCCAGCACTTCTGGCTCCAAATTCGAAAAAGCCATCCTGTGCATAGGTAAGATGCACAAGGGAAATTAGAATGATGGAAGCGGTTAGTGATTTTAGCACCATAATTGCAAACTACAAGATATTATTGAATTTTATCCATTAGAATTGATTATGATTCCTTTAAACTCGTTGTACTGTATATGAAAGACTTAATAGCAGCTTTACTTTTAGTTTTTTCTTTAAGTGTATCAGCTCAGGATACTACTTATTACAGTTCTGGAAATATCAGGTCTGTTGGTGAATTGGTAGAAGGTCTCAAGGAAGGTCTTTGGAAGTTTTATTTCCCATCCGGTAAGGTGATGGCCGAGGAATATTATGAGAATGACCTTTTGAAT
>JANSWY010000102.1 GCA_024743255.1 bacterium | reverse complement strand
GATGATGTAGCGGTAACAGAAGGAAACTCAGGAACCACAACAGCAAGCTTCACAGTAAGCCTAAGTGCCGCCTCAGGAAAGACGATCACCGTAGATTATGCAACATCCGATAACACTGCAACAACAGCGGATGGAGATTACGATCAGGAAACTACCACGACCTTAACCTTCAATCCAGGAGAGACCTCAAAATCAGTAGACATCACTGTAAATGGAGACACCAAGGATGAAGCTAACGAGACTTTCTATGTAGACTTATCCAACCCTACAAACTCAACAATCTCCGATAACCAAGGAGTAGGAACAATCAACAACGACGATACGGCTCCTACTATCAGCATTGATGATGTAGCGGTAACAGAAGGTAATTCAGGAACAACCACTGCAAGCTTCACAGTCAGTTTAGATGCGGCCTCAGGCAAAACGATTTCCGTAGAATATGAAACTAATGATAATTTAGCTACCACTTCGGATGGGGATTATGATGCAATTGGAATAACACTTCTTACTTTCAACCCAGGGGAAATCAGCAAAACGGTAGATGTCACTGTTAATGGAGATACTAAAGATGAAGTAGATGAAAGCTTTCATGTAGATCTAATCAACCCTACCAATTCAACTATTTCAGATGGCCGTGGAGTGGGTTTGATAAATGACGATGATGCAGCTCCTCTGTTAAGTATAAACGATATAGTTGTCACTGAAGGTAATACTGGTACTACGACTGCAACATTCACAGTTTCATTAAATATCGCTTCTGGTAAAACAATTACTTTCGATTATGTGACTGTTGATAATTCTGCGACTGTAGCTGATGGCGACTATAATCAAATTACTACGACTCCACTTACGTTAAACCCGGGAGAAACAAGTTTGACAATTGATGTTCTGGTAAATGGCGATACAGATGCAGAATCAGATGAATTGTTTTTAGTTACATTAAGTAATTTAAACAATGCTTCCATCAACGACAATCAGGGAGAATGTATAATTTTGGATGATGACACTGTACCGGCCATTACTATTGGAGATGCGATAGTCAATGAAGGTAACACCGGTACGGTAACTGCTTCTTTTAATGTTTCATTAGACTTTGCCATCGGTAGTGCTGTCACAGTTGATTACTCAACATCAGACAATACGGCAACAGATACAGATGGTGATTATGATGCAATTGCTACTACTACATTAACCTTCAACCCTGGAGAAACTTCTAAAACAGTTTCTGTAACAGTGAATGGAGACAGTAAAGATGAGAGTGATGAGTCATTCTTTGTTGATCTAAGTAATCCAACCAATGCGACAATCACCGATAATCAGGGAGAGGGAACCATTACTAATGATGACACAGCACCAGGAATAAGCATTGATGACGTCACAGTAACAGAAGGAAATTCAGGAACAATCACGGCAGACTTCACAGTAAGTCTTGGTGCAGTTTCAGGAAAGACCATTACAGTTGATTATTCTACTTCAGATAATACAGCGACAGATGTAGATGGTGACTATGACGCAATTGCAACCACCACTTTAACATTCAATCCAGGAGAAACTTCCAAAACAGTTTCCGTAACAGTGAATGGAGACAGTAAAGATGAGAGTGATGAGTCATTCTTCATTGATCTAAGTAATCCAACCAATGCGACAATCACCGATAATCAGGGAGAGGGAACCATTACTAATGATGACACAGCACCAGGAATTAGCATTGATGACGTCACAATAGCAGAAGGGAACTCAGGAACAATCACGGCAGACTTCACAGTAACTCTGGATGCAGCTTCAGGAAAGACTATTACAGTTGAGTACTCTACGTCAGACAATACGGCAACAGATACAGATGGTGATTATGATGCAATTACTACTACTATATTAACCTTCAACCCTGGAGAAACTTCTAAAACAATCTCGGTTACGATAAATGGAGATAGCAAAGACGAGGATGATGAGTCATTCTTTGTAGATCTAAGTAATCCAACAAATGCAACGATCACAGATAGCCAAGGAGAGGGAACCATCACAAATGATGATTCAGTCCCAGCTATTAGCATTGATGATGTAACCGTAACAGAAGGTAACTCAAGTACAGTCAACGCAAACTTCACAGTAACTTTAGATGCTGCTTCAGGTAAGACCATAACAGTTGATTATTCTACTTCAGATAATACAGCGACCACAGCTGATAGTGATTATAATGCAATTGCCACTACCACATTAACATTCAATCCTGGAGAGACTTCTAAGACTGTTTCCGTAACAGTAAGTGGAGATAGTAAAGACGAGGATGATGAGTCATTCTTTGTAGATCTAAGTAATCCAACAAATGCAACGATCACAGATAGCCAAGGAGAGGGAACTATCACGAATGATGATTCGGCCCCAGGAATTAGTATTGATGATGTAACGGTAACAGAAGGAAACTCAGGAACGATCACGGCAGACTTCACAATAAGTCTGGATGCAGCTTCAGGTAAGACCATTACTGTGGATTATTCTACTTCAGATAATACAGCGACCACAGCTGATAGTGATTATGATGCAATTGCAACTACTACATTAACATTCAATCCAGGAGAAACTTCAAAGTCTTTTAGTGTTACCGTGAATGGAGATTTGAATGTTGAAAATGATGAATCATTTTTTGTTGATCTTACTAATGCAGTAAATGCATCCATCTCCGATAATCAGGGAATTGGGACAATCTCAAATGATGAGTCAGGGCCGCAGATTACAATTGGAGACGCAACAGTAACTGAAGGCAATACGGGTTCAGTGAGTGCAATATTTACTGTGTCTTTAGATGCTTCATCTTCAAGTACTATAACAGTAGACTACACAACTTCAGACAATACGGCATCTTCAGCAAATGGAGATTATGACCAGGTAAGTACAACTACATTGACATTTAACCCAGGTGAAACATCTCATTCGATTGAAGTATTTGTAAATGGAGATTTATTAGATGAAGAAGATGAATCATTCTTTATAGACCTCTCAACTGCTACGAATGCCACAATTGCGGATAACCAAGCGGAGGGAACAATAACCGATGATGATGATGCTCCTTCTATTAGTATTAATGATGTTTCAGTGACTGAAGGTAATTCTGGGACTAGCACCGCAACATTCACAATAAGTTTGGATTTCGAGTCTGGGAAAAGCGTATCTGTTGATTATGCTACCTCTGATAATACTGCCACTACTGCTGATGCCGATTATGATCAAATCGGGACCACAACTTTAACCTTTGCAGCTGGTGAGACTTCCAAGACGATTGATGTAACAATTAATGGAGATGAGACTGAAGAATCCGATGAATCATTCTTAGTAGATCTAACAAATGCAGTAAACGCTTCAATTGCCGATAACCAGGGTGAAGCTACCATTGAGGATGATGATGCACCTGCTTTACCTGAGCTTACTATTTCCGATGTTTCTGTTACAGAGGGTTCTGAGGTTGTGACGATTAATGTCAATTTAAGTACCGTTTCGACAGATGATATAACGGTAGACTATGTAAGTGTTACAAATACTGCTGAAGACAAGGATTTTGTTTCCGGTTCAGGTTCATTGACAATTTTAGCTGGGGAAACGTCAGCAAGCTTTGATGTATCCATAAATGATGATGATACTGTTGAAATTGATGAATCATTCTTCATAAATCTTTCAAATGTCGTAAACGCTACCATAATTGATTCACAGGCAGAAATTACGATTGAAAATGATGATTCTACTGAGTTGAGTATTTCAGATTCAAGCATTGAGGAAAGTGATGAGTCTTCCAATATGGCATCTTTTGTGGTCACGCTTTCAAACCCAAGTGATTTTACTGTGGAAGTTGATGTGCAAAGTGTTGAAGGTTCAGCTAATTCTGGTACAGATTACATAACCTTCAATTCTCAAACAATCACTTTTGAACCAGGAGAAATTTCAAAGAATATCGATATTGAAGTAAATGGAGATTTAGTTGTTGAATCTGATGAAACATTTACAATTGAGCTTTCAAATCCTGTTAATGCGACAATTGCGAACAATTCAGCAACAGGAACCATCGAGGATGACGATATAGCTTCGATAGGAATTGTGGCTGACATTGATGGAGAGGAAGGTGCTTCAAATGGTCAGTTTACAATATTTAGTGATAGAATATTTGAAGAAGATGTTACCATAGAATATGAATTGAGTGGTACATCGGTAGTTGGTGAAGATTTTGAGGACTTTGGTTCATCTGTAATTCTCCCAAAAAATGCTATTACTGTTTCAATTCCTATCACCATTTTAGAAGATAACATTGTTGAGGAGACTGAAACCATAGTCATTACCTTGTTATCCACAAATAATTCAAAGGCAAACATTGGATCAAGTTCTGCAGATGAATTAGCAATTATCGACAATGATTCGAACCCAATTATAACTGCAGCTTCTTTCTCCATCGCGGAGAATACTTCCAATGGAACATCTGTTGGGACGCTTACAGCCTCCGACGATTCTGGAACTTCTTTTAGTGGTTGGGAAATTATAGGAGGGAATAGCGATCAAGATTCAGATAACGAATTGCCGTTCAGCATAAATGCTTCAACAGGTGAGATATTAGTGAATGATAGTGATGATCTTGATAGGGAGTCAATTTCTGAGTTTGACTTGGAAGTGATTGTAAGTGATGGTGACAATGAGAGTTCAAGTGCAGTTATCTCAATTAGCATATCAGATGTAAATGATGTCAATCCAATCATTACTGCAGGTCAGTCATTCACGATTGCAGAAAATCAGGCAAGTGCTTCAAGTCTTGGATTCCTACAAGCAACAGACGGTGATATCACGGAAACAACCTTTACCGATTGGGAGATTATTAGTGGAAATGACTTAAACATATTCTCTCTTTCAGGATCAACTGGTGAACTATTTATATCCAGTAATGTAAATCTAGACTTTGAAAATAATACCAGTCACACGCTTGAGATCTCAGTCCAGGATGGAGAGAATACAAGTGCGATAGAAACAGTGTTAATTACAGTAACCAATGTCAATGATAATAATCCTATCTCAATTGGCGAATCTTACACACTAAATGAAGATGAAGATCTTACTATATCCTCTCCAGGAGTGTTAGAAAACGATTTAGATTTAGATGGTGATAATGTGGGGGCTGTTTTAGTGACAAATGTTGAAAATGGGACACTAAATCTGAATGCTGATGGATCATTCTATTATTTACCAAACCCTGATTTCTATGGTGTAGATTCATTTGTATACACAGCAAATGATGGTGAAAATAATTCTGAGGAGACAACAGTGGAGATAACTGTAAACCCGATTAATGATAGCCCAACTATAACATCAATTGCAGATATCACTGCTTCAGAGAATCAGGTAGTTGGCCCAATTAATTTCACTTTGAGTGATGTTGATCATGCAGCGAACGAATTGACAATTGAAGTAAGCGCAGACAACAACAATGTCTTTACTTCTGAAAACATTGCTTTATCGGGTGATGGATTTGATAAAACTTTGACATTAACACCTACCGACTTTGCTTCAGGTGCAACAATATTTACAATTGATGTTACTGATGGTGATTTTGAGATCTCTGAGTCTTTCACAGTTACTGTGACTAATGATATTACAGCCCCAACTGACATAATTCTTGATGTTACAGAAATTGATGAAGATGTTGCTGTAGGATTTGTGGTTGGCACTATTCAAACAGAAGATACTGATTTGAATGACGAGCATGTCTACACATTGGTCGAAGGAACTGGAGATGATAACAACAGTATGTTTGAAATAGACGGGAACATACTTCAAGTAGCTCAGCCACTAGATTTTGAAGAAAATGAATTTGTGTCAATCAGGATTAGAACCACAGACCTTTCTGGTTTGACCTTTGAAAAGGTATTTGAATTTGACATAATTCCAAATCCGGAATTGGAACTTGATATTCCGACCACATTTACTCCAAATGGAGATATGATAAATGATACCTGGGATATTGATAATATTTTGATTCACCAAGATGCAAAGGTTACGGTGTTTAGCACAGATGGAGCAAGAGTATTTGAGTCAATTGGTTATGAGGTTCCTTGGGATGGAACTTATCAGGGCAATGAATTGCCTGTAGGAACATACTACTACATAATTGAATTAAGTGGTAGCAATCTAAGACAGTATAAGGGATTTGTAATGATTTTAAAATAATCCAAAATGAAAAAGCCAGCTATAATATTAACTGTATTCTTTTCCTTGATTTCTATGCTTTCAATAGGTCAGGGGAGGATTCTTACAAGTCAATATTTTCAGAATCTACCAGCATATTCTCCTGCATTCACAGGAGCCAATGATTTTTTAGATATAAGAATGGGATACAGAAGTCAATGGAGTGGATTTGAGGGTGCTCCTCAACTTGGATATATCAGCGGATATGCAGCCTTACATGGACTTGGCAAGATAGATGAGGATAACAAGGGAGTAAAAAGTCAGAAGTTTTTTCCTGGTGAAAGCTCAAAAATTGGTGTTGGTGGTTTTGTCCAGTTGGATGAACAGGGCCCCATTTCTCAATTGGAAGCAATGGGTAACTTCGCAGTTCACATCAGGTTTGTTGGGAATAAATATCTATCACTAGGTACATCACTGGGAATTTTTAACTCATCAATTGATTTAGCTCGGCTTACGGCAAGAGATGCTGAAAATGATCCAGTATATCAGGCTTTCGTAGAAAGTGCAGGTTCTAATACTTTCTTCAACCTCAATGCAAGTCTTGGGTTTTATTCTGATAACTTCTTTGTTAGTTATGGAATGATGCAATTAGCAAATCAGATGGTTGCTGGAAATGAATTGCTGAAGGATGACGGAGTAGTAAGGCATAATGTTTTGGCTGGGGTAAACTCTCATTTGGGAGATAAATTGGAATTAATGTCCACTGTTTTTTATAGAGCTGAAAAGAATCTGCCTGCTAGTTTTGATCTCGGTATAAGAGCCAGATATAAGAAAAACCTTACAGCAGGTATAGCATACAGAAATGACGATACAGTAATCACCATGTTTGGTGTGAGTTTTAGTGAAATGATCAGGCTGAATTACTCCTATGAGTATAAAACGGCTAATTTCACAAACTTCAATCACTCAAGTCATGAACTGGTACTAGGAATTAGACTTATGAATAATGGCGGAAATGATTACGCTATTTGGTAGTTTCAGAATCAGCTTCTCGTAATCCCACCTTTTCAAGATCTCTCCAGAAATCTGGATAAGACTTATTCACCACTTCTCGCTCTTCAATAAGTAAATTGAAATCAAGACTTAATGGTGCAAAAGCCATTGCCATTCTGTGATCTTCATAGGTTTCGATTACAATCTCTTTGGACTGATCGAATGTTCCAGGTTCGAGAGTCCAAACACCTTCATCTTCAATCAGCTTAGCTCCGAATTTTGAAAGTTCATTCTGCATCGCCGCAATACGATCAGTTTCCTTGATTTTTAAACTTTCAAGACCTGTCATTGATAACTTAATTCCTTTTACAGCGGCACAAGCCATTACAGTCTGAGCTAAGTCCGGACAACTCCGGAAGTCAATGAACATGCCTTCTGATAGTTTATCAGTTTTGGTTAAATGAACACCCTCTTCAGAGAATTCACTTTTTACACCAAAATGCTCCATAATAGAAGCGATTTCCTGATCTCCCTGAGTAGAGTTCTCTCTTAATCCCAAAAGCTTTAAATCTACATCATCACTCAATGCCGCAAGACTATACCAGTAGCTGGCTCCAGACCAATCTGACTCTATTGTATAATTATTTGACTCGTATTTTTGTGGAGCTATTTTAATTACTTGACCACTCCAGTCATGATTAACACCAAAGTGTTTCATCAAGGCCAGAGTCATCTCAATGTAAGGTCTACTATAAATTTCTCCTTCAAGTACGATCTCTAAACCCTTTGGAAGGGTTGGAGCAATCATTAAAAGTGCCGAAATGTATTGGCTACTTATATTTCCAGGAATGGTTAAGGTATCAGCCTTTTGATCTTGGAGTGGAGTAATTGAATGAGGAGGATATCCTTCATTTTTTAAATATTCAGCTTGAGCTCCAAGTTCAACTAATGCATCAGCCAATAGTTTGATAGGTCTTTGTTGCATTCTTGGAGTACCCGTTAAAATGCGCTTTTTAGGGCCTACAGCGCTATATGCTGTCAGAAACCTCATTGTTGTTCCGGCATCTAACACATCCAGAGTTTCTTCATCACTTCCCAGAAGACGCTGCATAGTGTCTGTGTCGCGAGCGTTTGACAGATTGTGTAATTCTGAAATATTACCGGAAAGGGCATTAATAATTAAAGCTCTGTTGCTTTCACTTTTACTGGCATTTAGCTTGATCTCGCCTTTGATGTTTCTTGTTTCAGCTACTAATCGAATATCCAACTTCTAAAATCTTTAAGAGTGCGAAAAAATTCACTTGTTTGTATAACAAACCATTCCAACCATTCGTGTGTTATTATAGTCTATTAGAAACAAACTTAAATACACACATATGAAAAAAGGATTAATAACATCATTTTTGGCTACTGCAATTGTGGGTGCACTTGCATTCTTCTTCAATGCTCCTAAAAAAATCATTAAAAGCAAAGACAAGACTTATAAAAATAAATTCTTGACTCAAAAAGAAGATCCAAACAATCTTTTTATTTAAGCAGGCTATTGAAGTAAAACATACTGTCTAAAACCAATGCTGTCTCAGGTTGATAATCAAAACCGCAATCACCAATTTTCCTTAACAAACTATAATTAACCTTTCCACTGGCATTCTTTTTGTCTTGCCCGGTGAGTTTAATTATTGGGTCGAAGAGTTTTTCTTCTATCGCTGAAGGCTCATAGATTTTCAGTAAGTAATTACTAATTTCTTCAAGTTCTTCACCTGATAGACCCGCAAACTTGTGGCTAAGAAATGCTTCCATGATCATCCCAACAGCTATAGCTTCTCCATGAAGTAATCTGTTTTCTGTTTCCAGGAAGTAAGTTTCTACCGCATGCCCTAAAGTATGCCCAAAGTTTAGAATCTTTCTCAGACCATTTTCACGTGGGTCTTCAGCCACCACTTTGCCCTTTATACCAATAGAATGATGAATTACTTCCATCCAGGATTGATCTTTGTAGTCACTGGAAGAAACAGATTTCCAATAATCAGCATCAGCAATTAGTCCGTGTTTGATGACCTCAGCAAACCCTGATCTCAGCTCACGATCTGAAAGCGTTTCAATTAATTCAGGGAATACAATAACTCTTTTTGGATCCTGGAAAACACCAATGTGGTTCTTGAAGCCATTAAAATCAATTCCCAATTTACCACCAATACTAGCATCAACCTGTGATAACAATGTAGATGGTAAGTTGATGAAATCCATGCCTCTTTTGTAAGTAGAGGCCACAAATCCACCCATATCACCAATCACTCCACCTCCCAAATTGATCACAAGATCTCTTCGTCCAAATTGAGCCTCAGTGAGATATTCCCAAATTTGAGTGCATGTACCAAGGTGCTTTTGCTCCTCGCCACTTTTAATTTTTATAAGCCAATGTTCAGGCAGATAATCAAGAACAAGAGGGAGGCAATATTGCTCCGTATTCTCATCTACGATCATTGCGATTTTCTGGTAGTTGTTTTGGGTAAAAAATGTTGTCAGCTCGGATTGAATATCATTAGTAACAATGACACTTTCTGGAATCATTAATTCTCTGATTTTAAACCTCTTTAATATACTTCTGTTTTATATCTTTGCACGCATTTAGAATACCATGACAGAAACCCAAGAAATTACGTTTGATGATACTGCCATAGCGTTTAGGTCCAAATCTGACAAAGCGCTTAAAAGGATGCATTTATTATTTAGGGTAATAAATAATCCCTGGCTGGTAAAGATAGGTACAACTTTATCAATATGGGCAATGAATTTAAGGTTGCCTGTAAAAGGATTAATAAAGGCCACAGTCTATAAACAGTTTGTAGGTGGAGAATCCGTCTACGATTGTGAAGAAGCCATTGATGACCTGGGAGCGTCGGGTATCAAAACAATCCTTGATTATTCAGTTGAAGGTCAGGGAGATGAGGCTGGTTTCGAAATGACTAAGCAGGAAATGTTTAGAATTATCGAGATCACTAAGACTGCCAGGTTTATTCCTTTTTGTGTGATGAAGCTAACCGGATTAGGAAGCTTCGCCATGATGGAAAAGATTCAGGCAGGTGAAGAATTAAGTGAAGAAGAGAAGCAGGCTTTTGACAGATTCAAAGAAAGAGTATTGGATATCTGTCAGAAAGTGTCTGATATAGATTCAAGGTTGCTGATAGATGCTGAGGAAAGCTGGATTCAAAATGTTATTGATGACATCACATATGAAATGATGGAGAAATTCAATAAGAAGAGGCCAGTAATCTACAATACCTATCAGATGTACAGGAATGATATGTACGCAAATCTTGTTGAGGCCCACAGACAAGCTACTGAAAAAGGGTACTATCTGGGAGCTAAGTTGGTAAGAGGTGCATATATGGAAAAGGAGAGAGCAAGAGCCGAAGAGATGGGATATCCTAGCCCAATAAATGCAACAAAAGCAGATTCGGATGCGGATTTCAACAAAGGGATAGAATTCTGTGTTCAAAACATAAAAACTACTGGTCTGGTGGCTGGTACTCATAATGAAAATAGCAGTGGAATGCTGGCTTCATTGATGAATCAACATGGATTAAGTGCAAATGATGAAAGAATATTTTTTGCTCAGCTTTACGGAATGAGTGATAACATTTCTTACATCCTAGCAGAAAAAGGCTTTAATGTAGCTAAATATGTGCCTTACGGACCAGTAAGAAAGGTAATGCCATATTTATCTAGGAGAGCTGATGAAAATACGTCTATTGCTGGACAGAGTAGTAGAGAGTTTAATTTGATTAGAAAAGAGATAAGAAGGAGGAGTTTAGTTTCAAAATGAGATTTAGAGTTTTAGTAATTGTTTTACTGATTTCATTTACTGCTGCAAACGGTCAGACGAAAATAGATACTTTGCAGTTAAGGAACGGAGATATTATTACGGGTTTAATAAAGTCCAAATTATTGGGTTTTAAAGGGGGTGAGCTAATTATTTTGGATGGATCAAATCGGAGAGAGATTCCCATGCAAGATGTTGATTTTATTATCAAAGATATGGCTAACTACAAGGCTGTATCTTTTAATATTGGAAATCAAAAGTATAATACATTTGGTAGACAATACTTTTTTGGAGAGATAAACCTTTTTGAAGTAGTAATTAAACCATTCGGAAAGGTTCAAGTAATTTCTAAGGATAACATTACTACAGCTCTTCTGGACAGAACCTATAAATATACTTTGTCGGCTCTTTTAAAGGAATGTGAACCACAAGCTGAATTACAGAAGGTAGAACCTGCAAATCTCATAGCATTACTCACGGAATATCACAACTGCCAGAATACGAGTTTTGATATCAACATTGAAAAGTCTACCGTTAAACATTATTCAGGATTAGATGTGTCATATTCTACTTCATTTGGGCCAGGCGAAATTGAATTTGTAAATATACTTGTTCCAGCTATTGGGTTTACATTCGACCCCTACTACGTTCAATCTACATCCTTTGAGGAATCCACTTTCGATTTAGAAAATTCACAAACTATTGGATTGTCATGGGTGAATACTTTTGGGAATTTTTATATCACACCTTCTTTTAGAAAAAGAAGTACGGCTTTCAGCACAGACAGATTTAGGTTAACTTTTGAAGGAACATCTGCGAATATGACCATTGAGCAGTCTATGTACGAGGCAGGAATCAATCTGGGGTTAATACTCAAAAAGCATGGAGTCTTTCGACCTTATTTGGCGTATGGATGGAATAAATCACTGTTCAATGATGTGAGTCTTGAAATCAATACATTTGGGTTACAGAATCTTGAGGATATGGATAACATAAACTCTGTGGATTCAGAGGTTCTTCTGGATTACAAATATTATTCAAACGACAGTTTTGAAATGGGCGTCTTGTTTAAAATGAAAACCGGAAGCATAAAAGTAAATTTAGTTTTCGGTCAAACAAAAGGTCGTTTTTCTACCACAGGTCCAGTTATTAATGGTTTGTTAAATCCTGATCCAGGTCAAGACGCACAAACTGAAGGTGTCGACTATGTTGGGTTTGAGAGAGCTCGTTTCCGGGAGAAGCGAAGTTTTTTTGGGTTTGGTTATGTCTTAACCTTGAAAGACAAAAAAGTGATTAATCGATATCGATAATACAAGCAAGAATTTAAATTAGATCAATAAAAATGCAATTAAGCGAACAGGAGATTCAAAGAAGAAATACCAGAGAAGAGCTGATGAAAATGGGTATCGATCCATATCCAGCTGCTTTATTTCCGGTAAACGTAACAGCAGACGACATTACTCGAAACTACGAGAAACGAAAGACTGATTACAAGAATATCTCCATTGCAGGTAGAATCATGAGTCGTAGGATTATGGGATCTGCCTCTTTTGCTGAGATTCAAGACAGCACTGGTAGAATTCAGATCTATTTAAGAAGAGATGATATCTGTCCTGATGAGGATAAGACAATGTATAATACCGTATTCAAGAAGATGATGGATATCGGTGATATTGTTGGTGTGCACGGATATGTTTTTACTACTCAGACTGGAGAGATTTCTATCCATGTTACTTCTATCAAACTACTTTCAAAGTCTTTGAAGCCTCTTCCAATTGTTAAGGAAACAGTGGATGAGGAAGGTAATAAGGTTACTCATGATGCTTTCTCCGATCCTGAATTAAGATACAGACAGAGATATCTAGATTTAATCGTAAACCCTCAGGTAAAGGATACTTTCATCAAAAGAACCAAGATGGTCAATACGATGAGAGATTACCTTGCTGATAGAGGATACTATGAGGTTGAGACACCAATATTACAAGCAATTGCAGGAGGCGCAGCGGCTAAACCTTTTGTGACTCATCACAATGCATTAGACATTCCTCTCTACATGAGAATTGCCAATGAGTTGTATCTTAAAAGATTAATCGTAGGTGGTTTTGATGGAGTATTTGAATTCTCTAAAGATTTCAGAAACGAAGGAATGTCAAGATTCCACAATCCGGAATTCACACAGGTTGAGCTTTATGTGGCTTACAAAGACTATGAGTGGATGATGGACTTAACTGAAGAAATGCTTGAGAAAGTAGCTAATAAACTTCATGGGCAATCAGAGGTGCAGGTAGGTGAACACTTGATTGATTTTAAAAGACCTTGGCCTAGATACACAATGTTTGAGGCAATTGAGAAATTCACAGGAATCGATATTTCAGAAATGGATGAAACTGAGTTGAGAGCTACAGCGGAAAAACTCAATGTGCCAATCGATGAAACAATGGGTAAAGGCAAGTTGATAGATGAGATCTTTGGTGAGCATTGTGAGCCGAAATTGATTCAGCCTACTTTCATTACAGATTATCCAGTTGAAATGTCTCCATTGACAAAGAAGCACAGAGATAAAGAAGGTCTGGTAGAAAGATTTGAAGTAATCTGTAATGGTAAGGAGATCGCAAATGCATACAGTGAGCTTAATGATCCAGTAGATCAGAGAGAAAGATTTGAGTCTCAGCTTGAGCTGGCAAAAAGAGGAGACGAAGAGGCAATGGAACTTGACGAGGATTTCTTAAGAGCCCTTGAATATGGAATGCCTCCTACAGCAGGGATCGGAATTGGTATAGATAGATTATCTATGATCATGACTAATTCAAACTCGATTCAGGATGTGTTGTTCTTCCCGCAGATGAAGCCTGAGAAGAAAGTGCAGTATGCTACAAATGCAGAGTACACCTCAGTTGGCATCAGAGAAGAATTAATTCCTATCGTTCAAAAATTAGGCTTACTCACAATTGAACAGATCAAAGAAGCAGTTCCCTCTAAACTCCATAATGACGTTTGTGGAATGAGAAAGAAAATGAAGCTTAAAGAAGTTAAGAACCCTACTCTTGAAGAAGTTCAGGGTTGGATAGAAGCTTAACCATCATATCAAATGATATTGAAAGGAATTCCAGAAATGGGATTCCTTTTTTATTGGAAGAAATCGAAGAAGTTTCTTCGCTTCTCTAGTTTCAAATCTTTCAATATTGGGGCACGAACTCTCAAAGTCACATTAAATGACTGGAATCTTCCAAATGGTACCCAACCAAAATCCAATACCCAACAGTGTAGGTCTCTATTCACACCAATTCGGGTAGTCGTAAAGGTGTTTTCTTCAAAATCGTAGTTGGAGGTGAAATTTATTTTGGTTTTTTTGGTGATGCTCAGATTACCACTGAAGCTCATGGTTTGATTTATGTTGGCATCCTGAAACCCTGTTTTTGAGCGGTTTATTTGATATCTCACACTAAGATTCCATGGGATATTGAAGTCAACATATTCATTGGGATTGGCATTTATATATTCCAATTCCTCCGGTGTTCCCTGGTCGCTGGTAAAGTTAGTTGGATCAAACTGCCCTTGCCGGCCATAATCACTCGAATTTTCTTCAGATTCCTTTTTGGAACCTTTCGGTTTAAGATTGAATGAGATGTTGGCTGTTACATTCTTTAATTTTCCTATGCCATTACCAGTATTCCAGGCAAATTGATCTATTCTCCTTTGATCCACAGTTCTGGACCCATCCTCATTCAATACTTCTGATATTAGTAAGTAATTGTAAGGATCAAATGCGCCACTCAAAGCAACACTTACGGCATTTTTAAATAATGATGTCCTGGCATTCCACCTAATATCTCCAAGTTTAAAGGAGTCGGCAGCAAAGTTATATGCGGAGGTAAATGATAAGTTGTCAAAGATTTTGACTTTGGTAAATTCATTGACGGTATCCTTTTTGGACCTGACTTTCATTTCTATGTTATTTCTCAGGGAGATGGACATACTTTTACTTTCTCCTCCATCCGGTGCTCCATATAGAAACCTATTGAAATTTGATAAAGTGGTAGTGTTACCTTCATTGTCAGATTGCACTTCTGTAGTATATCTATCTCTTTGATCAGGTCTGTAACTAAATGAGATACTTGGCTGCAATACATGCCGGATTGCCTGAATATTTTTGCCGTTCACATTCACCATTCCATAAATAGTTGTATTTACTCCCGCTGATAAACTAAACGTGTTTAATCTCTGAAATTGATTTACAGTATCAATATTGATAAGCTCCAATGCTGAGTCATACTCATACTCCAACTTTTGGAAGTACCATATCTCTTCATAGTTCACACTAGGGCTCACTGTGAAGTATTTGAGCATGTTAAATGACGTGGTAATAGGAATGGTATGTCTACCACCAAACTTTCCTCTTCTGAAAATCTCACCTAAATCATCCTGAAAAGAAAGTGTATCCGCTGATTCAGATTCCTGAACAAACGTACTTCCCAAGCCGGAAGTAGATGGAATGTTTGTGATATCGTTTTTCGCACTAAAAGCATGACTTAAACTAATTTTGCCAAAAGGGTTTTTGGAACTCTTAAACCAGTTTTTGAAAGGATAAATCCTGTTCATATTCAATGTCATTTCTGGTAAAGTCATATCAATTTTACCAGTCGATACATTTTGTCTGTGCCTCAAATTCATCGACATATTCCATGGAGTTCCCTGGAAAGTCTTTCTGTAACCAACATTTGAGGTGAATTGAGAATTAATATTTCTGTTAAAGTTCTGATTTACCTGATTGTTGTTCTGATTATAGGTTGTTGAACCCAGGTTCACAGAAGCAGAGAATGAACTTGTTCCTGTAGTTTGCGGAGAGTGATTCCATCTAATCCAATAGTCATTGGTCTGCAAGGGGTCTTCTATAGCATCTGAAAGACTCCTGTTATAAGAGAAGCTGAATGACCCATTAAAATGATATCTCCAACGATAATTACTTACAGCTCGGAACCCAAAGCCTCCTTTACTGTAGATGTCTCCTGTTAGTCTTAAATCTGCGTATTCGCTCATATCAAAATAATAACCACCATCTCTCAGGAAGAAACCTCTTACTCGCTCTTCACCATAGGAAGGAACAATTATTCCGGATGATTTCTGTTTTGGCTGTGGGAACATTCCGAAAGGAAGCCACAAAAAAGTGGGTATATCTCCAAACCTCAAGTTGAATGGTCCTGAAACAATCTTTTTTTTCGGTATTACTTTTAGAGCATTCGATTGAATATGAAAGTGAGGCTCGGCAAGATCACAAGTGGTGTACAAGGCTTCTCTAATGAATAACTCATCATTGTCATTCTTTTTTACCAACCTTCCGTGCATAAAGGCACCATCCTGCTCAGTGATTACTCCAGTAATTACAGCTTTCCTTGTTTTGAAGTTGTAAGCTATTTCATCCGTTTCATATACATCATTGTCATCTGTGAAAACTGGTTTGCCTATTTTATTTCCTGCAGTATCAAGTAAATAGTTACTATGGATAGTTTTTGTAATCCAATTCACTTTTGTTCTTTCGGCTTCAAGCTTAATATCTCCATATTCTATAGATGATTCTCCATATAGGAAGATGTCTTGATTCTCCAGATCGAAGAAGATACTGTCCTTTGCATTGTAGACCACAGTAGTTTCGATTTCACGAGATGGAGGAGGAGCTGACAAGGAATCTGTTGCTAACGAATCTAATTCTACTGCTAATGAATCTAAAATTGCTGGGATGGAATCTTGTCCTGAGATTAATAATTCAGGATTATTTATGAAGCTTTCAATTTCATTATTAGCGTTGTTAGGGATAGTATCGGATAATATATTCCCGTTCGATTCCGTTTTTAGTGTATCGGCTTGGTCCTGACTACAGACAAAATGATTAACAAATATTACAAATCCCAACAATACGAGATATCTCAACCTATACACCTGTTTTTAGTTTCTCAGAAAAATTCTCAAATTTGTGTAAAATTATCGCTTTATTAAAATATACAACCGGAACGTAATGAAAAATATTGCAATTGTAATTAGTTTTTCTTTTGTACTGGTATTTGGGTCCTTCAGCTCGTTGGGTTTGAAGAACTATAAGATCAAAACAATTGTCATTGATGCAGGTCACGGAGGGAAAGATCCGGGCACTAGCGGAATTGTTTCGAAGGAGAAAGATGTGGCTCTCTCTATAGCTCTGGAATTGGGCAGAATTATAAAAGAGAAGATGCCGGATGTTGAGGTCGTTTATACCAGAGATAAAGATACATACCCTACTCTTAGTCAAAGAGCAAATTTAGCTAACAAGAAGAATGCTGACCTTTTTGTTAGTATACATTGCAATGCAAATCCCAATCATAACATTTACGGAAGCGAGACCTATGTGATGGGTAATCACGTTTCTGATGATAATTTGAAAGTTGCTCAGCGAGAGAACTCTGTTATTCTGAGAGAGGAGAATTATCAAGAGACCTATGATGGTTTTGACCCTAACTCGCCTGAATCTTATATTCTATTCTCACTTTACCAAAGTGCCTATCAACAAAATAGTGTGAAGCTTGCGCAGAATATACAATATCAATTCAAAAATCGCGTCAATAGAAAAAGTAGAGGAGTGAAATCGGCTGGTTTCTTAGTACTGTGGAGAACAACAATGCCTAGTGTTTTAGTAGAAGTTGGATTCCTAAGTAACCAAAAAGAGGAAAAAGAGTTAAACGATAAGTTAAATCAAGTGTATATTGCCTCAGGAATTTACAGAGCGTTCAGAGATTATAAAACTGAGCTGGAAAACTGAGAGTATTAACCAAATAATCGATCTTAAGCGTGTCAAATGAATTTAAAGTAGGGTTATTAGCCATTGTCGCAGGCGTTCTACTATACTTCGGCTTCAACTATCTGAAAGGAATTGACTTCTTTTCCAATACCAATAAATACTATGTAAAGTACGATCATATTGGAGGTCTTACTGTTTCCAATAACGTGATTGTATCAGGTTTAGCAGTTGGACGAGTAAGCGACATCATTCTGGATCAAAAGAAAGAAATAATTATTGTTGAGATCGACGTAAATAACTCTGTTACCGTGGGTAAGGGAGCTGAAGCGGTTTTGGCAAATAGTGACATACTTGGAGGAAAGGCTATTCAGCTTAATGCCGGTGATTTAACCAAACCACTCGAAGCTGGTGATACCATTCAAGGAAAAATTGACGATGAACTTGCTAAACTAATTGAGAGTACAGAAGACGTGGCAGTAAGTTTGGGAGTAACAATCGGAGGAATTAATGAGATCCTTGCAGGCATGGAAGGTAGCGGCGAGAAAATCAAAAGTACAATAACCAGACTTGATGAAACACTGGCAAGTGTAAATAAACTTATTAAGGCCAACTCAACAAACCTGGAAGTTACAATTAAAGAGACCAGAATTACTGTTGAAGAACTTAGGAAGTCAATTAGCACAATCAAGCCAATAGCTGATAAGACGAATACATTTCTTGATAGCCTCAATCAATTAGAGATGAAGAAGACTTTGGACAATGCTAATCAGTTACTGACCAAATTGACAGAAACAACAAGCTATATCAAAGACAACCAGGGTACGCTTGGAAAACTAATGTCAGAAGATAGCCTATACAATAACCTTAATCAATTATTGATTGATCTTGATAAGCTTACTAATCATTTCAATGAATATCCAAGAGATTTCATGAAGCCGCTCGGCAGAAAAAACAAAAAACTTAAAGGCAAGGATCAATAATAAAGGTATTTTTGGGGCTTCAAATAACAACAACCCAAAAAACTATAATTGAATGGATCTGGAATTCAATAAAAACGAGGATTCGAATAAGCAATTAGTATTTCAACTCAAAAAAAGACTTGAGAAAGTCAAATTAGGAGGAGGAGAGAAGAAAATTGCATCTCATCACAAAAAAGGTAAACTCACAGCGAGAGAGAGAATTGATTATTTAATCGATGAAGGTGCTGAAGTATTGGAGGTTGGTGCCTTTGCAGGAGATGGTATGTATGAGGAAGTGGGTGGCTGCCCTTCTGGTGGAGTTGTAATCGCAATAAGCTATGTTCAGGGAAGACAATGTGTTATTGTGGCTAATGACGCTACAGTAAAAGCAGGAGCATGGTTCCCAATAACGGCAAAAAAGAACCTTAGAGCACAGGAAATTGCTATGGAAAACAGACTTCCAATCATCTACCTTGTAGATAGTGCAGGAGTTTTTCTTCCTATGCAGAATGAAATTTTCCCCGACAAAGAACATTTTGGAAGGCAATTTAGAAATAATGCGCAGATGTCTTCAATGGGAATCATTCAGATTGCCGCCATTATGGGAAGCTGTGTTGCGGGAGGAGCATATCTTCCAATCATGTCTGATGAAGCCATGATCG
>JANSWY010000062.1 GCA_024743255.1 bacterium | reverse complement strand
CAATGAAGACCTGCTAAAATCCAGTCCGGATGAGCTGCTTGTTTCACTTTCTCTTTTATAGGTTTCTGCAGACATGGTGAATGAAACAAGACCAAACCTTTTTCCTTTTGACAGTGGAATTCCTGTATTTGCATTGGGTTTGGAAAAATCGAATCCTACCGTCTTATCTTCTGTTTTACCAGCTATTTTAAGATTTACCAGGAGGCCACCAGATTGCTTTCCTTTTACAATTACAGGCATTCCTGAATAGGACCTTGAGCTAATATCATAGCTAGGTACTTTACCTGGGTTCTGGCCACTTGCATTGTCGGCTTTATGGGTGATTTGTTCTCTTTCAATGATGACAAAGTTCTCACCCTGTTTAAAATTACCTGTGTTTAATTGCCCTGATATTTCTGGGTTTTGGAAGGCTTCTTTAGGAATAGTTACCCTCATTTTCCCTTCTTTCTTTACATTAAATTCAGCAAAATGATTGAGTGCCCTAACACCCATGATATCAGATAACATAGATACCTTTACATCACTGCCAATAGACCCTTTTGGATTCCAAAACTCAATTTCCATATCCTGATCCAAATCCAAAATTGGAAGAGCAAATTCGCCATTAATTTTCATTAGATCTATTCCTGGAATTGGTTTGTAAGTAAATGCGGCATGATCTCCTGTTTCAGTTTTTACTTTAATAATGACAGGTGATAAAGGAGGGAAGTCAAATACTTTTCCATATGACCCAAGGCCGAAATATTCCATCGGTTCACCGTCGCAAGTCACTTCACCTTTGATTTCATACATTCCAACACCTTCTTGCTTTAAGAATGAAACTGAAGCGATATAGTCTCCTTCTTTGGCCTTTCCTTTGAGGTATTCCATCTCTGTAGTTCCGGTTTCAGGAGAGTAGATTCCGCAAATCAGATTGTTTTTCACTGAAACGGTAGACAGATCATCGGTTTTGCCTGTCATTAGGTTACCGGTGAGTTTGCCTATTTTTTCTCCAATTTTGAAGTTTGGTTTTTTAAGCTTGAATTTCTTCTCTTTTTCCTGCGCTAATGAAAAAAAAGGCATGATGAAGACCATCAGCATTAATAGTGTGCGTGTCATAGTGTGTTTTTAAAAGTGAAATTAGGTCAAATGGATAGGGGCTTCAATACTCCATTTGGGGTATTTTTTATACCGTGAAGAGGGTATATGGTATTAAGATTTAGCTTTATTCTCTAAATCAACAAGTGCTTGTTTCAGTTCTGAGATATCCTGAAAAGTTACTGTGAAACCATCGTTTAATTTCACCGCCGATATTTTGAACCATTTGGTGATGCCATCTGCTGAATAGTATTGCTCCAGAGTAGTGTAGTGACCTGTCTCAACAACACTAACATATTTATCAAAAAGCCCAGCGTCTTTATTACCTGGCATTTCTTCTAATAGTTTTCGACCAATTAGGTAATCTGCCTGTCTTTGTACAATAGCTTCAGCCACATCATTTACAAAAATCCACTCAAAATCTACGATTTCATTTTTCAGATTTCTGACTGATTTAAAAGCCATAATACCATCAAGTGAGCTATCAAGGATGCTTTTCAGAAGTTGTTGGCTAGAAACATTATCGGAAGAGTTACCCATTTAAGATTAGTTCAGTGTTTTCTCAATTAACGAAAAAGTTGACTAAAAGCCAACTCGTTTGTAAACAAATAATGGCGCCCATTGTTTGGTTGAGACTAAGTTTAGCAAGCCTTAAATCGCAAATTCTCCATTTCAGTACAATTAAATTTTGATACTAAACCAGAATATGTATTTTTTGTCGTGATGAGTAGACTCAAACTGTATTTAGTTTTGTTAATAGTTGCTCCAACGTGCTATTTGAGTGCTCAGGAGAAAATGGCACTGGTGATTGGAAATGCTAATTATGAACATCTGGAAGAGCTCAAGAATCCAGTAAATGATGCGCAAGGAATTGCTGAAGTTTTAGCGCAAATAGGCTTTGATGTGGATGTTCATACAAATTTGACCAAGGAGAATTTTAAGTCCGTTATAAGAGAGTTTGGTGAGAAAGCTAAAGGAACAGATGTCTTTCTCTTTTACTACGCCGGCCATGGATTGGAGATTTTGGGAAAGAACTACTTTGTTCCAATCGACGCTGAAGCATCCTCCAACTCAGAAATAAAAAAGAATTGTGTACCAGCCAGCGCAATCACTAATTACATGAAGTTCATAGATTCAGAGAATAACATCATTATACTTGACGCCTGTAGATCTAATCCATTCGTGTCTGATGCTGCGGGAGAGTCAGGAGGACTTGCACTAATGGATGCACCTACCGGTACAATCATCTCATTCGCAACGGCTCCTGGAAAAGTTGCACTTGACGGTACAGGTGAGAATGGTGTCTATACCTCCGCTTTGTTGGAGCATATTCTTACTTATGATTTGGATATAAAGGATGTTTTCGAAAGAGTGAGAAACTCAGTGGTAGAAGTGAGTAATAACAAACAAATTCCTTGGGAATCAACATCTTTAACAACAGAGTTAGTCTTAAGAAGAAAGCCTGAGTTACCAATTCAGGTCAACATTCTTGAAGGTGACTCAATCACCTATGAAGGTAGTGGACAACTACATGCAACATCCAATTTACAAGGTGTTTCCTTCAGCTGGTATTACAATGGAAGGCAGTTTTCAAATATTGCGACTCCAGATGTTAACCGAACGGGTAACTATCAGGTCAAGGTAATTAGTAGAGAAGGTCAGATATTGTTGTCTGAACCTATTTGGGTGACTATCAAATCATTCGTGGATCCAGTGGTTTATATAGAAGAAGGAGCCCAGATAACATTTGATCAGGCTGGAGTACTTCATGGTAAAACCAATGTGAAGGGAACTTATAAATGGTTAAAAGATAACAATTATGTAGGGGATGGGAGTAGCTTAGAAGTAAGTGTTCCTGGGCTCTACAATTTTCAGATCAATACGGAGGATGGAAGATCTGCCACTTCGGAATCCATAAAAGTAAGAATAACGAATGAATAAATTCATCAGCATTTTACTATTACTTATCCCAATGGTGGGGCAAGCTCAGTATGGATATATTACCGGAAAAGTCTTTGACAAGTTTGGTCCAGTTTCCGGAGCTGCAGTCAATATTGAAGGTAGCCAATATGCCACCTATACTAATGAAGCAGGATACTTTGCATTTGAAATCGATACTGGATTCCATGAAATATCAGTGAATATCACTGGTTATCACCAACTTGAAAAAGCTATAATTCTTCTCAATCTTGAGCAAAAGGAATTGGATTTCGAACTGGAAAGCTCCTTGATGGATGCCGATGTAAGTGTTGGTACCAAATCCAACGTTGCACAAAATCAACTGGAATCTGCTGTTCCAATCGATGTGATTTATGGAGAAGAGCTGGTGAATAGTGGGCAAACAGAATTATCACATGCACTCCACTTTTTACTACCCAATTTTTACTCAGTAAGGCAATCCACCGCAGACGGAACAGATATGGTAGATCCAATCTCATTAAGAGGACTGGGACCAGATCAAATATTGGTGCTAGTGAATGGAAAGAGACGACATAAGAGTTCATTACTCAATTTGAGTGATGTTTTTGGTAAGGGTACAGCTTCAACAGATTTGAATGCGATCCCAATAAACGCGATTGATAGAATCGAAATACTAAGAGACGGAGCTTCATCTCAATATGGTTCTGATGCTATTGCTGGTGTGATGAACATTGTTCTAAAAAGTCAATCTTCTGATGCTGGAATTATTGTGCAGGGAGGAAGTACTTTGGAAGGGGATGGTGAATTGACAAATGTTGGATTCAACTATGGCTTTAATATAAAAAGGAGAGGCTATTTTAATATTGCGGGGAATCTGGTCAGTCAGAATGCTGTCAACCGAGCGGGGGAGTATACAGGTGTTATCTTTGGCGACAGCAGAGACCTTGATGAAACAGCAAGAAATGAATTCTTTGACCAAACCGGATTTCCAAATAATACCATAGCCGAAATTGGAAGCGCCGAAAATACCAATACAGCCCTGTTTTACAATACTCAACTGGAATTGACTGATAACATGGATTGGTACTCTTTTGGTGGTGTAAGCTATAAAGAAGGTACAATTAAAAGCGTATACAGGTTTCCGGCGAATGTGGAACAAGTGGTGGATACAATATATCCAAATGGGTTCGCCCCAAACATAGAACCAAAAATCTTTGACAGGTCTTTTGTAACAGGAATTCGTGGTAATGTGAATGACTGGTTTTTAGATTTTAGCTACAACAAGGCAATTAATACATATGACATCTCAGTCAATAACTCCAATAATGCATCTTTGGGTGTACTTTCACCAATTGAAGCCTTTGTAGGAGCTTATAACTATGGACATGATATCCTTAGTTTTGATGCTACAAGACCATTTGAATTACCAGACGACTCCCAAATTGATTTGTCTTTTGGAGTTGAGTACCGAGTGGAGGAATATAAGATTATAGAAGGTGAGGAGGAATCCTACATTGATGGAAATGCCTTTGATACTTTGACAATGAGTAACATTACTCGCGAACCTGGGGTGCAGGGTTATTTTGGTGTTACAGATGGAGATGCTTTAGAAGAATTACGTTCGAATGCCTCGGTCTATATGGAGATGGAATACATTAAGGATAAACTACTGCTGTCCTCAGCGGTTAGATACGAATCCTACAGTGACTTTGGTGAAAATATCAATTACAAAGTAGCAGGTAGATATAAGTTTGCTAATCAGTTTCTTATAAGAGCTTCTCACAGTACAGGATTCAAAGCTCCAAGTTTACACCAATTGTACTTTCAGAAAGTTTCTGCTGTGATTACTGAGGAGGGTCTTGAAAATGTAGGACTCATAAATTCAGAGAACCCAATAACCAATAGTAGATTGGGAATATTAGGACTTAATCCTGAAATCTCCGAGAGTTACAGTGTTGGGATTACATCAGCAATTAATCGAAACCTATCATTTAGTGTGGATGCTTACAGAACTAATATCGATGATAGAATTGGTCTTGTAAGTAGAGTTGACCTTAGCTCAATTCCATTATTGTCCAATTTGCTAACCGGTTATGATATTAGGTTTATTGAGTTATTTACCAATCTGGTGGATACAGAAACCAGAGGGCTTGACGCGGTACTTGCTGCTCAATTTAATTATCCAGGGTATTCATTAAATATTAATTCAGGCTTTAGCGTGATGCAGACTAGGCTAAGAGGTGACGTGAAAGAAATATTTGATGAATTGATTGTAGGAGAAATTGAATTGCTGGATAGAGCTGACATTGCAAGAATAGAAACCTATGTTCCAGAAACCCAATGGCGAACTACTGCCACGGTAAAGTTTAATCGATTTATTGTCGCTCTTCATCATACCAGGTTTGGCCGAACTAAATATGTTCATCCTGAAGATGGAGATTCTAATAATTGGTTACTAAATGAAAATTCTGGAGAGGTAGAATCAAGAGATCAAGTTTTTGATGCAAAGAATATATTCAGCGCTGATGTGACTGCTAGTTTAACCAACAAACTGACACTTACTTTAGGAGGAATAAATCTTACAAATCAGTATCCGGATAAAATCAACCATAGTGAAAGCATCATTTTTGGAGTGAATGAATATAGCCCAAATGTGAGACCATTTGACTTAAGAGGAACATATCTATACGGAAGTCTGAGAATGAAATTTTAAAACAATTCAATACCAGATCATTCGTTTTCCAACCAAATGAGTGATTTGTGAATCATTATAGTAATCAACTTTATCAATTATGGATCATATGAAGAGAATTTTTAGTGGGATTTTGGCTATCTGTTTTTTGATAGTATTCCCTATAGCATGTAGCGACGATGAAGATCCCGGAATAGCACCAGAGTTACCGCCAGTCGGGTCCATGGTGATGGATTTTTCAGTTTTGGAAGATGGTAATTCAGCTGGAAGGCTGGAAACTCAGGTTAACTGGGGAGTGGCAGCAGTGCACGTTGCTGTATGGAATACAATTTTAACCATAAACGTAGCATTACCTGTAGCCTCATTCACAACAGCAATCAGCCAAACACCAAGCTATGATTTCGACAGGAATTTATGGGTTTGGACTTACGATTACACTTTCCTTGGAAGAACTTATACTTCCGAATTGACGGCTATTCTGACGACTTCCAAAATTCTATGGGAAATGCAGATAAGTCAGGAGAATGGCTTTCAGGACGTAACCTGGTATACTGGAGAGACGGCACTTGACGGAAATTCAGGTTTTTGGTTACTGAATTACAACGCAGATGACCCGGAACCAAGGCTTAGAATTGACTGGGTAAGAACAGGAGAGGAGATAAGCCTGATTACTTATACCAATGTAAATGAAGGTGATGATAATGAAGGAGGATACATTGAATACGGTAATAAGATAAGTGGAGAATTTGATGCTTACTACGAGATTTCAATGCCTACCAGAGATAGCGATGTGCTTATAGAATGGAGAAAAGAAAACGGAAGTGGCCACATCCAGGACCCTGAGTTTTTCCAGGACGAAGAATGGCACTGCTGGGATGAGAATTTTGAAGATATTGATTGTTAGGAAATGCATCGATTAATAGAATTGAACCCAACATATAAGAAACATGTTGGGTTTTTTTAAACTATTAGCTGGAGCCTAATTATAAGTTGTCCTTAAAGACTTCCAGTTTTTATCAGCCTGGCTTACTAATCCATTGTGATTATTCTCCTTCAACCACAATTGCTGAGCATCCAGTTCAAGATTATATAGATACAAAAAGTACTTACCGTTCTCAACAATAAACTTATACGGATTTGGTCTGAACTTCGCTCCAGCGTAAACTCCGAAAGCGCAGTATCCTCCATATTGTGGAAGGTATTTTGAAGGGTTCTTATCAAATTTTTGCTTTTGTTCGTTTGAAGTGAAGTAATAAACTACTTTTTGATATTCCGATTTAAACTGCTTTAAACCCTTTTGAGCAATTCCAAGGTCTAGATAGGAGACAGGACTAAACCCCTCCAGAGCAATATTACTATTATCAATATTATTCGCTTTTTTGTCTTGAGCAAAGACCTGTGTTGTACCAAGTATTAGTATCAACAATACGCTTAATTTTATATTTTTCATGATATTATTTTGTTGAATTTTGAATTTAGTTTTGGGCGTTGAAGTATTCTTCATGGGTGACTTTACCTTGGTCATCCCAAACACGTCTAATGATTTCATGCCAGTAGATTTTGGAGTTGTCCTTCATGTCAAAGTCAAAGGTGAACTCTGAGGCGGATGCATTTCCATCAACTATCGTTCTATGATGTGTGATGCCATTTACTTTGGCAATTGCATTTAGAAAACCCTCCATTTTATCAACCATTTGAGATTTGGTAGATGTTTTGATTTCGGCATAATCTGAAGTTTCAGCCTGGTCCGAGAAGAATTGTTTAACAGCATTTACGATATCACCTTGTGATACCATTTTATCCATTTTTTTTACTTGTGATTCTACATCCATCGTTTAGTTGTTTTTAATTGATGATGTAAAATTGGAGGGTTCAGGTGCAGATCTTGATACAAAAAATGCCCAAGCTATTGTACTTTTTGAGCGGTGTATTCTGTAGGTGTCAGATTAGTGTGATGTTTAAAGAATGCACTGAAGTGATTTGACTCCTCAAATTTCAACTGGTATGCAATCTCTTTTACAGTTTGTCCTTCTGCTAACATCGTTTTGGCGGTTTTGATCAGCTCCATTCTGATGAGTTGTCCAATTGATACATGTAGTTTTTCTCGTACTTTTCTAGACAAAGTTTTTAATGATAAATTCATTTCTTCCGCGTAAAAACCAGCTTGATGTTGACTCATGTGGTGTTTTGATATCAACTCGAAAAAATCCTGAATAAACAAGTCTTTTACAATGAAATCATTGTTAGTCCTGAATTCCATTGGAGTCACACCATTTGATTCTTTGAAAGTACGATTGAAATAAGCAGGGTCCTTAAACCCAAAATCATAAGCTATTTCCTGCATGGATTTACTACTAAAGGCCACCTCTTTTTGAATGTCTGTGGTTCTCTTCTTGTTTAAGAGCGATTTGACAGTTATCCCGATCTTGTCTTTGAATAGCTTTTGAGGGTTGAGATCAAAATTGCCAAGCAACTGGAAAATGTCCTGATTTTGAAGGTGATGCTTTGTATTCTGATCTAACAGTTCTTTGACATCAAAGATGACGTGATATTCTGATGTTTCAGCATTGAATGGATTTTGCCAAAACCATTGTTTAGTCGAAATATCTAATATTTGGTGCGGGTTAGATAGGATTGAGGATTGCAGGTATCGTTGGCATTCTTTACAATCATTGAAGCCGATATAACCTAACGAAACTAAATGCTTAAATAATACTCTGAAGTCTTTATTTTCAAAGATTAGGTCATCATCAAATTCAATCTTTTGTATCTCAAAACCTTCCGAAAGAAACTTGATGTACTGACCCTTTTCCAGAAAAATCAATTTATCCTCCCAGTTGTGAATCGGTTTAAAATCTACTTCAATCGCTCCATTGCCTCTTAAAATGTGAAACATAGTGCTTCTGTTTATGAAGTAGACCTTTGATATTTCAGGATATATTCTGGTAACCATTGATATCGTTCAACTTGAATAAACATAATTAACAATATTTGAGATATTTTAAATCTGTGAGGCCTCAAAAAAATGGTGTCTTGGCGACTTTAGGACCATTATATTATCCCTTGCATCCTACCAGGTATAAGTTTTGCCAAGCATAACTTAAGCCCACCAATAATCAAAAACGAAAGTAGAGAAGTTTTTAACTTCGGTTTCTTTAGAAAAATTCCAAACAAAAAAAGCGGATGGCCATAATGGATTTTACATAATCTCGGAAGTCACAAACTTCCTTATATTAGTAAGCTTAAGTTATAAACTTAAAGCAAGAGTGGGCTAGAGCGATTCGATACTTTTATTGAAAACACAAAGTCCTACTTACAGAAGATAGTTGTATGTAATAGGCAAGCAAACAAATGGAAAAATTTTCAAATAATAGGGATGAATATTGGAATCAGATAAAAAAAGAGTTGGGTTTTGGTAAAACTGAAAATTTTCGATTGCAATATCTTGAAATGGGACAACTCTTATCTCATGGTTTTTCAGTTGCGTTAACTGAAAAGAACCCTGACGAGCTTATTTTGAAAATATGGAATGCTGAATATGACAATTCAAGATTTAATAAGGGGATTTTCAAACTTGATAGGTTAACAATAACTGACAACATAACCAAATTAAGCATTCAAGAGTCAGAAACAATAAATAGATTATTAGATTCTAAACTTGAACTGACCAATGGGGGAGGAATTGTCCTGGATGGACTATTCTGCCAGTTTGAGACAAATAACATAAAATTGAACTGGAATACTAATGAAGAAATTAATGATGACTTAACTGAAATAGTAGAGCTATTAAGAAATAAAGCTGCATAACTCCATACCTGGCTTAAGTTTAATACTTTCAGAAAGCCTACTCTCCAGTATTAGGATATTTAGCAGAAAATAACTAAACCAAACACATGCAAAAAATCACTTTTTGGCAAATATTGGTAGTGGCAGGATTACTAATGTCGATACCCGAAACAGTTACAGCACAGGAAGGTGAACTGACTCTCGACGACTTGTTCGCAACACCAAAACTGACAGGAACTACCCCGTCCCAACCTGCGTGGGCACCAAATAGCGAGCACTTCGCTTTTTCCTGGAGTGAACCAGGAGCTCCTGGTCGGGGGCTCTGGGTATCCACAAGTGATGGAAAGGAAGTACGCCTCATTTCCGATAAGACATCAGCTCCAGTGCGCGATATTATCTGGACCGATGCGAATTTAATTGTCAGCCTACGCGGTAACGACCTGTGGCAGACATCATTGAGCCAAGGAGATGACCTCCGGTTGATGCCTGTGGAGTCAGGTGCACATAACCTTTCGATATCCCCAAGCGGTAACCAAGCAGCGTATATACAAGACGGTGACTTGTGGCTTGCTGACTTCTCTTCCAGGAAGAATCGCCAGCTCACAGAGATCGGAATCTCAAGTCTATCTAGCTTACCGAAGGGACGATATAGCAGACCGGAACGTGAAATCGGTCCGGGAATCTGGAGTGGGCCTACGTACAAGTGGTCCCCGGATGGTAAGACCATCGCGTTACACGTTGTTGATCGCCGCGAGATGCGTAAAGTGCCATTCCCGGATTATCTCGCCGCTGAAACCAATCCCAACGAGGTGCGCCGAGGTTATCCGGGCGATCCGAATGAAATTCGCAGGGTTGGTCTGCTCGATATAGAAACTGGTAACATTACATACCTCGATTTGCCAGACCCACATGCCAACCAGGTTATCGATTTCAACTGGTCACCAGATGGTGCTCTGCTGATCGATATAGCATCCGATACAGCGGTGGAGCGTAAGTTGTTCGTTGTTGCATCTGGGGAAAGCAAACTCCGCGAGATTTGGAGAAGTGTTCGGGAGACACGAATGTACACATCGTTTGGATCCAACTGGCATCCTGATGGAAAGAAGGTTGTTTTCCTAAGTGATATGGGTGATCGCTATGGTCTCTATTCGATTGATGCCTCACCGTCAAAGGATCGTCCGAAGCTCCTGACAGATCCGTCATACGATGTGCTGTCCTCCCCAATTATTGCTGGCGATGCATTGTTTTATGCAGGCAATGGTGTTAATCCGTACGAGCAACACGTGTATCGCCTTAATTCGTCTGGTGGCGATCTCGAGCAGGTGACGCGTCTTGCTGGTCGCAATGTTGGTTATCCCTCACCGAATGGCAGGCACCTTGTGTTCATGCACAGCAACGACACATCACCACTCGAGCTTTACGTGGTGAGCAGCGATGGAGGTGACGCTACGCGAGTAACCAAATCGCCATTACCCGCCTTCACTGATCGAACCTGGGTAGCAGCCGAATACGTTAGCTTCCCCAGCCTTATAGACGACTACACACTCCATGCCCGAATTCTGAAACCGACCAACATGCAGCCTGGTAAAAAGTATCCCGTGCTGTTTGGGCCAGTGTATTCAAATACGGCGAGGAACCGCTGGGCCGGTAATTACAGCCTCGTACAGCAGCTGTTGGCCAAGAAAGGATATATCATCGTGCAGGTGGATTCACGTGGCAGCAACGGTTATGGCCGTGCGTTCCGTGAAGAGTTCCTGCTGGGATTTGCCGATCAGGACATTGAGGATTATGCTAGTGCTGTAACCAACATGGAGTCACTGGATTTTGTCGATCCCGATCGCATAGGCATTTGGGGCAGCAGTTACGGTGGTACACTTTCTGTTTATTCTCTATTGAAGAAGCCTGGCTTATTTCAGGTGGGTGTTGCTGCAGCGGCTGCTGTAGATCCGTTCTTCTTTGGTACAGACGATGTTGCGATTGTCAGGCGCCCACAGACACACCCGGAGGTCTTCGAAAGAAAAGCACTCAAGTATGCTGCCAATTTACAGGATAAACTCCTTTTCATCCACGGCCTCCAGGACCATGTGGTACCATTCAAGACGACTGCAGTGTTAGCTGAAGAACTGATTAAACAGGGCAAGGACTTTGACTTTGCATTTGCACCTGGCGCGACGCACGGGTGGAGCCGTGAGCAGTATTACGATCGCTACCTGTTTAGTAAGATGATCGAATACTTTGACCGGCATTTAGGTGTATCGTCTGAGTAGATATTGGTTTTTTGCAGGGCGTTGAGGATCTTCCGCATTGGATTCAGATCAATCATACTTTAATGAAACAATAGTTCAGCTTGATGCAATAGTGAAGAGATTTGGCGGGATGACAGGTGTAAAGGGCTTATAAAAAAGCTTTCTAATTTGGCAAACCAAATTCCAATCTATTCTTACTTCATTACACCACAATCTTCACTATCTTTGGCACTTATGACATTCATTCCTTCAATAGCCGGAATAATTGTGCTGTAAGCCTTTACGGTGCAACTCTTCATTTTAAAATCATAATCATTTTTTAATGGGCATTATTCCTATGTCCAGATCAATTAAATCTTTTTAAAGAAATGGAAAAACTATATTCATACGGCTGGAATAGTTATATCAATCAATTAAAATCAAACCAACCAGACCCCAACAATGTAGGTCGGGTAATATCTATACAGGGATTCAAGTTTCACATCATTTCAGAGAATGGAACTTTAGTCACGGAACTAATGGGGCAACTCATTTCTGCAGAAACTGAAGAACAACCCAAAGTAGGGGATTGGGTAACCTTCATTGAATTTGAACAGGATGGTTTCATCAATGAGGTGCTACCACGCTTTAATGAGTTCTACAGGAAATCAGCAGGGAAGGAGTCTTCCAAACAAATACTGGCCACCAATCTGGATCGTGTAATCGTAATGCAGGGTCTGGACAGGGACTTTAACATCATGCGTTTTGAACGATATCTGGTACAAACAGCAACCTGCGGCATAGAGACTGTAGTGGTTCTCAATAAGTGTGACTTATGTGAAGACAGGAATTCAGTTCTGGAATCAATTAATGCTCTGGGACGAAATGTTGAGGTGGTTTTCACAAGTAATAAGACTGGTGAGGGAATTGAAACATTGCATAAGGAGGTTCTAATTCCAGGTGAGACCTGTTTGCTTATTGGTTCTTCCGGAGTAGGGAAGAGTACTTTGATTAATTCAATTACAGACTCAGGGGACCGAAATACCCAGGAAACCAGCGAATGGAATAACAAAGGGAAACATACCACCACTACCAGGGATATGATCTTACTTCCATCCGGTGCGATCATCATTGATACTCCAGGAATGAGAGAACTTGGAGTAGGTTTTGAGGAGGATTCTGAGTTTGCGGATCAGTTTCCTGTTATTGATGAGTATGCAAGAGATTGCAGGTATGAAAACTGCTCTCATGTCTCAGAAGAGGGCTGTGCTGTTATAGAAGCATATGAATCCGGAGAGATCAGTGAAGTGGTCTATTTCAGTTATCTAAAGCTTATCAAAGAACAGGAGCGTTTTCAACTAAGTACTCACGAAAAGAAGCAACAAGGCAAGAGGTTTGGCAAAATGGTAAAAGAAGCCAAGGCTCATAGAAAGCGGTATAAGTACTAGATTTATGGGGTTGTTCTATTTATAAACAACCCCATTTTCTTTTCACTGATTCCAAAAAACTCCAAATCTTAATTTCCAAATATAGTCTTTGCTATTTCATTGGCAATTTCTACCGTTGAGGGAGCAGAAAATGGCTTTTTAAACTCTTTGAGCCAGTATATAATATGATTCGGTTTTTCATTGCTAATAAAATGCGATGTAGCTGGTAGAACACATAAATTGGCCTTTGGCAATGCTTCAAATATTTCCATGGTATGACTCATTAATACTGCATCTCTGTCGCCAACCATCAGCAGAACCGGTACATCCACTTTTCGAAGGCTATCCATCTGTATTTCTCTCTGATTTGCCATCAAGGCCACTTGGGTTCTCAGTCTGGGATCAGATATTTGATTATAGTTTTTCATCATCTCCAATAATTCCGGTTTCAATCCAGAAAGTTTGGTATTAGCACCAGAAATAAGCATTCTATCAATTTGATCTGTATTTTTATAACCAATAATCAACCCCAAAATACCTCCATCGCTATGACCCCATATGCTATATTTCTCATGCCCCAGTGATTGCATCAAAGCGATAACATCATCTGCCAATTCGAAGTAGTCTAAATCCCCCTCAGGACAATCACTTCTGCCATGACACCTGTTATCCACTGCTATTACCTGATAATGCTCCAACATATCTGGTATCATATGATATCTACCAGCTGCTGAACCTGAGTTTCCATGGAGAATTAGCAGAGGCTCGCCTTTTCCAAATACTTCGTAACTGAGATTTCCCCAATCCCGTTTGAAAGAGTATCGTTTACCTTTTATTCCTCCTTCTAATTCAATTTTTGTTTGAGCTTGCAGCATTAATACCGCACAACTCATAATCAACAGTAGTCCTTGTTTTTTCATTTTGAAGTTTTAGTTTTATTCAAATGTAGGAGAGGTAATAGCCAAAAAATTGTAAGAATTAGACAAAATGATACTAATTGAAGAACGTCCAAAAAATCCAACTTTGACCAAATATGTGGACAGGTATCAGTTATTTATCATCAAAGAACCAGCATTTCTTAAAACAATCCCTAATGGTATGATTGAATGCTATTTTGTTAAAGAAGGTGAGTTTATCAAATGGGATGCTGAATCTGAATTGACTAAATCCAGTGGACCATTAGGTTTTTTACCTGCATCAAACCAGCCTTCATTATACCATATTCCTGATAACCTCATTTGTTTGAATATAAAACTCAATCTTAAAATTCTCAGCTTTTCATTATTTAGTGGATTTCTAACGGAATGGAAGAGTTTTGAAGCTAATAGTCTAATTCCAGAAGTTGAGCAGAAAATTGTTCTTTCAGGAATATCTGATGAAGCTCCTGAAATAGACGTCAATAAAATTGACTCACTAATCGAACAGACTTTGAGTAAACATGCAATAGATCATCAAATTGAAAAAGTCCTTGAGCTGATTGAAGAGAGATTAACCGGTAAATTTAAAGTTGGTGACCTTGCAGAAGGATTAAATATGTCCAATAAATCATTTGAAAGGTGGATTCGCAAAGAGTTTAACCTTACTCCAAAAGAATTGTGGCAAGTAACTCGTTTTCAGCAAGTTTCATATGATTTGAAACACAAGCCAAATAGGAAATTCATTGATTCACTAGCATATGGCTATTATGATCAATCTCATTTCATAAAAGAGTGTCGGAAAATCACTGGTTATTCTCCAAGGGAGCTTTTTTCGAAAATGAAACTACCCACCAATGACATTATTTTTGAATAGTTTCTTAGCTATTAAAGCTTCTCCAATACAAATTTAGACTCGACCTTCCCAAACCAATCCGGTTTCTTACCATCAGGATAAGTCTCATCAAACATTGTGATCTCTAGTTCACTACCACTCAGGTTATATCTGTAATATTGAGTGCCACCTTCAAACCCAGGAACCTTGGCTATTTCTGCAGTAGTAGTGAGCGTAGAATCCGTGTAAACATACGTCCCTGCATTGAATACAATAGATCGAAATCCAGTCTTTAGCTCTTCATCTGTAGGGTTAGAGAGGTTTTCAAAAGGAGTTCGCGGAGCTTGAGTAGGCGTCCACATGATTGAATACCTGGAAGGATTAATCATCAACAAACCAGGTTGAGCTTCATTGATTGAATAAGTAGTATCCGGCGTGATCCAATGGATGGATTTAACTTGCCATGATCCCAGAAGAGGATTTATAGGTTCTTGTGGTTCTGGTTTTTGTGGTGTGCTGCATGAAACGACCATTAAGGAAACCGCAATGGCGGTAAAAAATATTCTCATAGTTCTAAAATTTAAACAAAGAACAATTGAGAATGCGGAACCCTTATCTGCTCTGTAAAATCAAATCGTATCGTTGTTCTTTTACCTCATTATTGAATAGGGCAGAGGAATATGTTTTCGTTAATTTGAACCCATGCCTCGTGTAAAGTGACGCAGCAGTTGGTAACTCATCAGTAGTTAAAAGATATGCAGAATCATAACCAACGGCATTCATGAATTCGATAAATAGGTCCATTAACTTTTTACCCAAGCCAATTCCTCGATATTCCTTTTCCAAATAGAAGTATCGCAATTGCGCAGTGTTATTAGGACGATGCATTAGAAGAATGAAACCAACAATTAACTCATTATACTCACAAACCCAGACTCTATCAAGCTTTTGATCGTACTGACTGTAAAACTCATGAAGTCCCGCACCAACATAGGTTTCAAATTCAATTCCATAATTGTATTCTTCATGATACATCTTCCCGTGACGATGCATAATATATCCTAAATCACCAGGCTTTAGCTGGGTCCTGATTTTAATGTCTTCAATTCTAATTTGCTTTTTCATAATTCTGATTTTTGTTGACATTGTCAACTATGTAGGTAAAAAAATAGGCTACTTTCCCTGTAGGATCATTTTAATTTCATTCATCTTAGTTACCATTACTTCAATGTCATTTTGTGAATAACCATCCAGTATATCTCTAATCTGATTAGAAGAAGCAGTATCCAACCTATTGTACTCTATTTGCCCATGCTTAGATAGGAATAGATTAATAGCTCTCTTATCTTCCGAAGAAATTGTCTTCATAATAAGCTTATGCTTTTCGAGCTTTTTCAGTATTCTGCTTAGATATCCTTTATCCAGACCTAAATTTTCAATGATTTCCGATGCTGTAATTCCTGGAGAGTGATTGATTTCATACATTACTCTTACTTCGGGTAATGAAAACTCACTGCTAAGAATGTGCCTGTCTAGTAATCCAATTATTTGTGTATAAAACCGATTAAAACTTCTTATTTCAGCAACCAAATCTTTATTCATCTACTAAATATACAAATAATTAGTTGATTTAGTCAACTAATTGTAAATTCTAAAATTTTAACCAACCTTAAACTTGAAAGCTATTACTTCCCAATACAGAATCTTAAATTGATTTGATTTTCAATGAGTTATGGTTTTAAAAGTACAAACGAAGAACAAAACCTTCAAAACAAGGTCTGATTATCCAAATCCTTTTCTAAAAAAGTATCATCTGTCCAGATTCCTCTTTTTTTTCTATTTACTTTTATTTTTTGAGGGAACAGCTGATTGTAAGAAGACCTGTACCTTTCCATTAAATCCCTTTCATCATCAATTCTATTGAATCTGTCAATAATCGGTTGTACAGTTCCTAATTCAATGCCAATCCATCTTCTATCCTTTAGTTCAGATGTAATGTAGGTTGTGCCTGCACCACCAAAAGGATCGAATATCAAATCTCCAGGATTGGTGCTCATCTCGATTATTCTATCTAATAATTTGATAGATAGTTCGTTTGCTTCCTTTCGAGCTTTAAATTTGTTGTGTCTAACTGGGGGTATGTCATACCAAACATCCGATTGGTTAATGCCATTTGGATTCATTTTACTCTTATATCCCCCGTAATCTTTAAGTTCGTTATAACATTTATTACAAACTTCCATTGGTAATCTATCTGGATGAAATGTGTGTTTTTTGTTTCCCTTAGTGAAGTACAGTAATGAGTAATGGGATGGATAGAGTCTTCCAGAAATTGGAAGAGAATACTTTATGTCAACAGCAATCCAATGTCTAAAATTTAAGTAGTTCGTCAGGAACTTGGCATATTGAATATTCCATTTTGGTAGATTCCAGATTAATAGACTACCTCCATCTTTTAAAATTCGGCATGATTCCAATAACCACTTCTCGGACCATTTTAGATATTCAATCTCCTTTATATTATCATTCATTCCGGATGGATAATCTTTGTTTAGGTTGAATGGTGGATCTGCAAACACCATGTCAACGGAATTATCATCCAGGGATTTCATTAACTCAATACAATCTCCCTGATATAATTGCCCTAACGAGGTTTCAAACTTCATTTTAGGTTTATCAATTTGACTGGAACTCTTAGGCTCAGAGATCAATTCCGAAATAGCTTTAGATTTTTCGGCGATCCTCTCGATTAGTTCCAAATCTAGAAGACCCATTGCAAGCTTAAGCTCCGTTTCTGATATATGATAATTTTCATTTAGAAGATCTAATATCGACTTATCAGGTAAAATATTATTGTCATTATAATACAACAGATCTTTAGACTTTATTTTCAATAAGTCGCAAACTTTCTTTAATGAACTCTTATCGCTTCTTTTGATTCCAATTGCATCTAACAACCTGTCTCCATAATTCATAATCTCCTAATAATCTTTTAACGTTTGTTACCAAAAATATATGGTTTTGAGTAAACTTAAAGGCTAATTACGTATAGCCTATGAAAATTGTTGAAACATACGATATCATCAACCCTGACCTCTTTACTAAAAATAAAATTCTCCAAGAAGCTTGGCAACAGGTAGAATCTGCAGTTTTGGCGACAGATTGGCCTCACGGATCTGGTTCATTTACTATTTATCCAGAATCGGGGAAAAAGTCGAAACAAGGCAATGGCGTTAAGCCAATAAAAGTTCCTTGTATGCGATTTTTACAAAAATTTGGATGGCAGGTTGAAAAGTTGCCCAACGTGGGATCATCTGTATTAAAAACGGGTGACTTAGACGCATTGAAAAGAGTTGAAAATCAATTCATTTTGTTTGAATGGGAAACAGGAAATATTTCATCTAGCCATAGAGCATTGAATAAACTGTTCCTAACTATGCAAGAAACCCCTACAATAGGGGCATTCCTAGTTGTGCCAAGTGATAACTTGAAAGTTTATTTAACAGATAGAATCGGTAATATTGGTGAACTTCGTCCTTATTTTAAATTATGGCAGAATATACCAAATATTAAAGGTGCTATGCGGATAGTGGTCGCTGAACATGACCATACGAGTTTTGACGTTCCAAAAATTCCAAAAGGAAAAGATGGAATGGCACCAAAGTAAACTTTAATCTATTAGTCCTTCTTGATAACTTGGATAATGCTTGTAAAATTTAAGGTAATTATCAATGTAAGGTTTTGCCAACTCGAATTCATCAAAATTATCACCCGCTTTTAATCCCTTAATGTTTTTATCCAGACGTTTTTTTTCAAGGTACGTCAATTGAGGGATTCTAATATCCAGTGGCGCAGAGTCTGTATTAATGAATTCATGTTGATCAATACCTTCTTCCTGGTATCTATCTATATTCATCTTAGAATCAATCAACCATCCTACAGTTACCATATTTGCACCATCCTTATATTTGTAGTTCATTATTTGTAGTGCTTCATCATCGATTCGAGCGTTAATTGAATCTTTGACTTTCCGGTTCAATATTTCAACTAAAAAATCTGAAAATTCAATTATTTCTTTGGGTTTAGGACTACCGATTAAAGTGTTCTCGATCTCATTATTCATATTTTTCAGTATCACCTGTGCTTTTTCAGCAGGATCAGACCTATCAAGTTTGTCGGTAGATTTTATAAATGATCTGGAATTAGATTCCATTGATATTAAGACAATGCTCCCATTTGCAACCTTCGCCATTAAATTTCCAAGATCATTTAGTTTATCTTGATCGACGGCTCCTGTATAATCTAACCAAACGAAAAATCGACTTTCAGAACTTATTTTTGGTATTATGTCTGATATTTCTGTGTTAGGATGAATCTCAATAAAGTCATACGGGCAATTAAACTGAAGTCTTTTAGGGATATTTTCCTTCTCCACACAGATCATTTGATTTATATGTAAGTACTTGTGAAATAATTTGAAGTCCACGAAGTAGATTGATCCCATTCCTAAGTACTTGTACTCATTTATATGTATTCCATACTTTGCTAAGTACAAGAGTACTTCCACTATAACCTTCCTTTCAGTCTGTTTGGATGGTCTTAGGTTGTAATTAACTACATCAAAGTTTTTAGGCATCACACTCCAATTTCATTGTGTAATCAAACGTCCAAATACCCAAATCTTTGTTAGACATCTTAGGATTGTCCAGGCAACTTTTTAGTGCTTCTACTTCCTCTACTGGTTTTTTATAGCTGATGGTAGCAAACTTCTCTTTTTCTTTAGGTACGTAATGAAAAACCCGTTCGGTAGTTTCAATTTTTTCAATTGAAACAGGAGTGGCGCTTTCAAATAGTAATTTTTCTGGACTTTCTTCCGCTTTATTGTCTTGATAAATTCTGGAAAGAAAATTTAATAATGGTTTTGAAAGGATTTTCATTTCTGATAGTGCCTTTTGATAAACCTTTGACTCAAACTCTATATCGTCTTTTGTAGTAGTCCATGGTAAGGCTTCCACGTCCTTACTAACAAAGTGTACAAAACCAACGAAATGATTATATTTCGAATGCCATTGATTTCCTGAACCCCAGCCTGTTTTGGAGTCTTTATTTCCTGATAAAACTGTTCTTCCATTACATAAAATGTACCATCCGTGAGGCTTTTTATCTTCAACTTCAGAGAACCCAGCTATTATCAATACGTCAATGTCAAAAAATGAATAGGACTTTCTCACAATTTCAAGTTCCTCAGATCTTACTAACTTAGGTAAAACGGGTTCTACATTTTTTCCGTTAACTTTGATTTGAAAGCCACTATCTAGAAACAGCGCATAGCAAGACGAAATTTTGCTAATTATCTCATTTTCAAATGTTTCAAGTTTGAATCTGCGAGCTATATCTTCATCTAATTCAGTAATTTGAATTGTAGTTCCCGTTTCCTCAACAGGTATGTGATTTGCTAGCTCCTCTTTGGATTTAAAGTCGTGGTTCCAGTCAGAGCTTGCCTCCCATTTTGCAACTGGAATATGAACCTCAAAATTAGATGAAGTTGTTTTTGATTTGATTCGTATATCATTTCCTATTTTAAAGAATGCTCGTTTCATGCCAATTCCGTAAACACTGAGTCCAATTGAATCTTCAGACCTCTTTCTTCCAGTACCAAATTGGAATACATCTTTTTTAGCTCTTTCAATCGATATACCTCCACAGTTGTCCATTAATTGAAATTCCTTCGAAGAGAACGTAACATCAATTACTGGAGTATAGGGGAATTTACTTTTTGAAATGCCTGAATTAAAAAGAGGTTTTAGAATATCAAGATCATTCGTTTTTAAGTAGCTATCAATTGAATTATCAATCAAATCCATAATGCTATCAATGATTCCAATATCCCTTGTTAGCATTTCAATAAAAAATCTCTTGTTGGGATTAGCGTCAATTTCTCCGGCCATAATTAGTTTATTTATCTTCTAAATATAAGAAGTCAATCCCAACATACAAATAATCCAATATCAGAGCCAATGGAAATATCTAGTATTTACGGATGTTTTTATTAACTAATTAGAATAGAAAGTATTACAAGTTTTACTTGGTTTTTTCTGAAGTGGAACTTTCGAAATATTTGATCTTAATTCCTTCAACTGGTTTCAGTGATTTAACTTCTATAGTTTTTGACCTTAAATCAATTACAATTTCCCATATGTAGTCAGTGTAGGCTTCCTTTGCAATGAGATAGTACCTACCCTCAATCTTTTCTAGACTGTAGATTTCATAAATAGTATTAGGGTTGTTGGAGTTAGGCTCTTGAATTAAAATTGTTTGAGTTCCATAACTATCCCAAACCCAAGATGTTAGTACTGTCTCATAGGTTTTAGAGGGTTGAGAAAATTTTTTGATTGTTAAATGGTCTGTTTTAAATAGAATAGTTTGGCAATTACCAGAAGTGTAAAGAGCCAGAATCAGAGTACATAGTAGGTATTTCATTTATCAAAAATAATCAAAAATGTGACTCATTGGCGGTTGTCGGGTATGTGTCTTATTGGCTTCTTTACTTTAGTGCAAGATATAGTCCTAAAATTCGGAAAACGTGTCAAAAAACTCAGAAATGAGAAGGGGTGGAGCCAAGAACATATGGCTCATATATGCGGGTTTGACCGGACTTATATTGGCCGGGTAGAAAGAGGGGAACGAAATCTGTCATTAAGAAATATTGAAAGAATATGTGTTGCTTTGGAAGTTTCGATATCTGAGATTTTTGATGGGGTTTAGTTACGCGAGAGAAGTTATAAGCATTTAGGACTTAATTTGTTAAGAATTAGGGTTTATTTATACATAGAGGAATGGGGGATAATGTTTATAGACTTTGACTAGAAGTAAGTTGTGATTAGCCAAAGTGACTGATCAACCCGATAATTGAATAAGCTCGATTTTAATCTTCTTTAGCAGGTCTTTTCTTCGGTCAAGTTTTTGAAAATTTACCTCTGAGCATTTTCGAACAATTGATTTCCACAATTCTGATTTTCTGCTGGTTGTAAGGAGTTTGCTATTTTTGAGATCCTCAAGAACCTTATACAAATTATCTTCCCCAAATTTTATTAAACATTCTTTTAACAGGAATCCTTCGATCTCCTTAAAACTGGTTACGTTTTGAAAGTGATATGTTTTGTACCATTTTATTTCCTTTATTGTCTCCATTAGTTTTTTTTCTAGGCTTCTTTGAATTGGGCCTTGACGTAATTGTTCAAGTTGAAAAACTCCTTGTCTGTTTGTAGATTTTCCGTTTAGAAGCCTATACTCAATGCGTAATAAGTTTTTTTTGCAGTTGATGATATCACCTGTAGAACTTTGCTCCGTTTTATTATACAGGACCAGAGACGATGATTTGTTACTAAAAGTAATACTATTGTTTTTTATTTTATTTACTCGATACCTTCTATTTAGTTCTATCATAGCTGAAATCAGGTTCGGTATCTCGGGATGACTTACTACAATTCCTATATCTAATCTAGATACTGGGTTTAATCTTAAGTCAACCCCGTATTTCTTTTTCATTTTGAGTAAGAATCTGTCAACGATGAGCCAAGTATGACTCTGCATATTGTTTCCAACTATAAATTTTGTAATACTACCATTTAAATACCATCCGTATCTAGTTAGCCGAAGTGTTAGGTTGCCAATTCGGTAAAAGTTGTTGTGTTCCTTCCTTGCTGACATAAGAATTTTTGCAGCCTGCTCAGGTTGAATTTTTAACCATAATGTATCTACCATTTCCCTACAAGTCAGAATTATTATAAGACTTCTCTTTTGATTTCGTGAATTGAAGGTATTTTATTCCTGGAAATATATTTATCCAAGTCTCTCTTCTTGAAGTAATTCTTCTTACCGGTCTTATAATATGTTATTTGTGATTTATGGGTGAGTTTATATAGGTAGCTTATTTCAATGCCCAAATATTTACTAGCCTCTTCAGCATTCATGTATGTTTTATTTTTATTCTTTAGAAGAAGATAGATTCTTTTTAGTAAGTCCTTTTCTGTTAATCTATAAGTCGCTTTTTTCATATTTAATTTTATATTTTCACTATCTAATATCACTTGGGCTTCAACTTTTTTAGATTTAAGTAAGGTATGAACATAGATTTAATGTCTTAATTAGCTTCAGAATTTGTAAAAAGCCTTCAAATGAGCTGAAATCGATGATTTGTTAATTTGAAAAGTTAACAATTTCTTAACATTGAAGTTGTGTAAATCTGATCTTTTAAAGGTCATCCAGAAGATCAACAGCTTGTTCCTTTTGATCATCGACTATTTTTGCATAAACCATAGTTGTCTTAATTTCGGAGTGACCTAGAAGTTTCGAAACCATAAAAATGTTTTTGGTTTTTTCCAACATCAGTGTAGCGAACGTATGTCTAGCTGAATGAAATGTAACATGTTTTTGTATTCCTGCAAGAAGTACCCAATGCTTTAGTAAATGGTTGTTATGCCCACTATATTTAAGCCCACGAAATATTTTGCCAGAATTCTCTGAATTTGCACTTTTTAAGATAGTCACAGCAGTTTCATTCAATGGATAATATTCTTGAGACTTTGTTTTTTGTTGGCGAAAAATGAGATATGTTCTTCCATTCTTTTTCTGAATATTTTCCCATTTTGCTTGATAAATATCTGAAAATCTGAGACCCGTGTAGCAGCTAAATAAAAAAGCTTTCTTCAATATTGCATTGGTACATTCAGTTCTATTGAGTTGTTTTAATTCCGTCGTAGTCAGAAAAATTCTTTCCGTATCTTCTTTTTTGATGCTTTTCACACCTCTTAGAGGATTTTCTTTAATTAAGCCTCTTTGGAAAGCTTCATTAATGGTAGCTCTAAATTTATTGAAGTATGAAATACAAGAATTAGTTGATAAGTTTTTATGTGATTTAGTTTTGGCATTTTTGAGTAAGTAGTTTTTAAACCCTTTGACTACCTGATCGTCTATTTGGTCTAAGGTTGTACTTTGGGGAATAAACTTCTCAAGATGCTTTAGACAACTGGTCCAGTTATCAAAGTTGCTACCATTTCGTTCTTGCATTAAATCAATGTAGAACTGAAGAAAGGAAATCTTTTTAAATACTTTGTAACCAAACCCATTAATTAAATCAATGTTTTTATTGTTTGCTATCTCTTGAGCTTTTATTTGGTTGATTTTGTTGTGATTTTTTTCGAACGCAGTTTTTGGTTTAGTGAATAGGAATAACCCCTCTAAGGTCTCCCTCTTTCTAACCCCTTTTCTATAGTAGATGTCGAGATAGAAGTTACTTTTGCCATTCTTTAAAATTCTTTTTCTAAGCTTTATTGAAGGTCCCATTACTTGTACTTTTTTGTTTTTTGTATGTTAATGGGTACAAAATAGGAACAAAAAAATACAAACCAAAGGCAGTAAAACAAACGAAAAGTAAAGAATGGAATAGAAAAAGTACAATTTTTACTTCCTGAGCTTTCTTTTCTTTTCTTATATTTTACAGACTACTTTCCAATACAAAACTTACTAAAAATATTCGCCAGCAAATCATCAGTTGTGATCTCACCGGTAATCTCACCAAGATGGTGCAAGGCCTGTCGAATGTCCATTGCAAGGAAATCATTGCTTACTTGTCCGTCAATGCCGGTTAATACATCTTCCAGTGACTTATTAGTTTCAAATAATGCCTGATAATGACGAGCATTGGTGACAACTGTGTTTCCTGTTTTGAAGCTCTTTAGATTGACAATCTCAACGATTTTGGCTTTCAGGTTTTCCAGGTTTTCTTTTTGGTTGGCGGAGATGATGACTGCTCTTGGGTCTTTTTTGACCTGCTCAATAATAGTGCTATCTGCTATGTCGGACTTATTACCAACTACAATGAATGGAGTACCGCCGTTTTCCAGTTTGTTGATTTCCTGGAATATCTCTGTTGTAGTGTCTGTTGAGAGATCAAATACATAAAGGATGAGTGAAGCATCCTTCATTTTGGCCATGGTTCTTTCTACACCCATGGTTTCAATCTTATCTCCGGATTCACGAATACCAGCAGTGTCAATGAATCGGAATGAAAAGCCATCAATGATCATGTGATCTTCAATGAAGTCTCGGGTGGTACCAGGGATATCAGAAACAATTGCTTTTTCTTCGTTTAATAACGCATTGAGTAGGGTAGACTTACCTGCATTGGGTTTCCCTGCAATTACCGTTGGGATACCGTTTTTGATCACATTTCCTACCTCAAAACTATCGATCAACTGAAGTATGACTCTACTCAACTCTAAAACCAAGCTCTTCAAATCATCTCGACTAGCAAACTCAACATCCTCTTCAGAAAAATCAAGCTCGAGTTCAATCATCGAGGCAAAATGAATTAATTGCTCTCTTAATTCCTTGATTCTTCCGGAGAAACCACCTCTCATCTGATTCAGGGCAGCCTGATGAGAAGCTTCGGAATCTGATGCGATTAGATCTGCAACGGCTTCTGCTTGTGCCAGGTCAAATTGGCCATTTAGGAAGGCTCTTTGGGTGAATTCTCCTGGTTTAGCCAATCGAACACCGTTCTTGAGAAATATCTTAATGATTTGCTGAATAATGTAGTTGGATCCGTGGCAAGATATTTCAATAACATCTTCTCTGGTGAATGATTTAGGAGCAATGAAAAGAGAGACCAGTACTTCGTCAATGATGACATTACCGTCTCTGATCGTTCCGAAATGAATGGTGTGAGATGCTTCTTTGCTCAGGTCTTTTCCCTTAAAAACCTCATTTACCTTAGAAATTGCCTCTTTTCCAGAAAGGCGAATAACTCCAATAGCACCAACTCCAGGAGGTGTTGCCAAAGCAATTATTGTATCATTAAAATCCGTGTAACCCATGTTAATCTATTCAGCAGGTGCAAAGCTAATGTCAAATTGGTTATGATTCCTGCAATACTGGAGAAGAAGACGTGACAGGGTTGGCTTTTAGTCTTGTATAGAAGAATGTAAGAGCAAATAGAAGTCCTGATACAGTAGCCATAGCACCAGCTATACTACCATCAAGAGACTTTGCAAGATAATAACCACCCGTTGCTGATAGTACTCCGAAGACTACTGAAAGCATCAGCATTTTTGGAAGCTTATTAGTCAGTAGATATGCAGAAGCAGGAGGCACAATCAAGAATGCCACAACCAGAATAGCCCCGACCGACTCAAACGAAGCAACAGTTGCTAAACTCACGAATCCCATGAGTAAATAGTGCCAGAGTACGGTTGAAATGCCAATTGCAGCTGCATATGAAGCGTCAAATGTGGTGAAAAACAGTCCTCTGTATCCAATCTTTATAAAGACAATAATGGCAAGCGTGACAAAAGACATCACATACAGTACCCTTGGACCCAGGTTAGTTCCACCTTCAGTGATCCAAAGGTCAATTGGAACATAAGCAATCTCACCGTGTAGGACACAATCCTGATCAATGTCTACATTTCTGCCATAGTAGGAAATAAGAATGACACCAAGCGCAAACAACCATGTGAAGGTTACTCCAATTGAAGCGTCTGATTGTAGTTTGCCTTTTTGGTGTAGGAATTCAATTAGAAATGTGGTCAATATGCCTATTAAACCAGCTCCAATAAGCATTACTATAGAATCTCTTTCACCTGAGATATAAAAAGCGATAACAATTCCCGGTAACACCGCATGTGAAATGGCATCACCCACCATGGCCATTTTTCTAAGAATCAAAAAACACCCCAGGAGCCCACATGAAATGGCTACTAATGATCCTGTCGCTATGATGATGAGGTCATTCATTATTGATAAGGTATTTTGCTTTGATGTGGATCTAATTCTGGGTAATCCAGGAGTTTTTCGAGTCTTGCTTCTAATTCAGGAGTGATGATATGCTCTATTTTCTCCGCATCCTCATGCACATGATCTGGAGCAATTCTCAAATAGGTGGTCAGATACAATTCCCACAATCTGTGAAGTTTCACAATTCTTCTTCCTTTATTCTGTCCCTCAGAAGTGATTTGCCATTTGTCATTCTGATTGGTCAAGTAACCTTGAAGCTGTAGTCTTTTGAGTCCTGAATCCAATTCTTTAGTTCTAAAAGGGCGTTTATCCTGTAGTTCCAGTACTGATCTGCCAGTATTGAAATCCCCGGCTTCTTCACCCAGTTGGAAAAACATCTTCAATATATTTTCCTGTAAGATTAAGTTTTTGATTCTTCTTCTTTTTAATGCTTTATAAAGAATTCCCTTTTTGGGAGCGAAGAAGAAAGAGGTGAGGGCAATGATTGAAATAACCATCACAATCCATGGACCCGTAGGCATAGAGGGTGCAACAAATGAGATGTAGGCACCTGCAGTTCCTGATACTGCTCCAAATATGGCAGCCAGGATAATCATTGTCTTGAGATCGTCCGTCCAGAATCTGGCAGCAGCTGCGGGTGTTATGAGCATGGCAGCCATCAATACAACACCAACAGCTTGAATTCCGATTACTACTGCTAATACCGTAAGTGTAGTTAAGATGAGATTAAGGCCTTTCACAGGAAAACCAATAGCAGCTCCAAAATTCTGATCAAAACTGATTAATGTAAATTCTTTAAATAGCAGGAATACAGCTATTAACAATGCAACAGAAACAGACGCGAATAACCACATGTCGGCACCTACTAATGCTGCCGCTTTTCCGAACAAAAAGGACTCAAGACCACTTTGAGCGGCATTTCCTGATTTTTGAATGAATGTCAAAAGTAAGATCCCAATTCCGAAGAATACAGATAGAGACAAACCTGTAGCAGTGTCTTCTTTGAGCTTTGTTTTCCTTACAATTCCATCAATCACAACTATACTGATCCAACCCGTAATAAATGCTCCTATAATTAGATAGAGTGGGTTTTTATTGCCTGTTAATAGAAATGAGAGGCATATTCCGGGCAAAACAGCGTGAGCTACCACATCTCCTACAAGTGCTTTTTTCTTCAGGAATGTAAAGCATCCCACAATAGCTGAGCTTACAGCCAGTAGGATAGACCCAAAGAGCACATACTTGATGTTTGGATATTGAAATGTAAAAAACTCAATAAAAGTATCCATTGCTTACTTTTCTATTCCCGGGAATTTCTCCTGCTTTATTAGCTGTCCAACTTCTGTCAGAAGCGTGAGCTTACCACCGTACGCTTCTTCCAGCAATTTCTCATTAAAAACCTTATCTGTAGGCCCTGAGGCTACAAGTCTTAGATTCAGCATAATCAGCCAGTCAAAATATTTGGCCACAGATTGCAGGTCATGATGCACCACAATCACCGTTTTACCAGCCTCCGACATATCCTTCAGTATTTTAATGATGGCCTTCTCAGTAGCCGCATCAACTCCAGCAAATGGTTCATCCATAAAATAGATATCAGCTTGCTGTGCTAAAGCTCTGGCAAGAAACACTCGTTGCTGCTGCCCACCAGAAAGCTGAGAGATCTGTCTTTTGGCAAACTCTTGCATACCAACCTGCTCCAGAGCAAACCTTGCAGCGTCTCTATCAGCTTTTCTTGGTCTGCTGAATAAGCCAAGTTTATTATACCTTCCCATTAGCACTACATCCATAACAGAAGCTGGAAAATCCCAGTCAACAGATTCGCGCTGTGGAACATAACTTACTTTTTCACGAACATCGTCTAAATCTTTATCGAAAAGCTTCACATATCCTCCATTAAGAGGAATCAGCCCCATAATCGATTTAATCAAAGTAGACTTCCCAGCACCATTAGGCCCAATAATACCCACAAGAGCACCCTTAGGAATACTCAAATCAACTCCCCAAAGCACTGGCTTACGATCATAGCTAACCGATAAGTCGTGTATTTCTAGTATTGGATTTTGAACTTGTTGTATCATATTTGTTTGTTGTCAGTTGTCGGTTATCAGTTGTCTGTTTTTTTACTTAACTGAAAACAGACAACTGACAACTGATAACACTTATCTCAAAGCCTCCACAATCACCCTCACATTACTATCCACCATTCCAAGGTAAGTTCCTTCTGGTGCACCGAAATCTCCCATTGCGTCGGAGTATAAGCTTCCTCCGATTTTTACTTCCTGTCCTTTTTCTTTGGCGCCATCTACCACAGCTTTTATGGCTTGCTCAGATACTGAGGTTTCCACGAAAACTGCTTTCACATTTCTGGTTGTGATCACATCAATCAGATTTGTGACATCTTTTAATCCAAAGTCTGACACTGTGGAAATACCTTGTAATGCGTTCACTTCAATTCCATACGCATCTCCGAAATATCCAAATGCGTCATGAGAGGTGATGAGTATTCTCTGTGCCTCGGGGATGGAAGAAATTTGCGATCTTACAGCTGTATCAAGACTGTCGAGTGATGCTAAATATTTAGTTGTGTTCGCTCTGTAGAAGTCGGCATTTTTGCTGTCGTTTTTTATTAACTGATTACTTACTTCCTGAACTACGTACTTCCACAATTGGGCATCAAACCATACATGTGGGTCTGCAGAATTCTGATAAGACTCGCTTACTCTGAGATTGTTTTTTGGAACAGATTCGGCAACTGCGACAACTTCTTTAAGCCTTCCAAGCTTCTCAAAAACTTCACCCATTTTTCCTTCGAGGTGTAAACCATTATATAAAATCAGGTCAGCATCATTGAGTTTTGATAAGTCTCCTTGTGTGGCTTTATATAAATGAGGATCGACACCCGGACCCATTAGGGGAGAGGCATCAACAGAGTCACCGGCTATATTTTTTACAGCATCATAGATCATTCCAGTGGTGGTAACCACTTTTAGTTTATTGGACTTATCTAAGTTGCTATTTTGAGAACAACCAAATAGAATGATTGCAAAAAGGATGTATATATACTTCATCACTGTTTAAATCTGTCTTACTAATAAATTTTCTGATACCTGTTTTGAAAGGAAAATTGACTCGCCAGTTTCCAATTCCAACTGCATAGAATCATCGAATTCATCATGATCTTTAATCACGAATTTGATGCCTAATCTGATGCCTTTATTATCAAGGTGTTTTAGGAATTTTGAAGTGGAATTCTCCACTGCAGTGATGACTCCATTTGTTCCAATTTTCATGTCTAGTAATGGGTACTGTGGACCTATGCTAATGTTACCATTTTCGTCTGGAATGGGGTCTCCGTGAGGATCGATTTTTGGGTGCTCCAAAAAGTCATCTAACCTCTTAATGAGTAGGGGAGATCTGATGTGTTCCAATTGCTCAGCAACATCATGCACTTCGTCCCAATGGAAGTTTAACTTCTCCACCAAAAACACTTCCCACAACCTGTGCTTTCTTATTACCTGCAGAGCAACAGACTTACCTTGATCGCTGATGTTTACTCCATGATACTTTTTGTAAACAATCATGTCCTTGTCCGACAATTTTCTGATCATGTCACTAACAGAAGCAGCAGCAGTATTCATTTCGTCGGCAATAGTGTTGGTGTTTACCGCTTTATTTCCAGCATCCGATAGGTGATAGATCGCCTTGATGTAATTTTCCTCTGTAAAACTAAGGTTCATTGTTTATCTGTCTGAAAAAATTATTTTAGACAAATCTAAAAATATTTTTTAATATAGAAAAATAGCAATGTTTAAATAGTTTTTTATCAGGAGTTTAAGTTGCTTGAATTTAAGAAATGATTTGCTCTAGGAAGCTTAAGAGTTTTTCCTCCTCACTCTCCCATGTAAACTGACTATTGTCGACAGGACTTTTAGATATTGACAGAATTTTTAGTTGTTCAGCTACTTCTGTGGGATTGAAATTATTAAAATCAATGGGTAGAACTTGATTAGTTTGTTGAGCAAGTTTGGTCCAGGTTGTTTCTTGTTCGGAGATAAATGGTAGTCCCAAAGCAAGGTATTCGTAGACCTTTGTTGGTATGCAATTCTCATTACTCGGGTTCACTTGATAAGTGACAAGTCCCATGTTGCTGCTTGTAATTTCGTTTAGGATTTCATTGTGAGGTATAATATTAGCTCCTCCAATAAGCTTGATGTCATCTTGGTTTTTGATAGATGATTTTAGTGTTTCAAGGAATGTGTTTGATGGTGATTGACCTACTATTTTTAAGGTGCATTCTGGAATGATTTTTTTGATGTTCAGGTATAATTCTATTGCCTTTAATACGCCACTGTTTTTGGATAGATTTCCAGTGAAAATGAAGTCTAAATTTTCATTGTATTTCCTTGTGATATAAGACTCAAGTTTGACTTTATTTTCTATCACTTGGAATGGTTTGCTGGAATGGAAATTGAATTCATTTTGATAGCCATTTTCTGCTAGGACAAAACCATCAAAAAAGTAGGAGCAAACTTTTTCTTTCAGCCTTACCCAAAGTGCCAGGAAGTGTTTCATTCCTGGAGGGAAGACATCCTGATAAATAAGATTTCGATAGTAGTTCTCACGAACATCATATATCACTTTTCCGGGATGGGTTATTTTGAAAATTATAGCTGGTATTATTAATTCATGAGTTTGAATAATTACGATTTTAGGTTTTAGATTGATAACCTTTCTGAGGATTTTCCATTTGAGCAAAACTCTTTTGATGGATAATCTTGAGAATAGTCCCGAAGGATGGAAAATAATATCTGGATGTGATGATTTATTTTTTGTCCCAAATCCTATGATATTAATGGCATATTTATTTGTTTTCGCCATTGAAAGTCCAAATCGCTTATACGCCCGGGGATCATCCACGGGTTTTAATGTAGAAGCAATTACGACTTGGATTTTTTTCATTAGAATCAATATTAAATAAAGCGAAAAAAGAATTCATGGAATTGCGAGAAATAATTGAACAAGCATGGGAGGATAGGTCTCTTGTCGACAACAAAGAAACAAGTGTTGCCATCAAAACTGTGATTGATGATCTCGATAATGGTAAGCGTAGAATTGCGGAACAAATCGAAGGGGAATGGGTAGTACATGAGTGGATTAAGAAGGCTGTAATTCTTTACTTCCCTCTTATGAAAATGCAATTAATTGAAGTTGGTCCATTTCAGTTTCATGACAAAATAAAATTAAAATCAAGCTATGATCAGCTTGGTGTGAGAGTAGTTCCTCATGCTATTGCTAGATACGGTTCGTTCATTAATAGGAATACTGTATTGATGCCTTCATATGTGAACATCGGTGCGTTTGTTGACAGTGGAACGATGGTCGATACCTGGGCAACCGTTGGTAGTTGTGCACAGATTGGTAAGAATGTTCATTTGTCAGGAGGAGTAGGTATTGGTGGAGTATTGGAGCCAGTACAGGCAGCTCCTGTGATTATAGAGGACAATGCTTTCATTGGATCAAGATGTATTGTGGTTGAAGGAGTAAGAGTTGGTAAAGAAGCTGTACTCGGAGCTAATGTAGTACTTACTGCAAGTTCTAAGATAATTGATGTTACTGGTGATGAGCCTGTGGAACATATCCCTTATATTCCACAGGCTCATCACCAGT
>JANSWY010000128.1 GCA_024743255.1 bacterium | reverse complement strand
TTTCTAATCTTTTGAGCACCATTACCACAGCCGGAAGGGTAATTTCTTTATTCATCTGGTCTATATAGAGCTTTACAAGCTGAGCTCCATAAGACTCTTTTTCTCTGAGGACCAGAAGTAGAATAATCTCTTCCAGTGCTCCTAATGTATAGTTCATAAATGCAATTTGGTAAACATTTGTTTAGGATATACGCATTAAGTAAACATTTGTTTAGGATATGGGTGGAATTTTAACGCTTTGAATTCTGAATATTTAAAATAAGGGAGTCAGAAACCCTAAATGGTATTTAGTTTCTTCATCAGGTTAGGCTTTTGGCCTCTGCTTATTGGAATGATTTGCTCGTTGATGAGGAGGTTATTTTCTTCAATGTCCACCACCTTGTCAATATTTACAATGTAGCTTCTGTGGACCTTTACAAATTGATTGGCATTCAGTTTTTCTTCTACGTTTTTGAAGGTGCTGTTTACTACATAACCTTTGTCTTCTGTCTTGAAAACTGTGTAATCACCTTTCGCTTCTACAAATAAAATATCGTTGATGTCAATTCTTATCAATCTGGAATTTGCCTTGATAAACAAACTCTGCTGGTTGAAAACGCCACCTTCATCATTCTTTACTTCCGACAGGTTTTTGTGGTTTTGTATGGCCACTTCGATTCCAGCATTGATTTCTTTCATGCTGTAGGGTTTCACTATATATCCATAAGGACTATGAACGGCCGCCTTCTGAATAGTCTCCTTATCTGCGTATGCCGTGGTGAATATGAATGGCAGTTTGAAGTCGTTCTTCAACTTTTCAGCAACATCTATTCCTGATTTATCGCCTTTGATTTGAATGTCCACTAATGCGAGTTCAATGTCTTTCTCGTTCAGGTGTTTGATGGCCTCATCAAATGATTCAGCTACACCTAATACTTTGTGATCCAGTATTTCGAGCATTTCTGAAAGAGAAGCTGCAATATGAGGGTCGTCCTCAATGATCAAAATGTTGTATGAACTCATAATCTGGTTGTTTAATCTACAGGAATTCTGACGGTAAAAGTTGTTCCTTCGCTTTCCTTGCTATTAAAGGTAATAAGTCCTTCGTGTAATTTCACAAATTCATTGACTATTGTTAGACCCAATCCAGAACCTTGAACATTCCCGACATTAGAAGCTCTGAAAAATGTGCTGAAAAGTTTCTCCTGATCTGATTTAGGGATTCCAATTCCAAAATCCTTTACATGTAAAAGAAACTCGGTTTCTCTGTATTCCAATACTACCTCAGGAGCCTTACCGCCTTCTGAGTATTTGAAGGCGTTCGAAATCAGGTTGTCATTTATTTGGGTAAACAGGTTCTTGTCAACATTGAGGTTATATGGATTGCCCTCAATTGAGTATGTTAATTTTCGGGCTCCATTGGTGTAGTTTGGAAGGATGTTTTTCTCGAAATATTCTGATACTTCTATTGGCTCAGGATTGAATGGAACCTTGTCTGAATCCAGCTGCCCAATAAGGAGAATATTGCTGATCAAATGATTTAGCCGATCTGCGTTTGTATTCATCCGGTTCACAATATTGCTAAGCTTGGATTTATCTACTTCTTTTGGACTTTCTATGTAGTAGTTCATTAGCTCAATGTCTGTACTAATTGTGGTCAGAGGAGTCCGAAGTTCGTGAGAGGTCATGGAAACAAACTTGGATTTGAGTGTATTCAGTTCCGTTTGTTGTTTGAGGGCCTCAGTCATAGTTTCCCGCGACTGCTTTATTTCTGTGATATCTCTTACAAAAGCTGTGAAGTAGTGGGAGTCATGGTGCTCTATTGGGAAAATGGTCAATTCTATTGGGAACTCTTCTCCATTTTTCCTCAAGGCGGTAATTTCGATTCTCTTATTTAAAACAGGACCATGACCGGTTTTATGGAAGTTATCCATTCCATCTGAGTGCGCTTTTCTGAAGGCATGAGGAATGATTGTTTTTGATAACTCCTGGCCCATTATCTCTTCCTTAGTGTATCCAAAGATCTTCTCGGCTTGGGGATTCCACTCAATTACAACTCCCAGGTCATTTACGGATATTAATGCGTCTAAAGAAACCTCAAACAAATTACTCAATTTTGAATCTTTAAAAGCATTTTCATTGGCCAGTCGTCGTTGATCGCTGATATCCAGGTGAATACCGATTGATCCAACCTGATTTCCCTGTGAATCAAAATTTGGAGCTCCACTTATGACCATCCATTTTTCTGTGCCAGATTTTGTGATGACCGGAATTTGATAAACATCTGAATTGCCTCTTTTACGAGAAGCATTTCTTTTTTTCATTGACTCGCGATCAGATTCTCTCAACAAAAGCTCCGAAGCATTTTTTCCAATAATTTCATGTAGTTCGTATTCCACAAGTTTGCAGAAGGCATTGTTGGCATGTGAAATAATGTCATTAGCATCTACTTCAAGCAGACCCAATTCGATGTTGTCAACTATTCTTTTATACTTCTCTTCATTAGCTTCAAGTGATTTCTCAGCTTGTTTTCTTTGCTTGATTTCCTTTTCAAGATTTTGATAAGAATAAGAGCTTTCCAGGCTTACAGCAAGTTGATTAAATACCTCAATGAAAGGATATAAATTATCACGATCTAGTACAATGTCTTTTGATTTGGATTCTACTTCCAGGATACCAAATTCACCTAATTTCACATATGCGAAGTTTCCCGAGATTTTCTTGTTGAACATGCTATGCTCATGAATGACCAGGTTTTCATCCTTAAAATAATTGAGAAACTGATTTTTATTAAGTCTGTTATTTTCTTGAGAGCTCGGTAGGCTGTAAAGGCTGGAAAATAAAATTTCCTCGCCTCCATCAGCCGTTAACCATATAGCTCCGTAGCTAAGATTTTTTCTGGAAAGAAATGTGTTGATGAAGGTTTTGGCAGTCTCCTTTGGGTCCAGGTGCTTCAGAGTTTTTACGCTAAGCTCATACAAAAGTGTTATGTGACTGAGACTATCCATATTCTAGTGGTACGTACCAACGACAATCGTTTTATTGAAGAATTCAAGATAACCATTTCCATACGAAGAAATTTCGCCTAATGATAAGACACCTTCAACTTGAACTTCAGAATTGAAACGTGCTATTTCTGATGCTATAATGTTCAACTCTCTATGAAACTTCTCTCCTTGAAATAGTACTCTGGAAATGCAGTCAACCACAAATGAAGACTTTATTTCATTGGAGGAAGCCTCGATCGCAGCAGCTTTTGCTCCCTGAATTAGATCTTCGTGACGACCGGATAAAATATTTAATGTGGAGTGTTCCGGGACTTCACCAACACAAGTTAATTCCTGATTGGATGAAGCGATAGGGTCTCTCACTATATCTTCTGTTCCTTCTCTGGAGATGCCAAATGGATATCCTTTTGAGATATTAAAGAAGTCATCTTCTGTGATTTCAGAAAGTGCCTCTTTTAACAATACCTCCTTGTATACCTCAAAGGCTGGCCTCCAGTTAAGTTCCTTGATGACATTTCCTTCTGCCTTGCTCACAACAAATGGACCCGCGATTTTCTTCCAACCGTGTCTGACTCCTAAGTTCAGTGCATTGTTTTCAAATACAATTAATGCCGCATCTTCAAAGAAGCCATCATTGGTAAACAGACAAGGTTTTTGTTCCAACGTCAGCGAGCCACATCCTGCACCAATGAATTGAATTGAATCTCCAAAATGAGCAAAGGTGTCTTGCAGAAATTTTCCGATTCCCTTCGTCAATCCATCTACCAACATTTTTGCTGACCGAAAGCTGTCATCCAATTTTGGATAGGTCAACTCTTTTGATTCTGAGATTTGATGATGGGTATGAACCAATGTATTTTCCAAGAACTGAATGATAACCCCATCCTCATACCTGTTTCTATCTTCAATAATACCTGGAAAGAGACCACCAGCGATTTGCATGTTTTGTTGATTTGCGTGCTCAATCAAATCTGCAATTGATATGCTTGACTTTTCACCAATCAGGATAAAATTAAGCCGATCCGATTTTAGAGAAGAAAGCAGTTCATTTAGACTAGGGTCAATTAGAATCATTAGTTATTTGATTAATTGTCTGTCTAAACTAATATTTCAAATCGCTACTATGAAATTATACCGACGAGTTGCAGATTTTTCGGGTCGAATGGAAAAATGATGCTTAAATAGGACGGAAAGGTGTGTTTGTCTTAGCGAAGGAACTTTCATTTTGTTGCCTTAATCATTAAGTTACATATGGGATAACACTGAGCAAATAAATCTGGATTCTGAGTGATCGGGTGATTCCTGTATACTTTAACCGCTAAAATAATTTGAAGAATGGTGCCTGTCCGGAGAAACACTTTCACTATTCTCTTGCTGGTTTGTTTGTCCATTATGGAAATATATGGTCAAAAGAAATCATTGCATTTTGAATACCTCACGGTTGACGATGGCCTATCTTCAAACTATGTCACGTGTATTTACCAGGACACCAGAGGTTTTCTTTGGTTTGGGACAGATGATGGATTGAATTTGTTTGACGGAGAAAAAGTCACCACCTATCAAAATAGTGTTAGTAGATCCAACAGTCTTAAGAATAGCCATATTGATGCCATCACAGAAGATCAAAACGGTAATCTATTAATCGGAACCAGCAAAGGGTTACAGGTGTATGATTGGAGTACTAATTCCTTTAAAACTTTTGATTTCCCAAACACGCCTCAAAGTCTGATTGATGGAAATATTGAAAAAGCAGTGGTAAATGCTGAGACAATTTGGATAGCTGTCGAAAACCAGGGGCTGTTTGCTTTGAACTATGAGACTAACAAAATTTCCCATTTCAAGGATATTAAAGATGACCCTAATAAGACCTTCAACAATATTGATAGAATCTATAAGGATAGACAGGGCAATATCTGGCTGATTTCTTATGGAGTTTTAGCCATTTTTGATGAATCCACAGATAGTTTCAAACATTTAGATTTGAAGAACTCCTCTGGAGAAGAATGTAATATCAATTCCATTGCGCAAGATTCTGAAGGTAAATACTGGATAGGGACATATGAAGATGGAATCATTGAAGCTATGTTTGATGACAAATATGAAATATTAGAAGCTGTATATCATACAACATATCCTTTGGCCAGGGAACTTTATTCAGATGGCGCTGGCAATATTTGGTTTGGCGTGGAGGGTGAGGGATTGGCTACTATTCCCAATGGAGATATAGATAAGCTGCAGCTGTATAAGGCTGAGCTAAAACCCAATAAACTAAATTTCCCTGGGCTGTTAACCATATTTGAAGACAGATTTGGAGACATATGGCTCGGAACTGTTGGTGGTGGTGTAAACATTCTTCATTTTAAGAAACAAGCATTCACACACTGGATGAGTGTTCCGTATGAAAATTCTCCTAGTGCAAACGACATCAACCAATTCTCAGAGGATTCTAATGGCATAATTTGGTTTGGAACCAAGACTGGTGGCATCAATTCATTTAATAAGAAGAATGGTCATTTCAAATATTTTGATGTTGAGAATTCATTTTTGACATCCAATTCAGTGGTCTCTGTCATACATGATAGTAATGGAGATATCTGGTGTGGAGGTTGGGAGTCAGGGCTGATTCATACCGATAAAAACTTCAATCGAATCGATTGGTATGATACTGATAATTCGGGCCTTATGTCTGACCATGTTTTTGATTTGGCAGAAGATGGAAAGGGCAATATTTGGATTGGCACATTGCATGGAGGATTAGCCAAACTAGACAGGTCCACCGGAGAAATTACATCATTTATTAAGGAAGGTGCGATCACGTATAAGAATCCAGTTGCTATAGAGTTTGATTCCAATGACAACTTGTATTTTGGAGGTTACAATGGATTGGGCGTTTACAACACAAAGAATAATGAATATAAGATACATAAGTTCAAGCCTGACCTTTCAGGTATCAGTAGTGAAAGGATACAGGCTATATACGCGGAGAATGACAGTTTGATTTGGATTGGGACAGCTGATGGATTGAATAAATTCAACAGGAAAACAAATCAATTTAATCACTATTTTATGGAAGATGGTTTGCCATCAAACTCGATTAAGGGGATTGCGAAGGATTCAAAAAATCGATTTTGGATTACAACCAATCTCGGATTGTCGCTATTTAATGCAGTTGAGGAAACATTTTTAAATTTTTCTAAAGAGGATGGGCTTCAGGCTAACCAGTTTAATCCTGAAAGCATTTTAGTGACCAATGAGGATGAGCTGTTTGTTGGAGGAGTAAATGGGTTCAATTATTTTGAAGCAGATGAGGTGAAAATGAATACCACTCCGCCAGAGATTGTGGTCACAAAGCTCGAGGTAGATGGGCAAACTTTACCATGGCATCAAAACAAGAATGAGACTGAAAATAAAAATGATACTCCGGAAATTACAATGGAAGCTGGCACTACAATTTTTTCATTTTCATTTGTTGGTATAAACTATACCTCGTCTAAGATGAACCAATATAGTTATCGTCTTAAGGGTTATGACAATAATTGGTACCCATCAACGGATCAAAAAGCAGTTTTTCATGGTATACCTCCTGGTGATTATACCTTTCAGGTTAAAGCTTCCAATAATCACGGGTATTGGAACGAGAAGCCTGCATCTGTTAGAATTCATTTGCTTGCCCCATGGTGGAATCAAAATTGGTTCAGGATAGCAATTAGCACTGTACTAATCCTGATGTTCTATTTTGGCTATAAATCCAGAACAAATTCACTCAAAAAGCAAAAAGAAAAACTAGCGTTGGAAGTGGATGTGCGAACGAAAGATCTGAAAAATACTCTTCACGAATTAAAAGACACTCAGACTAAATTGGTACAATCAGAAAAAATGGCATCAGTAGGAGTGTTAATTGCCGGGATTGCACATGAGATTAATAATCCATTACAACTAATTAATGGTGGAAGGGACTTGATATCGAGAGAGCTCAAACATGAAAAGCCAGAAATGCTTGATGATATGCAGTCGAGTTTGGAAATGATTGACCAAGGCGTGAATCGAGCTTCCAACATTGTAAGTAGATTGACGAGCTTTAATAATTATACCAGTGATGGCAAGATGCCTTACGACCTGCATGAAATTCTGGATAACTGTCTTCTGATGATGAACAAGCAGTTTGAGGATAGAATTGATGTTCAAAAAAATTATAGTAAAGAGCTTCCAGAGATGGAGGGGAATCCACCGGAATTGCATCAGGCATTTCTTAGTATATTCAAAAATTGTGATGATAGCATCGACAAAAAGGGGACAATAGTAGTTAAGACCTCAGTGACCAGTTCAGAAGTTAAATTAACCATCACTGATGATGGTAAAGGAATCAAGAGAGAAGACTTAAACAAGGTGATGGATCCTTTTTTTACCACAAAAGAACCTGGTCAGGGTATAGGTATGGGTATGGCAATTACTTATCAAATATTAAACCGTCATGGTTGTGAAATAAAGTACCTTTCAGAAGTTGGAAAGGGTACAGAAGTGGAGATGAGGTTCAAGGTATGATAATTATTTTATCTGTTTAATTCGCTTTTAATTTTCTCCATTAACTGTCCAATTTTTCCGTCAACTTCCCTGTAAGCTTCCAAAGTGAACTTCCTGTTGATTTCAATTTTCCAGAGATAACTAAGTAGAACTTTTCTTTCGTTCTCCTCAATTTTTAATGGCAACTTCATACCAACTATTTCACCATTTGGATCGAACTTAAAATTTGGAGCAATTGCTTCATTAATTCTGTTATAGTAGCTCTCATGAAACTGCATTTCGCTGTATTGTTCTTCCAGCTTTTCCAATGTTTGATAATCAAATTCGTAAAGAGAAATAATTTTAGCCCGTAACGAATCTTTTTTGATCAGCTCAAAACCTCTTGACTTTAATGTCTCATAACCAGATGTGTTTTGAATGGATATGAAGTCACGGGTCAAAAGAAAATAGTGTCTCCAAATTGAGTCGGTACTTACAACTTCTCCATTAATAATACTGCGCCAGTATCGTCCTGACTTAATGCAGTGTTCATGACCAAGGATGTTGTGTTGGACATCTTGTTTGTCTAGTTCAAGGCCGTTTAGGATTTCAGTTAGGATTTTTGATTCAGCATTGTTATCCCGTCTGTTATCGTTCCAATTGTTGAGTGCAAATGCTGAGATTACCGCAATGAAAATAGAGAGGAATTCAATTGTGTATTTCTTCCAGTTGTTCTTCATGGTTTCAGAAGTGGTTTGTTTTTGCTGCACCGAGATTACTGATGCCGCTAACGTAAGATAACTTCCGTCACATTTTTGTACAAATCTGGATCATACATATACCGGGCTCAGTAATTTACTTTGAATCAAAAAACAGATTACTCATCCCTCAATAATCTAATTGGATTGGCTTTTGCTGCTTTTACAGTATGAAATGATATTGTGATTAGTATCATCAATAACATAGCAAGGGTAGAAATTGGATAGATGAGCCAATGTGGGTCGATATGGTAAGCGAAATTCTCCAGCCAATTGTTCATCGAGTAATGCACAACAGGTAAGATCACTACCATTGCTATTAGAGTGTAATAGACATATTTAGTCGCTAACAGACTATACAAAGATTGAATAGAAGCTCCCAATACTTTTCTTACCCCAAATTCTTTCATTCTTGAATTGACCATAAATGCAACAATTCCAAAAAGTCCAAGACAAGCTAAGAGGATCGAAAGCATCGAAAATATTTGGATCAGAGCAGATAGTTTTTCCTCCGACTGGTACATTGAGTTTAAATTGTCCTCAAGAAACCTCCAGGCTAATGGGCTATCCGGAGATATTTCGTTCCAGCTGCTTTCAAGCAATGCAATTTGCTGGGCGGGATTACCACTTCCAAATTTCACGTACATATATTCCAGGTCAATAAAAGGCATAATGGCTACTGCTGGCCCAATTTCCTGATGTAGTGATGTGTAATTGAAATTTTCGACCACTCCTATGATCGTTCTAGGTCCATCAATTTCGAAAAAATGAACTTGCTTACCAACGGGGTTTTCAATGTCAAGATATTCAGCAGCTTTCTTATTGATTATGATTGATCTTGTTTCGTCGTTGGAATGTTGCTTTGAGAATGTGCGACCTTCCAAAAGAGCAATTCCCATTGTTTCAAAATAGTCGTAATCTGTGAGGTTGAAGAACACCCGTTTGCTTTCTTCCGGACTTTGAGTAGTTTCCCGCATAATACTCCATGGCCATGGGTCTCCAACTACACGCTCACTTCTGCTCACATTGAGTACTTCGCTATTTTTCGCAAGTTCCTGTTTAAAGCTTTCGAAGTTCTGTGACAATTCTTCCGGCAACATTTTGATTAGAACGGTATTTTCTGAGTTGTACCCCGTGTCTTTCTCTAAAAGGTATTGCACTTGCCTGGATATTATAATTGTTGCTGAGATAAAACCAATTGCAATTGCAAACTGAACAATCACCAGAGCATGCTTGAATTGGAAAGGGTTTCTGGAACCGATTTTTAATGTTCCTTTCAATGATTTAATAATATCAAACCCTGATAAAACGACAGCTGGATATAGCCCCGCAATGATACCAGTAATAAGTCCTGAAGTGATAAGCAACGGCAATAGAATTAAAAGCTCTTCCAAACCTGGGACAAATTCCCAGTTCATATATGTGGAGGCATAAGGAAAAACCAACATGGAAATTACTATTGCCAGCGTCAGGCAAATGAGTGCCAACATTAATGATTCACTTAGCATTTGAATAATTATATTAAACCTATTTGCTCCAAGTACTTTTCTGATACCTGAAGATTTACTTCGATTTAATGATAATGCATTTGTGAGGTTGGTAAAGTTGAATCCGGCAATAACCAAAACCAGGATTCCTATTATCAACAAGACCTTGACATACATTGCATTTCCGGATCGCATATGGCTTGCCAAATCATCGGCCATACCTGTGGAACCCAGATAGATGTCTGAAAGGTTCTGAATCTGAGGTTTTAAGGGGTTAGGATTATTGGGATTAAGGTCTTTGAAATGTTGGATCAGTTTGGCTTCCAAGGTTGGAGCCGAAGATCCGGGAGTTAGTTCTATGTAAGTCAGAAATCCAAGCCAACTCCAACTTGTAAGGTCCGATGAGTAGCCTTCAGGAACGGTGTATGTGGAAAAGGAGATGAGAAAATTAAAGTTGAGGTGAGAATTGGTAGGAAGAGTGGATAGAATTCCCGTTACATTTAATTTGGTAGAATTATTTAGTTCCAGAGTCTCACCAATAGCATTAGTTTTATTGAAATATTTTAGTGCCAGGTCTTCTGAGATGACAATATTATTTGGTTGATCCAATGCAGATTTAGGATCCCCGTGTATCATTTCGAATTGCAGAGTTTCCAGGAATAGTGAATCTGCATAGAATCCATGATCTTCATAGAAACTTACATCTCCATTGGTCAGCATGCAATTCATTGCATACCTCATCCTGGATATTCTCTTGATTTCAGGAAATTTATTTCCCAGTCCCGCGGCGAGTGCTGGAGGTGAATTCACAAGAGAAGTGACATTGCCAGCATTGTCCTGAAAGGAGAAATTTACTCTATAAACCTGATCTTTATTTTTGTGGAATTGATCAAAAGAATGCTCACGATTTGTGAAAAACAGAATGAATACAAAGCAGGTAAAGCCAATGGTTAATCCAAATAAGTTTATCAATGTAAAGTCTTTGTTTCTGCTAAGGAAACGCAGTGAACTGATGAGGTTATTTTTAATCATACCGTATGAATAATAGATTTTTGAAGGGTTCTCTCGTTGAAGGGTAAATCTGTTGATGAATTGAAAGACAACTAACCAGTAAATTAACTTTGCTCGCCATGGGCCATACTTCTTTCGATTCTGAAAATACTGCTCATCAATATCTCCGAGAATTGAATCATGTAGGTGGTTTCTGCAGTACCAACTAAAAAATTTCTGAGCAAGACGTGGAGGCCGGTTTTTCATAGCCTTTCCAAATTTAAAGGTTCTTATTATTTACCCATTTGTAAAAGTAATACGGATCATTAAAGTTTTGGGTTTCGATTTAGTGAATACATCCATTTAAAATGGGAATAGGGGAGGTCTATTTTACAAGGAAATACTTACCCCTAAGTCTGGCCAATTCCCACGGACTTTGTTGGCCGCCAGATTTCTTTTCTACCTCAACTCTTGTATTAATGAATACATCTTCAATTCTTTGAGGTTTCTTTAATTGTTCGATTAATTCCCCGGTGTATAAACCGTTATGACCACTTCCGTTTGAGGCAGTTGAGCCAGGGGAGGTAGCAAATGCGATAAGGGTTCCACTTGGAGGAGTCATATCTGCAAGGCCTCCGTTTCCACCTCTTTGCCAGCTTCTAAAAGGATTGTTTCTACAAGCATCCAACACGATCAGGTTTAGTCGATCAGGATTACTGGTTTCCATGATTTTTTGAACAGTGTTGACGCTCACACTTTCAAAGCTTACATCATTTTGTTCTCTGATGTTGACACCTACAGGAAGCAGGTAATTGACTTGCTCTACCTGCATGCCATGACCAGCAAAGTAGAAGAATGCCACATCTGCATCTCTGTTTTGCCTGCCAAATTCTCTAATGGCATTGTTCATCGTATACAGGTTTGCATCTGTTTTTATGATTACTTCAAAACCCAATCCCCGCAACGTAGAAGCAATTCCTCTTGCATCATTAATAGGGTTCTGGCCAAGGTTTGCTTGACCTGTGTAATTGGAATTACCAAAGACTAGCGCTACTCTTTTTTCAGAAGTAGTAACATTATTGGTGTTATTGTTGATGACAACATCTTCAGATTTTCTATTTACAGTAATGGTCTTGGTCGCGGACTTCATTTTGGTGTCTGTAGCCTTGATGACGATTGAGTTATCACCAATTGCCAGCGGTACGTTGATTGAGAAGTAGCCTCCACTTTGAAGGTTGGCTTCTAATCCGTTTGCTGTCACCTGATAAACTCCATCACTGTCAGTAGCTCTTCCAGATACTCTTACTGCATTTTCTCTAACAACTTTGAACCCTCTGCTTTGGTCAGGTTCTGAAATGGTTATAGATGGAGGGTTGTTATAAGCGACTGGAGTACTCTTTTTGCCTTGTAACTCTCTGATGAGTTGGTTCAGGTCCCTCGCTAATTGATCAGTATCAAAGTCATACAGGTCCGTTCTGTAACCCATTCCATCAAACATACTTCCATTGACACCTGTCACACAATCTCCGGATTTGCAAAATATTCTTACATGCCTGTTTTCAGTAACTACCCTGGCCTCTGACATTTCCGATATTGGAATCTTAGATCTGCCACCATTTTTTATGTTTGTGTATAAGTAATAATCATCAACTGACAGATACCCGTAGTAGCCATTATCAAATGTTTTAAGGAATGAATTGATTTTTGCAAGAACATCACTGTTGTTCGGGGTGACGTTATTTCTTCCCTTAAGGATATTAATGAGCCGGTTTAAATCACGAGCCAGTTTGTTGGCGTCAAAATCGGTACTGGTTCTGTAAGACATACTTGGAAACATTTTACCGGTTACTCCAGTAACACAATTTCCGCTCTTACAATAAATTTTAACAACCCGATTTGGTTCTTCTACCCTGGCTTCAGAG
>JANSWY010000072.1 GCA_024743255.1 bacterium | reverse complement strand
TCTTTCTTGAGTCTGTGCCAAAAATCCACTTGTTCGAAGATTCTTCTAATGCCGCAGATTTTAAAGCTGGAGTGAAATCAAGTACTGTCTATGCCTTGGGGATCATAGCAGTTGTGATTCTAATTATCGCCTGGATCAATTACCTCAATCTGGCATTTGTGAAGGTATTCGAGAGATCAAAGGAAGTTGGTGTGAGAAGAGTAATGGGATCAGGAAATAGACAAATTTCATTGTTGTTCATGTTGGAAGCTATTACTATCAACGTGATTTCATTCTTGTTTGCATTGACAGTTGCTCAATTGACTTCTCCTTTAATGAAGATGATGACGGATTTTGAATTCTCTCTATTGCAACAGCCTGAGATCACATTTGGAATGCTCCTGATCGTAATATTAGGTTCCGTACTAACAGGAATCTATCCTTCAGTTGTGATGAAAACTTTAAATACCTCATCGTTACTTACAGGGAAAGCTAAGTCGTCCAAAGGGAGCAACAGACCAAGACAAGTACTGGTCAGTCTGCAGTTTGCGATTACTTTTCTGTTGGTAGCTGGGACTGCTACTATTTTCAAGCAAATCATGTTTATGAAAAATGCAGAGCTTGGAATCAATATAGATCAGGTAATGGTACTAAAAGCACCTCCTGGAGATATTGCGGGGCAGAGTAGAGAATTTGTGAATAATTTCAATGCATTGAAGGAAAATCTATTGAGAAACTCTTCGATTAAGGCTGTGGTAAGTTCCGGTGAACTGCCTGGAGAAGAGATTGGTTGGGGAGGGTCTCTGTGGTTACAAGGGCAAACCCAGGATCAATCCGTAAGTACAAGATTGATTTCTATGGGAAGAGGATTTATCACTTTTTTCGATATTGAACTTGCAGCAGGAAGAATGTTTCAGGAGAATGATGATCCATGGTCAAGAGGAGATGTAATAATCAATGAAAAGATGGTGGAGCAACTTGGGCTGACAAGTGCCGAAGAAGCCATTGATAAGAAAATAGAAGGGTTCTATTCGGAAGTACCGTTAGTGGTAAGGGGTGTGGTGAAAAATCATCATCATACATCACTTCATAATGATTACGACCCAATAGCCTATATTTTAAGTAGCTGGCAAGAATATTATTTCGTCAAACTTAATATTGATGAGAATCTTCCTTTGGAGCAACAAGCCCAACAGATGAAATCAAATATTGCTTTGGTTTCTAATGAATGGAGTAAGGTATACACCAATAACCCTATCGACTATTTCTTCCTTGATCAGAATTTTGATCAGCAATATGAGGCCGATGAGAAGTTTGGGAAGCTGTTTACTACCTTTAGTATACTCGCGATTCTGATTGCATGCCTGGGATTATTTGGTTTAACTACTTTTATGTTGCAAAAAAGAACCAAAGAGATTGGTATTAGAAAAGTATTAGGAGCAGATACGGGTGATTTAATTGTATTGCTTTCTAAAAGCTATGTTACGTTAATTGTCATTGCATTTGTTATTGCAATTCCTGTGGGTTGGAAACTACTTTCAACTTGGTTAACTAACTATACTTTCAGAATTGATATTGGACTTTGGTTTGTGTATTTGCCACTTTTAATTGTATTGGCAATAGCGGTATTAACTATTAGTATAAGAGTTTTGAAAGTCGCGAAAAGCAATCCGGTTGATTCTTTAAGATATGAATGAGTTAAGGGGATTATGTCCCCTTTTTACTAACCTTCTTTAAGCCACTTTTTTGCTTCCTCTATATCCTGGAAGTTCTTCATGGCTATAGTATCACTACCTTGGGCTTTCTCAAATGTATCCTGTGAAAGCTTCCAGAATTGATCATTGGAAAGCATTGTGGCATGTCTTCTGAGGCCGTATTTTGTTGCGGGTTCAAACCAATTTTTCTCAAGCCAATCTGCCGTTTCATTCCAGGATCCTTTTACAGCACTATTGTCACTTAGCAATTTCGAACAACCAGATTCCTGAATCAACTTAAGTGTATTTTGAACTCCTTCAATTGCCTCTTCAGTCCTGATAAAACCAAACCAGCTGGTATTGACCCACCCATTGGTTTTGTCATAAAATCCGGTGTAATACAGGTTGCCAAACTTGTTAGCCAGCTTAATCATAATTAGATCCCTTTTTTAGAATAGTTGAAAGTAATTAATAAGAGGCGCTTTTCAAATAAAAAAGCCAGATGTATGGATCTGGCTTTATATTATTAATTATTTCTTCTTATTCATATTTTAAATTTTCCACTGGATTCTTTCTCGAAGCTCCATATGAGATTAAACTTACTGTTGCCCAAGCTAATAGAAGTATTATTAACCCTGGTAGAATAAACATTGCTACCGTGAAATCAGTACGGTAAATAAATTGCTGCAGGAAGTATTCTTTCGTTACGTACCATGCAACTGGTAATGAAACCAAAATTGAAACAATTAAAAGCTTTGTATAACCACTTAATTGAAGTGTCATCAAATTTGGTATTGATGCACCCAAAACCTTTCTGATGCCAATTTCTTTTTTTCTTTGATCTGTTGTGAATGCTGCCAATCCAAATAATCCCAGACAAGCAATGAAAATTGCCAATCCGGCAAACAGATTGAATAATGTTCCAAGTTTCTGATCAGACGCATATTGATCCTCGAACTGCTGATCCATGAAAATGTAGGATAGAGGGACATTAGGACTAAACTCTTCCCACTTCTGCTCCACCAATTCCATTACTTGTTGTGTGTTTTGTGCCTGGAACCTCACCGTAATTGCTCCTGTAGACCTTCCTAAAATCAAGGCAACAGGCCAGATTTCACTTTTGAAATTATCAATATGAAAATCCTCTACTACGCCAATGATGGTAAATTGATTTCTTCCATATATATCAAACTGATGTATGGTTTTTAGTTTCTTACCAATTGGATCTTTTAGTCCCAGACGTTTTACAGCTGTCTGATTGATTATAATCCCAGAACTATCACTTGCTAAACTTGGGTCATAATTTCGTCCTTCAACTAATTTAATTTTTAATGTTGGAATGTAATTCTCATCCACAGGCCAGTTTTGGAAACTAACCGCACCCTCAACATTGGTCATTCCTTCTGGCATCAATGGTGAATCAGATCTAGAGCCAGTTACTGGCAAGAAAGATGACATAGTAGCATTCTCAATGACTTGATTATTTAATAACTCGTTTTTGAAAGCATCTACTTTGCTTCCTAACCAATAAGTATCATTGATTACGAGCGCCTGATCTTTTTCAAACCCCAAGGACTTTTGCATGGTGTAATTCATCTGAGAATAGATGACCAACGCTCCGAAAATGAGAATTACGGAAGCACTAAACTGGAGTACAACAAGTATATTTCTTAGCTTACCACTTCTTAATCCAAGGCTTAGGTTTCCTTTCAATACTTTGATAGGAATGAAGCTAGACAAATAAAAGGCAGGGTAAATACCAGAAAGTAATCCTATCACCACAAGTGAAATTAATAAATCGTCCCAAAGATTGATCGAACCAAATAGTGGATTTCCTACACTTATCTCGGTGAAGTTCCTGAAAATAGGTAAAACAAGAAATAACATTGCAACGGCCAATACCATCGCCAAAACGGTATTCAACATCGATTCTGTAATGAATTGGCCTATAAGAAGACCTCTCTTGCTGCCAATAACTTTTCTTAATCCCACTTCTTTCGCTCTTAGGGATGATCTTGCCGTTGAAATGTTCATGAAGTTGATAATAGCAATGGCCAATACGAATATTCCGGCTATGATGAAAATATATACATATCGGATATCTCCGTTTGCTTCTATTTCAATCTGTAAGTCACTTTCCAAGTGAATACTTTCAACTGGTTGTAGATAGTATCTCAATCTTCCACCTCCAGCTAAAAATTCATCCATTGTTGCACCAGAGATTTGCTCAATCTGAGGCCCTACATATTTCTTAATAGTTAGGGGAAGCTTAGATTCAAATTGCTCAGGATTGTTATTTTCGTCAAGTAAAATGTATGTTCTAAAATTGTTACTCAGCCAAACCTGGCTATTGGCTCTCGGATGACGCTCCATTGACATCATTATATCATAATGGAAATGGGAGTTTTGAGGAATGTCCTGATACACAGCTTTCACCTCCCATTCTGTGCCATCAATTTCAAAAGTCTTGCCAACTGTATTGGTCTCCCCGAAAAGCTTTTCACTTGTGGATGCGGAGATCATTGCATCTGCTGGTCCTGTTAATAAACCTTCAGTTGCACCGTGGACAAGTGGAAACTTGAAAATGTCAAGTATTTGATGATCTGTGTAAGCTATTTGATTGATGTCGAAGTAATTCTCTCCAACCTTTGCCATTACACCTCCGCCATTTTGCATTCTTCCAATAGCTGTCAATTCCGGGAATTCTTCACGGAAGGAGTTGGCCATTGGTGATGGTGTTACAGACATGTTAAATTCATTGTCATTGAATTTAAGATCTGAAACTACCCGATAAATTCTTTCTGAGTTTTCCCAGTGTTTATCGTAACTGGATTCATTAATCACAAAAATTGCAATGAACATACACATGGTAAGACCAAGTGCCAATCCAAAAATGTTGATGAAGCTATAGAACTTGTTTCTCAACAAGCTTCTGATAGCGACGAGTAAATTAAGTTTAAACATGATTCCTATTATTGAGTTTTTGAATGGTATTTTGAGTGCGTATAACCTTATAAAATTGAAAGTGTGATACCAGTATCGAAATGCTTTGTAGTTGAGTTGTCGTTTTCGTAACTGGACATAATACTCCTCCAGATCACCCAGAATTTCCTCTTGGTATTGTTGTTGGCATAGGAATTGGATGATAAAAAAAGAAAGTTTTGGAGGCATATCAGACTTTACAGCCATACAGGATTTAGCTTTAACCCCTTCCAGCTAAGCTCCGGAATTTGATCCCAAAGTTTGTTCCGCAATTGTCTGCTCGTTTCAAGAGCTGATTTTCCAGCGGCCGTTACGAAAAAGATTCGTTTCCTTCTGCCACCACGTTCACTAGTAGCATCGGCCATCTTGGAGTCAACAAAACCTTTTTTCTCCAACCTGTTTAATGCGGAGTGCACGGCACCAATCGCGGATGACCTTCCGGTCTGTTGCTCAAATTGATCTTTAATTGCCAAACCATAGGCGTCATCATTCATCATTGCTACCAGCAACAAAATGATTTCTTCAAATTCACCAAGGTATGATCCTTTCATAATTTTATAGTTAATTCATATATGTAGAACAAATATACGAGAAGAAAATGAATATGTTCTACAAATGCGAAATAACTATGCCTATCGCTATCTTTTGAAAAACAGTAATGAAGGAAAATTTGAGATTGATTTTAATGATGTATAATTTGAACCAGATATTTTAAATAGAAATACATATGGATAACATCATTTCAAGCTTGGGTTATATTATTCCACAGTTTCTTATTGCAGGAGTTTGCATATTTTATTTGTTAAAAAAGTCATCAACTGATGCTATCCTTTTAGCTATTGGTTCAAGTATCGGAGCTTTGCTTACTATTTTTAATGTAGGTATCATACCAATGCTCTATGAACAAGGATACGATGTTTATTCAGAAGGAGGGTTGTACTTTACTATTATTGGTCCGGTAGGTTTAATTGGTAGTTTACTTTTTGCAGGTGGTTTGATTGCTTTGATTAATTCTCATATCAAACTGAAAGAAAGTATCGAGCAAAACCCTAACTAATAATTACATGGTTTTTGTGAACTCCAGAGCCATGGAAGTAAGCATTTCCCAGCTGGGAGATTCATCAAAACTCACAATGACCCAACCTTTGAGAGGAGGTTTGGTCTTAAATGGACTCAATGGTTTGGGATTGATGATTCCGAATTTGTTAGCGTCAAATTGATTGCCTAGCCTGAAACCCATTTCTCCTTTGTGGAAAAAAACGAATACCTTATCGTTGTACTTCAAGGCTGGAGCGCTCATCATCTTTCCAATTTGAATATTGGGATCAGATGAGGTAAACAGATCTGTAATGCTCAGGTATAGTGTTTCTTCTTCTGTCATATCTTGCTCTTTTAAGCAATGAGCCAGAATTAGCTCATTGCAAAATTTGTAGAGATTGCTTTGTTTAGAAAGTCATTCATTGGCTTCATGGTATTGTAGTAATCCATAAGAGTATCAATCAAAGACTCCTCAGTAATTAGCGAAGAATCCAGCAGGGTAGAGTAGTAGAATTGTTTTTTAGCAATAAAAGGTTCTTTTTGTATTGCTGCTATAAATTCTTGAGGCAATCTTTTATTTTCTTCCCCTTTTAATTCCCCAAACTTGGATACAAATTCCTTTTCAAATACCAGGCTCTGGAATTCATGCAGATTGTCAGAAATGTGTTGCCTTATAGATCTCAATTGATCCTTGTCAGGCCCATAGCATCCTCCCATAATTCCAATTTCATGGGCAGACATTCTAATGAAAAAACCAGGAATACTTTTATTCTTTCGACCTCCCGGCGATATGAAAGCTGTCATATAAAGATTGTAAGGAGTTTTGTCTTTAGAAAACCTGATATCTCTGTTAATCCTCAGAATACAATCTTTAGGTTCCAATCGAAATTTGTGTTCCGGATCAATTCTTTCAATTAGCAATTTTACTAATTGTTGGAATGGTTCTTTTACACTTTTTTCATAGCGTTTCTTGTTGCTGGAAAACCAATCTCTATTGTTGTTTCCATGCAAATCTTTAAAGAATTCAATGTAGTCTTCAGTGAATGAGTTCATTTATAGCGTGTTTTTGAATTGCAAGTTCATTGACCCAATCCGATACCATTTCTATGACCCGCTCTGGGTTTTCTTCACTTAAAAAATGGAATCCCGGACCAAAGTCCTGTATCGTTAAGTTTTTAATTTGTGTTTTTAAATGTTCAAGCCTTTCCAGGCCGATTGGGTTGTTCTCTGATACAATGGTTCCTGGTGTGGCCTTTATCCACAGCACTGGAAACTCAATGTTTTTTAAACCATCTTGTAATTCCAATGCGAAATCATAACTGGCCTTCGGATACCCGTTATTAGGGATCATTTTAGGAAAATCTCCGATCGCCTTTTTGTCACGATAAGAAGGAACTGAATCTTTATAATATTGAAGAGATTCTTCACTTATTGGACAATGCTCAGGAATCATTTTATTGATCATTACATTCATTACCTTGCTAAATACAAACCCTATCGGAGATCGCATTAGTTTAAAAGGCATGATGAACTCTTTTGCGTAATCTTCCTCATAAGTGAAGGGCCATAGGAACGTCTCCATTAATACTGCTGACTCAAACAAATGATTCAGTTTGGTCATCACAAAGCCACCAAGAAAACCACCCCAATCTTCTCCAACCAGTATGATTCGATTTAGCTTCAGCCTTGATATAAATCCCGATATAATTCTGGCGTGCAGCAGGCAATTGTGTTTGATATTGGGCTTTTCTGATTTCCCAAATCCAAGAAGATCAAGTGCAATAACACGTCTGTTGGTTTTTGCAGCAATCTCTTTTAGAACATTTCTGTAAGTGTAACTACTTGTGGGATTTCCATGTAGAAATAGTATAGGATCTCCGGAACCTTCATCAACGTAATGGATTTGGTAGCCATTTACTTCTAAAAAATGAGGTTCAAAATCGAACTTCGAACCAGTTGTAGGTGTAGATTTCGTTTTCATGGCGCCTTGTTTTATGACGATTAGTATTGAAAAATCTTTTAATTAAGGATTGTGAACAGCCACTCGGTTTCCTTCAGTGTCAAGGAATACACCCATAAACCCTCCAGGAGACGCAGTTTTTGGTAATAAAACTTTTCCTCCCGCTTCATCTACTTTGTTAAGGATCTCATTGAGATCGTTTCCTCCGTTCAAATAAACCATAGTTCCGTTCTCGGAAGGTTGTCCTCCAAGCCCGAAACCTATGTGCCCCCCAATGCCTTTTTCCTGATCAAAGTTTGGAAGTAGACCCATCTTACCACCATTGTCCAATTCGTGAACCTGGATTGTGCCTTCTAGTATTGTGCTGTAGAATTTAACAGCTCTGCTAAAGTTTGTTGCTGGTAATTCGAACCAGTTAATTGAATTTGCCATTTCTTAAAAATGTTTAATGATTAATAGATGTGACAAACTTATTTTTTGAATTCTCCAATTATTATTTAAAATTTGGTGAAACGTAGGGTTCTAAAGTTCAAATAATTACTTCAATAGATGAATTATTAGAGCATATATAATATAAAAACGTAGTATTCAAAAGGTGAAAAAAGAGGAACTTTTTATATTGATAAAGTCACTAACAAGGAGTGAAAAACGATATTTTAAGCTTTCACTATCACTTGATTCTGCCTCTTATTTGAAGTTGTTTGACTTAATTGAGTCTCAAGAAATTTATAATGAAGCAGCAATAAAGGCTAAACTGAAGGGGCATAAAGTACTGAACCAATTCCATGTTGGTAAAAACTACCTGAGACAACAAATCCTTAAAAGTCTGAGGAATTTTCACTCCCAAATTAGTAAAGACGCACAGGTAAAGGATATTCTAAGGAATGTTGAAATTCTGTATAAGAGAGAGCTGTTTGGTAACTGTAAGACTGAGCTTAAAAGAGCTAAGAAAATGGCTGAAGAATTTGAATTGGATGCCATGATGATAGAAATATTGGGATGGGAGCGTAAGATCATACAAGCGACTACACCTACCGACTTTGATTCTATTTACAATGTTGTAAAAGAGCAGAAACGATCAACAGATAGTTTGTATAATACCATCAGTTATTGGGAGCTCACTACTGATATATCTACTGCCGTTGGAACTCCAAGAATCAAGGAGTTTGAAGATCATGTACTGCTAAAGAATGACCAGAAAGCGCAAACGATTCAATCAAAGGTACTTTATTATCACAGTTTGTATTATACCAATTTGCAATCTGGGAATGTAGATAAAGCAGAAAATTCACTCAGGAAACTGATAACATACCTGGAAGCTCAGCCAAATTTCATAAGGCATGAATTAGGAATGTATATCAGTACGGTAAACAATTATGTGACCTTCCTAATTTTCGCCAAAAAGCATGAAGAGGCATTCAGGTATTTGGAAAAGATCAAATATTATTTTGAAGAGGTAACCAATAACAACAAAGCCAATAAGATCCTTCAGAAGCAGATTTTTAGAACACTCAATATCGAGCTAGAGCTATATAGAGATTTAAAAAAGTACGACTCTCAAAACCTCAGATTCATTGAAGAAAGCATTACAAATCATCAAACCAAAGTTCCGGATGAATATTTGATTTCCTTTTGGTATCAGTTGGCTTATATTCATTTTGGTGAAAGGGATTATGAATCTGCCCTGCATTGGATTAACCTTTTACTGCAGTTTAAAGGTGAAGTTTCCAGGAAAGATCTGCTGGTTCATGGACGAATGTTGAATCTACTTATCCATTTTGAGTTAAAGAATTTCTTCGCTTTGGGCTATTTTTTGGATAGTACAAGAAGATATATCTCTAATTATGATAAGTTAATGAGCTATCAAAAGACGATATTAAACTTGATCTCAAAGGCTTCAAAAATGCCAGAAGATCAGATTAAAAGTGAATTTAAGAAAGCAAATAATAGGTTATTTCCGGATCATGAGGAGCATGAAATAGATAGTGATGTATTAGACTACATCGATTATAAATCCTGGATAGAGGGGAATTTAAAGTAGCACCTTCAATTTTGAGAGTATTAGTATCCCGCCGTTTAAGCGGTTGTTTAGTCAATTAAAGGTGCCTATCGTGATTAATCGAACGTCACTTCGAATGATTCTTTATTTGAGGTCGTTTCATAAGACCATTTTCCATAAGGTTTACCAAATGCCAATTGCCCTTTCACTCTTACATTGTGGTTAGATCCTGCAAATTTCCATTCCCAATCTCCACTTGCAATTTGACCATCTTCAGTGTAAAACTTCCATAAACCAATCATTTGACCATCCTTGTAAGCTCCAGCCATTGCTAGTTGGCCATTTGGATAGTAAAACTTTGCTTCGCCTTCTTCAAGATTATCTTCAAAAGTCAGAACTTCAGCAACCTGACCATTCTCGTGAAAAAACATTTTCACACCTTGAAGACTAGATTTCTCTTCTTCAAATGCCGGAGCTCCATTTCCAACTAAAACTGATTCGTATTCGTGATTATCTTCTACAACCCATCCGTTGTTTGCGTACTGCGCATAAGATGTAGCGCTGATAAGAAGCAGTGATAAAATCGTAAGTCTGATTTTTAATAATGGTAGATTCATGGCGGTTAACAATATGTGTTCTCTAAGTTCCTTTTTTATATAGCTTCTACTAAGATATTTAAAAGAAGGATATTTCAGGAATAGGGTTAAGTGAACGTACCCATTAACGGTTGAACCGGTAAAATGAAGAGTGAACCGGAATTAATCGGAATGAACAGAATGCAAACGTTTGCAATCCCAAAACTCATGCTGAATTACAGTTTTGACAGGATAAACGGAGCTGATCCAGCTCAATTTGCTTTCAATATGAACTTAATTGCAGTATGCCATTCAACTCTATTAAGATAGATGTGAATAGTTTTCATTTGTGCCATTGTTGATTTAAAACCCAATTGCAATGAGCATTAACTACAAGCACCTATTTTGGCTGGTCACCCTGGTTATATTATCTAATGCTGCACATGGGCAGGATAGAGAAGTAAAATATTTTGCCAACTTTCTTGGAATCATATCACCTTTTTTAGGTTATGAGGGTAGAGGAGAAATAACCGAAAGTCAGGCACTCGAAATGAATCATTACAGGTTCATCTCTGAGGATGATAAGTTGCTGGAAATTAGATATTTCAATAGAAGTCTGCCAGGAGAGAATTCATATTTTGGTACGCATCATGTTGAATACAGCTATTCAGAGAATAAGTTGATCAAATCCTATTTCAATGCGGAGGGTGAAAAGGCATCCTTGTGGAGACATTATTACGGAGAAGGAGAAATTCATCAGGAACAGTTTGAAACAAATGGAGATGTAACCACGCTATCGTTTTTCGATAAAAAGGGACAAAGAATTAAAGTTGGAGACTGCTACAAGTATCAATTCATGGAATTAGGGGATAACAGGTTTTTTCAACAACAATTTGATGCTGACGGTGAGCCAGAGGTATTAACAAACTATTTTCCTCTACAGGCTACCATTATTACAAAGGACGTTAACGGTCACCTACATAAAATTATTAATGTGGACCCAGAAACTATGGAAGTCCAAAATCATCCCAAAGTTGGCTACTCCGAAGTGATTTTTCACTTTAATGATTATGGCTCAGAGTTATCATGGGAATTCCGTAATGTCAATGGTGATTTAGTTGATAGAATAGAGGAAGAAATTGATCCGGGTTATTCCAAATGGGTAAATGAATTTACTTGGTACGATGAGTCCCTTGGTCATTTTAGTTTAATGAAAAAGAAGTTGTATTCTTCAGGTGATCAGTTAGTTGCAGATGAGAATGGAGTATATATTTTGGAATATAGTTTTGATGAAGCTGGCGACTTTGTTGGTCAGAGGTTTTTGGACCACAAAGGAATGTTGATGATACACCCGGATAATGGTATTGCCAGATTTGAAATATTAAGAGATGAATCAGGACGAAAGCTGGAGGAGCGGATGTATGATGAAACGGGAGCATTAAGAAAAGATGGAGTCGCAGTAAGGAAATTTCAATATGACAATAAGAATAAACTAATTGAGGTCATTCAATACAATCACCAATTGATACCTATTGATGAATCATGAATTAGTTAAAATAAGATGTAGTTAAATAACACGAGCCGGTAGATTATCGGCTTTTGTTTTATTATTAGTTGATGCTCCTAAGTGTTATTTGTCCATCTCCGGATTGATCGTACTGCAGCTTCAGAGGTATGGTAATGGACTTTAGAGCTAAATCGAGGTTGTTGTTATCAAATCTGCCGGAAAACGGACGTTCAACATCAACATTGACTGTGGTAATTGATAGATCATATTGTCTTTCCAACTCTTTTATAACAAGATAGAATGGTACACTTCTAAAAGAACTCTCACCACTAATCCAGGCAGGTTCGGATACTTTTAAATCCTTCAACACAGATATCTCACCATCAATATTTCGAATCATCTCACCGGCCTGCAAATGTAAATTTGTTTTATTGGTAGTTACATCCAGTTTACCTTCAACACAAGTTACTTCAAAATACCCCTGCCATTGTTTTACATTGAAGGAAGTGCCTCGTACAGAGATTTTAGCATCTGAGGTGATTACATCAAATTGACCGTCTTTTGCGACCTGAAAATATGCCTCGCCAATCAAATTGACATTTTTAGTTAGTCTCCAGTCCTTATGGTTGAATTGAAGTTGGGATCCCTTACTCAGTGTAACCAGACTTTCGTCTGGTAATCGGACATCCTTTTTCTTGTCTATTACACTTTCTATGAAGGTGGTCTTATGCTCTAATAATTCCTGGTATACAAAATTCAAGGAAACTGTAACTACTAAAACTACAGTTAAGAAGACCGCAACAGGCATTATGAAAACCCTGGTTGGTATTCCCTGATTTAATCTTGGAGTGTTATTTGAGTCCAGATGGTAACCGTGGGATTTATAAAACATCAATGACTCGTATAATTTCATCAATGACTCAGTATCAAGAGTTTCTTCAAAAGAAGACTTCTCCTCATGAGTCAGTGTGCCATTCAGCCATTTACGTATGAATTCCTTCCGGTCCATTTTAACTGGTGTGAGAAAAGTAAAATTTGTGTTTTTGTGTTTGAGATAAAGTGTGGCGTTCGCCTAAGTCCTATAAAAGAGATATCAAAATTAAATAATTCTATCAAAAAATCATATGTTTTTTATATAACTTTTGAAAGAATATTTATGATTAATCCTGTAATTGCCAAAATTAAATTGTTTCAATTCGATATTATTTTGCATTAAACTAAGTCCTTACTTGAAAGGCAAAATAATATTTGGTTGTTACTTTGAGATAATTTTATAACTATTATAGTGTACAATTGACACGTAAAATACCCTATCTCATTACTAACAACGGTATCTCGGAATGTAACGAAAGCTAATTTTTCTATGGGGTTTAGTAGTCGAATCTGCTTAAATTAAAATCAATTCCAAGTTGATCAAATAGAAAGTAATACTTAAATAATTCAGCTTGCCATGCATCTTTCACTGTTGTAGCTCCTGAGTGTGAAGCATTTTGATTAACATACAAATGGTACAGAGACTGTGGTAACCCTTTCTCCTGAATTGTAGCAAGAAATTTGTAACTGTGCATAGGAGGTACTCTATCATCTGAATCGCCAGTTACTAATAGAAGGCTTGGGTAGGAAATACCATCTTTAATTTGGTGTAGAGGTGAGTAGCTTAGTAAATTATTAAATTCTTCTCTATTACTAACGGATCCAAACTCATCCCGGCTAAGTTGTACCGAGCCCACAGTGTAATTTTCAAATCTAATCATATCGAATATACCAGATTCAGCAACAACCGCTTTGTAAAGCTCCGGTCTTTGAGTCATTGCGGCAGCCACAAGCATCCCGCCGTGAGAGCCGCCTTTTATTCCCAGGTACTCAGGTGATGTGTATTTTTGTTCTACTAGAAATTCAGCAGCAGCAATGAAATCATCAATCGCATTTTGTTTATTTATTCCTCTACCTTGTTCACTCCAGGTTTGACCTTGTGCCCCACCTCCTCTGATATTTGGAACTACAAAAACTCCTCCATGCGCAAGCCACAATGCTTGTAGCCTGTTGAAACTTGGTCCCACGGTATGTCCATATCCACCATATCCATAAATTAAAGTGGGATTAGAGCCATCTAATTTAATATCCTTCCTGCAGGTGACATACATGCCAATTTCTGTTCCGTCTTTAGATGGATACTTGACGTACTGTGTGTGCATAGACCCTGGTTCGTACGGAACTGATATCTGATTAACAGGATTAAAAGTCAAATCATTTAAGTCTAGCTGATACTTTAACCGTGGATGGTAGAATGATGTGAGAGCGAATGTTGTAAAATCCACAGTGGTATCTGATTCGTAAAACCCAATTAACTTCTTGCCTTTCGGGAAATCGAAAATCTTTAGTAACTCTCCCTTCAAATTATAAATATGAGCATTATAGTCACCATCCTTCAAATAAATACATGCTATTTTATCGGCATCAAGCCTGTTTACCTGGACCAGATTGCGATCAAATTCCTTAACCAATTCGGTTAGCTTATTTCTTTGGTTTTTCGGACACATGAAGACTTTTCCTAGAGGAGCACCCATTGTTGATCTAAGGATTAATGTATCGCCAAATATTTCTTCTACTTGAAAGCTTATATCGTTAGATTTTGGATATATCAGGTAATCTTTAATAAAAAATGATTCGTCAGTGTTGAGATAACCGCAACCTTTAGCTGCGTAGATTTGGCCTTTTGGGTAAACGAAGTGATTAAATAAGATTAGGCTATCCCTGATTCCAAAACTGAATTTATTAGTAGCGGTACTGTCCGGGTTTTCGTATAGTTTGATGTCCTCATTCTGAGATGTGCCTATTTTGTGATAGTATAGAGCTTGTTTTTTAGCAGCATCTAACAATTCTCTGCCTTGCTTTGGTTCTTCATAACGATCGTACAGTAGTCCATCTTTAAACCATATGTACTGACTGGTGTTTCTCAGAAATTTAATCGTGTCTTGTAGCTGGAGTCCTGTTTTTAAATCATAGAATAATAAGTGACGCCAGTCACTTCCATTGATTGAGAACTCAACAGCTAATAAGTCATTCTTCTCATTAACTCTTTTTCCTTCAATAATTGCCTTTTCATAATCATGAAGGTTGTGCTTTCTGGAATCAACAATTCTGGTGAAATTTATTCCATCTTTTTTCTTGAAATATAGCTCAAGTGATGAAGTATTGTGTCTATAATGATAACTGAAATCGTACTTGTTTGTCCTCTGCTCATACTTTTGTTCCGAGTATTCCAAATATGAATCATTGACTTCTTCCCAAAGTGAATAGTACATGCTCCTCAACTTAGATTCCAATGTTTCAAAGTGAACCATTTTGTGTTTCACGTTCTTTGTTAAGTCTTGTTGTTCTTTAAGCCAGATGGCAAGTCTTACGTCATTAGGATTTTCCATCCATTGATATGGATCGATGATTGCCGTATCGTAATAGGTATTAACCGAGTCGTCTTTTGGGGCACTTGGATAGATATGGAAGTTCTGAGAAAAGAGATAGCTAGCTGTAAAAAACAGCATGACAGTTATGATTGCTTTAGACATAATTGGTAGTATTATGCCGCAAATGTATCAAGTTTTAATACTTGACCAAAATGAAGAAGCCAGCTTGAAGGGCTGGCTTATTTCATATTCTTGTTTACTTAGTCTTCTCTAAGCCCTCCAACAGGATTAGAATTAGCTGGACCGATAGCAACTCCCGAAAGCATTAAAATAGATAGTAAAATAATCCCAGCTCCTGTCAGGATACTTCCTGGAATTGATACGCTGATGTAGTATTTATAAATAAGACCTAATGCAGCATCAGATATCAAATATCCGAGTGCAGTTCCAACAACCAGTGATATACCAAGAATCACCAGGAAAGACTTATTGATTGAAATAACAATGTCCTTTAAAGAAGCACCCAGGACTTTTCTGATTGTGATCTCCTTTATTCTTTTCGCGATATTCAATTTGGCAAGTGAGAAAATACCAACGATACTCAGAAATCCACTTAAAATGGCCATTGCTATGAATATCTTTTGAAGGTTTTGAGTATCACGACCTGCTTCACCCAAAGCAACATCTTTTTGTAATTGGCCTGTATAAGGTCGATCTATTTGCTCGCTCCAGATTTCCTTCAATTGATCATTGACGTTTTCGGTATCATTTCTGGAGGTTTTCACAACTAGATGTCTGAATTTCTCAGGCATCACAAGCCCTACTATCATCGGTTCGATCTGTGAGTCTGTATAGACATTATCCAATATGTCACTAACTACTCCCACTATGTTTTTTGATTTGTCATTGATCTTGATATTAGCTCCAATTACTTCCTGATCCTTAAAATACTTATCAGCAAATGACTGACTCACAAGGATGTTGTCAATTTCAGATTCACTTTCTTTTAAAAAACTTCTTCCGGAAATTACAGACACTTCCATTAGATGAAGATAGTCCGCACCAACTCCGTAATATCGGGTTGTGAAATCTTCTGCATTGATTTTGGTGTTTACTGTTGAACTGTATCTTCCTCCGTTACCTAAATGATTAAGAGAACCCGCTACCGTGACTCCAGGAATCTTTTCAATCTCCTGTTTTAATACTTTATAGTTTTCATCTGTAATTCTTAGATCAATTATGTTATCATCCTCATATCCTAAACTAAATTCATTTAAGAAGTTAGAATTTTGAGAGAACGTAATACCGGCAACTAAAACGGCAATTGAAAAACCATACTGGGCAACCACCAAAGTTTTGTTCATCCAATTCACACCTTTCAGTTTGATGGACTTGCGCATTATTTCCACAGGTTTGAACTTCCAGGCATATAGCCCAGGTAATAAACCGGCCACCAATGTGGTAATAGTTAGAAACACCAAAACAAAAATGATAATATTGGTAAGGCTAATATCTTGCATGAAAAACTTCACTGAGAACAAACCAAGAATCATCTGAGCGGTTGTATTAGCTGATGCCATTGCGATTATAAAAGCAAGAGCACAAACTATCGACATTTCCATAAGGAATTGAATCAGTATTTGCTTGTTATCCGAACCCAGGGTCTTTCTGATGCCGATTTCTTTAAGTCTTCTTGCAATTAGCGCCATTGAAGTATTGGCCAGGTTAAAGCACGCAGTTAAGAATACCATGCCTATTAAAATTGTGAAAATGATGTAGACAGCAGTTCTAAGTCTTGCATTTGTAAATTTTGAGTTGATTAACTCATCATTGTGAATAGAATCCTGAAATGGAATAAGTTCAAAATGTTTGAATTTGAAGGTCTCATGGCTCTTGTTCTGCAATTCAATGTGCTTATTTAGACCTGCCGTAACCTGAGAGATATTTGCTTCTGAAACACGTAAGTAGTGCCCCATATATCGCTTGTTGCTCCAGTCATTCATATCATGACCAGTAGCTCTAAAGTAGTTTCCTTGCCCCATCAGAAGGTTGAAATCGAAACTTGTATTTAGCGGGATTTTTTCAAATACTCCTGCAATAGTAACTGTTAGTTTTTTGTCATTATGAAAGAATACTGTGAGCTCTTTGCCAAGAGCATATTCATCCCCGAAATATTTCTTAGCTAATTCTTTTGTTAGATATACTGTTGGTTGATCACCAAAACCTTCCCACGATCCATAGCGAAGTGGTATTTCAAACATCTGAGGAAATTCTGGAGATACCAGTGCGGTGTACTCCGAGAAGAAATCAATTCCTTTTTTTACTGTAGCAGTCCTTGTAAAATAAGAGCTCACTTCCTGAATGCCACTTATGTCGTTTCTTATACTTTGGTCCATGGCCATGTGAGTGAGTTCATTTCGATATTCCTGACCGTTATCGGTAGAAATAGCATGAACCCTGTACACATTGTCTGTGTCTTCATAAAAGGAATCAAACTCTAGATTGTATGCATATATCATATAGAGAAATACACATAAGCTAAGAGCCATTCCCAGACCAACAACATTGATACTAACTGGCCACTTATTCTTCCAGGAGTGACGAAGAGCCAGTTTAAAATAGGATTTAAATAATGAAATCATGAGTATATTTTTTTGAGTTTTTGCTTTTGCGTATGACCTGTAGCAGCGAATTACATTCCACCAAAAAAAGAGTTTGGCTTTCCATAATAATTCGCCTCTTAAGAGTCTTAAATGGAAGAATTCTTCAAGATCACCTTCGAGCTCTTCAACCCGGTCTGGCCTACAGTACCAACGGAAGAACCTGAGTGCTAACTGAGGAGGATGTTGTTGTTTTTGAGTGTCCATTTCAGTTGTTGTTCCAGGTGAGTGCCTGTTTTGGGATTTGATACCTAAGTTGCTCTCTTAATGTTGCTAATTCGTCAAGAGCTCTGCTGGCGTAAGGTGTCAGATAAAACAACCTTTTGCGTTTGCCACCTCTAGTGGAGGTAGATTCTCCCATTCGGGATTCCAGGAAACCTTTTTCTTCAAGTCTATAAAGAACTGTGTGTATGGCACTTACATTGATTTTCTTTCCAGTCTGTTTTTCGTATTCAGCAACAATGTTCACAGAGTAAGCCTGATCATACAGGACACCAACCAATAATAAAACCAACTCTTCAAAGTTTCCCAGCTTGATATTTTCCATTTATTTTATAATTGTAAGTATTATACTTTGAACAAATATATAAAGTTTCACTTTTGTAAGTAAAATCATTTTTAAAGTTTTCCTTTCCCATTTTGTTTCATAATGAAACCAAGGTTTCATTATGACACGCTCATAATGATTTTATTGCCTTCTATTTGTCAGATAATCAGCAACTTACGTTTCTGGCATGATTTCTAGAATCATTATTTGAAAACAATGTCAAAAACTATGAAAAGATTAAATCTAAAATTCGCTTCAATCATGATCTTAACATTTTTGATTGGAGCATCATCATGTGGCACTCTTGCAACTGTGACTGTTGGCCCAAAGGAAAAATTTGTTTTGGGAGATGTATCCAATAAAAACTTCTCGGCTAAAGTGACAAATGCTTCGGGAAAGGAAGTGAAAATCTCGATTGTTGATTCAAAAACCTGGGGACAAAACCAGGGTTTTGGTTTACCTGCCAGACAAAGTGCAAAGATTAGTGTAAGTTCTGATGAGACAGTTTTATTTATTAATGATTCAAATGAAACTGTGAAGGTAAGAACTAAGCTGAATAAGTCGGTAGAAGGAATGCGATACGAAAGTGTGGAATAAAAAAAGGTGTCAATTTTGACACCTCTTTCTGTTGCAATTGAAATAAGCTTTTTAAGCCATTTGAGGTTCTTGAGTGTAGAAGAATTGTTCTAAAACAATTTTCCCATTCTTCACCTCGTAAAGACAAATTTCTTCCATTTGAGTTGGAGCAGGTGCTCCTTTGAAGGTCACATTTGAGATCATTGAAATCGAGAAAAAGTCTCCTGCTACTAAAGGATCCGAAATTTCACTGGAATGGACTTCTTGCACCATTGCGTCCCATTCTTCTCCTTTTTTGTTGACTGCCGCAATTCCTTCGACTCTTTCGTTTGGAGCTCCTTTTGGCTCAACACTGACTACATCTGCTGAATATAGATCGGCTTGTGCTTTTGCGAATTGGCCTTCTCTACAAAGTTTTACAAGTTGATTAGCTACCTCTTGAGTTGTCATATCTTTATTGTTTTAATTAATATAGTAACAAAGAAAATCTCTTGAGTGACAACCCTATGTCACTGTGATTTTTTAATATCTGGAAAATTCGATTTTACATTCTGGGAGTGCTTTTTTTAGCAAGAATTTTTGTCCTGTAGACAGCCTGTTATACTTGCCTTTAATGTATAGATATCTAAGGTTTTTAAGATTTTCCAGTCCATCTGGAATGCTTGTGATTTTATTGTGACTAAGCGTTAAAGTTTTAAGGTTTGTCAGTTTAGTTATGCCCTCTGGAAATACACTAATTTCATTGCCCATTAAGTTCAGTTCCTCAAGCAATACAAGGTTTGAAATCTCATATGGTAAAAATGCAATTCCAGTACCATAGATTTCCAGTCTTTTCAAACTTGGAATCCTGGTGATAACTGTTGGGAATTCGTTTAATGGATTGCTTGGCATATACAGGACCTCCAATCGTTTTAATTTCGATAAACTTTCAGGTAATGAGCTGAGTTGATTGTCGCTAATACCCAGATCATACAACATGCTCAAGTCCCCAATTTCTTCTGGTAGTGATGTAATCTTGTTATTGCTGATTGATAATTTCTTTAAAGTGGCTTTCAGCTTGCTAATACTTGGTGGTATTTCAGTTATTCCACACCCGGAAATGTAGATTGACTCAATTGCATCCAACTCAAAAATTTCATCCGGGAATTTATTTAAAGGATTTCCTCCAAGCCCAAGTGATTTTAGATTATTGAGTTTAGCAAAGGATTTTGGTAATTCTGTGATTTTATTGCTTCCTAAGCTAATGGAGTTTAAGTTTTGAAAAGAATCGAAAAAATCTGGTAGTATAGTTAGGTTATTTCTTGAAATGTTGAATTCTTCTAATGCTGTCAGATTGCTCATTCCTGATGGAAGTGAATTTATTTTATTTTGATAAAGTAATAGTCTTTTCAGATTAGTGAGATTTTCAATGGTCGAGGGGATCTGGGAAATGCTATTGTGACCAACTGCTAACTCCTCCAGTTTTGTCAATTGGCCAATTTCATCCGGTAGATATTCCAGCTTGCAGAACAGTATTGATAATTTCCGAAGATTTGTCATCTTCAATATTTCCATCGGGAATTGAGGATAACTCTTGTTGTATAATGTCAATTCAATTACCTGGCTTGGATTTTCAGATGCTTCTTCCAGTGAATTGAACCGTCCATTTTGGGCAATGCTCAAGAAGTGTAAGCAAAGAAGAGATGTAATCGAGAAAATCCTTTTTATGACCATAGAATGTTTAGTGATCCACTCAATGATAGTTCCTATTTGTCTAAAATTCAACCGAGTACTCTATTCGACTAAACAAAAAAGCCCCGAATAAATCGAGGCTTTCTCGTATAGTGTTTTGTTCTTATCCCGTAATATCTAAGGTATCTCCCTCTAACAATGGAGTATCTTCAAATTCGAATGAAAACCCGAAATCATCATCTCCTGAGGTAGTATCTGCAGGCATTGTGATTCTTATGTTTTTCCTATGTAGTCTGGTGAACGGCACTGAACTGCTGGAATATAAAACATTGCTTACGGGAATTCCGGAAATTGTGTCCTCATGAACTACATTAACAGTATATGATCTACTATAGTAGGAAGAGTCAGAAGTTACTACCGGGTATGACAAGATTTTGGATTCTATTGAATCTTCTCCTGGATAAAAGTAACGAACTTGTCCGGCAATATAAGTTATCAATACTCCTGAAGAAAGGTTACTAACTGTAGCTTCATACGCAAAAACATTTCTAGTTAAGCTTAAATCAATCACACTGTCTTCTAGTGCGATATCTGTCACAGAGGCTTCCCCAAAGTATGAATTGAGCGGATTTGGCAGTGTGTTTGAAATACTGGTACTGGAGTAGGCAGAACTATCGTCATCATTATAATACCTGATGTATCTACTTTGAGTTATTGAAAAGCCTAGGTTTTGATTGTATTCCAACCTATTTGTAACTGTCTCTGCTCCATCCCAATAAATGGTAGAATCATTGCCCTGGAGATAAAGGCCTCCGGTTTCCCCTTTTCTCACAGCTCTCACATCAATATCGTATTGTCTGTCAGGAAATAGTGTTACAGATAAGTCGCTTGGAATATGATTGAATATTCCACTTGCATGAACTCCATTTCCAACATCTGTGATTTGAATTACATAGTAGGTGAAGTTAGCGTCACCTTCAGTTCTACCGCCTATTGCGCTTTCACTGAACTCAACTTCACCGCCTAAGTTTAAACGTACCGTGTATGGCTCTGAGGTAATTTCTGGTTGAAAATCTTTGTCGTCTTCACAAGCAGCGAAAACAATAATGCCCAGTAGAAACACCGGGAATAGTAAGTGTTTGGTTTTCATAGTATGACTAGGTTTAAGTGAATTAGTGGTGCAAATATAGTCGGATATTAATATTTATTAGTGGAATTATCCATTGCGACTAATTTACACCACTAGCCACTCAATACAACTAGCCTAAGTTTTTAATCCTAGATTTGATCAATTGCCTTACATCGATTTTTTTATTTCTCATTGTTTCATCTACTTCCAGAAGTAAAACACGATTACCATTGTGATAAAAATAGATCTGTTGACCTACTTCCAAATCAACACCACTGTGTGACATGCGGTCGAGGTTTGGGTTCATCACTCCGGGGATTTCCAGAGTGATTTTTCTTAACGACTTATTTACCAGCTTGAAAGGAACTGCATTAGCCTCTGATGCCAATGATAAGATTAAGAACATTGAGAAGATTGTGATTAACTTTTTCATAGTCTTTTATTTTTAGTTTCAGGTATAATCAAATGACTATATCCCTTGTTTTTGACTTTGACATCACTTTACAATTCTTGACACTTAGTAATAAAATGGATTGATGTATATTGGCTTCTATGAAACAAATTCTGGAACATCTGGAAGATTCACTTAAAGACAATTACTTCTCAAAAAGTGAAAAGAAATCATTGGGATATCTGCTAAGCACTCACCAGCCAAATGCAAACGAGATAAAAGGACTCAAGAATAAAATCTACTTGCTAGCAAAGGAAAAAGCTGATGAAAGCAATTTTGAATTTGTGATTAAGTGGATGGAGCATGCTCAGAAAGCTATCGATCAATTTACAAACTCTATTTCTGATGCATATTTTAGTCCGGGAGAAGAATGTAGAAACGCTATAATCAGAGAATTACAACAGGCTCAGGAAGCGATTGATATTTGCGTATTTACGATCAGTGATAATGTTATAAGTAACAAAATTGTCGAAACTCATCATCGTGGGATTCCTGTTCGAATCCTCACAGATAATGATAAATCGCTAGACAGAGGTTCCGATATTGATCAATTCTATAGAGAAGGTATACCAGTGAAGATGGATAACACTTCAAATCATATGCATCACAAGTTTATGGTGGTAGATGGTGATACCTTGTTAACTGGCAGCTACAACTGGACCAGAAGTGCAGCCATGTACAATCACGAAAATATTCTTATTACCAAAGACACCACAGTAATCAAAGATTACCGTGATGAATTTGAAAGTCTTTGGAATGAGTTTTAAAGTGGATCATCAAATGGCCTTTTGTCTGGACCAAATGTGATGCTATTAGGGTTTTCAAGAACACCTGCCTGAACAAGGGTTTGAATTAAGTCACCTGTGGTTCTATCATGAATTTTGATGGTACCCAATTGCCAATCGCACAAGAGTATTTTGTCATCTTCAAATACATAGCCCTCAACATTGACAAATCCGGAAATGAAAGTCTCAATAAAATTGAGATCTGTATCAAATTTCTTTACGCTACCAGTGGTCCAATCCACTACAAAAAGGATGTCATTTTCATCCACCCAAATGTTCACGGGTCCAGATAAGTTGCTTGTTGTGCTCTCCAGCAGTTCAAATTCCGGACTATATTTTCTAAGTTGAGCAAGCCCCCAACTTACGACATACATGTTTCCCTGAGAGTCCCATGCCTGATCCATTCCCTGAAAAAAAGATGGAACTACCTCATCAATAAATTCACCCGTTTCAAGATCAAACCTTACAACAGGGTTTACATTTGCATCCCACTGGCTTACATATAAATACCCATCAGGACCAATGCTTGTCTTAGTAGGTTCGTTTAATGAATAACCAGAAGTAAAGTCACGGATGGGTACTCCGGTTTCTCCATCATACAATTTTAGACTTGTATTAAACCTGCCTGTTACAAGAAGATTTCCGTCCTCAAGAAAAATCACCTCCTGTGGCGCAGATAATCCGCTGCTATTTGGAATCACAAAACTTCCTAAATGCTCACCTGTCACACGGTCAAACGTTTCAACGGAATTTGTCCCTCTACTTGTAACATAAAGATCTCTTAATTCAGCCTGGGTTAGAGTGACTGAGGTTGATACCTCACTTAGTTTAGGTTCAATCTCTTCATCATTGGGGACTGCTAAAATGAATGCCTGATAAGTGACGTCTTCTACGATTTCATTTCCTTCAAAGTCGGTAATTCCTTCAGAAAGGTTGAATTTTGGTAGAGTTGCAGAGGTGGTAAGAGAGTAGTAACTTCCTTCTGCTAAGCCCAAGGCTGTGTCTATATTTAGATTTGCGGATGAGGATTCATTGGCAAGGATTACTCTGTATTCTGCTACGAAACTGGAATTGGTTCCTGCTCTGAAGAATACCCTAATGTCACTACTATTCGCAGCATTCCCAATATCAAAGGTCTGCACAGCAGTAGGAGCTCCAATAGTCGGGATTTCTGGTTCTTCATCATTGTCTCCTTCATCAATGTCTTCCGTCATATCCTCCATTGTTTCATCATCAGATCCACATTGACTGAAAAAAAGGAGTGCGCAAATTGAAAAAATAATTAAAACGGAAGGGCGCATAGCTTTTAAAAAATGATACTTCATGGCTAGCAAATTAGGTTAGTATTAGATTCTTGGTATTTCTATGACAAGATGGTAAAGACATGCCCTTACGTATCAGTAGTTTGTAAATGTCGTCTGGCTTACAATTTTGGGGTGGATTGGATTTTTGAAAAAAAATATAGGGTATTTCAGGCTTTGGGGTTGCTTTATTTGAATGGCATTCAATACATCTGATTTCACTATGAAATGAATGAACTAAATTTAATAGGGAGATCAGAGATTAGATAGAACAACATTTTAATGATTGCAGAATGAAAAGAATGATAACAGTTTTCTTTTTCTGCTTAATATCGATAGGCAGTTGGGCAACTGACCCGGATGGCATTCGGCAGATTAAGGGAACAATAACAGATGCGGATACCAGCGATCCTTTAGCGAGGTGCAATATTTATATAAAAGGTAAGGATTTTGGGACTGTTTCTAATAATGCAGGAGAGTTTGTGTTGAAGGTTCCAAAAGAGCATCAGGATGGTATTTTGGTGATATCAAGCATAGGATATCAGAATTTTGAGAAACCAATATTGGAACTCCCTAAAGGAAGAATTGATGTGAAATTGAAGCAGGCGGCTGTCATACTGGATGAGGTGATTATACCTGATGTAGATGCTATTATAATTGCAGCGCTCAACAAAAAGGAACAAAATTACCCTGATGATTATAACGTGATGACTTCATTTTACAGAGAAGTTGTTAAGAGAAACAGAAGTTACGTAGAGGTGTCACAAGGTGTTTTAAATATTTCTAAAAGTCCTTACAATAATAATTTGAAGGATAAGCTGGGCATTGTTTTGGGTGGTAAGAGTGAGAATTATAAAAAAGGAGATACACTGGCATTTAAAGTAATGGGTGGACCCAATGTAATGCTACTATTGGATATTGTTAAGAACCCGGGAGTGGTATTGGATCACGGGATGATGATTAATTATGAATATAATCTCCATGGAGTTGAAATGATTGATGGAAGACGAAACTATGTTATTCATTTCAAACCAAAACTTGATTACGATAGCCCATTATATTCCGGAATAATTTATATCGATGAAAAGTCCCTGGCTATTGCGGGGTTGAAGTTCGGATATGACGAATATAATTTAAAATGGGCGGCAGCAATGATGATAAAAAAGCAGCCAACATGGGTCAAGATTACGCCTACTAAAACCAATTACGAGGTTAAGTATCGGGAGACCAATGGTAAGTGGTATTTGGATTATGTTAGGAATGAAATTGAAATGAAATGTAATCGAAAAAAGCGACTGTTTAGTTCCACCTTTAATTCGGTTAGCGAAATGGTGGTGACAGAGAAAAACCTTACTATAGATCCAGGTTTGACCAGGAAAAATACCTCAAGGATGTACGACATCTTCTCTGATAAAGTGGTAGGTTTTTCAAACGATGCATATTGGGAAAACTATTCTATCATTCAACCGGAGGAGGATTTAAGAAAAGCGCTGGCCAAAATAGAACGTAAAACCAGAGAGTGAACAAAAACCTACATATAGATGAAGAAGGGCTCGTGTCTCGGGATAAAATGTCCGGGCACGAGATTCTTTTTAGAAATTACTTTAAACCTCTTGTGGTTTATGCTACCAGAATAATTGGTGATGCCAATGAAGCAGAAGATGTAGTACAGGAAGTATTTCTAAACCTATGGAATACAAGGTCAGATATTTCTAAAGATGATGATATGACTTCTTACTTGTTTGTGGCCGTGAAGAACGGATGCTTAAAAAAAGTAAGGCATGAGAAAGTCAAACATCGATATGAAAACTATATGAAGTACAGTGTATCCCCAACAGATAACCCTCATCATTATATGATGCTGAAGGAGATTGAACAATGTATAGATGAGACACTGGAAGGTATGCCTCAGAGGACTCAGGATATTTTTCTTCTGAGTAGATATGAAAAGAAAAAATATAAGGAAATAGCCGTGAAAATGGATATCTCCATAAAGACTGTAGAATTACACATTGGAAAAGTGTTAGCAGCACTACGAGACAAGCTGAAACACTACTTAACAGTAATTCTCATACTAATGATGAATTTGTAGAAATGAAGAATGATCAGACACATTGGAGCGAGATGTCTCGTGTCTTAAGCGGAGAGGCATCAGCTTCTGAAATGGAAAGCTTTTTTGATTCCCTGGAAAGGGATGCTCAAAAGAAAGAGCGATTTGAGGAGATGAGGGTTGATTGGGAAGCTTCCAATAATGCCATGATATTCAAAGGAATCAATGAAGATCTGGGGTGGGAGAGGCAGAAGGAATTAATTAGTTCAAATAGCTCAGAATCCAGATCTGCATGGGTTTGGTTGAGGTGGGCTGCAGTTCTTTTGATAGGTTTTGGAATTGCCTTTTGGCAGTTAACTAAGGAAAATGCAATCGTCACTGAATTTACCCAGGTTGTTACTAGCGGAGATCAAAATCAGCAGGTAAACCTCCCTGACGGTTCTATCATATACCTTAATAAAGCAGCAAACCTGAAATACCTTTTTACTGAAGGTTCAAGAAAGATAGTATTCGAAGGTGAAGGATATTTTGAAGTGGCCAGAGATACCGATAGACCATTCATAATCGAATTAGAGAAAAGTTATATCAAAGTGCTGGGAACTTCTTTCAATGTGAATAGCAATGGGGAGCTGGATGAGGTATTTGTAAAAGAAGGTCTGGTTGAGTTTGGGAAATTGGAATCCAATGAAAAGATTCTTCTTGAAGCCGGCGCAATGGCTAATCACAATGGGAGAGACTTAAGTAGATTACAGGAAATAAACAAAAATATAGTTTCCTGGCATACCAAATCCTTAGTGTTTGACAGTACATCTTTACTTAAAGTTCTAACAGATCTGGAATCAACTTATGACGTGTCATTTCGTTTTGATTCAAAGAGTGTGTCAGGTTGTAATCTAACCGCTAACTTTACTGATGAAAAACTGGAAAATGTCCTCTCAACAATCAATGTAATTTTTAACGTTTCATTCACCCCGGATGGAACTCAGCGATATGTTGTGACTGGACAAGGATGTAACTAACATTTGGTTTGATGAAATATTGGATTCTGGTAGGAATATTAATAATCTGCGGGCACTACGCCAGAGGCCAGAATGCCAATGAGGTACTAGATGCTAGAATAAGCGTAGATGTAAACAATGTTATGGCCAATCAAATCCTTACTGAAGTAGGTGATAAGATAGGCTATAGTATCACTTACAATGCAGATATTTTGAACAACAGAGTTGTTCGCATACCTTCTGATTCTGCTTCGGTTTATGAGATCCTAACCATCATTTTCGAGTCTAAAAAGCTACAAATTTCAATCATTGGGAATCAATTAGTAGTTCATGAAAAGATTGGGTTT
>JANSWY010000040.1 GCA_024743255.1 bacterium | reverse complement strand
TGGGAGTAGAGGATGCTCAATTCTTTGCAAATGGTGTGGACACCAGAACTCAAGGAATAGATATTGTACTTAGCTATCAAACTGACCTTGCCAATGGATCATTAAATGTTGGCTTAACAGGAAATGTGAATGATTTAAAAATAGATGCTATAAACAGTGGAGATCTTGACCCACTAACATTTTTTGGCCCGTTTGCCCAGGCCTATCTTGAGGCCGCCGCTCCTGATTATAAGTTTGGGTTGAACCTGGGCTACAATACTTCAAAATGGTCAATTAACGCTTTACTGACTCAATTTAGTGAAGTTCAGCTTCAGGATTTCCAATGGATCGATAGTCCTCCTGCAACTCAGGCTGAGGCAGATGCGCTTGAAGTAGATGCTACAGATGTTTATGACGCTGCAATGACTGTCGACTTTAATATCGGTTATGCTATAACTGAAAAAATGAGATTGACAATTGGAGGAAACAATATATTCAATGCCTATCCAACTGCTCAGTTTGACGGCTGGACAGATCAGGGAGGATTCGCTGATTCGGTGCAGATGGGATCTGATGGGGCATACTTTTTTGGTAGAATTGGATTCAACTTCTAAACAATAACAAACATGTAGATTATTCAGGAGGTAACTTTTTTTATTTTGATTTTTGTTTTGGTTAGCAATGGATTGGAATAGTTACCTCTTGTCTTATTTTTCTACAAACAATCATCTGTCCACATTTTCTTTTCTTATCTTAACTCCTTCTTCTTCAGAAGAATCAGTATTTTCGATATTAAATAAGCGGATCAATTAGATGCTAAAAAAAGCCTTCCTCACATTTCTTGGATTGTTTGTAATACTCATATTGCTTATTCTCTTTCAATCAGTTGACCCTGTGCAGGTAGATCGTAAAACAACTTCGTTCATTTTCGCTGATACACTTGAAAGTAAAACATACAATAAGGATAGTCTAATCCAGCTGGTTGGTACAAATAAGGGGCTGCCAGAAGGATATGAAATGGCAGCATTATTAGCATTTGCGGCCTACCCGGAGTTGAAAGAAGTCAATATTGATATGGAGCTTACCCAATCAGGAGCGCCAATGGAATCAAACTTTGATATCGGAACACTTTTCGGTCCCAAGAAGAATCGCGTTTACAAGATCCTTTTAAATGATGCAACGAACGCTCAATTTGATGAGATTTTATTAAGGTCACTTCCTTTTGATGCACAGGTAGGAATTCTTGCTCATGAATTAGGTCATGTTGCTTACTATGATGAGTTATCAACTCTTCAAATCGCAAAATGGGGATTAATGTATCTGGTTAGCAGTGAGTTTCGAGCTAAGCATGAAAGAAGTACAGATCTTATGCCTGTATATCATGGGTTAGGAAGTCAGATTTATCAGTATGCTTATTATGTGAGGTATGATCCATCTTGTAGGGACTTGTATGAGCAATTTGGTGCTGAGTTTATTGATAAATACTATATGACAGATGTTGAGTTAAAGGAGCTATTGTAGATCTGGAATTTTGTTATCTTTCAATTATTAAAATTTATCAATCATGGATAAACTGTCGAGGTATAATCAAAAACTACTAGCTGCTATTGGTACTGTAGCTCTCATTATATTAATATTTGTGCTATTTAGCGTTGTTTGGAAAGAGGTATCAAGAGCCTTACGGAGTACAAGCAATCAAATAGCTGATATCACTGTAGATAAACCCGCTCAGAATAAAAGCGGTGGACAAATTAATTTAAGAGATCAGCAAATTACTTTTGGGGAACCTCATTTGCTAGACACCATAATGCCATTATATATCATAGAAATATCTTTGGTAAACCTGGAGAATCCAGAAATGATAGAGGATGATCTTAGAATGTATATGGATAGCTTTGATTCTCATGTCGGTGAAGGTGTATACCGAAGATATTATGAAGAACCTATAAACAATCTAATTCTGTATAATCAGGGAAATTCCACTAAGCAAAGAATTTTTGATAGAAAAGCGTTTATCCCTCATTATCAATTCTACCAAAGAGATGGGAGTTCATACATTTTAATAAATGCTGTCCTGGAGGATACCAATGACGATGAATTGATCAATGGTAAAGACAAATTATCTTTTGTTTTATACAACATTGATAATAATACCTTAATGGTTCATGAAGAAATGAATAAAGAATATCTGGGCTTCAAAGTCTTAAAGAATTCAGATGAGGTTATTCTTAGTTTTGGTATTGATAAAAATAAAAATGACCGAATAGAACTGGGTAGAGAACCTGTGCACTTGAAGAGCCTTTCTTTGAAAACAGGAAATATAATAGACTTTGTAGACGAACAAATGATAAAAGAAATACAATCTATTATTGACTAATACTAGATTTGCATCATGCTCAACATTGCAAAGCTTGATCAGGGTCCGGAAATCTTTCATACAATCCAGGGAGAAGGTAAAAACCTGGGAGTACCTTCAGTTTTTATAAGACTGTCATTATGCAATCTCTATTGTGTTTGGTGTGATACAGACTATACCTGGAATTGGGAAAATACCAATTATAATCATGTAAATGATTCAAAACCAGATTATTCCAAATTCAAAAAGGATGAGCACATTCTAAGGATGACTGCTGATCAGATTTTGGAAGAAGTTGCTCAGTATAATTGTAAACATGTTGTCATAACAGGAGGTGAACCATTAGTTCAACATAAGGAGCTCATTGAATTATGTGCAAAGTTGAAGTCACTCAGAAAGCACATTGAATTTGAGACAAATGGTACTCTTGTACCAAATGAAGATTTGGAACCTTTAATTGATCAATACAACGTATCTGTAAAGCTGAGTAATTCGTTCGTAAAAAAGGAGGAACGTATAAGCCCAAAAGCAATTGAATTTTTTAGCCAAAGCTCAAAATCAAATTTCAAATTTGTAATTGAGGAGCAGAGCGACTTAGACGAGGTGTTACATTTAATTGAAGAATATCAAATACCTCATGATTCAGTATACCTAATGCCTCAGGGAACTACACCAGAGATGTTAAATAATAAGCAACAGTGGTTGATTGAAGTCTGCAAAGAAAAAGGTTTTAATTATACAGACCGATTACATATTCATGTTTACGGTCCTAAGAGGGGAGTCTAGCTGATTTCTGCTGGAGTCATCTCAGCAACAGGTTCATTTACCTGTGTTGCAGTATCAAACACTAACACAGTGGCAATCATTGCAATACATGCAATAGCGGAAATCACTACATTTCCAAGAAAGCTGAAATTGTCAAAAACAAACCCGGAAAAGAATGATCCCAATCCCATTCCAATCTGGCCAATACTGATAGATAAGCACATAAAACGTCCTCTGGAAGAATCTGAAGTAATGTCTGAGATCAAAGCCTGGAATGAAACAAGTCTTCCAGATAGGAAAAGCATAGTGAAGAAACTAAGAATGACTAAAGTAATACCACTATGATCCAATGTAGCAAGAGCAAGTATGCTGACTGCTAAGCCCAGATTATTGACGATATTCACCGATTTTCTACCAACAAGATCAGTAAGCCTGCCTGCTAACGGTGAGCCTATTAAAGTGGCAATACCACCAACTGATAATATAAGTGCCACGAATTCACTAGAGAAGCTTAAATCTACCTCGAGCCACGTTGGAAAATAAACCATAAACATTGAGATACTAAAGAACATCAAAACATAACCAACAGCTGAAGCTCCAAAATGTCTTGATTTTAAGACATCCTTGTATCCGGTAAGACTAAAGCTTGACCATGTTAATCGTTGATACTTTGCCTCCAGTGATGTGTGAGGCACAAATTGCATTATCATGAAAAACGCAATTGCCATTACAGCACTGAAGAACAGAAATGGAGTGTCAAATCCTTGTTGGGAAGCCAAAATTTTCCCAATTGGAATTCCTAATATCTGTCCTGCGGCACTTCCTGTGGCTACAATACCGTTTGCCCAACCTCTTTTGTTATAAGGGAATACATCTCGGATATATGAAACACAAGAACCAGTAAGTATTCCACCAGCAATTCCAGCTATCAATCTTAGTGTTAGTATTGAGGTATAATCGTAAGCAAAGGGGTGGAGTCCTAATGCAACAGCCATTGTTGCACTTCCTAAGATAAGAATTCTTCTTCTTCCAATTTTGTCTGATACAGGTCCAATAAAGAGTGCTGAGATAGCTAATGAGAAAGCATAGCCTGAAATTAATGTACCTTGAATGTTTTCTGCAATATTTAACTGTTCGCCTAACTGAGGTAAAATTGGAGCTATGATAAAAAATTGACTGCTAGAAGCAAACATCAACAGCCAGAGTGACCCCAGGATAAGATGTAGATTAATGTTTTTAGGCACAGAAATTTATTTGAAAAAGTTCTGTGGGTAATTAACGAACATATGCCCGGAAGGTTCTCAAATTCGACAGACTACAGCAATTTCGTGACAAACGGGAAATTATGTGTAGTCAATTATTCCCTTATTTTACTACCTCTGTACCATCTGCAAACTTCGCAAATCGACCTAGAGATTCATCATGCACCTGATCGTGTTTTGGCCATGGCCAACCTCCAAATTGTGTCCTTTGATAGTCCATCATGGCAGCTTGTATCTCCTCTGGTGAGTTCATCACAAACGGACCGTATTGAACAGTTGGTTCATTGATTGGTTTTCCCTGCAAATACAGAAAATGAGATTCAGTATCACCATTTTTGATCTCAATGACGTCATTTGAGAGGTCAATAGAATGATCTTTGGAAATGCTGGACCCACCAATGTTAATATCATTTCCTTTAAAGAAGTATAATGACCTGTTTAGTTCAATGTTGGTTGCAGGAAGATTTAAATTCGCATTGGGTTCCATTTTGATCGTGTAAATGGCTACACTATTCTTGTTATCTGAGGCCCATGAACTAGGAGAGGGGGAGTCTACTTTTGTTTCATCAAAACTGCCGACAATAACGGTTACTTCAGATCTATTACCATTAGAATCCTTTACCTCAATTTTTGGAATATTCTCATTCCACAACATAGCGAAATGTGGTTCAACAAATTTGCTCTTTTTAGGAAGGTTTAACCAAATCTGAAAAAGTAGAAATGGGTTATCTGCTTTTTTGTTTAATAAAGGGAACATCTCAGAATGCTGAACACCCTTGCCAGCTGTCATCCATTGCACATCTCCGTTACCAAAACGGCCAGCAGCACCCAATGAATCAGCATGATCTACCAATCCCTTTTGAACAATAGTGACGGTTTCAAACCCTCTATGCGGATGAGACGGAAAACCAGGAACAGTTTCACCATGATACATTCTCCAGCCATCTTTTATTTGAAAATCCTGACCAATCGCCCTTCCTTCTAATGAGGCATCCGGACCCAATTGATCATTACCCTTGGGGTATGCATCTTCATGATATGCACAAAATAGGAAAGGGTCTTTTGTTTGCCATGGAAAGCCTAGTGGTTCAACGGATTTTATCATGATTTCATTAATTAATGTCACAAACTATAATGTACAAACTTATGAATTGTTTTGGTTCTTGAAGAAAAATGGATTTCTATTCAGGAATTTGTATATTTATACTAACCAAGCCTGGAAACTAAAAGTTTGACATTCATTTAGTTATCATGGAAAAAAGGAATATCGATGAGTTAATTGACAATGCACTGGCGGAGTACGATCAGGTAATGTCTGAATACAATAAGCCTCAGGAAGATGTTGTGATGTTCTCAACCTGTCACATCATTGAGCGAGCAATTGTGAATTTATTGGACGCGTTTTTAGTGGCACATGATGAAGTTCCACTCTATGGAAAAGATCTTCAAGGTATTCAAAAGAGATGCGTTGAATTTGATCCTGTTTTCGAGAAGCTGGATTTTACCTTCATTTACGATCTACAAGTACACAGTGATGATGCGCAAGGATACGTATTACATGACTATGTGAAGGCGTTGAAAGAAACAAAAGATTTGGTTATCGTGCAATTGGATTCAATGGGTGTCTGGTCGGAATAACTAGATTTCCCAGTGATTGCTTCCACTTAATAACTCATCTAGCTCAATCGGAGCAGATGAGACTGCATTATCTATTTGGGTCTTCATTAGGTCTTCATACGTGTCACGTTGTTTCTCATAAAATACACCAAATGGTCTTGGTAAATCCCCCTTATTAAAATCATAATCAAAGAAATTAGTAAGAATTGATGCTTTGATTTTGTCTTCTGGATCATGTACCCATAAATCATCAGTGGAATTCCCTGATTCTTCCAAAGAAACTATTACCGGTTTGAATCCATCCAGTTTAATGCCTTTGTTCTGATCTTTCCCAAAAAGTAATGGTTTCCCAGCTTCAAGGTATATCGCATTTTCTTCTTTGGAATCTTTGTTAGAGTATAGATCAAAAGCCAAATCATTGAAAACATTACAATTCTGATAGATTTCGATCAAACTGGTTCCTTTATGTTTATGCGCTGCTACAATTGTGTCTCTTAGATGTTTCGGATTTCTGTCAATGGCTCTGGAAACAAATGTTGCCTCTGCCCCTAAAGCCAGTGCCAGTGGATTGAAGGGATGATCAACCGATCCTAGTGGAGTGGACTTTGATACTTTACCCTGTGGTGAAGTAGGGGAGTATTGCCCTTTTGTAAGCCCGTATATCTCATTGTTAAATAACAAAACATTGACATCAATATTTCTTCTTAACAGATGAATAAGATGATTCCCTCCAATTGCCAGAGAGTCACCATCTCCGGTAATTACCCAAACATCTAATTCTGGATTAGAAGCCTTTAATCCACTTGCAATAGCGGTTGCTCGACCATGAATACTATGCATACCATATGTGTTCATGTAATAAGGGTATCGAGCCGCACATCCTATACCTGATACAAAAACAGTGTTTTCTTTTGGAACTCCAAGCTGCGGCATTACAGTTTGAACTTGTTTTAGAATCGAATAATCACCACACCCCGGGCACCATCTCACTTCCTGATCGGTAGCATAGTCTTTTGGTGTGAGGGTTGACGAATTTCCGTTATTATTAGGCTTTTGCATGGCTTAGCTCATTTTCAATTAGTTGTTTAATCTCTTCCACGTGATATGGTAGTCCCATCATTTTACTATGAGGTATGATGTTTATTTCCAGTTCCTGTTTCATATATCTGGATAATTGACCTCTGTTCATTTCGGGAATTATTACTTTATCAAACCCATTCAGTAACTGCTCAAGGTTTTTGGGGAATGGAAATATGTACTTGAGGTGAATGTGTGAAACTGGTTTTCCTTCCTCATTTAATTCTCTTACAGCTGTTTCTATAGCTCCATATGTAGACCCCCAACCAACTACTACAATTTCTCCCGAATCGGGACCACTTTCAATCTGCTGCTCTGGAATATCTTCTGCGATTTTTAAGACTTTCTCTTCTCGGGTCTTGGTCATGTTTTGATGGTTGAGAGGGTCATATGATACGTTACCAGTATCCGCCTCCTTTTCTAAACCACCAATTCTATGCTCAAATCCTTTTTGACCGGGAACTATCCATGGCCTCACAAGGTCTTTGTTACGTTTATATGGAAGTAACTGACCTTCTTCAGTGGTCATGCCTTCCACATTTGTGATAGGCTCAATAGGCTTTAAGTCTGAGCTCTTTGGAAATGCCCAGGGTTCTGCGCCATTCGCGATGTACCCATCTGACAGTAAAAATACAGGCGTCATATGCTCTACAGCGATCCTACACGCTTCATACGCCATATCGAAACAATCCTTTGGAGTTGCAGCAGCTAGTACAGGAATTGGAGCTTCTCCATTTCTTCCGTACAAAGCTTGCCACAGATCTGCTTGTTCTGTTTTAGTTGGCAACCCGGTAGAAGGACCTCCTCGTTGTACATTTACAATTACTAATGGAATTTCAAGTATAACACTTAATCCAAGTGCTTCTCCTTTTAGAGCAATTCCTGGCCCTGAGCTTGCTGTTGCCGCCAGGGATCCACCAAAAGAAGCACCTATTGTTGCAGCTATTGCTGCAATTTCATCCTCGGCCTGAAAGGTTTTAACTCCAAGGTTTTTATACCTGGATAACTCATGCAGGATATCGGAAGCTGGAGTGATTGGATAACTCCCATAAAATAGCTCAAGGTTTGACTTATTCGCAGCAGCAACCAATCCAAGAGAAATGGCCTGGTTCCCACTTATATTTCTATATTTTCCTTTTGGGAGTTTTGCTGGTTTTACTTTGAATCTCGAGCTGAAAGTTTCACTGGTATCTCCAAAATTATACCCAGCTTTCAGAACACTAATATTCGATTTTGCAAGATCAGGCTTGTTTTTGAACTTCTCGGTTATGTTTTTAACAGTGTTGTCTACGGATTGATTAAACATCCAATAAATGAAACCAAGAACAAACATATTCTTACTTCTATCTATTTCTTTGACACTTAATCCAGAATCTTTGAGGGCCTCTCGTGTTAGTTTAGTTATGTCAATGGAATGAAGCTCATAACCATCTAGAGATTGGTTGGTCAATGGGTTTTCTCCGTCGATATATTTTGCGTTCCTTAAATTTTTACTATCAAAACCTGAAGTGTTGGCTATAATTATTCCTCCCTTTTTTAGGTTTTGAAGGTTGACTTTTAGAGCTGCAGCATTCATTACAACCAGAACATCATATTGATCTCCTGCTGTAAATACTTCAATACTACCAAACTTCAGTTGGAATCCAGATACACCTGATAGCGTACCAGCAGGAGCGCGGATTTCTGCAGGGAAATTAGGAAATGTACTAATGTCATTGCCGAAAATCTCTACAGTCTCTGTGAATTGGCCACCTGTTAATTGGATGCCATCACCAGAGTCACCAGCAAAAAGAATAACTACTTCATCTTTGGTTTCGGGTTTTTGAGTGTTCATAGCGCTAAAAATGTAGTGATACGCTTAATTACCTATATAATTTAGTAATTAGGATTGTCTAATGCTAATTCATTCTACATTAGCGATCCTAATTAATTTGTCATGTATTTTGGAATAAAATACTAATAGTGTAATTGCAATAACCTGATAAATGTTAGATCAGCGCATAATTTTAAAATAGATATCATCAATCTTAGAATAAAGCAAACAAATCTTGCAAGGATGTGTTCCAATACAAAAAAATAAAATGTTTGGACTATTCAACTCGAAAAAAGACCCTGCAGCGAAATTGCAGAAGAAGTATGAAAAGCTAATGAAAGAAGCTTACGAACTCTCTACAGTAGACAGAACAGCCAGCGATAAAAAATATGCAGAAGCAGATCAGGTTGGTAAGGAAATCGAGCTTCTAAGTAAGGATTCAGCCTAGTTCTTTAGGACTGGAATTATATATACGTCTTCCTTCAATTTGCCAGATCTGAGGACAGTCAATTTGAGCGCTTTGCCAATAGCATCTACTCTGAGTCTCTGAAATAAATCATTTATCGAATTGATGTCGCTATCATTTACCTGGAGCAATATATCTCCTTTCTGAAGGTTTGAGTGAAATGCGGGTGAGTTCTCTAGCAAATCAGTGATCAATAATCCTTTAGTTGATTCTAATTGGAAAACATTTATCACCCTTTGATTCAATTGTATTTCCTGAAGCATCACACCTATATGTGCTCTTCTTATCTTTCCATATTTGATTAAGTCTGATGCGAGTGCTTTAGCCAGATTAATATCAAGAGAAAAGCTTAATCCGTTTGCTCCTCTTAATGTTGCAGTATTAATACCAAACACTTCACCATTCCCATCAATCATTGGGCCACCTGAGTTTCCTGGATTTAGAGCCACATCGGTTTGAATAACATTGTCGATAGTTACTCCATTTCCGAGTCTTAAAGTTCTTCCCAAAGCACTTACAACACCAGCTGTTATTGTGTGTTGATAGCCTAGGGGGTTTCCTATGGCAATTGCTAACTGGCCAATCTGTAAGTGATCGGAATTAGCTAATGATGCCACTGAGAAATTGGAGCCTGAAGTTTTAATGATCGCCAGATCAGAGTTCGGATCTTCACCCACCAAGTAGGCCGTTTCTGTACTTCCATCAAGGAAAGTAGCCGCTATTTCATCAGCACCATTTACTACGTGGCTATTGGTGAAAATCATTCCATCAGAAGAAAATATGAAGCCAGAACCTGATCCGTTTTGTTCTTGTCTTCTTCTTGATTTTCTTCTTATATCTATTTTGACAACAGCATTTTTGATCTTGTCAACTGCTGTTATGATTGTATTTGAATATGCATCCATGTGTAAGGGCTCTACACATATTGATCCAACTATACATTACATGTCAAAAAGTCCATATAAAATAAAAAAGGCAGCTAATTGCTGCCTTTTCGTCGTACTTAATTTTAACTATCTATTGTTTGTCTGTTGGTTTTCTGATTATTCTGTGAAGCTTCCTTCGGTATCAACTTTTACTAAAAAGTAGTCTGTATTTCCGTTATTGCTAGGGACAACACCGTTTGCTGTCCTGGAATATCCAGAAAGTATATATCCTCTGTCTCTGGCTTGAAACGCACTGTAGCCAATATCAGTACTTGATCCACCGTGACTTACCTCCCAATCCAGGTTTCCATCACCATCTAGTCTTGTTGTCCACATATCCCATCCCCCATAGGTTGTATTTACGCGATCACCATTTGTTGATCTGGAGTATCCTTGAATTACCAGATTGCCATCTCTGTCAGTTCTTGCACCAAGTGCAATGTCACGATTTGAACCTCCAATAGTTTTTTGCCAGATCAATCCACCACTACTATTAAGTTTTATACCCCAGAAGTCATCTGTACCACCATTGAAGCCTGTGACATCACCTGTATTATTGGATCTGGTTAGTCCACCAATCAAATAGTTTCCGTCATCATCTTGTCCAATTCCATACGGGATATCATCTGACGTTCCTCCATATGCACTTTCCCATTCTATTGAACCAGATGAGCTAAGTTTAACAATCCAGAAGTCGGTACCTCCATTATTTGTTGAAACATCTCCGTTTGTTGATCTTGAGTACCCTGTAGCAGCGTATCCACCATCACTGGTCTCAGTTATTGCATAACCCAGTTCTGTGCTACTTCCTCCAAGTGGATTTTGCCATTCTATATTACCATTTCCATCAATTTTCACTACCCAGAAGTCATTACCTCCATTGTAACCAACAACATCGTTGTTACTTGAATTTGTCCTTCCATTGATTATATATCCACCATCGCTGGTAGCTACAATTTCTTCAGCTCTATCAAGCCCTGATCCACCATAGTTCTTCTGCCACAGTAAATTTCCATCGGGATCTACTTTTATCACCCAGTAGTCGTTACTGCCATAGTTTCCGGTTAAATCACCATTAGATGATGATGAATAGCCAGCAACAACATAACCTGACCCATCAATGGCCTCTGCCACTGAATGCGCAATTTCAGTACTGGAGCCTCCGAAGGTTTTTTCCCATACAAGTTCTCCATCAAAATCTAATTTTATGACCCAAAAATCCCTGGTACCACCAATATAGTTAGAAACATCTCCACCGGCTGCTCTGGTATAACCTACTGCCACATATCCGTCAGTCGATAATTCTATTGCATCGTAAGCGACATCTGTTGAGGGTCCCCCAAAGGCTTTTATAAATCGTCTCATCTCTGGGATAAATTCACCTTCTTCAGGAGGAATAGCTACAGCTTCAAGGGGCAGGCTTATAGTAAATGTCAAATCTTGAGATACTGAGAACAGGCCGGATTCCAGATAAATCTCAACCCCTAAAGCACCTTCAAGCAATGCATTGGATTTAACGATCAGGTAATAATTACCCACTGGAAGCTCAATCTGCTCAGGAGCTCCGCTTATACTTTCGTAAAATACTACGAGTACTGAATCTTCATCATATACAGTAACGGTAATGTTATCGTATAACAATTCATCAAATTCTGCAGAAGGGGATAGTGAAATGTATCCGTATTTCTCTAATTCTTCAAGGTCATCAGGATTACAACCTAAGAATAACTGTCCAAACAGAAAAATGAGGACATACCGGTAATAACGTTGCATATTGTAACGAGTCATTTGGTTAAAGTGTGTTAACTCCCAAAGGACGTCAATCCTTGTGGAAGATGGTGTTTCCAAATTCCCCAAAATTGGTTGGCACAATTAAGGTTCGGCTGGATTAAAGTAATTTAGCAATACCTAGAATAATTACAAAAAAAGCAATGATATTTTATAGTTAAGTTGGAAATATTACAATAATTGGATCAAATAGTGGAAATAAAAAAGGCTTCCCGATTTCTCAGGAAGCCTTTTCTTATAATTAAGAATCAATATTATTGATCTTTCAAATATTCTTCTCTTGTCTTCAACTTAACAGGTTCCATAGATTTGCCAGCCATGAATTTCTCCATTTTGGCAACTCTCTTGGACTTGATCTTGGCAAAATCAGCTTTTGCTTTGTCAAATCTTTCAGTTAATAAAGCCAGGTTTTCAAGTTCTGAGGCATTTGCAGGATCGAACCCTTGAGCAATCTTACTATATAGAGTAGCAAGCTTTTCTCTTAACTGAGGTTCTGCTGATCCAACATAGTTGTCACCAGTTGTGATTACTAAAGTTTCTTTTAATGCCGTAAGCTCTGAAATAACTGGTTTAGCAGTCTTAGAACCTCCATTTTTAGAAACCTCTTCGGCTTTAGCAACAATTTCATCTAATTCATATACCATGTACGCTAAATCCTCACATGTATTGTATATATCCATTGTTTGCTTATGCAATGTCATTCTATCTGCTTCAGTTCTATCAGATTTAGGATCATTAATAAGCTCAATAGTCGTTTCAAATGTTTCTTTACCTTTTGTTAACACAACTTTGTAAGTTCCTGCAGGGACTCTGGCAGGAGTGAAGCCACCAAAACTGAATGTTTTACCTTTCGCCATTCTAGGAGGTCTGATATTGTAACTCCATGTTACGATATTGATACCCTTAGATTTGCTTGGTGAAATTTCAGTTAATGTGTTACCATCCATGTCCTGAATCTCAAGAGACATCTTTCCGAAAATATGTCTCTTCTTCATGTAGTACATGATTTTAGCAGCTGAGCTTCTGTTTCTTCCTACGAATTCCCTTTCAGTAGCTGTTCCTCCAAATCCTCCAGACTCCTGAATTATTGTTGGTTTTGTTTCAAGAAAATGGAAATTCTTTGCAAGTACCTCCTGGCTCAATTGTCTCATTGGGCTGATGTCATCAACAATGATAATACCTCTACCATGAGTACCAAGCACTAAGTCATTAGTTTGCTTTTGAAGATCAAGGAAATGAACAGCCACAGGAGGGATTCCTTTGTTAAATCTGCTCCAGTTTTTACCTCCATCAATCGTGGCATATAAGCCAAACTCAGTTCCAAGGAATAAAAGGTTTTCACTTTCATAATCCTCCTGGATACTTCTTACAAATCCATAAACATCTTCAGAAATGATGGATGTCCATGTTTGACCAAAGTCTGTAGTCTTGTAAGCATATGGAGTTTTATCATTGCTAGTGTGTCCATCAAATACCGCATAAGCAGTACCTTTTCCATGTACACTAGCTTCGATATGATAAACCCAAGTGTTGGCTGGTAATCCACTAATGTTTGGAGTAGTGTTTGTCCATGTTTTACCACCGTCCTGAGTTACTTGTACATTTCCATCATCAGTACCTACCCAGATCACATTTTGGTCAACTGGAGACTCTGCAATTGTAAATATAGTACAGTGATTTTCTGCTCCTGAATTGTCTTTGGAAAGACCTCCTGAATTCTCCTGCTGTTGTTTTGATTTGTCGTTAGTAGTCAAATCAGGAGAAATAATTTCCCAGGTATTACCCATGTCTTCCGACTTGTGTAGAAACTGACTACCCATATAGAATCTGTCTGGCTGGTGGTCACTGATTGCCATTGGAGCATTCCAATTGAATCTTAGTTTTGGATCACCTTTTACTGGAAGAGGCTGAATGGTTTTAGTTTGGTTTTTGTCCATGTCATATCTCCAAACATTATCAGCACCTTGCATTTCTGAATATAAAATTCTCTTCGTTGGATGTCTTAATACTCTAAATCCATCACCTACACCAACAACATTCCAATCTCTTGCTTCAATTCCACCTGGAGATTGAGAAGGACCATACCATGACCCATTGTCTTGTAATCCACCATAGATGTTATAAGGTTCTTCATTATCAACACTGATATGATAGAACTGAGATACTGGTAGGTTTGCCACAATTTCCATTGTGTTTCCACCATCCCAAGATCTGTAAACACCACCATCAGTTCCTGCGAACATCTGGTCAGAGTTGTTGATATTGAATGCGAAATCATGAATATCCGCGTGCATGTTACCCAGGTTTCTGAATGTTTTTCCTCCATCTCTACTGATAGATCCAAACAAACCACCTTTGATCACTACGTCTGGGTTCTTAGGGTCAACTACAATTCTGGAGAAATAGAATGGTCTAACAACCAGACCGAAATCACCATTTAGTAATTCCCAGCTGGCACCAGCATCATCAGATCTGTATAGACCTTTGTCTTTATCCTTTTCAGTTTCCAGAACTGCGTAGATTCTTTTGGAATCAGATGGTGCAACTGCAACAGCAATTCTTCCTAGCTTTCCAGCAGGGAAACCATTATGAATTTTGTTCCATGTTTTACCAGCATCAGTTGATTTGTAAAGAGCACTGTTGTTTCCTCCTGATTCAAATGACCAACCAGTTCTTCTGAATTCCCACATTGATGCATACAAAGTGTTTGGGTCATTAGGGTCAAGTATTACATCACCGCAACCAGTTTTCTGATCGATGTAGAGGATTTTTTCCCATGTTGCACCTCCATCACTGGATTTGAATACTCCTCTTTCTTCAGAATCACCCCAAAGAGCTCCAAGAACACCCACATACATTTCCTGTGAGTTATTTGGATTAATTTCGATACTACTGATTCTTTCAGAGTTTTCGAAACCAACTTTTTTGAAGTTTACTCCACCGTCGGTAGACTTATAAAGTCCGTCTCCAACTGAAACACTATTTCTTGTCCAGATTTCTCCAGTACCAACCCAGATGTTTTTATCAGGGTTACTTGGGTCTAATGCTATTTGACCAATACACTGAGTATGTTCATCAAAAATTGGAACGAAAGAAGAACCTCCGTTACTACTTTTCCATACACCACCACCAGCAGTACCTACATAAAGTACTTTATCATTAGTAGGGTGAGTTTCAAGGTCAATAATTCTACCACTCATTAGAGCGGGTCCGATATGTCTTGCTTGAAGGCCACCAAAAAGGGCGTCACCTTTCAATACAATATCCTGGGCAAATGTTGATACTATCGCACCTAGAGAAAGTGCGATAGATAAATATGCTTTCTTCATACTTCCTTAAATGTTGTCTTAATTACTCTTCAGGAAATGCAAAATCTGCGTCAGCTACTTCTGGGTTTAGCTCGATAGCGTCAATGATGATAGGTTGAGACATACCATCTTTGATTCCCTGAGTCATTGAAAATGGGAAGTAAAGGCCATCAACTTCCTGATAATCAGAAAATTTGATTTGTTGAATGCTTCCTTTCTGAGGACCTTGGTTAATTTCAGACTCCTGAGCAAGAGGAATGAATGCTTCAGTATCAAAGTAGTAATAAGTGATGTCATCAACTTCTACTCCATCAATCATTCTTGGCTCCTTAACAAGTTTTACTTTGAAGGTTTCGCTCCCGTCCATGTCTTCTTTCCCAAGAAGCTCAGCAGTATATCCTTTTTCTTTGTAATCGATAAGTGCATCCGGGAAGTCGTTTGCGTCAAGTTTTTGGTTGCTTGTAGCTTCTGAATCAGATTTCTCTGCTTTCATAGTTTGGAAGTTAGTACCCCACAAAGTTTCACCATCAAATACACCTTGCTTAATTGTCATTCCCTGGAATGAAATAGATGTCATTTGTCTACCATCAGCCATTTGATAGATGTCCAAAGGAATCTCCATACCGCCTTGGTTTACCTTTGCTGTGATTTTCATTCCTTTTAAGCTCTTTAGTGCATCAACACCTCCGATGTTTTCCAGATATGTAGAAATGATTTCATCTACATCTTGTGCTTGTGTGGTGGTAAAAGCCATTGCCATGATAGCCCCAACCATGAAAGTGATTTTTAATTTTCTCATGTCTTTTATTTTGGTTTAAATTCTGACTAGTAAGTTATCAGAACTCCGCAATTAATTACAGGATTTATGGAAGGGACGACTATATTTTGACTAATGGTAATTATTTTGGATGTGTGGTGTAAGCTTAACAATTTTTAATAATTGTCATACTTTCCATTCAGCCAACCCCAAAACCTTTTAACCGGATTTTTTGGCTTCTCAATAACTGCTTGTTGTTTCTGTGCAAGCTTCTCTTTCTTCTTGGCTTTTTTAGAAGGTTTGATTTGAACATGAGCCTGGACATTCTCAACGTAGTGCTGTTTTTTCCTTGCTTTCGCTTCCTTTTCTAATTTTACTTTTTCTCTTTCAGCCTCACTTTTTTCTCTGGCAATTCTCTGTTCGTATGACTCACGTCTGTCTCTTTTACCATAGTTGCGACCTTTTCGCTTTTTACCATGATATTGTCTTGACTTTCGCGGTGGACGATCCTCCTTTTTATCTTCAACTTCAGACTCTGGATCCTCGGTCTCAGATGGCTCTTTAACTTTAGGTTCAGGAAGGTCTATTTTCCCAACCACTTTGATGCCCTCAAGTTTGACTTTTTTAACCCTGATTACTTCAATATTGTCTTCACCAGAAGTGTCTTCATATGATAAAGAACCTATTTCGCTCTCATCCTCTGTAGCTGATGATGATTCCTCCGCTACAAATTCATCATCTTCTACAACCTCATCAATTAATTGGTCGATTTGGGAATCGGTTTGAACCGGAACTTCTTCTGAAGACTCATTGATGACATCTTGTTCCTCCTCGATTTCGAGTTCAATAACTTCTTCTTCTTTATCTTCTGTAGGTTCCTCTAGTGTTTCTGGTTCAGAAATAGATTCAGTTTCAAGGTTCTCTGATGGTGTATCAGGCAACTGTTCTTCCTCAGTTGTTTCTAGTAATTCAGGGTTGAAATGATTAATGATTTGATGTTCAAGCTCAGCTTCAATTTTGGCGTTCGATCCTTCACCAATGGAAATGGATTGAGAATCTAAATAATCTGTAATTTCTTTCTGCGTAATGCGCAAGTGCCTGGCGAGTTGTCCGAGCCTCATAATTCTTTAGTGATTGAATGCTTCCTTAAAAGACGCAAATATACGGAAGTAAAATGATCATTTTGAAATTTAGTATGAGTTTACTAATTTTATATTAATAATGGTAATATCATACTAAATGTCATTAAAAGAAAGAATCATATCTGAAGCGGTAAAGCTTTATAATGAAAAAGGAATCTCCAGGGTAACTATGAAGGAGTTAGCTGACTATTTGAAAATTAGTCCGGGAAACCTGACCTACCACTACAAAACTAAGTCTGACCTGATTCTGGCAATCTATGACATCATGCATGTTGAGGCTGCTGGTTACCTGGAAACAGAAGGGTATGTCACTTTGCATCATTTTGAAAAAGCTATGACAAGCTATTATCAATTCAACCAACGATATAAGTTCTTTTTTAATGATGTGGTTTTTATCAGCAGAGAATTTCCTGAGGTTGGTAAGAGGTATGAGGCTTCCAATATGCTCAGATATAAACAGGGTAGAATGTTACTCGACTATTTTGTGTCATCTGGAAGAATGGTACCTGAATCTGAAAATGTCAATTACGATAGGTTAGTTCATATAGTTTGGATGACCATGGCATTTTGGACTGCACAGTCATTCATCATTAACGACGAAAGTTATCAGGTAAACAAAGTTTCACCAGTAGAGATGGTTTGGAACTTATTATTGCCATTATTAACTGAAAAGGGCCTTGCAGAATACAAGGAGATAAGGTCCTATATACCTATAGAAAGACATTAACTTAAAAATTGCTATAAAATGAGAACAGCAGAAGAGTGGTTTAGTGAATACGGTGAAAGTCACCAGGATCCATTGAATAAATTGATTCACTACATTTGTGTACCAGCGATATTTTTCAGTATCATTGGTTTACTTGCTTCAATTCCAACTGGTAATATTTTTGCGTTTCTTCCTGAGACAATTGCTCCTTATGCACACTTTGGAAGTATCCTGATCTTAGTTGGGCTAGTGTTTTATCTCAGAATGTCAATTTCCATATTCTTGGGAATGATCATCATTTCAGCACTTGTATTGTGGGGGAATTATCAGCTTGCCATTGCCAATATCTGGCCACTATGGTTGATCTCACTAATTATATTTGCTGTTAGCTGGGTATTTCAATTTATTGGTCATAACCATGAAGGAAAAAAGCCTTCTTTCTTCAAAGACCTTCAATTCCTGTTGGTAGGACCCGCCTGGATTCTTGGTCATGTGTACCGAAAGATTGGTATAAAATACTAATCATGACTACTGACCAATGGAAGGATCGTGGAAGTTACTTTAAGTTTTACGATCATGATATCTTTTATATAGATGAAGGTGAAGGACCAGCAATCATATTATTGCATGGTTTTCCAACTGCATCGTGGGATTGGCATAAGATCTTTGATTCTTTAAAAGCACATTACAGGGTAATAGCGTTAGATTTTATTGGGTATGGATTCAGTGCTAAGCCCAAAGACTTTGATTACTCTATTTCTCAACAGGCAGATTTAGTTGAGGAGCTTCTGGCCGAATTGAATGTTAATCAGGCGGAAATTCTTGCTCATGATTATGGTGATACTGTAGCTCAGGAATTACTTGCCAGACAGTTGGAGAGGCATGATCATTCAGGCTATTGTGTTTTTACTTCCTGTGCTCTACTAAATGGTGGTCTATTTCCAGAAACCCATCGTCCTAGATTTATTCAGAAAGTAATGATATCGTCTATCGGAGGAATTGTAACTCCTTTGTTAAGCAGAAATAGTCTTAAGAAGAATTTTAACGAAATCTTTGGAGCGCAAACGCAACCTACTGAATTAGAAATAGATGAATTCTGGAAGCTTATTCAATACAATGATGGGAGTAAGGTGTTCCATAAACTGATCAGATATATGGCCGAACGTAAGGAAAAGCGGGAAAGATGGGTTGGAGGTTTACAAAAATCTATCATTCCAATTCGGCTTATAAATGGAGTTTCAGACCCTATTTCAGGTGGTCACATGGTTGAAAGATATAACGATTTGATATCTGATGCTGATGTAGTTACGCTACCCGAAATTGGTCACTATCCTCAAACAGAAGCGCCGGATTTGGTGCTAAAACATTATATTGAGTTCTCTGAAAAACAAACCGCATGATTAATTCTCCATTCACACTTCCTTGTGGCGTAATTGTACCAAATAGATTAGTAAAAGCTGCAACTACCGAAAGACTTAGTGACCCATATTTCAAACCTGGAAAGGAGTTGATACATCTTTACGAAAGATGGTCTGATACTGGGGCGGGGTTGATTATTACCGGAAATGTAATGGTAGATCGAACTCATTGTGAATCGGCTGGAAATGTAGCGCTGGATGATGCCACGAATACTGCTGACTTAAAGAAGTGGACAGCTGCGGGCACCAAAAATGGGAATCAACTATGGACGCAGCTAAGTCATTCTGGTCGGCAGACAAGTAAATTTGTTAAAAAGAGGCCGAAATCTGCTTCAGATGTGCAGTTAAAGAAAATGGGTTTATTTGGGAAGCCTGTTCCTTTAACGGAGGAGGAGATTTTGGAGGTAATAAGTAATTTTAGAATTGCCGCCAAGAACTCTAAAGATACTGGTTTTACAGGCGTTCAAATACATGCTGCACATGGATATTTACTAAGCCAATTCCTTTCACCAATTACGAATAAAAGGGAAGATCAATGGGGTGGATCTATACAAAATAGAAGCAGACTTCTAAGAGAAATCATCGTTGCGGTCAGACAAGAAGTAGGGGATGATTTTCCAATTTCAGTAAAGCTTAATTCGGCTGATTTTCAACGTGGTGGATTTGATGAAAAGGATTCACTTGAAGTAATCAAAATGCTGGAAGATCTTGGTGTTGATTTACTTGAGATTTCAGGAGGTACATATGAAAAGCTTGCGTTTTTTCTACTCAACGAGGAGAATGCCAAAGAAAGCACTAAAAAGAGAGAAGCGTATTTCTTAGAGTTTGCCCAGAAAGTTAGAGAGTTCTCAAAACTACCTCTATCGTTGACTGGAGGTTTCCGCACCTATGATTTTGCAAATGAATGCATCCAAAACGGTGAAATTGATTTTATAGGAATGGCAAGACCTTTTATCACTAATATTAATGAAATCAAGGGATTCCTTAATGGTGAAGTAAAAGAGCTTTCAAACCTCATTGTTAGAACAGGATTCAAAATGTTTGAAGATTCTGCAGAAGGTGGATTCTACGCCCGACAACTCATCAGATTGGCTGAGGGAAAGGAGATTCATCCCAATTTATCTCCAATGTTATGTTCCACATTTTTAGTAACAAGTGAGTTTAAAAAGGCAAAAGCCAAGAAAAGAGTGGGGTCTCTTTGATTCTTAAATCTCCAATTTTTCGGAATATTAAGTATTTTGTAGCTGATTGTTCATTAATTTGAACTGATTACTTTGATCTGTTGTTGGATCAGCTTTGAACTGGTATTATATGAGGCTACTACTGACTATTGCTCTTTTTGCAGCATTCAGCAATCTATTTGCACAAGATTTTTCTGTTTATTTAATAGGTGACGCAGGTGAACCTAAACTTCCAAACGACCCAATATTAGAGAACCTTAAAAAGAAACTGGAATCAGCTTCTGAGAATGATGTGTTGATATTCTTAGGTGATAACCTATATCCAGTTGGCTTACCGGATAAGGAACATCCGGAGAGGGAAGCAATGGAGCAGAAACTCAATGCTTCTCTTGATCTAATCAAAGAATTTAAAGGAAGATCTTTCATGGTCCCAGGTAACCATGATTGGGATAAAGGAAAGAAAAACGGATGGAAACAAGTCCTGAATATGCAAGAGTATGTAGAAGACTATTTGGCAAACGAAGCTGTTTTTGTCCCTGGAGGTGGCTGTCCAGGCCCATTAGAAGTACAAATAGATGAAAAGCATACACTACTACTAATTGACACTCAATACCTACTTTTTCCTTGGGATAAACCTGATGAAACCAGTGAATGTGATGCTAAATCTTCTTCGGATGCATTGGTTTTATTGAATGATATTCTGGATAATAATAAGGAAAAGCATGTTTTGGCTGTTGGGCATCACCCAATGTACTCATACGGGCCTCATGGTGGGAAATACACCTTCAGACAACATCTGTTTCCGTTAAGTGACATTAATAGGAAACTTAAAATCCCACTTCCAATAATAGGCAGTATTTATCCAATCTACAGATCCACTATTGGAAGTGTTCAGGATATTCCAAATCCAAGATATAAGCTTATTAGAAATGCTATGGTAGAGGCATTTTCAGCAGTGCCTAATTTGGTTTATGCTGCAGGTCACGAGCATTCATTGCAGTATCTAAAGAATGATGATACTCACTTTGTAGTTAGTGGTGCTGGATCAAAGTCATCACCTGTGAAAGAGGGTAAGCTAACAGAGTTTCGACATGAAGGTGTGGGATTTGCAGAATTGCAATACAAGGAATCTGGAGATGTGGAGCTTTTGTTTTGGGATGGAAAGAATGGAGACTTGCTAAATCAATCCAAACTTTACAACAAACAGGTAGAAGTAAAACAACAAGAAGATTTTGACTTTAACTTCAAGGATAGCACCATAGTAATGCCTATCAGTGATAAGTACGATGGTGCTACCAAAACCAGAAAGCTTTTTCTCGGGGAGAATTACAGAGATGTTTGGTCCACACCAATAAGAATGAAGGTATTCAATATCGATGAGGAGCATGGCGGTTTGAAAATTCTAAAAATGGGTGGTGGTAACCAGACCAAATCATTGAGACTGGAAGACAAGGATGGAAAGCAGTATGTATTGAGAAGTTTGGATAAGTATACTGATAAGTTACTTCCAGCAGCATTACAAAGAACTGTCGCATCAGATGTTTTGCAGGATCAAATTTCGGGAGCAAACCCGTTTGGTGCATTTGCTGTACCACCATTAGCTGATGCCGCTGGTGTTTATCATGCAAATCCTCAAATCGTCTATATACCAGATGATCCAAGGTTTGGTCAGTATAGGAAGATATTTTCAGGCATAGTTTGTTTGTATGAGGAAAGACCAAACTCCAAAGCTGCGAGCGAGCCATTTTTTGGAAGTGGTAAGAAGGTGAAAGGAACACCGGATGTTATCGAGATACTTCATGAGGATAATGATGAGAGTGTTGATCAGGCATTTGCATTGAGATCAAGGTTGTTTGATATGTTTCTGGCAGATTGGGATCGACATGAAGATCAGTGGAGATGGGTTTCGAAGAAGAATGAGTATGGTCATTACTGGAGGCCAATCCCAAGAGATAGAGATCAGGCATTTTTTAGAGGAGAAGGTTTTATAAGCTGGTTTGCTTCCAGAAAGTTTGTCCTTCCAAATACAGAAGGTTTTAGAGAAAGAATGCGATATCCTGAGGGGTACAACACAAGCCCAAGGTTCTTTGATCGCACGTTCTTAAGTGGGTTGGATTGGGATGACTGGAAAAAGCAAATTGATGAATTACAAGATGGTTTAACTGATGAAGCTATTGAATCAGCATTTGACGTGTGGCCAGATACTATTAGGGCCCAGGTTGGAGAAGAAACCATAAGAATCCTAAAGGCGAGAAGAGACGATATGAATCGTTACGCAAGGATTCATTACTTATTCCTTTCTAAAGAGGTTGAAGTAGTTGGTTCAGATAAGAAGGAGCATTTTCTTGTTGAAAGACTAAACGATGATGAAACCAAAGTGACTGTTTGGAAGCTTACTAAAAAGAAAGGAAACAAGGCTCAGGTTCTATATGAAAGGGTATTCAGAACTGATGAAACCAAAGAAATTAGGCTTTATGGACTTGATGGTGAAGATGTTTTCGAACTAAAAGGACAGGTTAAAAAGGGCATAAAAGTCAGAATAATAGGAGGAACTGACAAGGATATCATTAAGGATGAATCCAAGGTTAGCGGATTGGGTAAGAAGACCATTGTTTATGACCGCAAGAAGAGTACTGAAATAGAATCTGTTGGCGGCACTAAATCCAAGCTTAGTAAAAACCCAGAAATCAATTATTACAACAGAACTGGATTCAAGTACAACAAAGCAGTACCACTAATTAGCACGGAATTCAACCCTGATGACGGCTTATTTCTTGGAGGTGGCGTGCTTTACACTTTCCAGAGATGGAGAAAAGAGCCTTTCGCATCACAACATAGTCTAAGAGGAAATTTTGCAGTTGCAACAGGTGCATTCAATTTGTATTACACAGGGACATTCACGGATGTGATTGGTAAATGGGATTTGAATGCAGATTTAGCATTGCAGAGACCATTTGGAGTTGATAACTTCTTTGGAATTGGTAATGAAACAGTTTTTGATATGTCTGGTGATAACATCCCACAAGGAGAAGACGATCCTATTGATTATTATCGAATCAGATACCAAAGATCTCAGAACTACGTAAACCTGACTTATAATTTAGGGCAGAAAGGGCTGTTTAGAATAGGACCGGAGTTTATGGTTTTTGATGTAAGAAATCAGAATGGTAGATTCATTAATGATGAGATAAACAATTTTGATTTCTCCATCTTCGACACATACGAGTTTACTGGTCTCAGAAGTGATCTTGTGGTCGATACTCGTGACAATTCCAGAATGACCACAAGAGGTATTTTTGGCCAATTGACATTTGAGAAATTCTTTGGTTCTAATCCTATATCTGAAGATTTTGATAGGGTTAGTGCAGAATTCAGCTTTTTTGTGTCTACAAGAATTCCTTCTAAAGTGACAATAGCCAATAGAGTTGGTGCAGTTCACAATTTTAGAGATATCGATGAGATTAAGTTTTTCAATGGCGCCAGAATAGGAAGAGATCAATTACGAGGTTTGAGAAGGAGCCGGTTTATTGGACAATCTTCTTTCTACCATAATGTTGATTTAAGGTTGAAACTATTCTCTTTCAGAACATATCTACTACCAGGAAGTCTGGGGTTACTTGGCTTTCATGATACAGGAAGAGTATGGGTTGAAGGTGAGAATTCAGACACTATGCATACTACCAAAGGTTTCGGAATATGGTTAGCTCCACTGAATCAGATAGCAATCAATTCTTTTGTTGCCTTTGGGGATGATGAAACACAGGTTCTGGTATCCTTTGGTTACCATTTTTAGAACCAATTAACATGTAGTAATATGAAGAAACAAGTACTCTACTATGCAATAGTGGTAGCCCTTGCTGGATTCCTTTTTGGATTTGATACAGTGGTTATCTCTGGTGCTAATCAGCCAATTAAGGAGCTTTGGAATACCTCAGATTGGTTTCACGGTACATTTATTATGTCAATGGCACTATGGGGTACGGTTGTTGGAGCATTACTGGGTGGTTTCCCTAGTGATAAGTTTGGCCGGAAAACTACTCTTATCTGGATTGGTGTATTGTACTTTGTTTCTGCAATAGGTTCTGCACTTGCTTCAGATCCGTACATCTTTTCCATATTTCGATTTGTGGGTGGACTTGGTGTAGGAGCCTCCTCAATAGCTGCTCCAACATACACATCTGAAATCTCTAATCCATCCAATCGAGGTAAACTAGTAGCACTTTATCAATTCAATATTGTATTCGGGATTTTGATAGCCTACATCTCAAACTACTTTCTGAAGGGTTTTGATGGAGCTAATGACTGGAGATGGATGCTGGGTGTTGAGGCGATTCCTGCAGTGATCTATACATTGATGATGTTTGGAGTGCCAAGAAGTCCAAGGTGGTTATTATTAAAAAGAAATAATAGGGACGAGGCATTAAAAGTTCTAACCAAGATCGAAAGTGAATTTTCAGCACAGGCAACTTTGGAAGAGATTGTGGAACAGGATAAGACAGAAGCACAAACAGAATCACTATTCAACGGCAAATACAAAAAAGCATTGTTATTGGGTTTTTTAATAGCATTTTTTAATCAGGTTTCAGGAATTAATTTTATACTTTATTACGCTCCTGAAATTCTGGAACAAGCCGGGTTTGCATCTCAGGAATCTCTTTTAAGTTCGATAAGTATCGGTGGAGTAAATCTCATTTTTACCATGTTTGGTTTATGGTTGATTGATCGTTCGGGTAGGAAAATACTGATGTATGTAGGATCTATTGGCTATATCATTAGTCTTATAATGGTAGCTTATGGTTTCCTCTCGGAAGCTAGTGCTGGCTTTACTTTGGTGTTTATATTGGCATTTATCGCTTCTCACGCCATTGGTCAGGGTACTGTAATATGGGTGTTTATTTCTGAAATATTCCCTAATAAGGTTAGAGCATACGGACAAGCCTGGGGATCTGGAACACACTGGGTCTTTGCAGCGCTAATTACACTTTTTGGATCAGTATTGGTGCAGCAACCTGCTGGTTATGTTTATTTAGGATTCGCTGGACTTATGGTCCTCCAACTACTTTTTGTGAAGTTCTTAATGCCTGAAACCAAGGGCAAATCTCTTGAAGAAATTGATCTATGAAAACAATATTTCATCTATTACTCGTCTTAATTGTTTTTAGTGCATGTCGGGAAACTAATTCAATTGAAGAGAAACCTGAATTATACGGTGAGAGATACCGACCTCAATATCATTATTCTGTGCCAACACAATGGATGAATGATCCAAACGGAATGGTTTACTACGATGGTGAATATCATCTGTTTTATCAGCATTATCCAGACAGTAATGTTTGGGGGCCAATGCACTGGGGTCACGCAGTAAGTACCGACTTAGTAAGTTGGAAAAACTTGCCAATTGCACTTTATCCAGACTCATTAGGAATGATCTTCTCCGGAAGTTGTGTAATGGATCTAAATAATACTTCTGGCTTGGGTACCGAAGACAATCCTCCTATGGTTGCAATCTTTACTCATCATCTGATGGAAGGGGAGAAGTCGGGTGCAATAGACTTTCAATATCAAAGCCTTGCTTATTCTACCGACAGGGGAAGGACCTGGACTAAATACGCTGATAATCCTGTACTAGATAACCCAGGAATAAAGGATTTTCGAGACCCAAAAGTTAGTTGGTTTGAAGAGTGGGAAAAATGGATCATGGTTTTGGCGGTCAAGGATCATGTGAATTTTTATTCTTCAAATAACCTCATCAACTGGCAGTTAGAATCTGAATTTGGTAAAGAAATTGGAGCACATGGAGGTGTTTGGGAATGTCCAGACCTGTTTAAGCTAAAGACGGCTGATGGTACTGAAAAATGGATAATGCTTCTGAGTATAAATCCTGGCGGACCTCAGGGTGGATCGGCAACTCAATATTTTGTTGGTGATTTTGATGGAAAAGCATTCACTCCAGATGACGAAAATATCAGATGGATAGATTTGGGGGCTGATAATTATGCTGGAGTGACCTGGAGCAATATCCCTGAAGAAGATGGTAGAAGATTGTTTATTGGATGGATGAGTAATTGGGATTACGCCAGGAATGTTCCAACCTATGTCTGGCGGAGTGCTATGACAATTCCTCGGGAACTTCAAATTATCAAAGTGAATGATGAAATTATACTGACTTCTATTCCTGTCTCTGAAATGGAATCCTTAAGAGGGGAGAGGAGGTCCTTACAAAGTGGGAATAATTCGTTGGAATGGATGACCTCAGAAATTGAATTGGAATTTGAGAGCCCAAACCACCAATTAGTTTTTTCGAATGAATCTGAAAAGTTAGTGGTCGCTATTAATGATTCAACATTATCCATAGATAGATCAGGTATTGGAGACCGTTCCATAGAAAGAGGATTTCATGCAAACCACATTGCTCCAATACGCGAGATTTCACCACAGCAGTTGAGGATATTTTTAGATGAATCTTCAATCGAGGTTTTTGTGAATGATGGGGAGTTGGTAATTACAGATTTAATCTTCCCAATAGACACTCTTACTTCCCTGGAAATTCGAGGGGATATTAATGATGGAGAGATTTATCAGGTTAGGTCAATTTGGAAGTAGTTGTATTAGGTGGAAAACCCGTTATCAAAAAAAGCTTCAGAGACTCTTAAGTCGTTTTTTGATGAGCCGTCACGAACAAATAGAATTTTGAACGTACTTATTTCATTTTTTATGTAATCCGATGTTGAAACCGAGTACACAGAGAGCAACAATTATTGAAGCTATTATCAGTGGAGGTAATGGAGAGGTTACAAAAACAAGACTACATAAGCATCCACACCCAGAGAACCTGCTACTCCATTCCAAAAGTTTCCAATTCCAGTGACTTTTACCTGTACATATCCTACAGAAGCTATTGATAGAATTACAATAAGGAAGAAACCAAAAATTAACCTTATCATGGACTTCTTAAGGTCTCCGGAATCAAGGAAATCACCAAAAAGATAGACAGTACCTAGACCTGAAACAAATGAAAGAACAATGCTTAGAATAATGAAGAGGATGGATTTTATTCTCATTATGGATTTTAACTATCAATGTTCAAAAGTATACAAACTAAAATGTAGCTAATTTCTAGGTTATTCAACTTTATTTGTCTTTGACAGCATAAAAAGTTTCTCCAAACTACCTTTTTTACGAAAACCTATTACTTTCGAGTTCTCAATTATCTAAAAAACGATTAACTATAAAATTACTATCATGAAACCATTATTAACCTTACTAATTGTATTACTTAGCTTTCAAGCTTTTTCACAAAATAATGTTGCTCTTGTATCTGTCTGGGGTGACCGTATAGGTGCAGAAGAGGGAGAGCCAACTACAAACCTTTTTAATCACATCGACAATGAGGATTTGCACAATAAAGCAATCCAGGGTAAAGTAGATGAGGTTATAGCGGAATTAGGAAAAGTATTTGACGTAATGCCTGGAGATCATTTAGGTGAATCTTACTACAAATATCTTCTTGACGATCTTGAGTTTGCTGGTGAAAATGTTCAGTACTTTCCACTTGGAATTAACGCTGACTTAGAAACCGAAAAACAGGATTATAGATTAAGTGAACACCACGTTGTGTTCTATGATTCTTATCTTGCAATTGGTACATTCAAACCATTTGACAACAAGGAATCAGTGAAGTATCTATTCGAGAAAATGCCGGATGCTAAGGCGTTTATGTTTATTAACTTCTCGCCAAGCGCTGGTTTTGTTGGAAGTGAATACGGTGTTGGAAAATCTTCAGCTAAAGTCACTTTGAGAGTAAAGTTAGTTGACAGAAACATGAAAAGCATTTTCAAAATGAATGTGTCTGGTAAAGATCCAAACCAATTTGAAGTAAAAATGAAAGAATTTGATTCAGATTCTATCACTAAATCTTATGAGGCTGCTATCGATGCGTTAATCGCGAATATCCAAAGCAAATTCAGCAAGAAGGCATCAAAAATTAAATGGTAAGATTAATTTATCTGGTGTATCACAATTGGTACACCAGGTAATTCTAATTGCTAGGTTGCCCAAACCTTAATTACATCAACTACACTATCTGCTCCATTCCTTCTAGATTAAGTGACGATAGTTTCGTTACTCATCAATAACTTTTACCAACATATTTCCAGTAAACAATGTCAATCCTTACCGATGGGGTTGACAAATGTAACATTTCCCTTAACTATCATTAGAGCCAGATTTAAGTGAGAATTGACCCTCTCCAATGTGAGATTTGACCATCCATGAACCTTGACAGTCCATATAACTTGCAAGTAAAGTTTAGTGACTATGTCGATATTCAATTCATTTTTTAACCCTGCAAAAGAATCAGAAGAATCTAAAGAAAAGAAGGTGAGAACCTTAATGTATTTGGAAATTCTTCTGGGCGTCTGCCTCATTCTTATCACGGTATTTGTAATCGCCATAGCCAGTAGCTAAGTCACCAATATTAAAATGTAAATAAAAATGAGTTACCTCTATCATCGGAAGAAAAATTATAGTAGAAAGCTCTCCAAAGTATTACTTGTTAGCTTGATGCTGCTTCCTTGGTTTGCCAATGGCCAGAAGATTGATCTGACGGGACAGGTCAGGGACAATGATGGTTTTGGCTTACCGGGAGCAACAATAGCAGTGAAGGGTACTTCCATTGGAACTGTCACAGACACCAATGGAAATTACTCTATTTCAGTCGCACCTTCTGATACATTGATATTCAGCTTCGTAGGTTTTGAAACCAAGGTTTTACCCGTCAATGCCAGGAATAGCATGGACGTAGTACTTGCATTTGATGTGCAAAAACTGGAGGAAGTTGTAGTAGTAGGGTATGGTACTGTTAGAAAAAGTGATCTCACAGGTTCAGTAGGATCTCTTGATGTAGGTTCCATGCAGAAACAGGCAACAGCAGATGTTGTGAGAACAATGCAAGGGAAAGTTGCAGGAGTTCAGGTTACATCTAATTCCGGAGCACCTGGTACTGGAACAACAGTTAGAGTCAGAGGTGTGGGCTCATTCGCCGGCGCAGATCCACTTTATGTGGTTGATGGATTCCTTACTGGTGATATATCTAACATATCTGCCAACGATATTGAATCAATGGAAATTCTTAAGGATGCATCTGCAACCGCAATTTATGGTAGTAGAGGTTCCAATGGAGTTATAATTATCACAACTAAGAAGGGGGTAAAGCAGGGATTTGATGTTGAACTTAATGCCTATGCAGGTATACAGCAAGCATGGAAAACTTTAGACATGTTAAACGCAGAGGATTACGCACTCCTATATCTTGAATCTCTTGGAGGACCTGGTACAACTAGCTTGAGCTTAATAGATGTTAGCGACAAAAGATCGTGGATACAAGATGCTTTAACCGGTAGTATCGCTGAAACAGATTGGCAGGAAGAAGTACTTCGTGAGTCGTCTGTACAATCTTATGATCTAAGCATCAGAGGAGGCCTTGAGAAATTACGATACAAGGTTTCAGGAACCTTTTTTGATCAACAAGGAATAGTAGGTAACACTTATGGTAAAAGGTATCAGGCTCAGTCTAATCTGGAATATGACCTTTCAAAATCTATAAATATTTCAGCAGGCATTAAGTATTCCTTAAATGACTATATCAATTATGATCAAGGAACCTACACCAGTATTCTCGGTACTGCGCTTAGAAAAGATCCCATAAATCCAGTAACAGATGATATTACTGGAGATTGGGATCGTACCGGACTTACAGATGTGGCAAATCCAGCTCGCTTAATGTACGAGCAACAATTCAAAACATCAAAGGCCAACAGATTCCAACCATCAATATCTGCATCATGGAAATTTCTTGATGGATTTACTTTGAAAAGTTCTGTACAATGGGATGATAGAGTTATCGATTCAGAGAATTTTGTTCCTTCTAATGTTACCGTGCAGAGTAGAGTGTTGGATGAAAATGGATTACCAACTATTTCTCCAAACGAATCATTTAACGGTGAACAAAGAATCCAGGACGAAAATGTTCTTGAAGTATTCCAAAATACTCATACACTTAGTTACAACAAGGAAATAGATGGCCACAGTATCAACGCTGTAGTTGGACTTGAAGCATACAAACAGTTTACAAGTTTCAACAGAGATCAGGTATTTGCTGATTCTGTAGATAACCTTATTCTGAATGAAAGAAGGTTTAACCTGTTATCGTATTTCGTGAGAGCAGTTTACTCATATAAAGACAGATACCTGTTAACAGCAACTCTCAGAAGAGATGGCTCCAGTAAATTCCCAGAAGACGACAGGTGGGGGACTTTCCCTTCTTTCTCTGTAGGGTGGAATGTTGATCAGGAAAAATTCTTTCCAAAAACACCTTTCATATCTGGACTTAAAATAAGAGGAGGTTGGGGACAAGTAGGTAACCAGGGACCTATAGCACCATATGCTTTCAGGTCTACTTTATCACCTGGATGGTCTTACGCCTTTGACAATGCAACTGGTGCTGAAGGGTATGCAGCCACAAGCTTACCTGCTTCTACGATCACTTGGGAAACTTCATCAATGACAAATTTCGGAATTGACGTTCATTTATTGAATGATAGACTAAGTGCAACAGTGGATGTTTTCTCCAAAGAAACTCAGGATCTTTTAGTAGATACGAGATTCATGCCTTCACCTGTTTTTTCAGGCGCTCAGGCACCATCGTCAAATGCTGCTTCCATGGAAAATAATGGTACTGAGTTAACACTTGGTTATAAGCAAAATCTTGGTGGCTTTTCATTTGGTGTAGGAGGAAATATAGCGTTTATCACCAATACGGTGACATCTCTTGGAGCTGGTGAATCTATTGAGGGAGCTAATTACGAACCTAAAATTGGAATGCCTGTAACAAGAACTGTAGTAGATGAAGCATTCGGCACATTCTATGGTCTGCGATCTCTGGGCATATTCCAAACACAGGACGAGGTTAATAACCACTTAGCGGTAAATGCAGATGGTCAACCTATCGATTCTGATGGAGAAGTTGTAGCACCAGGATCTCCTGATCAGGCCTTAATTCAACAAAATGCTCAGCCTGGAGATGTCATTTATCAGGACACAAACTTTGATGGCCAAATTGATTCCGACGATGCTGTCGCAATTGGATCACCGCTTCCAGATTTTACATACGGATTTTATTTATCTGCTGATTACAAATCATTTGATTTAAGTGTCTCATTTTCAGGAGTCAATGGTAATGAAATAGCTAATGTGTTTTCTTACTATATCAACGGACCAAGTGCGTTGGACAATAATATGCTCCAAAGCAGACTGGACAGATGGACAGGACCTGGAACTTCCAATACACAACCTAGAGTAACAGTAGACAACACACAAAATCATTTATTCAGTGACCTCTATATTGAAGATGGTTCATTTCTGAGATTAAGAAATATCCAACTAGGTTATACACTTCCTGTAGGGGCACTAAAAAGACTCAAAATAGAAAGGCTAAGAGTTTATGTGTCGGCAGATAACTTGTTGACATTCACAAACTACAGTGGCTTTGACCCTGAAATCGGGCTTCCTTACAATGACCCGTTTGCCTCAGGGGTTGACCTTGGTACTTATCCGCAAGCCCGAACAATCATCTTTGGTACAAACATCAAATTTTAATGGAAAGAACAATGAAGACATTACTTAAATACAATAGCATTCTATTCGCATTGATTCTTCTGTTATCATCTTGTGAAGACTTTCTAACAGAAGAGCCTACAACTGAAATAACTGAACTCGATTTCTTCCAGGACGAAGCTAACGCAAGACTTGCAGTAAACGCCATGTATGATCCACTTGGATGGGGTGAAAGTACGATTCTTGGTTCTGGAGGACATTCTTATGAATTCATTATTGGTGACATAGTAAGTGACGATTCAGAAAAGGGATCTACTGACTCAGATCAAATGGGGATTTCCAACCTCAAAAATTTCACTGCGAATGGAGGTACTACCAATGTCAATATGCTATGGAGCAAGCACTTTATAGCTATAGGACGAGCAAACCTGGTAATTAAGAACCTGGAAGATTCTCCCATAGAGCAATCCATTAAAGATGAATTGGAAGGTGAGGCGAGATTTGTTCGTGCATATTCTTACTTCACTTTGGTGAAAATATTTGGAGGTGTACCACTATTTGAATCACCAGTTACACCAGATCAAATTAATGCAAAAGAATTCTCAAGAGCACCATCTCATGAGGTTTATGCACTTATAGATGAAGATTTTCAGTTTGCGGTAGATCACCTTCCTGTGAAAGGTGTAAGGGAAGTCGGTAGAGCAAATCAAGGAGCAGCCGCAGCTTATCTGGCACGTTCATTCATGTATCAGATAGGTACAGATAATACTAATGAACATACCTGGAATGAAGTATTAACCATAACAGATGATTTTATATCAGGTAACTACGGAGCTTATTCATTAACACCCAATTATGCTGAAATTTTTGAGTTTGAAGGTGAGAATAATATTGAATCCATCTTTGAAATTCAGGCTGTAGACAATGGTATAGATGCCTTTACTCAGGGAGCGTACATTGGTAGTGAGTGGACCGTATTTCAAAACCCGCAGTTTATGGGTGGGTGGGGATTTAATACTCCTACTTCAGATTTGGCAAGTGTGTTTGAGTCAAACGATCCTAGAAGACCTTCAACAACTATCGCTATTGGCGAATTTGCACACGGTGTAGAAATGTTAACCAGTGAAAGAAATACTACTGGCTACTACTCAAGGAAAGCAATTCTCGCTCCAGATTCATGGGTAACCGAAAAGGGTTCTGGCTATAACATCAGAAAATTCCGTTATGCTGATATTTTATTGATGAACGCTGAAGCTGCTTACCACTCAGGGGATGTAGCAAAGGCAGTAGCTAATCTTCAAGAAATTAGAAACAGGGCTAGTCAGAGTACATATCCTAAGGGCTTTAATCCTTCGGACCCGGAAGGGTATGAATCAACTGGTTTTGCGCCTCTCGACAATTCAGTTATTCCAGCAAGTGGTCAGGCTTTACTTGATTTCATACATCTGGAAAGAAGAAGAGAGCTAGGAATGGAGCAGCTAAGGTTCTGGGATCTTGTCAGAACCGGAAGATTTGTTAACACAATGAATGCCAATTACGGCACTGGGTCAGAAGCTCTAAGTCACTCAATCACTTCATCCAACACAGAATCCCAAGATCAACAAATAATAAATCCAATTCCTGTATTTCCAATTCCTGCTCTTGAGGTGGCGAATTGGGGAATTGAACAAAATACGAATTACTAAAACTAGAAAAATATGAATGTAAATAGACCTAATATGAAGTATCTAAATTCTTTTATGATCATGATGGTATTTGCTCTAGGAGCAATGCTAACCTTAAGTTCCTGCGGTGATGATGATGGCGGGGAACCAGTAGATGAATGTTCTTTTGATGTGGATGCAGACTGTTTCTGTGCTGCAAATCCATTTGACGACAGATGTTGTACGGCAGATCAAAATGTAGATTGCTACTGTAACACTGGTGATAATGCAACTACTGACACTGAAAATTGCTGTTTGTTCGAATTCAACGAGGAATGTTTCTGTACAGCTAATCCAGATGATGCACAATGTCAGCAAAACTTTGGAGTTGGTGATGGTTTAGGACTTATCATTGATTTTGAAGCAGATGAAGCCTCTGTGGCAGCAGATTTTTGGAATCCTTCAGGTAATGTAACGTTCGAGGAAGATGCAAGCATTGCTGCAATTGAAGGCTCAGGTTATATCACTGCTATTTGGGATATTGACGAAGAGGGTAGAGGATGGCATGATTTTAAATACGATCCTAATGAAGGTTCGTCTGAAGCTACAATCGATTTCTCTGGTATGGCTAACCCAACAGTTAACTTCTGGGTGAACTCAGGACCAAACGAAGCTGACACACTTGGATTTACAATTGCTTTCTGGGGCATGGATGATGGAGCCGGAGGAAATGACGGTACTGATCACCCAATCCACCCATTATTCAAAGTTAGCACAGGTGGAGATTGGAAGTTAATGAGTTTTCCTATCAGTGAAATGACTGGGCAGTATGGATGGTCCGGAGACCCGATTCCAGTAGACTTAAACGCAAAATACAAATTGATAAAATTCGCTTTCATGCCTGATTCATGGCACATAGAAGGCAGGTATGTGGCTTATGTGGATGCTATTTCTATTACTGATGGGCCATTGACTCAATTGCCTTGGGTTAAGTAAACACTTCTTCATTAATATTTCACATTTGGTTAGGTCAGCCTTATTTGGCTGGCCTTACTTTCAACTAACTAGTCAGGAATGAGAATTTTTTTAACGGCTGTATTATTGTTTGCCGTAATTTCGACTTACGCCCAGGAGTTAAGCTATAAGGCCAATTCCAATACCAGAAAGCTGTACTCATTTTTAGCTGAAAGTGCTAAGAAGGGAGTCCTATTTGGCCATCAGGATGATTTGGCTTATGGTGTAGGTTGGAAGAATAAACTAGGAAACTCGGATGTAAAGTTAGTAACAGGTGATTATCCAGCTGTTTTTGGGTGGGACCTGGGAAAAATTCATCAATCACAAAATCTGGATTCTGTCGAATTTGATCAAATTCATCAAGGTATTGTCTATGCCTATAAAATGGGAGGTATCAATACGATTTCATGGCACACGAATAACCCAGTCACAGAAGGCAATGCCTGGGATAAAAAAGAAACTATTAAACATATTTTACCTGGAGGATCTCACCACCAAAAATATGTAGACAAGCTTGACCACTTAGCGAAATTTATTAAGCAATGTAAAGTCGGATTCCACCAAATCCCTATCGTATTCAGACCATTTCACGAACACAATGGTGATTGGTTCTGGTGGGGAAAACCTTTTTGCACCGAACAAGAATTCATTGACTTATGGCGATTTACAGTTGATTATTTAAGAAAAGATAAAAAGCTCAAAAACCTAATCATCGCTTTTTCTCCAGATAGGAGCCGTTTAGATCTGTCTAACGGAAAGAACCAATATCTATATGGGTATCCAGGAGATAATTATGTTGACATTATCGGGTTGGATGATTACTGGGATGTTGGGCATTCCCATAATCAAACTCCGGGAGAGCAACAGAAATTACACCTAAGCGAAAGCATCGCACTAATCAGCCAAATAGCACTTGAGAAGAATAAAGTGGCAGCCTTAACGGAAGCTGGAAAGGCTGGTTTGGAAAGTGACAATTGGTTTACCAACACCTTACTAAACCCAATTAAAAATAATGGTAACCCTCCCGGAATTGCCTGGATGTTGGTTTGGCGAAATGCCAATATGAACTACTTCTATGTTCCATACAAAGGCCAAAAGAATGAAGCTGATTTTAAGGAATTTGAAGCGGACCCATTGACATTATTCCTCGGTGATATTAAAAATCCTTACAAGAAAAAATGACAGGCATCAAATACATTTCATTTCTATTTGCTCTTCTGGCAAATGTTTCAATTTCGGTTGGGCAAAACCAGGACCCTATTGCAGATGCTGGAGCTGATACCGTAGTGTTAAGTGAGGCATTACCAGTGAGTGTTAGACTTTCTGCAGACAATAGCTCTGACGATGACGGAAGCATCATTCAATATTATTGGAAATTGAATGGTGACACCATTGGAACAGAATCAAACCTGGATTATACATTTTCCGAACTTGAAACCACAATTGAACTATTGGTTGTTGATGATTCATCCGCTACCGATACTGATGTCGTCAAAGTTTTTGTGGGTAGTCCATCCAATAATGGTTTAAATAGAATTCCACTCCGAAACGGGCAATTGGATCTGTTTTCATCTGGAATGAATATCGCATGGCACAGATATGCTTCTGATCTGGAAAACTATGATGATGATGCCATGCTTTATTTCACAGCTGTTATGGATTCAATCTCAGGGAATCATGGTAATTCATTAAGATGGTGGCTACACACAAATGGTGCAAATACTCCAATTGTCAATAATGATGGATATGTAGAAGGAATCGATTTTGAATCAATTCAGAACATGAAGCATGTGATGGATTTGGCTTTCGATAAGAATATTTCGCTTAGTATGTGCCTATGGTCATTTGATATGCTTCAAGCCAATCAGGGGCAGGATCCGGCAGTTATGAAAAAGCTCTTAGAAGATTCTGCTAATGTGCAATCATATGTAGATAACGCTTTGATTCCCATCCTTGAATTGTTGGGAGATCATCCTGCAGTGCTGACTTGGGAAATTTTCAATGAACCTGAAGGCATGACCAATCAATTCGGTTGGACATCAGGGGGAAAAGTTTCCATGTTTGAAGTTCAGCGGTTTGTCAATATGTGTGCAGGAGCGATCCATAGGAATGTTCCGGATGCACTTGTCTCAAATGGAAGCTGGTCTTTCAAAGCACTGACGGATAAAAATGGTAACAAGAACTATTATAGCGATGCTGAACTTATAGAAGCAGGAGGTGACCCTGATGGTACGCTTGATTTTTATCAGGTACACTATTATCCGGAACACTTCGGGAATGATTTATCCCCATTTCACAGGCCTGCTGAATATTGGGAATTGGACAAACCAATTTTGATAGGAGAGTTTCCGGCGGATACAATTGGTCATCAGGCAAATCCTGGCTATTCGATTGAAGACGCTTATGAAATTGCCGTTGAATATGGCTATGCAGGAATAATGTCATGGTCCTGGAGTAGCACTGGAAGCTTTAACAGAGACTTTACAGGAACTACTGCCCAGGGATTACTAAAGATAAATGAACTGATCCCAGATGCTCTTGATTTACATTATGATACGCTTGATATTGATCGGATTCCTTATGTAGTGGCCAATATACCTCCGTATAGGACTCTTGTTGAGAATGTGGTAGACGTAACTGATCACATTGATCTAACGGCTGTTATACAAGATGAGGAAGATGGAGGAAATCTTAATTTTAGTATTACAAACAACTCAAATTCAGAGTTGGTATCGCCTGTTATTTCTGCTTCTGATCAATTGGGCTATTCATTTTCTGGATCTAATACTGGTACCTCTGAAGTAGTGATAAAAGGAGAAGATTCAAGCGGGTGGTTTGCTTCTACTACCGGATTAGTGATGGTAGGTAGTAATGTTGGGCACGAAAATAACCTTGCTTTTTATAAAAATGTAACTGCGTCCAATGAATTAAATGACCTGTTTGCAGTTTATGCGAATGATGGCAATGGAAGTACATACTGGCAATCCCGACTTATAAATGATCAGTGGTTAATATTTGACCTAGGTGAGTCAATGGATTTCAACTACTTGTCACTCGACTGGGGCTCTGAATATGCATCACACTTTCTTATTGAAACTTCCAGTGATCTAACAAATTGGACTGCAGTAATAGAGGAAAACGACTATAGTGATTTTGCTTCTGCCTATGGAATGGAATCCCCGGAAAATGCACGATACATAAGGTTGAATATGCTACAAAGTGGTACTAACAACGGATTGAAGCTGAACGAATTTGAAGTAGAGAACATCATGGATAATCAGCCTCCTAGGGTTAAATTCTTTACAGAGGATCATATAGTAGGATTATCACAGGTCAGGAACCTTAATAATTACATAAAATTCAATGAAGTATTTGATGATGAACATTTACAATTCCTTCAATACGAATTAAGTAGTGATGATAATGATTTTGTTGATGTTGATTTTTCAAACGGAGATGTGGGAGTCTCTCTGGTATTTAATGAGGGATCAATTGGAGAAACCACTGTTTCTATTACAGCAATCGACCCATTCGGGCTTGAAACCACTACTACTTTCAAAGTGGAAGTTTATGACGACATTCTGGGAGTGCCAACCGTAAATGATAAACTTCAAATCTCCCCTAATCCATCCAGATCTCATATCAATATATCGACCAGGAGACACTCCTATGTACATAATGTCACTATCTACAATATGGAAGGCAAAGTAGTCCTTAAAGAGGATTTTAACGCCTATGAAAACTCCATCGTAATTGATGAACTCAATGCTGGAGTTTACATAGTTGAAGTCCAAACTGAATTCGAAACCCTTAAATCCAGACTGATAAAAGAATGATAAGCTGGTATAGAAATATCGTCGGTTTTGTTATTCTGATAGCTTGTTTGTCATGCAAACAGGAACAAGTCAGACCTAATGTTTTGATCATTTTGACTGATGACCAGGGTTGGGGAGATGTGGGATACAATGGTAACGACATTCTGGAAACTCCAAACCTTGATGAACTGGCTCAGGAATCTAAAGTATTTGATCGTTTCTATGTTTCGCCAGTTTGTGCACCAACCAGAGCAAGCTTGCTTACCGGAAGATATCATCTGAGCACAGGCGTATCATGGGTAACACACCGAAAGGAAGTGATGCGATCTGATGAGGTTACAATTGCCGAAATTTTAAAAGATGAGGGATACCGAACTGGTTTATTTGGTAAATGGCACAATGGGAAGCAATTTCCGCAAGATCCAATTAGTCAAGGATTTGAGACCTTTTATGGCTTCAAAGATGGTCACCTAAACAACTATTTCAACCCTGAATTACTGGATGGTGATAATAGTGTGACCCCAGAAGGGTATATCACGGATATATTAACAGAAAAAGCAATTGAATTCATTGATAGCCAGGAAGATCCTTTTTTTTGCTATTTAGCTATAAACACTCCACATAGCCCATTTCAGGTCCCTGACAAGTATTTCAATAAGTATCAATCAAAAGGTCTGGAGGATAGGCTATCATGTATTTACGGTATGGTCGAGAACATTGATGACAATGTTGGTTTGATTCTGAATCAGCTTAAAAAGTCAAAGAAGTTAGAGAATACCATAGTTATCTTTTTATCAGATAATGGGCCAAATGGAGACCGTTACAACGGAGGTTTAAAAGGTATTAAATCTCATATTGATGAAGGAGGTGTAAGAGTACCGGCAATTATTAAGTATGATAAAATTGGATGGAACGATGGGAAAAGAATCAGCAATATGTCCACACACTTGGACCTGCTCCCCACTATTCTGGATTTGACAGGGATTGAAAGAAGTGATATTGAATATGACGGAATAAGTTTGAAATCAGTGATAGAAAACGATTACGATGATGATCGAAAATTTTATACTCACCAGGTAATCAGGAAATTTGATACTATTCCCGGGGCTGTAAGAACCAGCAAATACCTTCTTGCACTTAAGCCAGATTCCAAAGAGCTCTTTGATTTACAAGCGGACCCTGGTCAAACTCAAAATATTTACGACAAGGAATCAAAGCTTGCTGATCAATTGGAAGATGATTACTTTACCTGGTTTAAGGAAGTAACAAATAAAGGAATTGAACCTCCCAAAATCGAGACTGGTCATGCACAAGTAGAGCAGATATTATTTCCAGCTCAGGAAATATACACCAGGTTCAATCTTGATTTTTATGGTAAGGAAGGTTGGTCAAATGATTACCTGATTCATTTTACAGATAGCTCCATTGCCTCCTGGCAAACTAATTCGGTATCTGTCGCTGATTATGAAATTCTCATAAAGGCCTCAGGGTCGTCCAATTCAATTGGTGCGAAACTTAACGGAAAAGAAGTCTTAACTAAAAACATTGAGTCTCCATTGAGTAAAATCAAATTGCCAAGTCCGGATAAAGTGGAACGAGGAGAAGTATATGCCTACCAATGGCCAGAAATCTCATTAGGGACTATGACGCTTGAGCCCGGAGTAAATGAGATTGGCATTACAGCCAAAGGGGCTGAAAATTTCGAGTTAAAATCCTTAATACTAAAGAAGTTAAAACCATGATGGAAACGATTGATCAAGTACGACAATTGTTGGAAGAGCACGAACAATTTCTAACAAGAAAAAATAAACCAACAACATATACCAATGGCTTGGTTCAAAGATACCAAAACCCTGTAGTAACAGCTGCTCACACTCCCGTGACCTGGAGATATGACCTGGATCCAGAATCTAATCCATTCTTCATGGAAAGACAAGGGATTAATGCTGCATTCAACGCAGGAGCAATTGAGTTTGAAGGGAAATTTTGTCTTGTTGTAAGAGTAGAAGGCTATGATAGAAAATCATTCTTTGCTGTTGCAGAAAGTGAAAATGGAATAGATAATTTCCGTTTTC
>JANSWY010000098.1 GCA_024743255.1 bacterium | reverse complement strand
TTGTTAAAATCCACCGTTAAAGGTCTGCAGCCAACAATATTGGTTGCTTCAAAATCAACAATTGGAAAACTCGGTATTACATATGCTGTTCTACTGATTGATTCAGTACAAAAAGCATTTGATATCGTAAGAGTAATTTCGTATTCACCTGGTTCATTGTATGTAATTTCAATTGGGTCAGATTGAGATGAGGTCTCACCATTACCAAATTCCCAGTTGTAGTTTATAATATCTCCTGAAGAATTGTTTGTGATTTGAAAGCTGTTCTCAGGGAAGTAAACGGTATCAACATTGAGTTCAAACTGGGCTATTAAAGGCTCTTCTAATGGTAAAACTGATGTTTCGAAATCAGATGAGTTAGAGCACCCAACAAGGTTTTCAGTTGTCAATTGTATAGTTACATCAAATTCATTTTCACCTAATGCGGGCCTGTAATATGTTAGCTGAATTTCATTAAACTCATTTGTAACCAGATCAGGTTCAGGGTCATAAGTCCATTGATAGTCGCTCAATCCAGATTGTGAAGCTTCAACATTGATTAGTTTGAAATCACAGCTGTCAATCTCAGTAACAGTAAATTCGGAGGAAGGCGTAGGGCTAATCCTTAATACCTCTTGATGACTATTGTAGCAAATATTATTCTTGTAGGGCTGAAGGGTTACCTGGAAATTAATAATCGTATTTCCATCGTTTATCAAGCTATAGTCCAATGTACCAAAATCAGGATCAGATCTTACTTGAGAAATTGGATACCCATTTATAATTCCACTTGCGTTCTCTATTGTCCATAAGATTGAATCTGGATCGGAGTTCAAAGTAGCATCATTTACCTGCATGGTACTTTGCCAGATTGAACAATTACTGCCTAAGGGATCATAATTGACATCCGAGAAGAAACTATCAGAAGCTGGGTTTACTGCAACATTCACTAAGTCTGAGTTTGAAATACAACCTTGAGGTGAAATAGCAATCAATTGTAGTTCGAAATAAATTACTGAGTCGGAATCATTTTGAAATTCATATTGAAATTCTTCTCCCAGAAAATTCAATGTATCAATTAATGATGCAGACTGATCATCAATAACAAATTGATATGTAGTCTCTCCGGCCAATTGTATTTCTTCTGGTTGAACAGATGTATTTGATATCGTTACTAACTCACCCGGACATAAAGGGCCATAATTATCTAAATCAAAAGTTGAGACCGGCAAAGGGTTAACTACCACATCCTGAACGGATATTGTTTCACAAAACCCAAGTGCGGTTATTGTTCTTAAAGCAATACTATACTCTCCTGATATTGAAGCAATTGGCTCTTGCTCACCCGTAACATCGTTCCCATCAACATTCCATTCAAAATCGTCAGAGTCAGTTCTTCTAAGTTCTTGATTGAAGTTGCCATCATAACTAAAATCCCAATCCCAGTAAAGTATGTAATCTCCATTTACACGCTCACTGATATCCAGCGAATCTGAAATATTAGAAAGTTGAGTTCTATTTCCTTCGCACACTTCTGTCCATTCAAATTCTGAATTTGGGTTATCATAAATGAATAAGGTATCTGATGTTAAAAAAGAACAACCTGTGGAATTATCGCTTGCTTCTAAGGTAAAAAAGTAAGTCCCGGTCAAATTGTAGGACATTTCGATAGTATCAGTGGGATCTGAAATTGTTTCCTGAATTACTGATGTGCTATTCCGTTGATAAAATGTCCATGTAAAAGAGGTGTTGTCAATATTTGGAAAAGATGAATTCGCTGAATCAATACCAAATTTGAGATTAATCACCTCTGGAGTACAAAAGGTCAGATCTACTTCCTGATTGATGCTATCAGCGATAAACATTACTGGAACCGGTGTAGGTGAAATTGTGACCTGATAAGGAGGATTTGTAACAACTGAGCATTCAACTCCAGCATCATTATTTGTCACGGTAACTGTTACATCGTAAGTACCTTCACTTGTATAAGTATGAGAAGGATTTTGTTGTGTTGAAGAATTCCCATCCCCAAAATCCCACAGATAAGAAAATGAAGGATCTGTAGTACCTAAATAGGTAAAATCGACTGTTTCACCAATACAAAAGGGTCCAGGCACAACAGTTTCAACATCTACAGATGGCGGCTCAATAATTCTTATAATAGCGTCTTGAGTTACGGGAGCATTTCCTGTTGGCACGCCAGAACTGTCTTCATAAGGATTACACTGATTCCAATTATTAAGCCTAATGTGAAACTCCTCTCCAACCAATGCCGAAATAGGCACAAATACTTCTAATGACTGATTTCCAGGAGCTTGCGGGTCAAGCACAGGAGTAATTGAATGTTCAAAGATAGTCCCTAAAAACGGATATGGTGCTTCATCTGTCCCGTCAATTAAAACTGTTCCCGTGATGTCATTAAAGACTCCATATTCCCATTGCGTCCAACGTTCTAGTTGGTTCAAGGAACCAATAGTTAAGGCAACATCAGTACAATTCCATGGGCTTACATCAGTAAAACTAACTGTTGCAGAAGTTCCGGCGCAGACTTCATAAAGCATTGGCTCTATTGTTATATCAGAACCATTATCACCATAGTTATCTGTATTCCAAATTATTATATCATTTTCAACTGTAGTTTCTTCCTGAGTATAACAGCTACTGACTACATAGGATGTAATTGTATAAACACACTCTCCTGTTGTATTTGCTTCAGTATAAGTATGTGGAACTGGAGTATTGTAAGTAATTCCGCTTTGGACCCCTGTGGAGCCAACATTAATTACAGTTTCAGCGGTACCGTCATCCCAATCAATATGAATTTCAGCATTATCATCTAATTGGCTATATATTGGAGTGAAATTGATGTCCAAACCATTTGTTGCACATCCACTTGGTTTGTCTAAGAAGTTACCTGTACCCAAAGGTCCGGGAGGACACTGCGCATTGGCATATAACGGTAGAAAGACTACCAAAGTAGCTACCAGTCGTCTCATGATATGATAAAGTTGATTAGGTTTACCCTTACTTAAACTTAAACTACATCAATAAAGTTATAGTTTAACTATAAATAATTACATAAATGTAACGAATTACATCAGCTAATATTGGATATTCATTAACAATTAATTCTCTGTCACACTCAGTTCAAATTAAAATAATTACATTTTTTCTCGATATACTTCAAACATTCATCGTAATAAAAGCACCATTCATCGAAAATTATTCCTGCTTGGGCAATAAATCAGTCGAAACGGTTATTGTATAAGGTAACTTGTGTACTGGAACACATTAAACAACAAGTGGTATGAATAAGATAATTGCAGTACTATGCTTGTCTGCTATACTATTGTGCTCAAGTCATTCGAGGGCTCAAAGTTTATTGGCAAGTTTAGATCAAACTACATTTAACTGGGACCTCTTAAGTTCAGAGCTACAAACTTACGAGGGGTTAAAAAAATATTGCAATGATGATGAATTCAAGAAAGAAGTATTAAACACTTTAGAAAATTTACATCATTATGATACGATAATTTACAACGTCCTGGTTAAGAAATTCCGAGTACATAAATCAAAGGAAATTGAGAAGACTCTGGAGGAAATCAAACTTTTTGAAACAGAGTACAGCCCAGAAAAATTTATTCATTTTTTAGGCAAAGAATGCAAAGAGGAAAGGTACATTGAGCATCACAAGAAAGAAACAATCCACGAAATTGGAGCTGAATCATATGATGGACAAATTACCTTATTAGAAAATCAATTATTTCGATATGTAAAACATGTAACTAAAATTGTTGATCATATTAAAGACAATGCACATCATTTACATTTAGAAAGTATTTCAGGAGGATAAGAAATCTTCAATAAACAAAAAGCCCGATGATCAACTCATCGGGCTTTTTTTATTTCCTCATACTCACTCTATTGATGAGTAACCATTAATCGTCTTGGTTTCAATTGAATGTTCTCATTGTAAACATTTATGAAGTACATTCCCTGAGGTAACAACTCCGTGTCAATTGCAACTTGCTCCTCTCCTACACTAGCAGTCCCTTTAATCAGAACTTTCCCAGTTTGATCTATTAATTCAAACTCAATTGGTTCACTAACTGGTCTATCAAATGTGATATTCACTATATCATTTGCAGGATTAGGATGTAATGCAAAGTCTGCGCCATCCAAGAATTGTCTCTCTACACCTGTGACCACATTTGTTTTACCAACTAATGGAATAGTTGCAGCCTGGTATATTTTCTTCGTTTCCTCATCCTGGGTATATACTACAGCGACCAGATTTGCAGGATTGTAAACATCAGTTATATTCCATGATGCAGTGTATGTACCAATTGTCTCTCCTGGATTGATTGTTCCTACAAACGTGTAACCATCCGGGCTAGGAAGCATTCTTCTGACAACATTGAATTGATTTGTATTGACATCATCTAGCAAGGAAGCGTCTACTTCAGTTTCAACAATCAGAATTCGAGTATTGATTTCAACTTCAGTTTGCGCTTGAAGTGCTGAAGACACGGTTACCTGCAGGTCTATTTCTGATGACTCAGTTGCAACATCCACTATTTCTATATCAACAAGCGGAGTTTCTAAAGCACTCCTCTCTATTGTAGCATTTGACCAACCGAGTACGAGATCACCATCGTTACCTCCATTTGCATCAGGAGTGCTTTGCACCTCTCCATTGATCACAGCAAAAGGAGCATCATTAATTCCATAGAAAGTACTCATTGTACCCGGAGCAGTTCTGTCTCTTGAGTTTAATGGATCAGTCCTGGTTGCATCATTGTCGAAATCTCCATAATAGTTTATCCAAATGATACGACTTAAATCATTATCAATTCTGAACGAAATGGAATCATTTACTGCCTGGCTGAATTCATCATATAGACTTGAGAATGTCTCCAAAATCGTAACCTTATTACTTTCGAATAATCTGAATTCATCAAACGCAAATCCATCGGTCGCTTCAGTATCACCATTCGATCCAAAGAAGAATCTAAATCTAATTCTATTAGCATCAGGTAATATATGAATTGATTGAACCCATCCATCAACATCTTTTTGCTCAGCCCAACCAATAAATCCGTCATTACCATCATTAACTCCGCCTTTGTTCAAACCACTTATTAATTCAGCATTATACCATTCCAAACCAGAAGGCTCACCATCATCCTGAATCTCACCAAGCAATCTCCATGTTTGGCCACCATCAGTCGAGTAATTTAATACCGCCCCATCTTTGGCATCATTAGTAAGAGTTCTCGAGTAGAATGCAACGGTAGCATTTGGTAAGTTTGTGATATCGTAAACAGGAGAATAAACAAAATATCCTCTTCTTTCATCATCTGGATAATCTCCTCCAGCTACAGTTACCCAAGCATTTCCACCTTGAGGTGATGTTCCAATGTTACCACCAGGATTTCCAAGTTCCCAATAAGATATATCCGTATCTTCCTGAGGGTCACTTACAGAAACAGAATCTGTATACCAGCTAAACGCATCGCCATCAAAATTTGCTATATAACCATCTTCATCGACTGTAATTGTAGGAATAATATTTACACGTCTTGATTCAGATATTGTGCAACCGAATCTGGTAGTTGTAGTTAAAGTTACTGTAAATATACCGTCACTCGGGAAAGTATATTCAAGGTCATCTCCAACATCAATGGAATCTCCATTATAAATACCCACTGCATCAATTAACGTATTGTTTGAAGCATCTTGAATTAAGAACTCCATTAACTCGACTTCAGTATTGGTTACTGCATCATCATCTACTCTAAATGTTGTTGCAGATCCCTCTGACACACCAACCCAACTGAACTTTGGTTCGGGTTGACGACCTATTTGGAAGGTCACTGTTTCATCCCTCACACATCCGGTAGTATTGTTTGTAACAACAACTCTAAATGCTCTATTAGGACTATTAACATCAACTAATGATTCCGTGTAAGTCACACCACCATTAGATTCTACTAAAACCGTAGCACCAGCACTTTGACCGGAGTACCAATCAATAGTAACATCACTTAAGTTCATATTTAGGATATCGATCTCCAGAATCGCTTCATCATTTTCACATGCTTTTATCCTTCCTATGAATTCTCCCGAATTGTATTCTTGCAATTCCGGTTGAGGATGAACGATTATCTGTTTCGTATATGATTGACCACAACCATTATTATCAGTGTAATCGTATGTTACATTAAATGATTGTGCTGCTCCGTATAAATCCCCATCTCGAGCTGATAATGGATTAAATATCGCTTCATCACCAGACTGTGAAGTTATACCAGTCGCTGAGCCAGGACCTACACTAGACCAAGAACCTGAACTTCCTGCAGAAACTGAAGGAGTACCATTAAGGTTTAAGTCATCATCATTTACACATATTTCAAGAACTTCATCAGTTATGTCCAGATCATTATCTGAATTCTCCAGATCTCCTTCAAAGTTCACATCAGGTAACGGATTAATTGTAATGGTACTGGTCATAGAATTCTGACAACCATTATCATCATTGAAATTAAATGTGATATCGTAAGTTTGGGCAACATCAAGAGTATCCTGGCCATTATCCAAGGCAATTGTTCTGGCATTGAATGAAGCCGTTCCATCACCATTATCCACGAATCCACCTGAAGTATTTGGAGTAGAAATTGAGAAGCTTTGAGAAGCTAAATCATTATCTCCACTACCAACAATCGTGAAAGTACCTTCATCATAACAAACTGCAGTACCATCTACATCCAGACCACTAGTTTGATACTGAATGCTTAAATCCGGTTGTGGGTTAACATTGATAGAAGCGGTAACGGAATTCAAACAACCATTACCATCTGTGTATTCAAAAGTTATAATGTGTGTAGACTCGTCAGACAACCTATCTTCACCTGCCGCGTTCGCTGCTAGACTTGCATTAAATGTTGCTGTACCATCTGTATTTGCAACAAGACCACCACCTGTAGATATTGACCAGCTAACATTTGCTGCAATAGTAGCTTGAGATCCATCAACCATAGGTATAAACGTTATGGCCGTCTCGTCATAACAGTACTCAGTATCGTCAATATCTGCCGAAGTGTTTTGATCGAAAATAACTAATTCAGGTTGAGGATTGATTGTGAAGCTACTTGTCACCACATTTTCACAACCATTACCATCCGAATAAGTGTAAGTCACTGTATGTATTGTTGCATCACCAGTTCTGCTATCACCAGCAGAAACTGCAGCTACAGAAGGGTCAATTGATGCAGTTCCATCGCCATTATCAGTTAAGCCTCCGGCAGTAGTTACATTAGTTAGTAAATCATTACTAATTGAGTATGAACCTGAAGTAGTGTTATTATCATCAGCTACCCCTCTAATTACAAATGAATCATCGTCAAAACAAACTTCTCCACCATTTAATGTTAATCCAGAAGCATCAAATTCAATATCCAGAACTGGTTGTGGATTAATTGAGAATGTAGCAGTTATGGTATTATCACATCCATTTGCATCTGTGTAAGTGTAAGTTACTGTATGAGAAGACACGTTACCTTCTCTTGATTCACCAGCGGCAGTTGCAGCTGCTGCTGGATCGATATCAGCAGTTCCATTTCCATTATCGGTTAGTCCCCCAGTATTTATTGTGAATGTACCACTACTCGTTGTAGCCGCGTCTGCTACTCCTTCAATGGTAAACACATTATCGTCATAGCAAATTTCTGTACCGTTCAGTGATACAGCAGAAGTACTATATTGAATATCAAGTTCAGGTTGCGGATTAATAGTGAATGTAGTTGTTATTGAGTTCTCACATCCATTCCCGTCAGTATAAGTAAAAGTAACATCGTGGGTTGAAGCATCACCTTCGTTTGTTTCCCCGGCAGCTGTAGCTGCTGTAGAAGGGTCAATCGTCGCTGTTCCATCTCCATTGTCCGTCAAACCTGCAGTGCTAATTGTGAATGTACCACTAGTTGCATCAGCATCGTCTGCTCTTCCCTGAATGGTAAAAGCTACTGCCTCAAAACACACTTCGTGACCATCCAAATTACTTGCATCAGCCGCAACCTGAATTTCTAATTCTGGCTGTGGATTAATAGTAAATGTGCTTGAAATAGAGTTATCACATCCATTTGCGTCAGTATAGGTGTAAGTAACCGTATGGGACGATGGATCAGCTTCCCTACCCTGACCTGCAGCTCCTGCAGCACTTGCCGGATCAATTGTTGCAGTTCCATCTCCATTATCTGTCAGGCCTCCAGTATTGATACTAAATGTACCACTGGTAGCTGAAGCAGCATCGGCAATACCTTGAATATTAAAAGCAGCATCATCGTAACACACTGCACCACCATCTAAGGAAGAACCTGTTGCTGCAAATTCAATATCAACTTCTGGTTCAGGGTTGATTGTAAATGTGCTTGAAACACTGTTATCACAACCATTACCATCTGTATATGTAAAAGTAACCGTATGTGAAGTAACTCCACCAGTTCTGGTATCTCCAGCTGCAGTAACTGCTGCTGCTCCATCAATATCTGCAGTACCGTCACCATTATCTGTTAAGCCTCCAGTTGATATACTGAAAGAGCCAGAAGTAGCGTCTATACCTTCTTGAATTCCTTGAATAGTAAATGTAGATTCATCGTAGCATACTTCAACACCTTCCAGAGTACTACTAGAAGGAACATACTCTATACTCAACGTAGGTTGAGGGTTAATAGTAATTGTACTGGTAACTGTATTTTGACAACCATTTCCATCCGAGTAAGTGAATGTCACGTTATGAGTTGATGGATCACCTTCTCTTGTCTCTCCTGCAGCAATTGCAGCTATTTCTGGATCTATTGAAGCTGTACCATCGCCATTATCTGTCAAACCTCCGGTGGATATTGTGAAAGATCCACTGGTTGCATTAACGGTCCCAGCAATACCTTGAATCGTAAATACTGTTGCATCGTAACATCTGTCAGTACCATCTATAGATGTTCCATCAGAAACATACTCAATATCAAGTGATGGTAATGGGTTAATTGTGATATCTAGAGTAGTTGAATTGTCACAACCATTTCCGTCCGTATAGTCAAATGTTATTGTATGTACAGATGCAGAAGCAGTACTATCTGTTCCTACCGCTGCAATACCTGCATCTCTAATATCCAATGAAGCTGTACCATCGCCATTATCTGTCAAACCTCCGGTATTCACAGAAAAACTACCACTAGTAACATTTACCAAATCTGCTACCCCTTGTAAAGTCACTGTTCCGTCATTCCAACATACTACAGTTGCACTTGCATCAATTGTCAAATCAGGCTGTGCATTGACTGTAACTACAAAGTTTTCTGAATTTGAACAACCATTAGCATCAGTATAACTTAAGGTTATCGTATGACTTGAGGCATCTCCAGTTCTGGTTTCTCCTGCAGCTGTAGCTGCGTCAACAGGTGTGAATGTAGCAGTTCCATCGTTATTATCTACTAAACCACCAGTATTGATAGTGTAAGTAGCATTTGCAGGAATACCTAGAGCACTGGCATTATTCAAAGCTGTGAAGGTAACTGCTCCATCATCATAGCAATACTCAGAACTTATTCCAGAAAATGTTAATACCGGAAGCGGGTTGACGGTTATGGTTACTGCCTGGGATGGGCCTTCACAACCTCCGCTTGCTGTTTCTGTGACATATATCACTGTACTACTAGCCGAATTAATGTCTAATGCTGCAACATCATTATCTACAGCATTGAATGTTATTGAAGAACCAACATCAATTACAGTTGTCAGTGTAATATCTGAGTACCATGTATAAGTAGATGTTCCATTAGGTGAAGTAATATCAAGAGTAGCGGTACTTACATCATCCTCAGCACAATAGTCATACTCGTTAGCCGTTCCTCCATTACCATCCGTATCCGGATCAGTTGGAATTGCGTTGATAGTAAATTCAACTGTATCCAGATCACTTGTACATCCTGCAAAAGAACCTCCTTCATCTGTAGTTTGACTTACATAGAATCTATAGGTACTATCCGGTTGTTCAACAATAGTTGGCTGGAATGAAATTGCGGTACTAATACTATTAAGATCTCTATCGAACCATTCTAACGTTGCTCCCAGTGCTCTGTTCTGAATTGAAAGTGTTGGTATTGCATCACCATCACAAATGTCTGTAATGTCATCATCAATATCTGGTTCTTCAGGAATTGGATGAATAGTGATTGTTATTTCTTCATTGCTTGTACTTTCACAACCATCAAAAGAAGCTGGAGTATCAATATCCTGAACTTGGGTCACAAAGAATGTATAAACACTATCCTCTACAAGGTCAGCTATGGTACTTGTGATTCCTAAATCAGTCTGAGTTGCAGTGGCTCCTGTAAAGACTAAAGCTAAATCTCCGTCGTACCAATTAAATTCCTCACCAGCATTTCCTTCACCAGTTACAGTTATATCAGCTACAGCATCCCCATTACAATATTCAAATTCCGGACCTGTAGTAGCCGTAGGAGCAGATGGGATATCCCAGGTGTTTACAGTGATGAGTACACCACCACTCTCGCAACCTGCATAAACATTTCCATCATCTAAAATATCTGTGGTCTGAGTAAGTAATAAATAATTGGTTTGGTCTACCGTAATACCTGCTAATAACAATTCACTGGCAGTTACTGTAGCACCTGTCGCATCAGTAGTAGATATCTGAGATATTTTATCACCTGATGAATTTGAACGATACCAGTTAAACACAACAGTTGAATTCTGATCAGTCGAACTTGTACTTGTGCTGAATACATAAGCTGCGAAATTGCCACTAGCGTTAAATACGTCCGCTGTTGTTAGATCGCCTGCACAGTAATCTAATTCCACATCTATTCCTGAAGTTGGGGAACCACCATCATCGTTACCTTCAAATATTGGAGGGTTATATTCATTAAATACCGTTACCGAAACCAAAGTAGGAGGACCTTCACAACCTGCAAAACCAGTTGTTGCATTTTCGTCCTCTGTTCTAGTGACCCAGAAGTAATATGTTCCAACAGTATTTTCACTGTAATTGCTACCACCAAGTCCGATTATATCTGCGTTTGTAAGGTCTCCTGAAGTAATATAAACGTCGTTGATTCCTCCAAAGGCAAAATCAAGATCGTCCTCATCATACCAGTTGTAAGTTACTCCAGACTCATCCGGAACTTCAATATCCGAGATCGCCACTCCTTCACAGGTATAGTAATCATAATCAAAGCTAAGTGCCAATGCTCCATCATCAATAGCCAATGGATCATCAAATACTTCAATTGTAATTTGTCTGGTTGGAGATTCACAACCATTAAACACGAATGAACCTGATCCCGCTCCTGTGTCATTGTTCGTCTGACTTACCCAGAAATTATAAGTCCCAGCTGCTAGTGTGTTTACTCATAATTCTGTTGGTGTGATAACACTATTATCCGCATCTGCTACAGTAAGAGGACTACTTGTATCTGGGTTTCCTCCTCCATCATCCGGGTACCAGTTGAAGTAGCTTTCTGTAACTGTAGTTGAGAATAAGGTAGTTTCGTCTACAGTGATATTTGGAATTACATCATTCAAACAATATTCTAATAAGACATCTCCACTTGCAAGAAGCTGACCTCCTGAAAGAGAAGTCATGGTAGGTTGACTAGGTTCTGTGTAATACACAGTGATATTCATTTCAAGAAAATCACTTTCACAACCATTGAAAGACCCTCCACTATTTGTTACTTGTGTCGCATAAAAGGTCTTAACGAACACTGGACTACCTGAAGACACCAATGAACTCAAGTCATCTAAACCAAGGAAGAATGGGTCAATTGTACCACCTCCGCCATAGGCTATAGAATCTGCTGTACCAATAGAAGCTAGTGTTTCATAGAATCGAATTTCACCTGTTCCAGTAACTGTTAAATCAGGGACTACTTCGCTATCACAATATTCAAAGTCTGTTTGGGCACCTGGACTTGATCCACCTACATCGGTTAATGTTGGGATAGAAGGTTGTTCATATAGATCAAATGTAAATGTTGCACTTGTTGTACAACCCGGACCATCACCATAAGGGTCATTCCCTGAACTCGTTGTAACTACCACTTCGTAAGTACCAGCTCCTGAAGCCGTCAATCCAGCATAATCTCCTGCGTTGTTGAACAAATCACTAAAATCAACACTACCAGATGAAACAGTGATGTATCCAGTGGTAACAGGTGAAGTTTGTCTTATATCAAAACTAGAGAAATTAATACCTGAACTGCTATTTCCTCCATTATCCAGTGTAGCACTTATTGTCCAATCCGAACTATTCTCACAATACTCACCATCGTTATTTTCTATAGAAATTGAAGGCTCAGGAAACACTGTAAATGTGGATGCACCAAAGGAAATTTTATTAACACCGTCATCCAAAAGACGAACTATTGTGTAATCAGTCTCAGTAGCTCCCAATCCCGTAGGATCGAATGTCCAATCTGCTGTGTTGGATAAAGTTCCTGAGACACCAGCTGAAGCATCGAATGCATAAAAACTAAAACCTCCTGGATAACCTGTAAGATCAGGAACAATTGCTTGTATCGCTCCATTTGTACAGTGTTCCGTTGATGGGGAATTACTAAATATCGAAGCTGCAGAATTTACTGTGTAAGTTCTGGTAAAAGTATAGGTCTCACCTGTGCTTTCATTAGTTGTTGTAATATCCATATCATGGCTTCCAACACCCGCAGTGCTTGGGATAAATCTCACCCTTGCTGTATCTATGGTACCAGTTAGATCGTCAGCCAATACTCCTATACCATTTCCAGAAAAATCTACCTCATGAAAGTTATTCTCAGTGATAAATAGTGTGTCACCCTCAGTATCATTGTCAAAGAAGGATGTAGTTCCCGCAGAAGACCTTGCTTCAAAAACCCAAACATTTATTTTTGCAAAGTCACTGTTACAGAAGCCGTCATTCTCACTCATATAAAGGGTGAATAACCCAGCGGAATTGTTATTGAAATTATTTGGGAAAGTACCACCGTTAAGAGCTGCTTGAGTGACAGATGCACCTGTTGCCGCCAGAGAAGATTGGTTATTGTAGTACCAATTGTAAGTTCCTCCGGCACCACTAGCATCTAATGTGATATTATCACCAATATTGATTTGAGTCTCTGTTGTTGTAACCGTGGAAATTTCAATAGTAGGAGTTGTTGGAATTGCCCTACTTGAAAGTGTTCCGAATACTCTAGAATCTGACTCATCAGCAAGATAGATTGAAGCGTCACCTCCAACACGAGTAATTGTCAAACTAGTTTGTGCACTTCCTGAGGCCTGGATATCTAAGTCCGCTATCGTTATTACGTCTGTAGTAGTCTCTCCTCCAACTGTAAATGTAATTTCTAATATATTACTACTAATATAAGAATGCGAAAGTCCTGAGACATCACTTCCTGTCTCGCTCAATGTTGGAGTAACTCCAGTATCGAAAGTAAAATCAGTCGGTAATCCAAGTCTCAAAGTTTGAGAAGCTCCGGTTTCAAAGTCATTCAAGATTCTCTCAGTAATCACAATATCACCCAAAGTGGTTGGTGAATCATCTAAACAAAGATTCGATAATGTCGGTGCTGTGATATTCACTCCTCCTGTTGATATATTGATTACAGCTTCGGCAGCTGTTTGTAAATTCCCGGCATCATCTTCTGCTGCAAGGTAAAGGTCATAATCCGTTTGATCTGCTAACGCCACTATTTCATCAAAATCTGAAACCGCTGAATTTACGGTAATTGATCCTGAGAATAAAGCAGCCACTGCTGCACCATCTTGTCCTGCTGCTACATCTGCGCCAGTTGGTGTATTTACATTTCCATCAGCGAGGAACACATAATAAACAGTACCAGTCTCATTTAGATTTACGGTAATCGTTGTATTTGCATCATCTGTTGATGTGGTTTGTGTATCAAATGTAGGTGCATCAAGATCAATTACCAATTCGTTTGTTGTTGCATCATTTCCAATATTTCCTACAGGATCTTCTGCAGCAACAGTTACATCATACGTATTTGATGCCAAGGCTGGAATTGTACCTGCCGACAAAGTCCATGTACCATCATTATTATTGGTAGCTGTATATGGTCCTCCCGCGTTTACTGTGATTTCAATCACTGTGGCATTAGTGAATAAATTGTCACTTATTGTTCCTGTTAGCTCTGGTGAAGCAACATTAGTAGTAAGGTTATTAATTGTAACAACCGGATCAGTTTTATCAATATCTACTGTTAATGTACCATCATTACCTGTATTTCCAGATAAGTCAGTTACTTCGAAAGGAATTGAAATACCAGTTCCTTCATTGGCATTTACCATATCAACCGTTGTATAGGTCAAGGTAGTACCAGTAGCAGGAGTCATATCAGCAGCACTTGAAAAGCCTGAGTTAAGCCCGGTTAAATCAACAGTTCCTGAAACAGTTTCCGAAAGTGCAATATTGAACGTTATTGTTTCGCCACCTGTGTAGTTGTTATCTCCCCCATTATCATCAGGGGTAGCTGTGAATATTGGGTCAGCACTATCTGTGATTGTTACAAATCCATCTGGATCTACCGTTTGATTAGTTCCATCAGTCCATTCCGTCGTGACTCCAGAGATTCCTGTAGATCCCGCATCTGTTTGTATTGCAATTTGGTCACCAATTACACTTAAAGTAATAGAAGCCGATGAACCCGTTGGATCAGAAATGGTGGCAGAACTTACAGTCTCACCATCTGGCAATAAAATAGTTCCAAAATCCGCTAAAACCGGAGCATCTCCGTTATCAGTATCTACATTTTCACTAAAAGTAACAACCAATTGATCTATTAATCCATCTCCACCTGTGTCTTGAATATCAATGGTGAATATTGCTGGAGCAGCTCCATCTGTTGTTCCTGTAAAAGTTTGATTGCCTGTTAAGCTAACCGTACCGTCACTTAGTTGTCCCAGATTGAGGGTAATGTTTGGTGTGGCATCAGTATCAGCTGTTGAACCTTCTGTAAATGTTACATCTACTTGATTATCATCTACCCCACCAGAAGATGCAGTAGCTCCCGTATATCCTGTTACTGAAAAAGTTCCTGTACCAAAAGTAGAAGAACCATCAACCAAATTTTCTGATAGAGTAACTGACATTGCATCAATTAAACCGTCCGCGTCAGCATCGTCTGTAACCGCTGCGATAATAGCTGGTGGTGCTGCATCTACTTCAGTAATTGAAGGATCATCCGCAGCAACGTTTCCATTTACATCTGCAACAAATCCACTTCCTCCACCTGCATAGGCAACCGTAACAGTACTTGTACCTGTAATAGATACTTCTAGTGTCACATATTCATCATTATCATTCGCATCTAGAGTATTTGCAACATTAGTACTTGCGACTGTTGATACCGCGGAAGCACTACCAGCACCAAAAGTAAAATCTCCAAACTCAAAACTGCCCTCATCAATTTCCTCACTCATTTCAATCACCACTTCATCAATGTCTCCGTCTGAATTTGTATCAAAGAAGTGTGCAGCTGTAAACGTTGGGTTTTCAGTGTCTACATCAAACTCATCATTTTCAGTGTCAGCTACAGTTTGGGTATTACCAACAGCATCAACTGCCCCGTTTACAGAAATATCAATATCCGCAACTGTCTCATTAACATCCGCAACAGTATACGTAGCTGTATATGTATCGTCTGTATTTGTGTTTGTTGTCCAGGCTCCTCCTGTGAAAGTGATTGTTCCACTTGAAACAACATCTCCGTTAAATGAAATTGAAGGAGCTGTTGTTCCATCAGTAGCTTCATCAAACAGGACCGCTACAGTGAAGTTACCTGCACCAACATCACTATCTGATAATACTAATGGGCTTGGTGTAATTGAAGTTACTCCTGGAGGATCAGTATCAATCGTAAATGCAGTCATGTCAAATGGAGGTACTGTATTTGCGGTTCCCCCATCAGTAGTAGCCCAATTAGTTGGATCATTAACCAAAGTCAAATAGCCGGCAAAATTACCTAGTCCTGATCTTGAACCTGTGTATTCACCACCATCCAGGTCATCGTCTACTCCATCAAAATCCACAGCTGTTGTTCCTTCCACAAGTCCTGAGTTTGCTAAGGAGCCCCACCCAGAATTACCATCACTACTGATTCCAGCTAATACAGCGGATACAGCACTTATTCCAGTACCATCAAATGCAAATACAGCTTCATTGTTAGTGTTTATTAAAAAATCTCCACTCCTCGCGACTGAACCAGTTCCTGCCGTAATAGTAGGTGAAGTGGTGTTAACATCACCAAAATGAACTATTGTTCCAGCAGAGACTAGCACATTAATAGTCCATATTATTTCTCCCTCGCTACCAGTGTTAAAAGAAGAGACACCATCCCACTCATTATCAGTAAATCTTATATCGAAAGGAGTAGATGAACCATCCAGATCTGTTAACACAACTATCGCAAAGTTGTCATTATCGTCAGCGTCCCATCCTACAAAAGCAATATCACCAGCACTCAATGAAGACGAAGCAACTGTAGTAAATGTGTAAGCAGTAGATCCTGTAATACCATCATAAGAGTTGCCCGCTGCATCGTCTACAGAAGAGGCGTCAACCTGTACCGAATAATTGGTATTAAAGTCCAAATCAGTTGTTACATCAATTCTTAAGGTATCTCCTATTACTGTACCAGAAGTTACCACATCCATTGATTGCGTACTAGAACCATCGTCCTCATCAGTTACCGTCACATCAAAAGTTGTAACTGGTACCGGGACTTCCGAAAATACAAGATCAATATTAGTTGCAACCCCTGCTGTTCCCAGGTGGGCTGGAGATTGGTAAATTAATATAGGTTCTGCACTATCTGTAATTGTTTCCGAGTCATCACCTGCTGCGACTATTGCGTTTCCTGCAGCATCCTCCCAAAGTCCTACTAAAAGATCAATATCAGTTGAACCCGGGCCTGTTTCAATTGTAGCTTGATCTGTAATTGCAGTTACGGAAACGACATTAGTACCAAGTGCAGGATCAGATATTGTAGGTGCGGTTGTTATTGCTGTTCCATCCGGAAGTGTTAGTGTTCCTAGATCTCCAATTACTGGTGCATCGCCATTGTCTGTGTCTACATTCTCACTGAAGGTAATATCAATCCTTTCAATCAGTCCATCTTCTCCAGCGTCAAATATTTCTAGATCAGTAACTACCGGTGGAGCACCATCAGAAACTGATGCTTGAGACTGAGCTGCCAAAGTTGTATTTGAATTTGTACCGTCTGTTAAGCTAAATGCATTCTGAGTACTTATTGCAAAATTAGTAGAACCGTCTTCTGTATCCTCCACACTTGCCGCGGTTCCCAAAGTCACTTCAACAGTACTAACAGATCCAGTAATTAAATCTGTACCGTCTGTCCCAAAGGCCGCACTGGTGAAATCACCAACATTTGTGATATTCAAATCATTTGCAGACAAGAAACTACCAGCATCTAAGGTTTCTGAGAATGTGAGGAATACTCTATCAATTTGTCCGTCTGAATTGTTGTCTCTGTACTCAAAATCTGAGATAACAGGAGCAGCGCCATCACTTACTGAGGCCTGGCTTTGTGCTGCTAACGTGTTATTTGTATTTGTTCCATCAGTAAGGCTAAACCCATTTTGAGTACTTACCGCAAAGTTGGTAGAACCATCTTCCGTGTCAATTACAGTTGATGCGGTTCCCAAAGTCACCTCCACACTTCCAACTGAACCCGTTATTAAATCTGTACCATCAGTTCCAAATGCTGCACTTGTGAAATCACCAACATTTGTAATATTTAAGTCGTTCGCTGAAAGGACACTACCTGCATCCAAAGTCTCTGAAAATGAAACGAGTACCCGATCAACCAGACCATCCTCATTATTGTCTCTATATTCAAAATCTGAGATAACAGGAGCTGCTCCATCACTTACAGAGGCCTGTGTTTGTGCTGCCAATGTATTATTAGTATTTGTCCCATCCGTAAGACTAAATCCATTTTGAGTACTTACCGCAAAATTGGTTGAACCATCTTCTGTGTCGATAACAGAAGAAGCTGTTCCTAAAGTCACTTCAACACTTCCAACAGCACCAGTTATTAAGTCAGTTCCATCCGTTCCAAAAGCAGCACTTGTGAAGTCACCTGTATTTGTAATATTTAAGTCGTTGGCGGCAAGGACACTACCAGCATTCAATGTTTCAGAAAAAGTCAAAAACACGCGATCCACCTGACCGTCTTCATTATTGTCCCGGTATTCAATGTCTGTAATAACAGGTGCGGCACCATCAGTGACTGTGGCGTGTGTTTGAGCTGCTAGTGTTGTATTCGTGTTTGTTCCGTCAGTAAGGCTAAATCCATTTTGAGTACTTACTGCAAAGTTCGTTGTTCCATCTTCTGTATCCTGCACTGTTGATGCTGTCCCTAATGTAATTTCAACACTACCAACTGAGCCTGTAATAAGGTCTGTTCCATCTGTGCCAAATGCCGCACTTGTGAAATCTCCGACGTTAGTAATATTCAGATCGTTAGCGGAAAGAACACTACCCGCATCAAGTGTTTCTGAAAATGTAACCAGAACCCTATCGATTTGACCATCTTCATTATTGTCTCTATACTCAAAATCCGTAATAGCAGGTGCCGCTCCATCTGAATATGTACCACCTCCAGCTACAACTTCACCATTTCCAATTTCTACTGCTCCAGCATTTGAAGTAATCGCTGAATTTGTAGCGGTATTGTCATATGTTACCGTATTTGATGGTGTAGCAGTTCCTGTGATATCATCAATATCTAAAGTAATAGAACCTATATTAGTATTATCATAATTTGGAGTAGCATCAATATTGATTCCTCCACTGATTACAATACAATCCAAACCGGTACCACCAGCATCATCACCATCTGCTATGTTAACATTCTCACTAAAAGTAAGATGAACCTGATCTATATTTCCATCTCCATCACTATCTCTCCACTCAGCATCTGTGATAGTCGGGGTAGAACCAATTGTAGTGAAATTGTAGTTCGTAGATCCATTCAATCCAGCGAATGAGTTTCCGTTAGTATCGTCAACTCTAGTCCCTGGGATACTAACTGAATATTCATTCAGATTTAATAGGTTTGTATTTGGGTTAATCACCAATTCATCGGATGTTGTGCCTCCGATATCTAAAGCAAGAACAGCTTGAGCCCTGTCGTCTGTATTTGGTCCAGTGATATCTTCTAGTGTTATATCACCTGAGGATTGATCAGTAATATCTTCTGAGAAAGTCATTGTAATGTTAGAACCCACAGCTACACCTGTCGCAGAAAGCGCAGGGGCATAGGTAACTATAATTGGCGCAGCTCCGTCACTCACAGAGGCCTGAGTTTGAGCCCCCAAAGTATTATTGGTATTACTTCCATCTGTTAAACTAAACCCGTTTTGAGAGCTAACAGCAAAATTTGTTGAACCATCCTCTGTATCCTGTACAGATGAAGGTGTACCCAAAGTAATCTCTACACTTGATACTGCGCCAGTAATCAAATCTGTACCGTCTGTACCAAAGGCCGCACTGGTGAAATCTCCGACATTAGTAATATTTAAATCATTGGCAGCTAAAACACTACCCGCATCAAGGGTTTCAGAGAAACTTAGAAATATCCTATCAATTTGTCCGTTGGCACTGTTATCGCGGTATTCAAAATCTGTAATGACCGGGGCTGCTCCGTCACTAACAGATGCCTGAGTTTGAGCGCCTAATGTGGTATTGGCGTTGGTCCCATCTGTAAGGCTAAATGCATTTTGCGTACTTACTGCAAAATTCGTTGTACCATCTTCGGTATCCTGAACAGAGGAAGGTGTACCCAAAGTAATCTCTACACTTGATACTGCGCCAGTAATTAAATCTGTACCGTCTGTACCAAAGGCCGCACTAGTGAAATCACCAACATTCGTAATATCTAAATCATTGGCTGCTAAAACACTCGCAGCATCTAATGTCTCTGAAAATGTTAAGAAGACACGATCAATCT
>JANSWY010000029.1 GCA_024743255.1 bacterium | reverse complement strand
CCTTGGTTGTACCATTGGAGCATTTGGAGTGAAGGAGGAAGCTTTTACAAAGCTAATAGTAACTATTATGTCTGACTTAGCGAGGTTAGAAAGTGATCAAATGAGCAATCGAATTAAATCCGGAATCAAAGCTAGAAAGGCCAAGGGCTTAACTACTGGAAGGAAGGTAGGATCTAGAGAGACTAAGGAGAAGTTCCTGGCTAAGCATACCGATATCCAGAAATATATCAAGAAGGGTTATTCCTCCAGAGAGATTCAAAAGATATGTATGTGTGGTCCAGGAACTATTCAAAAGGTGAAGTCCTTTATGGGTGAGTAACAGAGTTTAACTTGTTACAATGTTTGATAGCTAACAATTTCAAGGACGTGACCTTCTTCAATAGTTGTTTTAGCTATGACTTGATTTAAGACTAATGCTCCAAGCTGATTTTTACCCCTAAATCTCATCTGTACGAGCAGATAATCACCTTTGTCATCATATACTGAACTGACGTGATCAAAGCTCTTAGGATCGTGCATATTGTCTTTGATATAGTAGGTGAGTAGTTTATGTCTTCCACCCCAGCCAAACTGTTCATCAATTAATTTCTTTCTTTGTTCTTGGGCTCTAATTTGGATGAAATCTTCTCGTATATCTAAATTCTCAATTAATGTAATCTTGAATAGTGAATCAGCCATTATGTTATCTGAGAAGGACTTTTCAAGGCTACCTTTCAAGAGATCTTTGACCTCATTATCTGCTAAATTGACCAATGCTTCTTCTACATTTTCAGGTGTCTCTAGTTCTTCAAGGATTTGTTGAGCTTGTATACTATCCCTTTCTATGCTTTTCTCATTTTCAACTAAAAGATTCTGTTGGTAAATACTATCAGCAAGCTTTAATAAGGTTTGCACCTCATCATACTTCACAAATGTTGAATCAATGTATTTAAGTGAACCAATAGCACTCTTATAATTTTGTTTTGAGAACTGTTCTTTACCACTCTTATACCAGTAGTCATTATCTAGCCTGAGGTTAACAATTGTAATGATGAGGATGCTAATACTCATGCCCAGGCCTAGAACCTTCCACCTATTTGGTTTGGAATCCCATCTTAGAATTAGTGATGGTTTAATTAACCCGAGAAATGTAGCAATAACCGTAGTTATGAATAAGAGCGCAATTAGTATATCCATTAGATGATGATTAGTGTGGAGCAAGTATAATTAAAAGAACTCAATAACACATATATGTGTTTAAATTTTACCTTGGATTCTCTGTTATTCGTTGAGTGACGAAAATTAGAAATCAGAGCTTACTCAAAAAATTCGGTTATCACCTCAGAGATCTTAGGCAAGAACGCTCCTTAACGCAAGAAGAGCTAGCAAACAAAGCGGACATACCAATTAATCAGATTGGAAGGATTGAGAGGGGAGAGGTGAATGCAACAATCAGTACCCTTAATTCTATATCAATTGCTTTAGGTATTGATCTGGCGACACTAGTGACTATTGACAAAAGTTAAATTTACGTCTCACTTTCACATGCCTTATTGATTATTCGTGAAACTACCCGAGGGCTAATTATTTACTAATTGATCCTGTTACTTCATAAAATCGTCATAAAATTCGCTTTTAATTTCACTTTTGATTCTAAGATCACAGTTTCCAATCTGTCGACTGACATACTCTTTGTGATCCAAATAGTTCAATCGATCTTGTAGTTGGTCAAGGACGATTAAAATTCTCTTCCAGGTGCTCTTTTCTTCTTCCAAAATTGGAATAAAACTACCTGTCCAACTTCTACTACGGGGAACAATCTCTAATCTCTGAAAGCTATTAAAGTCTTTATTTATATTCAGAAATCTTTTAACAAATTCTGGTAATAATTCTGGGAATTTTTTGGATATGACACTGAATGTAATATCCATGTATTTCTGATTATCCGCTTTTGAATCAATTGTCGATTGGAGGTACTTTATTGCAATATCACTATTAGATTCGGACTTATTTGAGAAAAAACAAGCAACACTACTGCCAGGGGAATAAATGTTTTCCGAAGTAACAAAGAATTCGAAAATTGAATTAAATATCTCAAGGTAATTATCTAACTCCCAGATGAAATCATAATTTTCATGATCTAAATCGTAAAATGATACATTCGTAGATGAATTAAATTTAAGAAGGTATACAATTAGGTTGGAATCATGAGTTAGCAATACTTCTAATATTTTATTCTCATAATCAAAATGATTTTCAATGCTTTTCGATATTAGATACGCCTTTACTACCAGTTCTAAGGGTACCTTTTCAACAGTAGTACACATCTCCAGAAAACTTTGTCCAACACTAATTTTCACATTGTCTTTACTGTTTTTATCTACTATTATTTCAAGCACTTCTGTAAGTATTTTAAACTCACTCTTTTCAGCAGAAGTGTATTTGCTGACAAATGTTAAGTCCCAAAAAATAAATTGAGTTTTTATTGATCTTAAAGAATCCAATAATCCTGAGTAAAAAGTATTTAAATGATCACTCTCTATTTTGGTTGTGTCAAGTACCTGATGAAAGCAGAATTGGGAATTCACATCAAATCTTTGAACCATCTTATAAAGGTTATAGTAGTTCTCTGGAAATGACTTTAGATATCGACTGAATGTAAGTGAGAGATTTATATTTAACTGAAATTTTAAATAATTTATTTCAATTACATCAATGAATAGGGTTGGATTCGATTCAGCCAGATTTTCCATTATAATGTTTATGGAGCTTATGTATTGCCACTCTACATTTCCAGTGGACATCCTGCCGGTTCCTGTAAGAATACTAGCAACATTATCTAGTATTTTTGTGTATTCTTGAATCCCAAAGTTTTTGCAAAAATCTCGGAGTTCCTCTTTCCGCATTCTTTCTTCTTCTTCCCATCCATGTTCTCTTCTTTTGTGAATATCAATTTTAAGTATTTGAGCTAGTTTAAATGGTTCACTTTGGAATTTACCATCAATATTTTTTGAATAATCGATGTTGAGCCATCTTAGAATTTCAAGCAAATTTTCTAAAATAAAACAGTCTTCAAATTCTTCTGGAGAAAGGTGAGTATCTACCAACTGATAGATGTACTCTAAATCATGTTCCAATATTTCTGGTGAATTTTTGTACTCATAGAAATCAAGTTGGTGCATGACTCGTAATAGTAATCGCTTGTTAATCCCTTGGAGAAGGAAATTGAAACATTTCCGTCTGAATAATTTAATAGATTCGGAATCAGTAATTCGAAATGTGTAAATTTTGATGCCCTTCCCACTTCTTTCAGTTTGACTGAACTGAATTTTCAGATACTTTGGTACTATGGCTCCAAAGATATTTTCAAAAATCAATTTATCCTGAGATTCTTGTATCCCGTGAATAAGGAAGTCTAGGAGCAGATGTTGAATGCGGTGTGACTCCTTATAGCCATATCTTGAAAAGGTGAATCTTTCCTTAAGTGTATAAATAAATGCTGGCATTTTCTCGGGGAACCTTATAGCATAGTATAACATTAACTCGACAGCATCTTTGAAATTAGCATCGCTGTGATATCTATACTTAGCCAAAATCTCAAAATCCTTTCCTGTTCCGTTAGAGAATTCATTAAGTTCATAATTATATCTGTAATCAACCTTGGTCTTCTGGTGTTGCCCGTCAATTCGTTTTCTTAAATATTTAAAAGCTTGAGGGCCCAAATAGAACCAAAATAGATCAAGATAACTTAGACAGTGTGCATGGTTCTTCTCGCTTTCTATTTGAGACCACCTATTTAATATAATTGGTCTTAATTTTTCTTCGACCTGCTTGTAATTGAATGAATTTATAATTGGAATGATTGTGTCAGAAATTCTATACTCATAGGCAAGGAAGTGTTTAAGGAAAAAGTTAAAATCTAGCAACTCACTTTCAATAACTACTTTGTAAAATATGTACGTCGCAAATATTTGATCAGATATTTTTACAACTTGTTGCTCAAATAAATCTACCAATTCTGATTCATGGAGTGCATAACACACTTCCCAGAATTTACTTTCATCTAACTCAAGCTCACTAAAAATCAAATTAGTCACCTTGTCATTATTCTTATCAATTATCGCAAAGAATGAGATTAACGCAAGCGATTTTTGAGCTACAGGATCTTTTAGTATCTCAACCTCCTTAAAAATGGACCCAAAGTATTCATCATATATCTGGGTTACATCGTGAAGTATCTTGGCTTCTAAAGCAACTTTTGCGCACATAATGGACAGACGCGCATTTCCATGTGCGATGCTGTCAATTTTTTCAATTACTTCTTGGTCATGAATTTCAAATCCTGATGATTTGAGAACATCTTGCATTTTCTCAATTGAGAGAGGCCCTATGTCAATTAAAGAATACTCGAATCTCTCTGCTATTGATTTGACTTGATTGAGAGCATAATTTCTTACTGTGACTATTACTTTAAGGGAGTTCTTACGGCCATCTAGCAAGCTAAGAATCCATTGAAAGTTTTTAGAGATTCTGTTTGCATCATCGATTAGGAGAATATAGTCCTGGTCTTTTCTTATCATTGACTTTAAATCTTCCCAAATTGGAATACCTGTATTTCCAATGCACAAGAAGCTATAATTGTTCTCTTGCGAATAGCACTTTGCTAGTTCGATAGCAAACTTTGATTTACCAGTGCCAGGATCTCCATTTACGATTATTAAATCATTGCGTTCTAAGTAGTTTAATCCATTTGTAATTTCATTTCTTCGCCCAACGAAAGGATTACTTAGTGGTGTTGACAGTTTTTGGTTTTCATATTTACTTATGAACTCTGATGGTGTTTGAATCTGTCCTGTGCCTACGTTAATTCCTAAATAGCTGCCTAAGATAGGATAGTCTAAAATTGCAAAGGAGATGTCTCTGATCCCTTTTAGTTCTAATTGACATTTAGGGTTGTGCTTTTTACATAATCTATTCAGATCCTTTATTTCAGAAGGTTTTAGACGGTTGTTATAACATAAGATTACTTTATCAATATCTTCCTTGTTTAACCCAGTTTTAGAAGTGTCGAAACAGTTATCAATATCTGAAGCTAATTTATCATAAAATCTTTGTCCATTTTCTAATCTTTCTTGGGTAGTGAATTCAGCAAATATTAGCTCATCATTGCAAGTAAAATATGAATCAGGTATTCCTTTTCTGGATTTTTCCTTTCCAATTACACTGCCATAGGGCGTAATGGAATTAGGATTCAATTTCAAATACAAGAGATGATTACATAGTTCTTGAAATATATCACCATTCACTCTTAAAAGTTCACCTTCTATTTGAATTACTTGTATCATGCAGCCGTTTTTAACTTGGAACTTACATAATAAAGATCATAAAATACATGTTGCTTTGAAATACCTATTTATAGTTATTTTAACAGAAATATTGGGTGAATCTAGAATGATGAATTGATTAGTGATCGAATCTTCTTGAGTTGGTAGGAATTGAAAAGTAAATGCTATGAGTTTCTTAGGAGGTGATACTCATTTAGGGATAACTATAAACTCATCAAAGTGGGGGTTCAATGACAAATTACTGCTTCTCCTTTATTTAGCTTTTGAACTATCCTAATTACTCTAATTAATACTTAATTTATACTTCTTTTAGGAACACATTGACACAACTCTCCCTATAGGCCACAATCATAATTGTACCCTACGGGGAGAGCGTCTTGAAACTTAATTCTCTTTTGAGGTTTCCCAGACACACAACGGACATAATTGGCTAACCTGCATTGTTACAATCTTCATTGTAACTGCTCCGTTGATCTTCGGCTATTTAACATCCAATGCCAATTAGGATGCCTATAGGCACTTCGTTCTCATCCGAATTACTCTTGAACTTTACCCCTTAGTGCTATACTTCTTGGGTTACTCAATACGCCGAACAGTGTGTTATGCGACCGATATCTCGTATTGAGGAGTCTGTTTACCCACAAACGGGTTGGCATGCTCAAGCCTTCCTTACGGAAGTATAGGAAATTCTACATATACAAGTTCTAAAAGAATGGATCTTACTCAACTTAAGAGAGAAATAATTTAAAAAAGTATCAGTATTTATTAGGAGGGATTCATTTACAGATAGTCTCGATGAATGGGTTTTAGACGCAGGATAGTCTCAAGAATTTCAAGACTAATGGTTTTTCACGAGTACTCGTGAAAAACTGATTTTCAGGGACTTATTTTGGGAAACGACAGCAATATAGATATAATTGGAATATATCAGAAAGGCTATTTACACCTGCTTTTTGGTTTTTACTTGGGATCAAGTATCTGCTTATTACACATCAAACGCTATTAATTTAGTAAGTCAATTTGCATTATTATCGCAAGTGCCTGATAATCAGTTTTTGATGAGTACTCATCAAAATTATAGGAAAGGTAGGCCACAAAAAGAATCTGTTGCAACTAGGTCGTAGTACCAACGAAATTATTACTGGTTCATACCCTATAATTGTGGTTTGTTGCCCTTGGCTCAACTTTGTTACAAATTGTCATCCAAAGCATCAATTACACTATTGTCAAACCCTTTTAAATAGTTCTTTGTGGTCATAATATCTTTGTGCCCAAGAGCCTGACTAATTTGTTCCGTGCTTGCACTATTTGTGGCTTGTACATTCGCATATGTGTGCCTGACATGATAGAAGGTAAAGCGTTGAGAATCTGGAATATTAAGCTCTTCAGCAACTCTCTTTAAATCTTTGTTGATTTGTTTTAGTTTTCCATGAATCCTATGCTTCGTCGTTTTAGCTGAAAGCCCTGGTTCAAGTACTGGTAAAATATAGGGGTGGTTATGTTTATATTGATCTAATATCTCTCGTATGTGAGGTTTGATCTGTATATTAATCTCCGTTTCCTCTTTTGCATTGGCAGTCTTTTGTCTAATATAATAGAGTCGATCTCCTACAATATTTTCATCCCAGGTCATTTGACACATATCTGTGAAATTCATTCCTCTCAAATAATATGATAAGGCAATGAAATTTAGGTGGTCCTTCAATCTTTCATCAGGTCCATATGGGTATGATATGATATCACGAATCTGGTCTCGCGTGAAATAGAGCTTTCTAGACGATCCGGACTTAATGGTAAAGTCTGAGAACGGATAGCTACTTTTGTTGGTTAGACCCTCTGAAATTGCCTTATTAAAAGTAGATCGAAGAGTTCTTAGATAAATGCTTATTGTTGATGTTCTTAGGTCTTTGTCTTTAAGGTGCCTTTCATAATTCTCGAGGAACTTGACCGATATATCTTCAAACTTGAGTGTTGTTCTTCCCTTTCTATATTCAAGCAGTGAAGAATGAAGATTTCTGTAAGGTCTGGCTGTTCCTATTTTATGATGTGATTCAAACCTTTCCCACAGAATAGTCAGAAATTCAAATACTGTTTGAGCAGTCTGTTGATTAAACATTTTTTCCTCAAACAAATGGAAAGTGAATTTCTCCCCCAGTTCTCTAACAATTCCATTGGCTTTGTTCTTGAGAGCCTCCAGTTCCATATCCATGTCCTTATCTTTCACAAACATGCGACCTCTGCATTTCATGAATTCCTTTGCAGTGGTATTGTATTTTTTGGTATTGAGTGCGTATTCTCTTTTTTCTCTGTTGAATATTACTCTCAGTTGAACAGAGATGGTTCCGTCTTTTCTTGCTCTATATTTTGGAGCAATCAGACTCACAGTAGCTTCTTTAATTTTTGACATGTAATTCAGTATGATTTGGCCACAACAGTAGGTTGAAGCAGTAGGCCACAAAACTAACCAACAATCTCACCAACAAAAGGATCTCACCAACAAATTAACCAACATTTTTGATAAATATTGATAATTGAAAGTGGGCAATAAGTGTCTATAAATCAGATATATATGTTAATACAATAAATAATGATAAGTGCTGATAAGTGTTGAGCAACTGCCTTCTAAGCAGTAGGTTCCAGGTTCGAGTCCTGGTGGAATCACAAGTAAACCCCGCGAAAGCGGGGTTTTTTGTTTTATAGGGGTGTTTTGTTTATTTGAGGTTGCAGTTACAATATGAAAGATATTGATTGATATTCAATTGGAGTAAAAATTTATTAACGCAATTGTAAAATATCTTTTGGAAAATGCTTATGTAATGGAGGATGAGATTTTTTGTCAGATTGAAGAAGAGTTATGCATTTATCAACAAAATTTGAAACCTTTAATTTACTTTCAACAAGCTGTATTAAGCCATCCTTGTTATTGAAAATTGTTATTGCCTTATCGTAATCTTTCTTAGATATGATTTCGTCTAGAAAAACCTTTCTTTCATCATACCACTTTTCAATATCAATTTTACTCGTAAATGATTGGAAGTTATCTTTCACACCATTCAAATCATTTCCTTTTTTTGGATGGGTACTTTTGAAGTAGAAATCAATCTTAGTAGACACATAGTTTGAAATTTGAATCTCTTGCTTTTTCTGAAGATCGGTAATAACTGCAGATTTTAGAATTTGCAACCTATCAGCTGAGATTTGATTTTTCACTAAAAAAAAAGCTAGAAAATCTTCATCTAGGAGAAGATTTTCTACTTCAGCAACAGACAGGGCAAAGACATGTTTCTTAGCAAGTGATTTTAATTGGGCTGGGTCTCGATGATCTGAATCTATTATACCCAAAGCCCTGGTAGAAACATTTTGTAGTTTGTTAAACGCTTTTGTATAATTAATAACTTCGAAGCATCCTCCTACATGCATAACCGTGAGCCAGGGAAACAATTGGGAATAAATTCTAAAATCCCTGCTTTCTTCATCACCTTCGCAAAACAAAATGTTTTTTCGACTTCCTAAAAGTTCTAGTAGTAGACTTTCCGGAATTTCATTTTCTTCAATTACTTCTATCTCCCAGAATTCAGGAAACTTAAATTCTTTTACCCATACTTTTTTTGCAGTTCGGCTTACTGCAAACTCCAAATCATGTGTTAAATAAATGAAAACACAATCTTGTCTATGACTTTCTAAAATGTCCCATAATTTATTCAAAATGGTTTTGTGTAAATACATTTCGGGTTCATCGATAACTATAAAACCGTTCTTGGGCGCTTGTATTACTTGAGATATAAAATATAGGATTACTTTTTCTCCATCACTCAAATCACTGGCTGGATATGGTTTTATTCCGGTCTCAACTTCAACTTCCAAGTTGGTTCCATCTTCTGATAAACCAAGTCTTCTGTGTGAAATTAAGAAATTCCAAATCTCTATTGTTTGGTCAAGATTTGTTGATTTTGGTGGTGAAATGTTTTGCTTTTGCTGAGATTGGTTCAGAGATTTCTGTCTATATAAAAAACTATTATACAAATTATCGGAAATAAGGTTTTTTACAATAACTGAAAATTCATTTTGTAAAAATTGAAGTTCCTCTGGTTTTTTGCTTGACTTTTCCTTTTGCTGAGAAATTTTCAAGTCTTCAGCTGTTTTTTTAGGTTTAGCAATTGATTGAAAGTCGGATAGAAACAAAATCCTTTGAGCGCTTAATACCACACCATTGTTCTGCAAATAGTTTCTGAACCTGCTAGATAGTGTTGTTTTACCACTTCCATTTGCGCCGACTACTACTACATTACTTTCGAAGAAGCTAATTTTTGTAAACACATTGAGATTAAACTCAAGATTCATAATCGCCCCAACTAGATCTTCTTCACTATTGTCAAAGCTTCGCTTAAGATCTTCAAGTTGATCTTTATTTTTGAAACTCAAATGCTTTAGGTTGTCATACCTCCCGTATGGAAGTGCATTTAAAATTTGAATTAAATCTGAATCAAATTGTTTGAAATATCTCGTTTTAGTTCTTGTAAGCAAATTTTCAAAATCGATTAATTCCGAATATTCAAGTGCTTTTTCCAGAGCTTCCAAAACTTTATTGTCACAATTAATTTTCTTAGCAGTATCAAAATGCAATTTTATTGATTCCTGAGATTTCTTGATTGATAAATGAATTTCTAAAACTTTGTCCATAACAATTGGTCTGATGATTTACTGAAAAGATTAAAATATCAATACTTTCTAAGAAAAGTATAAACCAATGGCTCAACCCAATTTCTTCAAAAAAAACATTATCAACATGTATTGTGAGTAATTTTCTAAAAAAAGCTGTTGATTTCAACTCAAAAATGAATTGTCTACTCATTTTAAGTCTATCGTTGAATAGCATCAACACATTCCAAATTACCCATTATTCAGTAATTTCAAGCATGAATGAAATCCACAGGAAGTTTACATTAATTGCCATTGTTATTTCCGGTATATCCCTGCTTCTAATTCTATATTTTATCCTACCTGGAAATATCGAAAAAGCCGGAATCCCTTTTGTCGTATTTTTTTGCTCTCTGGCTTTGGGTGTTAGGAGATATGAAATTCTTAAGGGCTTTTCTTTTACCATTCTGATTTTTGCTGCGGTTGCGGCTTCATTGTATTATCCAGGGTTATTTACTGAGATTGGAGGTGTAAACCTAAAAGTTCTAATTGTACCATTGCTTATAATCATCATGTTTGGAATGGGGTTTTCAATGAGCTTTAAGGACTTTTTGGGTGTTGTGAAAATGCCTAAAGGTGTGCTCGTTGGGATTTTATGTCAGTTTACTATTATGCCGGTTGTAGGATTTGGTTTAGCATATTTTTCGGGATTGCCGAATGAGATTGCAGCGGGAATTATTTTGGTTGGTTGCTCGCCCAGTGGACTGGCTTCCAATGTAATGTCTTACATATCCAAAGCCAATCTCGCCCTTTCACTCACGCTCACAGCAATAGCCACACTTCTGGCTCCAATTATGACTCCCTTTTTAATGAAATTATTAGCTGATCAGCTAGTGCCAATTGACTTTATTTCCATGTTCTTCAGCATTGTTAAGATCGTAATCATACCTATAGTTCTGGGACTGATTTTCAATTATTTCTTCCATGGTAAGTTCAAATGGTTGGATAAGGTGATGCCCATTATTTCTATGGCGGGAATTGCGATTATCATAACCATCATTACTGCGGCTGGTAGAGATTCCTTACTAACTATAGGTTTCATACTGATTGCTGTTGTTTTGGTTCATAATTCCATTGGGTATTTATTGGGTTATAATATTTGCCGTCTGTTTGGAATGGATCAAAAATCTTCCCGAACGATCGCATTTGAGGTGGGGATGCAAAATTCAGGTCTTGCTTCGGGTATTGCACTTGAAATGGGTAGGGTAGCTACAATGGGATTAGCTCCTGCTGTGTTTGGACCGTTGATGAACATCACAGGATCTTCTTTAGCTACCTGGTGGAGAGGGAAACCAATTGATGAGAAATCAGAAGATGATTAAAGATTTGCTATGTTTGTGAATGTCAGTTCGTAATCTGCTGTTTTAGATAGTTAGGTTGAATAGCGATTATTATTTCTAATAGTTCTATGATTTTCCCCATTGTCATTGGTCTGGGCATTTTATCAATATTCTTATTATTCATTCTGTTGAAGAAGGATAAGATTCTTAGTGACTATCATTTGATTGCTCTGATTTTATTTTTTGCCGGAATATTAGGATCACAAGTACTGATAGAAAACTGGCCTTCAGTAGAAGTCTATATCATAATCCATTTTTTCAATTCTTATTATCTGCCTGTTCTAACCATATATGGGTTAATTCTCCTGGACGGTCAAAATAGATTTAAAACGAAATGGCTTTGGTTATATATCTATCCTTTTATCTATAGTACCCTACTTCTACTAGATGTACTTGTCTTCAATGAATACAAAACGACATCAGAAATAGAGGCTTTGTTTTTTGATCCGTCAAATTACCAGTCGTTTTTTCATTTAAGCCAATATGTATATGTGATCATAGTTACACTTTGGCTATGGAAAAGGATCAATAACTACACAACCGAAATAAAGAACTATCACTCCTCAATCGAAAACATCAATTTAAATTGGTTTAGGTACTTCACATTGGCCCTTCTGTGTCATTCAATTTTTGGTTTTGTGACTTTCTCCAGTTTTACTTTTGATTTGGTTTCCAACATCGAAATTGCTTTTGGGATTGAGTATATAATCTTTGTATTTCTGATGTTCTACTTATGCTACCATGGCATCAGACAGTACTCTATTGCTGAATTTAGATTGCATGCAGAGAACAATCCTCAAAACACTGAAAATGAGCTGGTTTCGAAAGAAAAATATCAGTCCTCAACTCTGGATCAGGAAGGGATTGACTCCTACTTCAATGAGATCTTACGTCTGTTTGAAGAGGAAAAGCTCTTTCTTGAACCACAACTTAAAATTGAAGATCTCGCAAAGAGAGTGGATATTACAATTCATAAAGCATCCCAAATCATCAATTCAAAATCTGATAAAAGCTTTTATGAGTTTGTAAATCAATATCGTGTGGAGCATTTTAAGAAATTACTCGCCGATCCTGAGAAAAGAAAATTCACTATCCTCTCTCTTGGGATAGAAAGCGGATTTAATTCCAAAGCTTCCATGAATAGAGTATTTAAGAACTTTGAAGGCCAATCTCCGAAGGAATTTCAACAATCAAAACAAGGGCTTACTTTATAAAATGGGTCTAATTGATCCGTATTAATAGGTCTCAACTTCCCGCATGAGGCATTTTTTGGGTTGCGACAAGTGATACTTGCGTCAAATTATTTAATAGAACTCAAAGAAAATGATCGCAAGAATTTCTAACTACTCAAAAAATATTTTCACACTACTTCTGATTATAAATTTACTATTAATTCAGAGTTGTAATAACGATGATTCCGACGTAACAACGGAACCGACAGATATCACTTCATTGGTTGATGGTTTGATGCAAAATGGGCAATCTGCTGACGAACCAGGACTAAGCGTATTAATTCGCAAAGATGGAAATGTTGTCTATCAAGAAAGTAGGGGTCTGGCAAAGAGATTTGATAATCACCCGATTGATGAAAACACAAGCTTTAGAATTGGTTCAATAACAAAGACTTTTACTGCACTGGCCATCATGCAATTGGTTGAGCAAGATTTAATCTCATTAGATGACAAATTGCTTTCAATAGTCCCGGAATTGCCTGATGTTTTTGAAGATATAACCATTGAACATTTACTTACGCACAGAGCTGGCTTATTAGATTATATCGATGATAATACAAATTTGTCGAGTCTGGATAACCTAACAACTTCTCAGATCTTAGACCTGGTACCTGTTTCTGGAATTCAGAATTTAATGTTCATTCCTGGCGCTTCGGCTGAATACAGCAACACAGGTTACGTTTTTTTAGCCTTGATTGTGGAGAGAACAAGTGGAATGGATTATCCAACGTACATGAGAACTAAATTTTTTGAGCCATATGGTATGAGCAACTCGTTTGTAATTCACGAGAACGAGAGTTTGGGAGATGTTAATGATAATTATGCGCTCAACTTTGGAACTGAAGTCAAAGTGAAAGGATTCAATTCCTTGATCTACGGGGCAAGTGGAATTGCCAGTAGTGTTAATGATTTGAATCTGTTTGTCCAGGCTGTTTTAGAAAACGATATCGTTTCACAACAAACACTTCAAACTATGGTTCAACCCAAATCATCAATTTCCTGGTTGGGTGACTATGGCCTGGGATGGATTCTAGGGACTGGAAGCAACTACTGGCATCAGGAAGCAGACCTGACTGATGTAAACGACTATTGGCATATAGGTGGGTTTGATGGATATAGAAGCATGCTGCTAATTAACCCTGATATGGATCTGGAAATCATCGTTTTAACCAATAATGGTGATGCTAGTCAAAGTCTGTCTAATACGATAACTCGTAGAGTACGTGAGTTTTACAAAAGCAACTAGAATATAGTTGAATGGAAGATTCTAATAGGTACATCATATGATATTGGTAATAACATGTATTGAATTGAAAAGCCCTTTGAAGTTTTTTCAATTATCCATAGACGCAATGCAAATTATGCGTGAAATGAAAACAGCCTCTTGTATTGGATTTAAAAAGACAGGTTTTTGGTCAAAGCACTACACTATGACTTTATGGCGAAATGAAGTGGAGATGAAGCAGTTTGCAAGAAATGGTCATCACCTAAAAGCGATGAAAAAGGCGGGTCATATTGCTAAGTCGATCAAGACACTTACGGTAGTGGCTGATGATTTTCTAGATTGGAGAGAGGCTAAGCAATTGTTGCAGGAGCAGAACAAGGTTATTGTGTACTAATTGTTTGTAAAACAGGAAGATATACTGTTGCTTATACGGAATAAGTGGAGTGAAGCTATTTGGAAGACTTGGTTATTTTTAGCTAAGATTTTCAAGTTCTTCTGGACTTTTTCTCTTGGGTAATTTATTTGTTACAAATAATGATCTATCTTCTCTACCCTAGAGAACACCGATATTCTTTCCATTGCAATGACTCAAAAAATAGCCAAAATCTTCAAGCAGAAATTTCAAAAAGATCCATTGCTATTTAGAGCTCCGGGAAGAATAAATCTAATAGGGGAGCATACAGATTATAATGAAGGTTTTGTGCTTCCTGCAGCGGTAAGTCAATCTATCTATTTTGCAATTGCCCCTAATAACTCTTCTCAGGTGAATGTCTATTCGGTTGATTTTGATGAGTTGTTTCAGTTTGATCTTTCGGATTTGGATTCACTCAAGACCGAATCATGGAAGAGTTATGTATTTGGAGTGATTGCAGAGATTTCAAAAATGGGGGAGGAGGTGTCGGGCCTTGATATGGTTTTTCAGGGTGATGTGCCTCAAGGCGCGGGTATGTCTTCTTCAGCAGCGTTGGAATGTGGCACATGCACAGCACTCAACGAACTTTTTGAACTGGACCTGGAACCTGTAGAAATCGCGCAGATTTCTCAAAAAGCAGAGCACAATTACGCTGGTGTAATGTGTGGTATTATGGATCAGTTTGCGAGTGTGATGGGTAAGCAGAAACACGCTTTATTGTTGGATTGCAGGTCTTTGGAGTACAAACTTTTTCCACTTGAAATTGATGGTTATAAATTCCTGCTATTAAACTCTAAAGTTTCACATAACCTGGTTGACTCTGAATACAATGTTAGAAAAAAACAGTGTGAAGAAGGAGTAAGGTTAATCCAAGAGAAGTATCCAGAAGTAAATAGCTTGCGTGATGTGAATATGACGATTCTTTCAGAGGCGTCTGATCTTGATGAAGTGGTCTTAAGAAGATGCAAATATGTGATTGAAGAGAATGATAGAGTTCAAGAGTTTGCGTCAGCGATCAGTTGTGGGGAATTAGAAAAGGCCGGAGAAATATTGAAAAGAGCCCAATTAGGAATGGCTACCGAATATGAAATTACATGCCCTGAAATTGATTTTATGGCTGATTTTGCTAATAATCATCATGCCATTCTTGGCGCGAGAATGATGGGTGGCGGTTTTGGTGGTTGCACAATTAATCTGATTAAGGCAGGCGAAGAACAAGCGTTTATCCAAGAAATCTCAGAGGCTTACAAGAAAGAGTATAGTTTAGATATCACTCCAATTGAGATAGAAATAGCAAATGGAGCGGAAAGAATAGTTCTCTAATACGAATACTAAACTATATCATATACAAGTATGTGATTTGCAAGGCAACAATGATGTTGGCAATCGTCCCATATTTTGCATCTTCCCATGATTTAAAGATTAGTATTTGGGAAAAAACAACTCCCGCAACAGCTAGCCATATCAGGTAATTCAGCTGGAGAATGAAGAATACCCCAGAAACCACCATAACAATTGCGACAGTCAGCCATACAATTCCTTCTGGTTTGGGAATTTCAGATTTCAATTGAGGAACATTTTTACTCCAATATGCCTTTGCAAAACCTAATACATGAATCAAGCCATGTAAAAACAATAAAATACTTAGTGCATAAACCATGATAATTAGAAATAATGTTAATCTATTTCTTTTGGTTTACTAAGGCAATGAACAAAGTCTTGCGAATGCTTGATTTATGTCAAAGGAGTTGGATTCCGATCGTATTTCTATCTCTTGTTTAATTTCAACTAATTATATTGAGAACTATACCGAAACTTGAGTCATGGCTGATGAAAACCTAATCCGAAAAGGATTGAGAAACCTAAACCAACTTACGTCAAAACTATATTCCAATGAGAAATCTGACGCTAAGGCGAATGCAAGATTAACGTTTATTGGTGAAAAGAAACTTGAGGATGTTGAAAGTCAACTGTATACATTTAATAGTGAAAGGTTTCAAATTTCGAATAGTTTAGCTGATTATCAACTTATTGACCAAGAACCTGGTAGCAATTACTGGCTCAACTATCATGGCATACACAATGTATCTATCCTGGAAGAGTTAGGGGAGAAGCTCAAACTTGATAGGCTAACAATTAGACAAATATTGGATACTACCCAAAGACCAAAAGTTGAGGATTTCGATAACTACTTATTCTTCAGTGTCAAATCAATTAAGAATAATTTAGAAGGAGAGCTTCAGGTTGAGCAGCTATCATTTGTGTTGGGTAAAAATCATGTTTTGAGTTTTCAGGAGGAGTCTGGTGATCATTTTGAAGGTATTAGAACTAAGATCAATGAAGATATTGGTTTTGTTAGGAAACGAAAAAGTGACTATTTATTAAGCCAACTCCTTGACGCCATTCTAGATAATTATTTTGAAACAGTTGATCAGTTGAACGATGAAATAAGTGCACTAGAGAAGGAGACATTCATAAATCCAAACAATACAACTCTACTGAAAATTGAAAGCTACAAAAGATCTTCATTACTCATAAAGAAATCATTAGGTCCATTCAAGGAAGCCCTGTTGAATATTTTAAATGAGAGAACTAATTTAATCCGAAACGAGAATATTAAATTCTTTAAAGACCTTACGAATTCAGCTACTGCAGCAATGGAAGAAGTAGAAGGGACACTGAGGACTTTGGAAGGGCTAACAAATATATATTTTGCATCACTCAGTCAGAAGATGAATGAGACCATGAAGGTGCTCACTACTGTTGCTACCATATTCATTCCACTGACATTCATTGCAGGAATCTATGGGATGAATTTTGAGAATATGCCTGAACTTAAATATCGCTACGGATATTTCCTTACCTGGGGAGTAATGGTAGTTATCACAGTAGCAATGTTGATTTATTTCAAAAGAAAGAGATGGATGTAGTTACGAATGATGCTCAGTATTTATTATTCCATATTCACATTAAAATCATTAAGTCGCAAATGAGTAATTAGACTCATGACTCTTGCCAAAGTCTAAAAAAATCAAAAAAAAATCAAATTAGGGAAATCCAATCCTACATATCACTTCGTAAGTCCCTTTATAACAAATTAACGAACATGCAGAGTACGAATTCTAAAGCAGTAACTTATAACAATACTCAAACTTTGAAGTGGCCTGAGGTTTATAGCCTGGCTGCTCTCAATGCGGCGGTTGTAATCAGTTGGATTGCTTATCATGAATATCAACCAACGTTGATACAAAAATTTGATTTTCATTCATTGGCTGAATTTTTGGTTGGAGCTAAGGCCATTATTTTAATTATTATACCGGTTTTTGCCGGCTATCTGGCAGATAGAATGATGAATAAGAACGGGAAGTATTTCATCATTTACACAGTGGGAATTGGAGCAACAGCTATGATTTTTATGACAGTAGCTACCATAATTGCAGCAGGGCCTTTAAGTGCAATCAAACCCGCACTACCCATAATGATTGTTTTATGGTTAGTAGCAATGAATTTGTTCATCAGTCCGGCAAATTCCATGATTGAAGCATTTGCGCCAGCTCAGCAGTTACCGAAGGTAATGGGAGTTCTCTTTCTGGTAACTGAATTAATTTACTCCCTTGAACCTCTTGTAGTTGAGCTTGTCCATTTTTTTGGTGAGACTTTGACATTTATTGTGGGAGGTATATTAATTAGTACAACTGGCTTTATTTTTCACAAAGTATCTTCAGATGAAGTGATACAGAGGAAGAAGGAACAGTCAGAGCATAAATCTGATAAGCTGTTATTGCCTGCTGTGGTGGCGATTATTCTTGTTGGAATGGAACTTGGAATTGGAAAAGCGTTCTTAACTGAATTTGTGCCGAGTCATTTTAACGATCATTTTGCAGAATTAAAGGGATATGCCGAATATATATCATTTGGACTGTTAGGCTTGTCAGCGATAATCGCATTTGTGATAAGCAGATACTCCCAAAACTTAAATATTACCAGAACTATAATTATTAGTTTCATCACACTGGTTGTAGCTGCTTTGCTACTACTTTTTGTTTCAAATTATATCATCGCTGTTTTAGCTGCTTTTGTAGTTGCAGTAAGCTTTAGCTTTGTTAACATCAGTGGTCTTCCTTATGTGTTTAAAAACGTACCCTCAAAGTATATCACTTATGGTGTAGGCTTGTTCATCGGGGCATCTGAAATATTTACAGGGATATTTGAATATTATTTTCATTAAGTCTGGGAAGAGGTTGTTTAGAACGGTGAAACTTATGTTTCACTTTTCTATTATTCCAGTATCTATGCTTTTGGTCAGTTGCTATCAAAGTGTAATTTGAACTCTGTTCCCACACCCAATTCACTTTCGACTTCCAGTTTTCCACCGTTCTTTTTAAGCAGTTCCTGACAAAACATAAGACCAAGACCAGTTCCTTTTTCACCATCTGTACCCAATGAGCTATCAACGGATCCACCACTAGTAATTTCCATAATTTTATCCTGAGCCATCCCAATTCCGGAATCTTTTATAGCCATGCAAATATGATTGTCAGTTTGTTCTGACATCATATGAATTGATCCTCCAACTGGAGTGAACTTCACAGCGTTGTTTATAAGATTTCTCAGAATAATTGTAAGATGATCCTTGTCAAAATATACCTCACTCACTTTGAGATCTTTTGAAACCTTAATTTGTTTTTTGTCAATAGGAGCCTGAAATGATTGAATAATCTCCTCCATTTGAGGAGCGAGATCAAATTTTTCCTTTTTGGCATTGATCCCATCCAGCTGAAGCATTGACCATTCCAGAAGTTCTCGTACAGTTTGGTTTAACGGTGTAAATTTTGCTCTTAGGAGTTTGGTGTATTCTTTCAGAGTTTGTTTGTCAATCAAATCATCTTCCAGTGAGTTAAGCAAAATCTCAAAATTGCTAAAAGGACTTTTGAGGTCGTGTGCTACAATGTTGAATAGCTTGTTTTTAGAATTATTGGCCTGTCTCAATTCTTCCAGTAATTTCTCCGTCTTGGTCACATCATATAGTGTAACTGTTACATATTTCACTTTGCCATTTTCATCAAATACCGGCACGTATTTTCCATCAGCTACAATTTCTTGTCCGTCTAGCATCGGTGTTTTGTTGTGAAATTCTACTGTTTCACCTGCAAGCGCTTTGTCCAATAGAGGCTGATATTTGGGGATATTTTCATCCGGAATAATTTCGGCCATCGTTTTACCAATGATATCCTGTCTTTTCAGATTAAAGGCGCCTTCATATAATACATTAACCATCGAGTATCTACCAGTACTGTCATAGATTCCAACATATATTGGTATGTTATCGATTAAGGTATACAGAAGGCTTTCACCGTCCTTCACTGTTGAAATGGAGTTCAGGTAGATGGACTTAAATATTCGGAGAAGTGCATAGATCAAAATCAAAAGAACTCCGGTATTTATCACTATTAGTGCGATTGATTGGTCCACTGCATATCCATCAAACTCCATCCTCACTGATTTCAAATAAAGCAATAGTATACCACAAATCAACGATTGGAATTTTTGAACCCAACCATCTAGCATGAAGATTGAAATAATGAAAAGAGCAAGCAGGATATTTTCTGTTCCGCTAAATCGTCCATTATCGTAAGCCTGGAAGGTCAGAATCCAGATGGATACTACTGCAACATTTAGATAGTAGATGTTTGATAAGGCATAGTATCTCTTATGCAAGAACCAATAAGTAGGAAGGAAACAAATAATAACAGTCACCAATATTGGGATAACACTGTATAACCCAACAATGAAGTTTGTAATTATGAATAAGGAACAACACATAACAGTGATGGCCACAATCCAATTCAAAATCAGTAGTCTGGTTTTTTGGATTATGTCCAATCTGTCGTGTATTCCAAAACTAAGAGATGTAAAAGTTCCCCACATCTATGAATTGGCTTACTAGTGTACTACATAAAAGATACTAAATTCAAGTCTAATTATCCAGTTCATCCATTTAGCCAAATAAAAATGGAAAGTTTCACGCATAAGATGGGACAGACGTCATCCAGCTATTAGCCTCATCCAGACTCTTAAATCTTTTAGTTTTTAAATTGGGTATAATAAGAGTGATTGCAGCAGAAATCATCTTGCTGAAAATTGCTCCAATAGAGGTTTGAGCTTCAATCATAGCCATTTGACTAACTTTTGAAGATAATCTTTTCGCCCGATTTTTCAACAGGTCATTCTTAATCCAAAGTCGTGCATCTGTAGAGAATTCTTCTAGAAGTAGTCTATCAAGAATTATTTTATCACATGTTTCATCTTCAATAAAATCTCCACCAAGGTTTAATATAGTTTGAGCGGTATCCAGAGATACTTTTCCACTCCAGACTACCTTCAAAATTCTTTGTTCATAGTTTACTAGTAATTGACTTCCTTCTTTCTCAATAATCACTGTGTAGTTCATAGTACGTTCTTTGTTTACACTTACAAATTAGGTACTGTATAGAATATGCGATAACATAATTCGGTGACTTATGATTTTTGGGAGTTGAATAATGCTCTTATCCTGTCAGGTAGATAAGTGGATTAATTTCAGAGAGACTACAAATAAAAGGAAGATAAATGCTAAATCTTACCTTTTATTAATTTCATGATCTCCTTCGCTCCATCCACTCCAATTTGATAATCCAATACAACACCGTTTTGATCCACCAAAACTGTCGCAGGTAGAATGTCTGCTTTATACTTTACTCTCACGCTTGTAGAAGAATCTGCAACAATAGGATAAGTCAAAGATAGTCGATTGATAACCTTTTCGATTTTCTGAAGCTCCTGTTTTCCATCTTCCTGGTAATCCGTAAAGCCTATTAGGCCTACACCTGCGTCTTTATTTTCTTCATAGAATTCTTGTAGCATTGGCATTTCTCTAAGGCATGGTTGGCACCAGGTTGCCCAGAAATTGATAATCGTGTATTTGTTTGTGGTGAAATGGTTGTCGATTTTTAGACTGTCATCTATATTGAAGCTGTGGGCGAAAGTAATAGTTGGGGCTTTTTTGTCCTTTAATATAAGCATTGAATTGTCTCTCGACTTGTTGGTTTTTTGTGCGCTGTAAAGATCAAAATGTGCGTACACAACTCCGTATGAACTCAACCCAAGAAAGAGGACTATCAGTATTCTTAGTTTGATTTGCTCGTTTCTTTTGATGAAGAGAGTAAATGCGGCAGTTAGAAATAGGAGAGCTCCTAATAACACGGGGAGCATATCTTTCCCTTCGAATACACCATTGAAAGCAAGAGCAATAAGAATAAGATTGATAACAAGTAATATTGTGGGCAGCTGTTTTACGTATTTCATCATGTCCAATAGGACAACAAGGAATGAGCTCTGGTTACAGGAATCTTGAAATTTAGGATAGAAAGGAGTTTATTCAACCGGTAAACTAACTTCTACTTTAGTGCCTTTACCTTCATCAGATTCAACTGAGATCTGCCCATTGTGATCATCCACAATACGATAGGTAATAGAAAGTCCTAACCCAGTACCGTGACCTGGATCTTTTGTTGTGAAAAATGGATCAAAGATGTTTTTTTGATGGTTTTCTGAGATTCCGCTTCCATTGTCTTTCACTTCTATTTTGATATTTCCACTGACAAGTTTTGTAGAAATAAAAATCTGTTTATTTGTGTCACTTGCCTGGATGGCGTTTGAAAGGATATTTTGGAAAGCTTGTTGAAGTTTATTTGGATTTCCTCTTAAACTGTAAGGTTCTGTTGTGTAGTTCCTCGATAATTCAAATTCATTATTTTCAACACTCTGAAGAAAATCAATGGCCTGATCCAAGATTTCATTAACATCACACAAATCAGATACTTCAATCTCATTGTTGCTGTATTCCGTGAGGTTCTTTACAATTTTAGTTGCTCTGTCAACACCATTATTGATTCCTGAAATAGCGGCCTCTAGTTCAGTGTCTTCTTTTTTCAATTTAAGATTTGGGAGGAAATGCTTTTGAAGATAAAATATACCTCCTTTTATGAAGTTTAAGGGATTATTGATCTCATGTGCGACACCAGCAGCCAGAATTCCCAGGGAGGCCATCTTTTCAGAGTGCAATAGTTGCTTTTGAGTAGCCTGAAGTCTTTGTAGTGTCTCCTTTAACTGATTGTTTTTAGCCTTAAGCTCATGATTTGTGCTGGTAAGCGCTGTGTTTAATGACGTTAGTTCTTTCGTTTTTTCATTCACTTTATACTCCAATTGCTCATTTTGTGCTGTGATCAGATTAAGGTTCTCCTGTTGCACTTTTTGCTTTTCTCTTCTCAAGCTATTTAGTCGATCCCCCAATGCCAAAGCAAACATCAGAGCTTCTAAACTAAAACCAGTGAATGTGGAGTACTTAGTGAATTTGTTGATAGGCAAAATACCATTTATCGACATAATGAAAATAAATGCACTTGATATCACAAACACCCAGCCCAACACATAGAACCGGGCATTTTTGATTCCCTTTATTAAGGCATAAACACCTATAAATAGTAAACTGAAATAATAAAGAATCAGAAATAGCTGAAAAGGATTAACAATACTTACAAGTGAAACTATACCAGATAAGTTTAAAATAGGAATGACAATAGATATAACGAAAGTCAGAAACGAAAGCCAGTAAAACGCCTTTTTCGCAGTATTAAAAAGATCTAAATAGGAAACTGCGAACAGGTACATAAATAGGTATATGAGGTTATGCCACACAAAGTTCTTTTCCCAGAACCATGAACCCTGCCAGAGTGGATTGCCAGAATCAAAAGGGATAATGAATATGATCGCTAGTAAATGCAGGATATAGAATAAGTAGGTGATCTCTTTGATAGATACCAATAGGAACAAGTTGTAGATAAGCATTCCGCCTATTAGCCCAATGAAAAGCGCTAATACAAAAGTTGTTTCGGAGTGCTGTTTTGCGAGGTTTTGATAAGTACCAACTCTAAATAAGTTGCTATGTGGAAAATTTCCTTTAACTGAGAAGTAAAGTTCTGAAATGTCTCTGTCCGGAATTTCAATTGGAACCAAAAAGTTTGATTCGTCAGACTGTAGCGATCCAGTTGTGTAAGTAGGCTTAGAATCGAAGGTTCCATCTGTTTGTCTAGGATATACATTAGCCTCCCAGGTGGAAAATGCATTACCTATCTCAAGCCATAGCTGATCACTTGTCTTATTTTGAATTCTTACCCGAAACCACAATGTTCCTTCGGTAGCAGGATAAGAAAATATGTCATTTTCAATTGGATTGAATTGTTGATTAATGATGTCGTTGATCTGTGTGGAACTAGCATCATCATGAAAGAATTCTACTGATTTTCCAATTAGGGCAATATCTTCCTTGTCAGAGAAGACATATGTCTTTTGAGAGTAGGATTGGGTAGATAATAAAGCAACAAATGCGAATAAAAAGATTCGAATCATTGATTGATCTTGCTGATTGAAATAAGAAATATAGCCTATTTGTGCGAATCTTCCGAGAAGAAGACATCAGCATTTTGCATTCAACCCAATTAGGAAATAATCAGAATGAGATATTGCCAATGCAAATCAACCAAAATAAAAGATGGCGTGGGTCGAATTTTGTATAACCGTGACCCACAACCATCCAAACTATTTTTTATCTGCTAATGATTAGCTTCTTTTTAAATACAGCTCCCTGGTTTATGATTTTTATATGATATACACCAGTGCTTAAATGGGAATAATCTAACTGGTAACTCTCCTTAGCATTCCTGATAATTTGGTAGTCAACAATCTTTCCTGTAGTGTTATATAGCACAACTGAGAATGATTCAGTGGCTGTATTCGGTGTTATTGTAATTTTACCATTCCCTGGATTTGGGAATAATTTTATCTCATCTTCATTAATGCTGGTTGAAGTAACAATTTGGTCGTCATCTTCATCGTCTTCCTCACTGGTTCCCCTTACCCACAAAAGGTAATCCTCTACTTCCCCGATGGTATCTTCACCACAAGGCTCACTAGGATCGGACCAGTTGTTGATTCTCAATCTCATTTTCTTGAGGCCAGTGGTCGCATTGGAAGGCACAATAACATTAACGGCGTATGGACCTAATGCTGAAGGGTCATTAAAAATGGTCTCTTCAGAATCTTCAAAATCCCCATCTTCATTCCAGTCTATCCATACTCCCAGGGTGTGGTCAAATCCAAGTTCACTCCATAAAGTGTTAATGTTCAATTCATAAATTTCAGAGGTGTCTACTAATGCAAAATAATCCTCGTTTAATGAGTAACCTTCCCATTCTGAACTCATATTAATATCTCCAAACTGAACCCTGGTGATATAATTGTCGCCATCTGTATGACTCACCTGGCAATGGTCAAATGCTATTTCTTCTGTTACTAATATATAAGTTGATTGCTTTGTTTCACTGATACCTTTTTCGTTTTCCACTTCTAGTGTCACCTCATATAATCCCAATTTGTTGTAAGAAACTGAAGGATTTCGCTCTTCACTTGTGGATGGGTTAGCTTCTTCAAATGTCCATGACCATCCAATAGGGAAATGTTTTGAATTGTCAGTGAAATCAACTGTTCCTTCCTCGATAATAAGGTTTCGGTTGAAATTGAAATCAGCAATGGGCTTCTCTTCCCCAGTACCAACAAATATGATATAATCTTCAACTTCTCCTATAGTGTCATTACCACAAGGCTGACTTGGTTGACTCCAATTATTGATCCTGACTCTCATTTTTGTGATTCCACTTTTGGCATTTGAAGGAACAGTGACCTGCATGTTTACGGGTTCTTCAATTGAAGCTACATTAATAATTGTTTCCTCTTCATCATCACCAAAAATTGAATTCTGGTTCCAATCGATCCACACTCCAATAGTATTACTTGACCCTCCTTCCAGCCATGCTGTGGAAATACTTAATTGATGTGTTTCAGAAGTGTCAACATGTGCGAAATAATTACCATTCAGGGAGTATCCATCCCATTCTGAAGCCACATTAATGTCCCCAAATTGTACCCGAGTGATATAGTTGTCGCCATCTGAGTGACTTGCAGGACAATGGTCCGTGGTGATATCTTCAGTTAGCAATATGTGTTTTGATTGTCTTATTTCGCTGACGCCATTTTTGTTTTCCACTTCCAATGTTACCTCATGCAGACCCAATTTTTCAAAAGAGACGGAAGGGTTTCGCGCATTACTCGTGGAAAGATTTGCGTTTTCAAAATTCCATGACCATGCTATAGGGAAATAATTGGATTGGTCAATGAAATCAACTGTACCTTCATTGACTATCAGGTTTTTATTTAAATCAAAATCTGCAATTGGTTTTTCTTCTCCGGTACCTACAAATATGTAGTAGTCTTCAACCTCTCCAATAGTATCATCCCCGCATGGTTGACTTGGGTCAGACCAATTGTTAATTCGCACTCTCATTTTTGTGAGTCCGCCCTTTGTAGATTCCGGAACTATAACCTGCATGTCCAGAGGTTCTTCAATTGAGGCCAGGTTGATTATTGTTTCTTCCTCTTCATCGCCAAACACCGAGTTCTGATTCCAATCGATCCATACTCCTAATGTATGGTCCGTTCCACTTTCCAGCCAAGGTGTGCTTACCTTTAATGGTATCGTATCAGAGGGGAGCAAAGAAGTAAACCAATTTGTTTGAGTGTAATTCTCCCACTCACTTCTATTTTGTATTGCTCCAAATTGTACCGAACTGATATAATTTTCAGAGCTGGTGTTATTAGTCTCACAATAACCTTCCAACTCTGAATTTAACACCATGACATAAGACGATTTAGAAATTTCAGATGTCCCGGCCTCATTAGTTGCTGTCAGTTTTACGTTGTATAATCCGGGTTCAGAGTAAGCAACAATTGGATTTTTGGCAGTACTTGTAGAAGGCTCTCCTCCCTCAAACTCCCATGAAAAATCGATACCTGTATTTTCCGTTTTATCCAGATACTTGATTGAACCATTAACGTTAATAACATTCGCGCCTGCTGAGAACTCAGCGATAGGGGGAAGCATAGAGCCCTTTCTTAATGGACCGGTCATTATAAACTGGGCTATGTTAGCCTCCGTATCAATATCTTCAAAGTAGGCAACTGCATCATATAAATTATTAACACTCTCATCCTGAGAATTAGTTATTAGAAATTCGTTTAATTTGGCTTCAAATTGGTCTATAATATTATCCTCTTCATTCGGTTCAAGGAGTTCCAATGTTCCGGTAACCCGGAAGCGTTTATTCATTTCAGTTTCTCCCAGACCAATGTTGTTTATTGTGACTTCATTTGTTGATTCAATATTTAATTCTCCAGGAGAGTCTGCCATCAGGTTGTTATCTGTTAACCATTCGGTAATTGGTTGCCAGGAGTTGTCATCGGCAATATTCTGATCAATATATTTATTATAAACATTTTGAAGATTTTCATCGCTTTTTAATGTTTCCAATAAAAGGTCATAACCTTCCAAATCATCTGAGATTACTAAATCAAATATGTTTTGGTAGAAGTCTCTATCATTGTCATACCAATAACTCCATAAGAGGCATCCGTATCTGTAGAATTTAAACCCATCATCGTATGTGGCACCTATAATATTGTTAACTTCCATTCTTTCAGACCCATCACTTTCTATACGATCTAAAATAGTTTCCCGAATTTTTATTCCATCTCTAGAAGTGCTTCCAGCTATAAACTCGGCCATTCCCTCATTGAACCACGTTAATCTACCGTTTCGATAGAACTCAGTTTCTCCAAATGAGCCGTTAATTAAAAAGCGGGCTTGTAAGTAGTGCACATACTCATGTCTGAACAACTCTTCCAGTGTATAAATACTTTGTTCTGGAGTTCTATCATATGTGTAGAAAGTAGCATCCACTTCTATGTAAATTCCTCCATTGTCTGTTGGCAATTCGTTCAAAAAATATTGATATTCATCATATTCCTCAGGTGATCCATATATTACCATATTCAGGACATCATTGGTGTCTTCCGGTAATGGGTTATCGTTTTGCAGGAGTCTAAAAAAGCTTGCTTGAACTTGCTTTGCTGCATAATATAATGTTTGAACTTCTTCGATTGGTAAAGATGTTCGCACAACCATTTTACCATTATCAAAAGTGAATAGATTTGGGAAAAGCATGTTGTTCAATTCATCTAAGATTTGCTCACTACTTTCATCACATACGTTGATAGTAGAACAATCACCATAATCAAGGACAGCAAATACTAAATAGATCCATTCTATTTCTAACCTTTCATACAATTTTGCATTGTAAATTTTATCTATTTGATCAATGGAAAGTTCATTTAAGATTTCCACGGCAGCTGGATCCTTTAATGTCCAAGGTACGTTTTCTACCAGGTAGCTGAATCTCTCAAATTCTTTTAATTCCTTATATACTCCCAATTGACCCATTAAGTCAAATAGCTCTGAGTCTGTGGAGAGCACTTGATGATAAAGAGTATCCTGATTATATACTCCTCTTGAAATATTAAAGTGAATATTATTATACGCAGATCCATATTCGAAATAGAGTTCTTCTGGAACATCTTTCCAATTTTCCTCCGTGACAATATTTTTCAAAATATCTTTTATGATTTTGGTAGCTCCTTGAGTATGTCTCACTGTCCTTACGTCCATTACTATCGTCAACTCATACAAAGTTTCCAGAGCAGGTTCTGAGAAGTCATATAGATTGGGGTTCTCCGACATAAGCTCAATTGGCTCCACCAGGCTATTTATGAGGTCCTGACTAATATTTATATCATCCTCATACCAGTCGTGGTATAAGGCTGCATGTAAGTAGAACAGATATCCGTACATACCAGAGGAGTACGTACCATCATAGGTCTGTGCGTTTTCTTCAAAAGACTGTATAACAGCCAGCAGGTTATCGTCACTGAATATGGTTGGAGAATGATTGGAATTGTAATCGAAAAGCCAACTGGCAGTACACTTCCTGGTGAAGGTTTTAACTTGGTCTACAATTTCTTCCGGAGTTAAATTTGCGAAAGATTGATAATTAGGGGTATCCCAATTACATGAAGAATCAGCTCTGTGTGAATTCTCCAATACACCTGAAATGGGGATTGATTGTTTAGAATTCCTATTGAGTAATTCCTGATGAGCATTACACAGAGGCTCATGACTTTGATCATGAAAGGATTTTGGTTTTCGGTGCTGGGCGTGGACAGCACAGGTTAGCATAAAAGTTACTACTAAATAACTTTTAGTGATTCGTAAGACTGGCAGCATGTTGGGTTGTTGTTATTGCCGCAAACGTAATAACTTCTTTCTTAAAAAAATTAAGAGTTTGAGAAAATATTGCGTATAGCGGTTTGTGTTTCTAATGGTTAAAGTAATTTTATTTGGTAAGTCAGGCGAATTACAGAATTATCAAAAATGCTACCTCCTCGTCTTTCCGGTCCATATGCATGGAAGTATCCAAACCCTAAAGAACCATATACTTTTCCAAAAAGCTTGAATTTCAGGAAGTTATTTAATCCTAATCCGGTTTCAAAAAAACCTCTTGAGTAGCTTTTCGTCACAGCATCAGCTCCACTGTGAAGATCTTTGTTGTCCAGATCTCCCCAACCCATTCCCTGGTAGATCACAATATCAGGCTTAAACTTACTGTGGGCAAACAGTCGGGATCCAAAATCGTGTTGGAAGAAGACGTTGAAGTATTTATTTGAGACAAACTCGTAAATTCCCATCGTTTGAAAATGATTACGAATTATAATACTGCTAGTCGCCAAATTACCCCCTCGACCATTGAATAAAATTGGGTAGGGTGCCTTTGAAGACATGCGTCCACCTTCCAGTTTTAGGCTTGTTGTACCAATATGACCTAAATGAAATTTATAATCCATATGGCCTGCTAACTTGAAGAAGCTCAGCTCACCGTTTAAAATATTCGAAAATCCTTTGCTGGCATTTAAGTAGAACACAGGGTAGTTGGAATCTAGTCTGGCTACTTTCCCAAGTGTATTAGTGACTTTTTCGTTTACGGCATACCTCACTCTCAAACTCACTTCTGAAATATTGTAGTCACTTGATAATGTTGTGGTTCCTTCATTATCGAATTGAAATTGGTAATCATATAGTGGTTTCCTGGAATATTTGTTGAAACCTAGCTCCATCAAATGGTAACCGGGTGTTCGGAAATTGAGTGTCACCTTATCTGATAAATAGCGATCCATTCTACCTGTGAATATTCTTCTGAAGAAATCAGGTTTTTTCGCTAGAAAGTCAATACTTCCGGGTTCAAAAATGTCATTTGAATGTTGGTATTTCAACTCAAAATCATGTCGTTTATTAAGAAAAAGTCCAGCTTCGAAACCCCATTTCCATTCTTTATCTCTGATTCCATATGCACCATAACCACCTACTTCAAAAAACTGCAATAAATCTCTCCCAGCAGATCCTTGAAGACCAAACCTTGCACCTTCAACACGGTTCAATTGGAAGACATTGTTGACTTCCATAAAGGGCAATTTATAGGTGAGTTTATTCCTGTAAAAGGCAACCAACCTCTGAATTACAATTCCAGGTTTGCTTTGGTGTCTTAGAGTATCTACCCTTAAATATGTCTTTCTTCTTTTTTGGCTTAATGGTTCAATTCTATGGATGTCCCAAAATTCTTCAGATTGCTCTGTTCCATAGACTTCACAGACACACAATTCTGTTCCATCGAATTTGCTTAGATCCGGATCAAGATCAATTTTCTTGATGTAAGTCTTTTTATCATAAACCGTTCCTAGGTATTTTTTTGGTGATTTGCGCAACAGATAAACATAATTCATCTGAACCGGAAACCATTCTTTGTTTTGGATGAATTCAAACTTTTGAGAAATCTGAAAGTCAATAAGTTGATGCTCAACAGGGCGTGCTACTACATGTTGGATCGCGTAATTGTTGCTGTTGATGTACAGAGTTCCTTCCAGTCCCGAGACCCTCAGATGCGATGGGCGAAAATGAATAACATAGACAGTATCACTTTTATGAGGTAAGGAGTACTCATGATGGAATTCATAATGTTTGTAAGTCCTGTTTCCTAAAGGTGTTGCAAACCTGATTCCCAAAAAATCGAAGTAATTATTATAAAATGAGATAGGGTGCTCATTTGAATACAATGGTGCAGCTCCTATATTCTCTAAACCGGAGTGTTTCAATGCAAGGATTCTCTCATGATTTTTGTTTGGGTATTTAAAAATCCTTTGATTGACGGATTCAATTACATCCATGTGTTCATGGCCATGAATTCTGTGGTGTTTAATAAATAGGGTATCATTTTCTACTCTATTCTCATATTTATCCGGGATATTATGGTTTCTTAGCTGAAATAGATCAACTGTGGCGATGTTATAAGAAGTATATTCAAATGATCCTCCCAGCTGCTCAGGGTCGTTGGTATTTTCGAGTAAGACTGCCTGGTTTATGATTTTAAAAGTCGGGGAGTTAATGTTGTCTGTCCAAACTCTTTTAGCGGATTCAATAGGAGTGAGTATTGCTTCTATTGAATCGGAAGAGGATATTCCAGAATTCAATTGAAAAGGTTGGTATTCAGGATGTATGATGCTGAGGTTTTGAATGTCGCCCCTGGTGTAGATAGTAAATCTTCCATCGATATCTGAGAATACACTATTTGTAGAATCCTGATTTAAAAAAACGTAGGCAAATTGTACTATTTCTCCATCAGAATCTTTAATAACACCATTGACGGGTTTTGATTGTCCACTGATTTTATCAGAAACAAAAAACAGAATAGAGATCAAGAAAAGATTACAAATCCTTCGAACCATGAATTATGGGGTACTTTATCGGTTTAAGTTAGTCAGGATTGGATTTTTGAACAATGATATACAACGAATTGTCGGAATGAATTAGAATTTCGTTGGAGTTACTCCTCTAAAATTTCTTTTACACGTCCCACCTGACCATCTTCAAGTCTTACTTTTATTCCATGTGGGTGATTTGGAGAATTTGTCAATATGTTCTTGACTACACCTTCTGTAAGTTCTCCCGATCTTTGATGTTGTTTTAAGACAATATTTACCAGCTGACCTGGTTTGATATTTGCCCGTTTTCTTCCGTCCATTAATATCCTACTGTTTCTATTTGTTCTGCTGTCATGATCATCATAAAGCCATGCATGTTTTTTGCGGTTCTGGGAAGATCCAGAATCTTTTTAAATTCGACATCTTGCTCTGCTGAAGGTTTTGATGTTTGATATTTGTGCATTTTTTCATAAGCCTTATCTACCCAGGTAGCAATTGTATTCTCAGAATAACTTTGCACATAAAATGCCACTAATTCTGCTTTGGTATGCCCTTCAATTAAGATTGGAATCCAATCTTCCTGCTTAAACATTTTATCCTCAATTACTTTATATTGTTCAGGGGAGAGAATAACATATTCATCAACATCCTGGGCATAAATTAGATTAGTTCCAAGAAGAATAGTTGATATCAGTAATCCTTTGATAAGAAACTTCATAGTACAGAGAATTGGGTGTACCTCAATTTAAGAAGTGTAGATTTCTAATGCAATAGAAAACAAGAATACCCAATTCCTCTTAAGATTCCCTACTAACTAGTCCGTAATAGGAGTGAATCTGGTAGTTGCACAAACCGGATTGAAGAAATTGCACCATTTAAGAAAGATATTTCCGGTATTATTATCTCGATAACTACCGTTGGCAATGCCTACATGATCACCATAACCAGTTGCAACAGGTTGCAAAATTGGTGTACCACAGATGTCATAAAAATTAGCGGGTCTTATTCCAACAGTTGGATCAAAACCAGTCCAATAACCTGCGTCATGAGTCGTTGTGTAATATTTAAAAGGCTCTAAAGAATTGAAATTAGCTGTTATCTCTGCCTCAACTGTTTGAGTGCAGTCAAATGTCCAGCAATCAGCATCAATTAGTTTGGCCTTGTACTTTCCTTCCCAAAGCTCTGGGTCCGTAGGACAAGCTATGAATGCATTAAAACCTGGAGAAAAAGAGGACGTTGTACCTGGATAGAAACCTGTATTATCAATATTTAATCCATTATTATCTGTATTTACTCTCCTCATCGCAGAATCGGGATAAATTCTACCGTCACTTGTAGTTACCACATTGTAGAATGTCAGCACATCTCCTGGAGTAAAATCATCAATGTATTGCAAATTAAATGCAGCAGATAAGTCTCTCATGGTGATATTAATATCATTAAGAAACCCATCGCTATTGAATTCGGCAGGAATGAACGTTAACACTTCAGCTCTATCATAGATTATTGAATCAACTTCATTATCATAAAGCTCAGCAAAAATCTGAACTCTCGAAATGTTACTTAGGTCAACGGAATATAATGAGAATGAAATTTCAGCATTTTCCAGGTCATCAGCTCTGAAAAAAGTCCCTTCGGGTGAATTGATGATTTTCATTGTTGGTGCTTCTTGAATTTCCGGGACTCTTGTAAGGTCCTCACATGAAACAAGGAACACAATAGTGATTGTGAAGATTGGTATAAGTCTCATAGTTTAACATTTGGATGAATCTATAAATTTCAACACCCATCGATTTAATTACCCTTACATTAATTAAGTCTAATCCAGCCACTCTCTGGGTTTCACATTAACGCTGTTTGAAAGAATCAAACAGGATTCCCTGATTGAATCTGAATGTATGATAAGGTCAAATTCATTTTTATCGATCATATTCTCAAAATGACTTACCCCCGCTACACTAAACACCCCAAAAACCAGGTCTTCTTCATCATTTATATTCCGGATATTGGTTGTAATGGGAGCAAGAGGTACCGCAAACAGACTACTTTGAGTTTCTTCTTGCTCTGTTATTTGATTCCAAAAATCATAAACACCTTTAGTAATTGAATACTGCGAAATACTTAATTGAAATTGTTTATCAAAATACTCTGTTGTTGCAGGAATGCTAAATGCATGAAAGGAAGAAATATAATTACCATTCGTGTATCTGTCGTTAAAAAGTGATATGGGATTTCTTTCTGGTTTTTGGACCCAACATGTGCAACAAGTACAGGGACTGTCATCATCACCACTGCACGGTAGAGGAACAATTGAATCAATATGGTTAAATCTAACTGTATGCAATTCTGGGAAGGTTCTTCTCTCCGCAATCCCGGACCATTTCCATAAATAGAAGTTTTCAGCATCTTTATCATCCTGAAAATTCACAAATACATCAATACGTGGGATATCCAGAATTACTCCTTCACTATTGTTTTGCTGAACGTAGCTTAGCCCATAAGAAATTGAATCAATTTCAGGCACAGGGGGCATTGTTTCTACAGATGACATAAATATTTCACCATCTACCTCAATAGTTAGGAAATAACTTTCTCCAACCTTTCCTCTAATTCCATTTGGGGTGGTCTCGTATGTTCCGTTACTGACAAACTGAAGTTCTTCAAACTGGCCAGACAGGCTATAAATGACCACCGTCGCATCGTTTACTGCTGTAGCACTTAAATTGGAAGTTGCATCGAAAAACGAAATTGACCTATTTACTTGAACCTGATATGGCCCTGGGTTATTTGTGATTTCTCCAATGATAATCAATTGACCACCTTCTTCCTCCAGATCAAATTCAATTACTGAGACACAACTGTAGATAGCTATTAATGAAAATATCGAGAATAGAATAATTCGGTTGGTAGGGTTCATCCTTTAGATTGTTGGTCCTTTAAATAATTAATTAACAAGGGTTTAGGAGACTACCCTTATGAAATAAAACCGTTAATTGAAATTAATGAACTAACCTGTTATCTTGGAGATTTAAACAACTAACCTAAAACCATGAAATTTACTAAACTACTTATTACACTTCTGGTAATTACTTTCTTTGCATGTACGGAATCCGATATGGAATCCATTAAAAATCAACCGATTAATGATGTGTTTGATGTCAATCCAGCTGATTTCGGAAGTTTTATTTCGCAAAAGGCTGCCTATGATAACTTGTCAGTTTTACTGAATCAAAGAGAGATAGACCTGGCTAACGGACGAGATGTAGAGGAAGCCTACGGATTTATGTTCGGAGTAAATAAGCTGAAAGAGCTGGTAGCAAAAATTGATAGATATAATGAGACTGCTTTGGCAACAGAAGCAGTTACCGGGGTAAGGATTTACAATGTTTTAACGGAAGATAAGTCCAGAAGAGACGTCATGTGGGTGCCGGTTATTGGGATTGAAGATGCAATTGATTTTAATAAAAACACCAGACCAGAAACTAATGATCTGGATCCATTAAATTTTTCTCAGCCGTGCCCAAATGCCTGTGATCCTGGTGTTGGTGGTAGGGGAGACTTTACTCCAAATTTGGAAACAGGGACATTTATTGAGTTCTCGAACGCTAAAACAAAGTTGGACAATTTAATGGATTTAAGGTCTGAAGATTTAGCAAACGATAGAACAATTGAAACAACTTATGCATTTCTTTTTGGACTCAACAAATTCAAAGCATTTCTGGACGGGATTGATGCTGAAAATGAGAAACGAACAGGGAATGAGCTACTAACAGCAGTACGAGTTTATTTGACACTAAAGAACTCTCCGATTAACGGCGAAGCGGTGTTACATCGTGACTTATTCATGATTCCAGTGCAGCAGGATTATAGAGATTTTCTGAATGTTCATGAGTTACCTGAAAACGGGAGGACTATGGATGATCCTTCTCTGATTTTGAATAATGGTGTGAAATGTCCACCAATGTGTCCGTGATCAACTCCTAATTTTTCAAATTACATAATGATATAAAAATGAAAACAATCAAGGTACTTTTTGCCCTTCTCGCAACTACAATTTTTGCATGTACTGAATCAGATGTGGAATCCATTCAAAACCAACCGGTTAACGATGTTTCTGAAGTAAACCCTGCTGATTTTGGAAATTTTATTTCGCACAAGGCTGCTCATGATAACTTGTCGGCTCTACTGAATCAAAGAGAGATAGACCTGGCTAATGGACGAGATGTAGAGGAAGCCTACGGATTTATGTTCGGAGTAGATAAGCTGAAAGAGCTGGTAGCAAAAATTGATAGATACAATGAGACTGCTTTGGCAACAGAAGCAGTTACCGGGGTAAGGATTTACAATGTTTTAACAGAAGATAAGTCCAGAAGAGACGTCATGTGGGTGCCGGTTATTGGGATTGAAGATGCAATTGATTTCAATAAAAACACCAGACCAGAAACTAATGATCTGGATCTATTGAATTTTTCTAAACCATGTCCAAATGCTTGTGATCCTGGCAATGGTGGTAGGGGAGACTATACTCCAAATTTGGAGATTGGAACGTTTATTGAATTCTCAAATGCTAAAACAAAGTTGGACAACTTAATGGATTTAAGGTCTGAAGATTTGGCGAACAACAGAACAATTGAAACAACTTATGCATTTCTTTTTGGGCTCAACAAATTCAAAGCATTTCTGGACGGGATTGATTCGGAAAATGAGAAACGAGCCGGAGATGAGCTACTTACTGCAGTACGAGTTTACCTGACACTTAAGAATTCTTTCATCAATGGAGAAACTATGCTACACCGTGATTTATTCATGATACCAGTGCAACAGGATTATAGAGATTTTCTAAATGTTCATGAGATGCCAGAAAATGGAAGAACAATGAATGATCCTACCTTGATCCTAAATGATGGGGTAAAGTGTCCTCCAGATTGCCCGGAATAAGTAAATACAAATGCCTTAAAAATGAAAAAGCGAACTAAAAAGTTCGCTTTTTACTATTCATCAACCATCTGTCTTAGAGCCGCGGGCGCGACTCATACAACAAAGGTATACTAATTTTTATCTATTGTGTATACATTACTTAATAAATTTTTATTTTTCTTCTCTTAAAGGGTAAAATACTTAACGCTTTCATTCCTCTTGTCAATCAATAGAATTTTCGCAATTTTTTTCCTGTTTGTTTAACCTTTTTCTCATTTGAGACACACATTATCAAACAATATTTGAATGGCTAAGCATTTTTTGTTAACTTATTGTTAACCCAGCTATAGTATGAAAGTCGTTAGATTATTCATTTTCTTATTACTACCCTTCACCTGTTTTTCTCAAAACAACAGGGACACTCTTGATTTGCTATCCTTGTCGTTGGAGGAGCTTATCAATGTGAAAGTGTCTGTGGCTTCCAATGTGGTAGAAGACCTTCGAAAGCAACCAGTATCCGTAACCACGATTACACATGAGCAATTGGAATTGTCAGGGGCAAGAACGCTTCTTGATGCAATAATGATCTTTGTTCCTGGTGTTTTCGTTGTGGAGGATCAGGACGACACTATTATTGGATTTCGTGGACTGGCAGCTGATAACAATTCCAAAGTTTTGTTGCTGGTAAATGGTATCAATTTAAATACGGAATTCTTTTGGGGACCACCCGGCGCAATCTTAAACAGTACCAATTACGACTATATCGAAAGAGTTGAGGTCGTCAGAGGTCCGGGATCAGTTACTCTTGGGCAGGGTGCGCTTTTGGGAGTTATCAATATTGTCACTAAAAATGCAGACGATGTAATTGAGCCAAACAAACTGAAATCTAACATTTGGGGTACTGCAGGCTTAGATGGACTTTTCGGAGCTAACGGACACTTCGCTATTAAAGGAGATGGTGGCTTTAGTGCTTTTATGACAGGTGGAGTTAATCATTATAATGGTCAAAGTTTGAGGCATGAGGGGTGGGCGAATGACCGGGCTAATGAAGGGTATTTGGGCGGGTCAGTTGCTGATATAGGAACAAGGTTGAAGCGATCAGAAAATGAAAATTTTCTTGCAGGAATTACATACAATGATTTCAAAGTGAGTGTGATGTATTTCAACCAAAATAGAGATTTGTACAATTTCTACAGGGACAGAAATCGGATGAGGCAGACACAGTGGACTACTTCTTTAGAGTACAATAAAAGTATTAATGAGAAGCTATCAATATCAGCCAGTGCTAATTATTCAAATGATGATTTTGGATTGAGTTCAGTTGATGGATATATCATGGGAGGAACCAAGGAAAGTAGAAGTGGTGCCAAATTTGTTTTGAAGTCAACTGCAATCAAAAATCATAATATTGCTGTTGGAGGAGAATATAGGAATTTTGATGTAGGACATGAAAATAGAAGAGGGCACAATTTTATCAATAACCTGATATCAGATGATGTAATGGACCCAAACTATTTCGAGGAATCTAATGAGAATAAACAATGGGTATTTGAGCAGCATACTGATGTCTTCAGTTTCTTTCTGGAAGACTATTTTCAAGTGCGGGAAAACCTTGCATTGTTTGCTGCATTAAGATTTGATAATCATACTTTTTGGGAACCAAATATATCGCCAAGGGTAGGATCATTTTTTCAAGCATCTGAAAAATTGAGTTTTAAACTTACGTATCAGGAAGGTTTTCGCGGAGCGGTTGGAGTTTTCTATAGTGGAGGTTTTAAGCAAGATGGATTTTTGGAAGCTGCTAATTTTGATCAGGTTGCTGGAGCTGCAATTCCTGTATTCGATGCAAATAATGTGCAGACCGGAATAGAGCAGAATTTACCTAATACTAAACCCGAGAAAATTTCAAGCACGGAATTAACTATCAATTATGATTTCTCTGATCATCTAAACTTCTCAGCAGTTACTTTTTACAACCGAGTCAAGAATGTACTGGATGTGGGAGTAATTGTAAGAGATCCTGTGGTATGGCCGTTACCAAACATTGGATCTGATATCCCAGGCGATTGGAATGGGTACTGGTTTTTTAAAAATACAGAAGGAAGTATTGATGAAATTGGATTTGAAGGTAGTTTGATATACAAATCAAATAGACTTTATACAACTCTAAGTCACTCGATGGTTCAGGTGGTTTCAGCGGATGAACAGCAAAAGGGGAGCATGTATTTGAATGAACAAAACAATTTTACAGCCTATCCGCAAAATGTAACAAGACTAAATACGCTAGTATCACTCGGAAGTAATTTTTCTCTGGGAGCTAATTACTTGTACTATTACGGATGGTTTTCACCAAGTAACCAAGCTGTGGCAGGAAATCACTTAATGAGTGCCAGTTTAAAATATCATCTGCTACAATCTATGGATTTGTCGATACATGGATTGAATTTGTTAGGTGCAAATAATTTGTACCCGATGACCAACAACGTTAATGATCCATCCCTTTCCGATGGGACACCAGCAGTAGAAAAGACATCTTTTTGGGTGAAGGTAAACTTCAATTTTTAGCAAAAAAGAAAAGCGGTTGAGAGTAACCTAACCGCTTTTTCAACTTGAATATCACAATCTACTTTAATGAAGTCATGTAAATGGTTATTTCTTCCATGTCAAAAGTCTTATCTCTCACGGGAACCATTTTAGTTTTGTAATCCTCATCTTCAATTACTTTTTTCAGTACATCTCCACTGCTTACTTCCCAAAGGTTTAGAATTGCAGCGTTCGGGCCTTTGCCAGCAATTAGTTTTTCAATCTCATAAACTGCTGTTCTTTGCATGTCGTATTTGGTAGTAATTTTCTCAAGCTTTTTGAAATATTTTGTTCGTTCAGTTTCTCCGTTTTCTCCCTGCATTACAACAAAATCTGTAAGTACCATTTTACCATGAGTTAACTCACCTTCTTTGGATGCCTTTGCCAGGAACAGCGTTTGGGTTTCCATATTGAAAACAAGGTTCCTGTACATGACATGTTTCTGATACCCTGGATCATTCATTATTTTCTCTAATGCATCAGGACCTGGGATTTTCCAAACATTGACAGCCTGGGCATTCTCAGGACCTGTTCCTCTTGCTTTTTTGATGACTTGTAGATTTGTTACTTCCTCAAACCCATACTTATCCAGATAAGGATTTATTAAGCTCATGTAATTCTCTCTGTAATCCTCAGTAAAACCTTCATTGAGTGTGACGATTTCAATGATTCGGTACTCGCTTGGTTGGGCAAAAATTGGACTGGAGATCAGGAATAGGGTTAGGAGGTAGGCTAAAAAGAGTTTTCTAGTTATCATGTTTGATTATAGTTTAAAAAGTACAAACCAAAACTAGAATTGAAAACCTCAAATAGTTTTTGCAATTAGCTCAAAGCCTTTTGTAATCAGCTCATTAAATCGCTTTTTTAAGAATTTCCTGTCTGATTTCTTTTTGATAGTTACGTCCAATAGGAAGTTTCTTACCTCCAACTTCGACGGTATTACCTTCTAAAGTCTTCACCTTATCAATCGCTATGGTGTATGATTTGTGTATCCTGAAAAACTTTGTACCAGGTAGCAAGGCAGTGATACTTGATAAATTATGATGTGTGATCAACTCTTCATATACAGTTTTCACTCTTACATAATCTTTCAGAGACTCTATGTATAGAATTTGATCCAACGGCACCCGAATCATTTTCTTATCAACCTTTAGGAAAATGTAGTCTCCTTCACCATCACCTGAATCTTCAGTATTGCTGAGGCTAGCCAACTTATTAAATTTATTCAAAGCTTTCATGAACCTTGGGAAAGCGATTGGTTTTACCAGGTAATCAATAACATCCAATTCAAAGCTTTCGACAGCATATTCTCTATATGCAGTTGTCATAATGATACTTGGCTTCACTTCAAGAGTTTTAATGAAGTCAATACCATTCAACCCAGTCATATTGATGTCAAGAAAGATTAGGTCAACTTTGTGATCATTTAAGATATTGTACGCTTCGATAGCACTTTCGGCGGTTCCAACAATTTCATAGTTTTCCAATTGTGATAAGTGCTTCTTAATCACATTAATTGCCAATGGCTCATCATCTACTATCAAACATCGAAACTTCATTAAACCGGTATTTTTAAGTTGACTTTATATTTCTCTTCTTCATCACTAATTTTTAGCTCATAATTTTCCTCATAAAGCAAATCCAATCTTTTCCGGGTATTAGCAAGACCTATACCTGCTGTTGCCTCTGGTTCAAAGGTGTTTCCATTTACGTTATGCAGGGATTTATCATTCTCTACATTAAAAGTTAGTGACTCTGGCTCAGCTTTTAGCGAAATGTCAATATGAAATTTTCCGTTCTTACCTCTTGCTCCGTGCTTGAAGCAGTTTTCTACAAACGGGATTAAGATTAGTGGAGGTAATACCTTGTCATCAATCGCTCCTTCAATATCAAATGAAACATCTAATTTTTCACCATATCTCAGCCGCTCCAAATCCAGATAATTTTGAAGATGTTGAACTTCCTGGATCAGATTGACCTGTTGATTCTTTCCTTTATAAACCACGTAGCTCATTAAATCCGATAGCTTCAAAACTGTTTCAGGAGCCTGATCAGATTTGTCCAGAGTTAAAGAATATAGATTATTCAATGTATTAAAGAAAAAGTGAGGCTGCATTTGGGATCTTAGAAAAGACAGTTGAGTATCGTGATTTTGTTGTAAAAGTTCTTTTGCAAGTCGCTGTGTTTTGGTCCAGTCATAAGTGAGTTTAACGGCCATGGTCAACCCAACTACATACAATTCGCCAATGAATACAGCAAGGATGTAGTTGATGTTAAATAATTCCGTCTGCTCAATAATCGATTCTCTCCAGATTTCTGTAGTCACCAATTCATATGTGATTACTATCCTTAGCATTGATAATGCAAATGTTGCTATCAATATCAGAAATACATAAGCCACTAATTTCTTTGGAATGAATCTTGGAACCAGATAATACAGATTGAAGTAAACAAGGATCACATGAATAGGAAATTCAACCAGGTTTGAGTTGAACGAATACATATAATCACCAAAGTAATGTCCCCAACGAATGAAATTCAAAACAAAGTAAGCCACCCAGAAAATCACATGGTACATTACCAGCTTCTTTTCAGTGATTTTGGTTGTTTCGCTATTTGTTTCGTTTTTCTTCATTATTTGGATTTCTACTTCATTTCAATCTTCCCATATTCCTTGTAATTTACAAATGAACTCGCTAACCCGTAAAGTTTCTCCGCTTATCGACATCAGTTTGTCGATTTGTAGCAATAACTCCGAATTCTGCAGGAAAGCTACAGTTCTATGTCGTTGGTCTAAAATTTTTCACCCCAAGGTCTGATCCATATAAATTCCAGATCAATTGAAATTTACAGACTCGCGATCAACAGTCTACCTAAGACAAAATTCTTTTACAATTATGAAGAAGTTCTACATTTTACTACTACTTACTGTTAGCTTCTCGTCAGTACTTCTGGCGCAGGAGCGAACAGTTTCAGGGACAGTCCAGGATACTGACGGACAGCCCCTGCCAGGCGTAAATATCCTTATTAAAGGATCAAACGTCGGAACCGTCACTGATTTTGACGGGAAATTTAGTCTTTCCGTACCAGGAGAGTCTACTATTCTATTGTTTTCATATGTAGGTTTTGAAACTCAATCTGTGACAGTCGGCAGTCAATCTACATTTGACATCAACTTAGCAACAGACATAACCGCACTTAGCGAAGTGGTTGTGACTGCATTTGGTTTGGAGAAGGAGAAAAAAGCTTTGGGTTACTCAGCTACTGAATTGAGTAACAAAGAGTTTGTGCGAGCGAGAGAAACAAACTTTGTGAATTCACTTTCAGGAAAAGTAGCTGGGGTTCAAATTACTCCTGCAGCTTCTGGATTGGGTTCTAGTTCTAAAGTAGTTATTAGGGGTAATAACTCGATAGGAAATAACAACCAGCCACTTTATGTAGTGGACGGTATTCCAATTGATAACTCATCGGGGCTTAGCGGTTCAGATGAGTGGGGTAACGGTGTATCAGGTGCTGCTGGCGGATCAAGTCCATTAAGCATAGGTGGTGTAGATTTAGGATCCGGTATTTCCGACCTGAATCCAGATGATATCGAATCGGTAACGGTATTAAAAGGACCATCTGCCAGCGCACTATACGGTGCTAGAGGTGCAAATGGAGTAATTATGATCACCACTAAAAAGGGTGGTGGACGAAATGGAGTAAGTGTCTCATATTCCACAAACCTTACAATGGAGCAGGCAGCTGTTCTTCCTGAGTTCCAGAATGAATATGGAACAGGTAATCAAGGTGTATTAGGCCCGACTTACGATGAAATTCTTACACAAAGCAGCTGGGGACCAAGACTGGATGGATCAACACAACCTACTTGGACTGGTGATGGAGATACTGCTCCTTATACCGCTCAGCCTGACAACTTTAAGGACTTCTTTCGAAACGGTTACTCATGGACAAATTCGTTTGCTGTGACTTCCAATGGAGAGAATGGTTCAGTGAGATTATCATACACAGATCTTCGAAGTCAGGGAATTGTTCCGGGTAATGAATTGGACAGAAAATCAGTTACTCTTAGAGGAAGTGGAACAATGGGTAAATTGACTAGTGATACTAAAATCTCATACACAAATCAAAACACTCAAAACCGACCAACCCTTTCTTTATGGCCAGATAACCCGGTTCTTACGCTTTCTCAAATGGGAAGAAACGTAAGAATTGAAGATTTAAAGAATTACCAAAAAGAAGATGGTTCTTCAAACACTCCTCTTACTGGATTTTTTAACAACCCTTACTTCGTTCAAAAAGCAAATCACAATGAGGATACAAGAAACAGAGTATTCGGATTTACTTCTTTGACTTATAAGTTCAATGATTGGTTGAGCATCATGGGTAGAGCGGGTACAGACTTTACATCCCAGAAATATGTGGATATTGTTCCGATTGGACACACATTTAGACCTAATGGTACTTTTGGTGAGTTACAATTCATCACTCAGGAAACGAACCTTGACTTCCTTTTAATGTTTAACAAAGGATTATCAGAGGATATCAATCTATCATTAAACTTTGGTGGTAACCACAGAAAGAACTTCAGTGAAACGATTGGTTTCAACGGAGATACGTGGATCGCTAGAAACACTTTTACAGTAAGTAATCTGGCTAATTCTACAGCTGTTTCTAATATCGGAAACCAGGAAGTGAATTCACTTTATGGATTTGGACAGCTGTCTTACCAAAACATGATCTTCCTTGATTTCACTGCAAGAAATGATTGGTCATCAACACTTCCTTCTGATAACTGGTCTTTCTTCTATCCTTCAGTTAGCACAAGTATTATTCTTTCAGATCTATTTGACTTGAATAATGGTGCACTTTCTTTCTTAAAAGTAAGAGGAAGCTGGGCTCAGGTTGGTAATGATACAAGTCCTTACCAGTTGTCACCCGTTTATAACTTCCAGGGAGGAGTTACTTACAATGGACAGCCTGTAGCTTCTAACGATCCAAACAGAAAGAATCCATTGTTGAAACCTGAAATTACGACTTCCAGTGAATTTGGTATTGATGCAAGATTCTTTAATGGAAGAATAACATTAGACGCGACTTACTATCAGTCTTCTACAAAAGATCAGATCTTACTTACAAGCACTCCTCTTACTTCAGGTTTTGCAACAGTATTGAGGAATGCTGGAGAAATACAAAACAATGGCGTAGAGTTGGCTCTTGGTGCAACGGTGGTTAGCAATTCAAACTTCTCGTGGCAAACGGATATTACGTTCACCAGGAACAACTCTGAAGTCATTGAATTATATGATGACGTAACAAGATTCTTGCTAACACAAGGTGGCGGTGGAGGAAAAGTCCAGGTCGTTGCTGATGTTGGAGAAGCTTACGGTGAGATTATCGGCTTCACATACCGAAGAGATCCAGACACAGGAGACATTGTTTACGGTTCTACTGGACTTCCTGAAAGATCTGAAGAGATGGTAAGCTTTGGAAACATCAATCCTGATTTCTTAGCTGGTATCGCTAATACTTTCACTTACAAAAACTTCACATTATACACTCTAATTGATATCAAGAGTGGTGGCGAGGTTGTATCAGTCAGAGATGCGGTAATGAATGTTGCAGGAACTAGTGTGGCTTCATTAGAAGGTAGAGAAGGTGGATTCACAGTAACAGGATCTACTGATAATGGAACCTCTCTTGAGCCAATTACTGTGAACGATGTAAACGTTCAGGATTACCATAGAGCAGTTTGGAACAATGGTATACTGGATGATTTTGTATACAATGCTGGATTTGTGAAAATGAGAGAGATGTCTCTTTCATACGCGGTTCCTTCTGCAATCTTAGGAGATTCTCCTTTCTCAGCTGTGAATGTAAGCCTTGTTGGAAGAAACCTATTCTTTTTCAAGAAACACACAGAAAACTTCGATCCTGAAACTAGCTTCAGTACAGCAAATGGATCCGGTGGAATTGAAACTTTCGCCCTTCCTTCTACAAGAAGCTATGGATTCAATTTAAGTGTAACATTTTAATAACAGGCATTTAAATGATTAAGACAATGAAAACTAGAAAAAGCATATTCAAAGTACTTGCATTAGGTGCGATCCTATCTTTCTCAAATGCCTGTACAGATGAGTTTGAAGAGTTAAACACAAACCCAAATGGTCCGGCAGTGCTGGATAATATTGGGCCACTTTTAACTCATGCACAGCAAAATATCTATGCTCCATCAAGATTTGTAACGTGGAGAGAAAACTTAATATTCTCTTCAAGATTTGCAGAGCACTGGTCTTTCGGATTCTCCGGAACCTGGTTTGGTGATGCTTCCGGATTTCAGGGGCGTCAGGATTGGCATGATGGTGTTTGGGATGATTCCTTCGGATTAAGAAGTGCTGTGTCAAACAATAACATTGGCGACCTTGCAGAAATCATGAGGCTAACTGAGCCAGGGGGTCAATTTGAAAGTGAGCCGGATTATGCAGTAGCGCTTATCATGAGAGTGATGTTGCTACAGAAAGTCGCTGACAACTATGGTGCAGTACCTTATACAGATGCAGGTACAGGAGAAGCACAACCAGTATTCCAACAGTTATCTGAGGTTTACCCTCTAATGATTGCTGATCTTGATGCGGCAATGGACATGATAGGATCCGCTACGGATTCTGGATTGGGCGCTGCTGATCAGGTTTATGCTGGCGACTATCAGAAATGGAAAAGATTAGCTAACAGTGAGAAGTTGAGAATTGCAATGAGAGCTAGAAGCGCTTCAAACAATAGCTTCTCAGCAACTGCTATCAGCGAAGCTGTTTCTGAACCGCTACTTCAAAGCAATGATGATAATCTACATGTACAAAGAGATGCTGGACTTCCGGCATTGAGACAGGGACTTGCCAATGTTTGGGGTGGTTTCGGCGGACTTGGTTCTAAGTGGATCATGAGCCAGAGACTGGTTCAACATATGGATGGTACAATCTTCGGTGAGTTTGATCCGAGATTGCCAATGTTTGCTGAGCCTTCTGTTAATACCGGTACTTATGTTGGTCAGGAAGTTGGATTAACTTCTGCAGTGGCATCAGCTTCTGTAATTGAAGATTTCTCTCAACCAAATCCAGTAGTATATGATCCGGATAACCAGTTGGCTAGCATGGTCTTCAACTACGCAGAGTCAGAATTCCTTCAAGCAGAAGCAGCATTATTTGGACTAGGTGGTTCTGATGCAAACGGCCATTTCCAGGCTGGAATCAGAGCTTCTATGGAGCAATGGGGAGTAGCAGAAGCTGATATCGCAGCATTCTTAGCTTCTCCTGCAGCAACACTTTCTGGTTCTCAGGAAGAACAATTCAGACAAATCGCAATTCAGAGATGGATCTCGGTTTATACATACGGTCCTGAAGCATGGGCCATTGTAAGAAGAACCGGATATCCTGCTATCGAGGATAAATCTGATGCTAGATTTGCTGATACTTCAGGGTGGTCAGACAATGTGCTTCCACAAAGATTACAGTATTCTGTTACTTCATATACGCTGAATGGTGATAATCTAGCCGAAGCAGTGAGCATACAAGGTGAGGATAAAATGACCACTAAACTGTGGTGGGCTAAATAATCACTAACCTAAAATTGGAGCCCTGTTTGGGTGGGGCTCCTTTTTTTCAAATGAATCCAAAGATGCCACATCAATTTTATATCGGGATAGACATTGGAGGTACCAATACGAGAATTGCAGCAGTAGATTCGAATTCCAACATTCTCCTGAAAAAACAATTCAGAACATTTGAATTTCCTTCAGGATCAGAATTTCTAAGTCAGGTTTCCTTTTCCATTAATGATATTCTTGCTGAGATCAATTTTGAGCTCGCCGGAATTGGGATAGGATCACCATGTGGCAACTATCATACTGGAGTAATTGACGCTCCGGTAAATATCAAATGGGATAGGCCATTAAATATCAAAAAGGTGCTTTCTCAGATCTATGGGGTAGAAGTTAATGTTACTAATGATGCTAATCTTGCTGCTCTCGGGGAAAAGGCAGCAGGTAAAGCCAAAGGACTTGACAACTTTATTTCAATCACAATAGGTACAGGATTAGGGGCAGGAATATTTGTAGACGGACACTTGCTTCAAGGCAATATCGGGTTTGCCGGAGAAATCGGACATCTAACTGTAGATCCGGGAGGGCGTCACTGCAAATGTGGTAGAAGAGGTTGTTTAGAAACCTTCGTTTCAGCATCTGGAATAGTAAGAACCTACTTAAAGGAATTATCTAATCAAACTTTGAGCTCCAACTTAATTCAACAAAAAATTGAGAATATCTCGGCAGAAAGAATCAGTTCTGATGCCAAGTCGGGAGATCAAATGGCTACAAACACATTGAAAATAACAGGTGAGGTTCTTGGGAAAGCGTTGGCGAATATGTCAATCGCATATGCTCCGGAAGCAATATTCCTTTCCGGGGGACCTGTTGGAGCAGGTGACCTTTTATTAAAGCCTACTAAGAAGTCCTTTTACCAGAATCTAATCAAAAATCTGGAAGGCAAAATTCAAATTGATTATTCGTACGATCAATCTAATGAGTTAGCCCTTGCGGGTGCAGCTTACCTTGTTCGAAATGATCAGCAATTAGTAATGGAAAATACACTATAAGTAAAAAATATTAAGAGGAATGAATACAATTGAACATAATTCAAACCTATCAATAGATTCTCAACAAAACGGGTTTGAAAGAATTCCAACATCCGTTTATGAAGATTCTAAAGTTGCTTCTCGGGCAGTAGCGGAAGAAATAGCAGAAGTTATAAGAGATAAGGCTAACACAGGACAATCTTGCGTTCTTGGTTTAGCAACAGGCTCAACTCCAACCGGAGTGTACAAAGAGCTAATTGAAATGCATCGAAATGAAGGTCTTAGTTTCAGCAATGTTATCACTTTCAACCTGGATGAGTACTTTCCAATGGAACCTGATTTCCTGCAAAGCTATGTCTACTTCATGAATGAAAACCTCTTCGATCACATTGATATCAAAAAGGAAAACATTCATATTCCGGATGGAACATTACCAAAGGAATTAGTAGCAACATTCTGCCAGAGTTATGAGGAAAAAATCCTGGAGGCTGGAGGATTGGATATCCAGATTCTTGGAATTGGTAGAACTGGTCATATAGGGTTTAATGAGCCTGGGTCAGGTATTCATTCCAAGACGAGAATGATCACCTTAGATCATATTACAAGAACTGATGCGGCTTCTGATTTTTTTGGAGAGGAAAACGTTCCTCGTAAAGCAATCACAATGGGGGTTGGTACGATCTTGAATGCGAAAAAGATCATATTGATGGCCTGGGGTGAGGGTAAAGCGTCAATTGTGCAGGAAACTGTGGAGGGCGAGATAAGTGATAAAGTACCAGCAACATTCCTTCAGACTCATCAAAATACAAGAGTAGTTCTGGATACAGCGGCAGCAGCAAGCCTTGTTAGACAAAAGACTCCATGGTTAGTGGGGCCATGTAATTGGGATGTTGCTCTTGCAAAAAGAGCTACAATCTGGTTAAGTCAGAAATTAGATAAGCCAGTTCTGAAACTTACTGAAAGAGATTATATGGATCATGGAATGAGCGATCTCATCACAGACCATGGACCGGCTTATGATATTAATATTAAAATATTCAATGAACTTCAGCACACGATTACTGGATGGCCAGGAGGTAAACCAAATGCTGATGATACAAACCGTCCTGAACGAGCACTTCCTGCAAAGAAGAAGGTTGTAATCTTTAGCCCGCACCCTGATGATGATGTGATATCAATGGGAGGGACATTCCTGAGATTAGTAGACCAGGGACATGAAGTTCATGTTGCATATCAGACTTCTGGAAATATCGCTGTGTTTGATGATGACGTAATCCGATTCACGGACTATTTCAGAGATCTGAATAAAGACTTTGAAATCTCCAATAGAAGTGGAGATGAGCTATATGCCAAAGTTGTTAGCTCAATAGAGAATAAAAAGCCAGGAGATGAGGACTCTGAGGAAGTGGCGAAAATCAAAGGAATGATCAGAAGGAGTGAAGCTAAAGCTGCATGCCGTTATGTGGGCATTCCTGATGAAAACGTACATTTCCTTGACATGCCATTTTACGAAACAGGTCAGATCAAAAAAGATCCAATAGGTCCTGCAGATGTTAAGATTGTAACGGAACTATTGGACAAGATTCAACCTCAGCAAGTTTATGCAGCTGGCGATTTATCAGATCCACATGGTACACACAGGGTTTGTCTTGATGCCATCTTTCAGGCATTGGCTGGATTGAAAACTGAGGAATGGACTTCCGATTGCTGGTTATGGCTATACAGAGGTGCATGGCAAGAATGGGATGTCAATGATATCGATATGGCTGTTCCTCTTAGTCCAGGAGAATTGTTTAGGAAAAGGAAAGCAATCTTCAAGCATCAATCTCAAAAAGATACAGCTGTTTTCCCAGGAGCAGATAGTAGAGAGTTTTGGCAGAGAGCTGAAGATAGAAACCGAACTACTGCTCAAATTTATGACCAATTGGGTCTTGCAGAATACGAAGCAATTGAAGCATTTAAGAGATATGAATACTAGACTCATGAAGAGAAGCATTAGCATACTTACATTTCTCATTATTACATTTTGTTTGAAGGGAATCACAGTTCAGGCCCAGTCTCCAGAAACTGGCCTGGACTGGATGCCCATTCCAGCAGAATATGAATTGACAAATGAGAAATTCAGAATAAATAAAAACGTAAGTCTCTCAATAGATGGGCCTAAAAATTCCAGGTTAGAAAAATATGCGACCAGGTTCATGAGAAGGCTGGACCAAAGAACGGGTTCATTTTTTGAGCAGGGATTTGTTGGTTACGATGAATTCCCTACTCCTAACCCAAATGTTGTCCTCACTTACGACAAAGTTGAGGAGGTAAAACTTGGTATGGAAGAGTCATATAATCTCGTTATCTCTGGTGATAAGGTGCAATTACAAAGCGCAACAGATATCGGACTAATGAGAGGACTGGAGACGATTCTGCAAATGATCCAGATAGATGATTCTGGTTATTATTTGACAGGAGGTAAGGTTGATGATCAGCCTCGTTTTGCTTGGAGAGGACTTATGATTGATGTAAGCAGACACTTTCAACCAATCGATGTGATCAAAAGAAACATAGATGGAATGGCAGCTGTGAAAATGAATATTCTTCACCTGCATTTAGTGGATGATCAAGGATTTAGAGTGGAGAGCAAAGTCTATCCGCAATTGCATGAAAAGGCTTCTGATGGTGATTACTTTACCCAAGAGGAAATCAAATACATTATTCAATATGCCGAAGATAGAGGAATTCGTGTTGTGCCAGAATTTGATGTTCCTGGACATGCCACAAGCTGGTTAACAGCATTCCCAGAATTATCAAGTGCCCCGGAAACTGTTACGATAGAAAGAAGGTCCGGTATTTTCGATCCTACGCTGGACCCAACTAACGAGAAGACTTACGAAGTTTTAGATGGACTTTTTACTGAAATGAGTCAGTTATTCCCAGATGAATATTTTCATATTGGAGGAGACGAAAATGAAGGTCATCATTGGGATGCTAATAAGAAGATTCAGGCATTCATGAAGAAGAAAGGCTTTCATTCAAATCACGAACTTCAAACTTATTTCAACAAGCGATTATTAACGATCCTTAAAAGAAACGGTAAACAAATGATGGGCTGGGACGAAATCCTTCACCCTGATCTTCCTAAAGAAACCGTAATCCATTCATGGCAAGGTGTTGAAGCACTATTACAATCAGCTAAAGAGGGTAGAAAAACAGTACTTTCCAATGGCTATTACATTGATTTGCTACACCCTGCTAAAGATCATTACCTAATGGATCCACTTCCTGCAGATTGTGGCTTAACAGATGAACAAAAGAAAAATGTGCTAGGTGGAGAAACTACCATGTGGAGTGAATTAGTAACGCCTCTTACCATTGATACCAGAATATGGCCAAGGACTGCTGCAATAGCAGAAAGACTTTGGTCTCCGGGACATATTACAGATGTGAAATCAATGTATAACAGGATGGGTGTAATTGCCCTTCAGCTAGAAGAACATGGCTTAACACATTTCAGAAATAGAGAAGTAATCATGCGAAATCTTAGCGGAGGATGGAATATCGAGCCCGTAAGATCATTGGCGGATGTAGCAAGCCCATTGCAGGGTTACCACAGGAATCCAAAAGGTGAGTACTATAGAACATATTCTCCATTCACATTATTCGCGGATGTATGTATCGCAGATCCTCCTAATGCTTTAAAATTAAAAGACCTGGTAGATCAATACCTGGAAGAACCAAATACAGAGACTGAAAAATCACTTCACGACCTTTTCGATGAATGGCAAAACAATCACTCTAAGTTTGAATCGATTTCAAAACAGTCTCCAATTCTAAAAGAAATGCTTCCTATGTCGGAGAATTTATCCAAAATAGGAGAGGCAGGAAAAACTGCATTGAATAAGAATAGCTTCAGCAGTCAAGGCGATCAGCTTGAATGGTATCAATCTACACTAGAGATGCTGGAAAATGCTAAAGAACAATCAGGAAGAACTGAATTGGCGATTATTAAAGACATGATACGGTTCATTAAAAGTCAGATGGCCATTATACCTGCTGACAAAGCAACCGGAAAAGTAAAAGTGGACGGAAATTTGGGTGATTGGGGTGATGCGACATGGGGTCAATTCACTCCATTGCTTCATGATTCCTGGTCAGACCCATGCAAGTATGCAATCCAATGGGATAAGAAAAATCTGTACCTGGCATTTGATGTAGAGAACTCAAACCTGCAAAGCGAAAAGTCAAAACGTGATGAAGTTGGTCTTCACATGGATGATGGAGTTGAGTTTTTAATCGATACTCAATCTAATCAGTCAGATACCTGGGAAAATGATGATATCGCCTATCATGTGAATGTCAAAAATGCAATCATAGATGACAGGGGATTGACAGAGAGCGGTGAATACAATAACAGCTGGAATGGATCAGCAGTTACAGCAGTGAAGGTCGAAGGAACAATTAATAATAGCCAGGATACGGATAAAGGTTACCAGGTTGAAATTGCTATTAGCTGGAAGGAATTAGGTGTTAAGCCGCAGGAAGGATTGACAATGGGAATTGATTTATGTGTCAATGACAGAGACGATGATTCAAAGGAATACCGCTACTTTGATTATATGAACCTCAACGTGTTTCATAAGCCCTCTGGATTTGCAAAGTTATTGTTGATAGATTAGGGAATGAATAGAGTATTTGCATTAGACATTTTACGTGGTTTCACAATAGTCGGGATGATTTTGGTTAACACTCCTGGCTCCTTGGATACTACTTATAAGCCGCTTTTACACGCTCAATGGCATGGATGTACTTTTGCAGATCTCATTTTTCCCTTCTTCCTGTTTATAATGGGGCTCTCAATGAGCCTCAGCATGAGAAAATTTGCTAATACATCCTACTCTGTCCACAAACCTGTAATTGGCAAAATCTTAAAAAGAACACTAATGCTATTTGGCATTGGTCTCTTTCTAAACACATTCCCACAATTCAATATATTGGAAATCAGAATACCTGGAGTTCTACAAAGAATAGCCCTTGTATTTTTAGCCAGCTCATTTATACTGTTTCGATTATCCGTAAGAACTCAATATGTACTTTCTGGTTTCCTTCTCATTACTTACTTCCTGGTAATGACCTACGTGCCGGTACCTGACTCTGGAATAACAGGTATTGATACTTCGACGAACATTGCGGCATGGTTGGATTCTCAAGTTCTTACAGGACACATGTGGACCGTAACAAAAACATGGGATCCGGAAGGAATATTGAGCACTTTTCCTTCAATAATATCCTGTGTTCTAGGTATATCCCTGGGACTAAGAATGTTTACCCAAATCGAAGAGGGTAGATTGAATCTAAAAGTATTTTTTATTGAAGGATTTGCTATGATTGCTGTAGCCTTAATCTGGCACCAGTTCTTCCCAATCAATAAAAGTTTGTGGACAAGCTCTTATGTACTGCTTACAACTGGAATTGGTTATTTAATCTGGCTTTCACTGTATTGGATTTTAGATATTCGAAACGCACGACCGAAGGTAACTCTGCTATTCAAAAGCTTCGGGATGAACGCTATAACCTCTTATGCATTATCGATTCTGGCTGCTAGTGTCCTTTATTCAATTTCAGTGGCTAATACAAATTTATACGACTGGCTTTATCAAACACTATTCAACTCCTGGCTGGATCCCTATCTGGCTTCATTGTGCTTTGCAATCACTTTTATCGCAATTATTTATCTACCAATCAGGTGGATGGATCACAAGAAAATCTATTTGAAAGTTTAAAAGCAATGAACATATGATTCTCGAAACTATTGACTGG
>JANSWY010000152.1 GCA_024743255.1 bacterium | reverse complement strand
GGTCGCTAGAATAGATCCATAATACCTTAATACCTTCACCCTATTAATATGATCTATCCACCACAACACAATCCATGGTTTATACAATCCAAGTATAATAGTGAAAACTAAAAAATAGATGAGCCAGTTGAGAATTACTGTCATGCAATAAAAAACCCTGAGGTGGATTCCTCAGGGTTTGTTTTTTATAGTGTTCTTTTAACTTCTCGTTCTTCGAATCCTTCTATGACATCTCCCACTTTGATGTCGTTGAAGTTTTTGATACTGATACCACATTCAAAGCCTTGTTTCACTTCTGTCACATCGTCTTTGAATCTTCTCAGCTGGTTAATCTCACCAGTGTAGGTCACAATACCGTCTCTGATAAGTCGTACCTGATTGTTTCTCTTCACATAACCATCTGTTACATAACAACCAGCTACTGTACCAACTTTAGATATCTTGAAGACTTCTCTAACCTGAATGTTACCAGTGATAACTTCCTCAACAGTAGGAGCAAGCATACCTTCCATCGCATCCTTCACATCGTTGATCGCGTCGTAGATGATAGAGTACAATCTGATTTCGATTTCCTCATTCTCAGCAATCTTTCTGGCGCCACCTGAAGGTCTCACCTGGAAACCAACAATAACCGCATCAGATGCAGACGCCAGTAGTACATCAGACTCAGAGATCTGACCCACAGCCTTATGAATGATGTTCACCTGAACCTCATCCGTAGAAAGCTTCAGTAATGAATCTGAAAGTGCTTCAACTGAACCATCCACGTCACCTTTAACGATAACATTAAGTTCTTTGAAGGTTCCAATTGCAAGTCGTCTTCCAATTTCATCAAGTGTGATGTGTTTCTTAGTTCTGATGTTCTGCTCTCTAAGAATCTGCTCTCTTTTGTTAGCAATTTCTCTCGCTTCACGATCAGTATCCATCACGTTAAATTTGTCACCGGCCTGAGGTGCTCCGTCAAGTCCCAGCATCTGAACTGGTGTTGAAGGTCCAGCCTCTTGCATACGCTTGCCTCTGTGATCCGTCATGGCTTTCACCTTACCAAAGTAAGATCCTGCAAGCAATACATCACCAACTTTCAATGTACCACCCTGTACCATGATTGTAGTAACATAACCACGACCTTTATCAAGTGTAGCTTCAATTACTGATCCGGTAGCGTTTTTGTCTGGATTAGCTTTTAGCTCAAGTAGTTCTGCTTCAAGAAGTACTTTCTCCAGAAGTTCATCAATACCTTCTCCGGTTTTTGCTGAAATTGCCTGGCACTGGTATTTACCACCCCAGTCTTCAACAAGTATGTTAATACCAGATAATTCTTCTTTGATCTTATCCGGATTAGCGTTTGGCTTATCAATTTTGTTGATTGCAATGATAATCGGCACACCAGCTACCTGAGCGTGGTTGATTGCTTCTTTAGTTTGAGGCATCACGTTATCATCCGCAGCAACTACAATAATTACAATATCTGTAATCTTCGCACCCCTGGCTCTCATCGCTGTAAACGCTTCGTGACCAGGTGTATCAAGGAATGCAACCCTTTTACCAGTTTCAGTAATTACATCGTAAGCACCAATGTGCTGTGTAATACCTCCGGCTTCACCTTCTGTAACCTTGGCATCTCTAATGTAGTCAAGTAGTGATGTCTTACCATGGTCAACGTGTCCCATGATGGTTACAATTGGAGCTCTATCCTGAAGATCCTCATCATTATCTACCTCTTCAACAACTTCGGTTTCATCCTCAGCAGTTGTGAATTCAGCATCATATCCAAATTCATCAGCAATGATAGTGATTGATTCTGCATCAAGTCTTTGGTTGATCGAAACGAACATACCAAGACCCATACAAGTAGAAATTACATCGTTAACTGAAACGTCCATTAAACTTGCCAAGTCACTAGCAGAGATAAACTCTGTTACTTTTAGCTTCTTAGCATCCTCCTGCTGTTGAAGTGCAGCTTCTTCTGCAGCTTCGGCTTGAGCGGTACGCTTTTCTTTTCTGTATTTAGATCTGTTTGCAGCACCACCTTTTGCTCCACCACTAAGTTTTGCAAGTGTTGCTTTAATCTGATCCTGGATTTCCTTATCTGAAAGTTCTTCAGTTGACTTTGGCTTTCTTGAAGGTCTTTTTCTATCTCCGCCCTGATTTCTTCTATCAGGTCTTCCGCCTTGTCCAGGTCTTCCACCTTGACCACCTCTTTGACCTCCCTGGCCTTGTCCTTGTCCCTGACCTTGTGCGTCAGAACCGATTCTTTTTCTAGGACGCTTTTTCTTGTCCTTATTTTTATCGTCAGAAGAAGCTACTGGCTTTGCCTTTTTCTTATCGGCAGGAAGTTCAATTTTACCAAGAACTTTTAGACCGCCAAGTTGCTCAGCTTTTGCTTTGATGACTTTATCACCTTGCTTTGGTGCTTCTTCTTTTGGCTTCTCTTCTTTAGGAGCTTCTTCTTTCTTAGGTTCCTCAGGTTTTGGATCTTCCTTCTTCGCTTCTACCGGAGCAGGCTCTTCTTTTACTTCTTCCTTCTTCGGTTGCTCTTCAACTTCTTTAACCTCAGGTTCCTTTGGAGCTTCTACTTTAGGTTCCTCTTTCTTAGGTTCCTCTTTAGCAGGCTCTTCTTTCTTAGGCTCCTCTTTAGCTGGCTCTTCTTTTGCTTTACCCTGGTCAAGATCGATTTTCCCAACTACTTTGATTCCCTGTAATTTAGGTCTTTCAGAAACTGGCTCTTTTTCCTTCTTCTCTTCAACCTGTTTTTCTTCCGGCTTTTCTTCCTCTTTCGGAGATTCAGTCGCGGTAGGTTCTTCAGTAGTGCTGGAGTTATCTGTAATTCTTATTTCCTCGTCATCCTTTTTAGGTTGAGCAGGAGCCTCATCAGTGGCTTTAATTACAAGATTATCTGTGTGCTTGGACCCAATGGTAATTTCAGACGCCTCTTCCTTATCAAGGGCAGAGTCGGCAAACTCTTTTGAGAGCATGTCGAGCTGCTCCAAGGTTATCTTGGAGTTAGGGCTTGCATCTACTTCAAAGCCTTTCTGAGAAAGAAAGTCCACAATGGTACTTCTACCAACATTGAGCTTTCTCGCTACCTGACTTAATCTCATAGTTCTTTCCTCTGCCATATATTACTTATTGATTCGCTTTATTCTTTACTCTTTATAAATAGGTTGGTGTTTATTCGAATTCTTGTTTCAGGATATTAAGGACGTCTTCTACTGTTTCATCTTCAAGGTCTGTTCTTCTTACAAGATCATCTTTAGTAAGTGCAAGAACACTCTTAGCAGTATCAAGACCAATTCTGTTTAATTCTTCGATTACCCAAGCCTCGATTTCATCGCTAAATTCAGTCAACACTACGTCTTCCTCTTCGATTTCATCCAATTCTCTGAATACATCAATTTCGTATCCAACCAATTTGCTCGCTAATTTAATGTTTTGTCCACCTTTTCCAATGGCTAATGACACTTGATCTGGCTTTAAAAACACTGAAACTCGCTTATTTTCTTCTTCTAGTTTAATACTCTGGATTTTTGCAGGGCTTAATGCTCTTGCGATAAATAAATCCAGGTTATCCGTGAAGTTGATTACATCGATGTTCTCGTTTTGTAATTCTCTTACAATACTGTGAATTCTTGATCCTTTCATACCCACACAGGCTCCCACCGGATCAATTCTGTCGTCATAAGATTCAACTGCCACTTTTGCTCTCTCTCCTGGCTCTCTAACCACTTTCTTAATAGTGATCAAACCATCGTACACTTCAGGTACTTCACTTTCGAATAATCTCTCAAGGAAAGTAGGAGATGTTCTTGATAATACAATTCTTGGATTACCATTGTGCATCTCTACTCTGTGTACTATCGCTCTAACAGAGTCGCCTTTTCTATATCTGTCCTTACCAATTTGTTCCATTTTTGGTAAGATCAATTCGTTTCCTTCACCGTCGATAAGTAGGATTTCTCTACTTAGAGTCTGGTAAACTTCACCTACAATGATTTCACTTACAAGATCCTTGTACTTTTGGAATAAGATATCCTTCTCAAGGTCCTTGATTTTTTGGATCAGAGTCTGTCTTGCAGTCATTACTGCTCTTCTTCCGAAATCTTCTAGTTTGATTTCTTCCGCTACTTCCTCACCAATTTCAAAGTCAGGCTCAATTTTTCTTGCATCAGTTAAGCTAATCTTATCATAGTCCCAAATATCCTCAGAGTTGTCATCTACGATTTCTCTGAATCTCCAGATCTCTAAATCACCTTTGTCTGCGTTGATGATGATGTCAAAGTTGTCATCTGTTTCGTATTTCTTACGAATCATTGTTCTAAACACATCCTCTAATATGCGGATCATGGTAGGACGATCTACATTCTTATTTTTTGCAAACTCTGCAAACGACTCAATTAAATTTCCAGTGTCCATTCTACTTAAATGATACTAATACGTTTGTTTTCTTAATACTAGAAAGTGGTATGTCCTTTAATTCCACTTCCTTTCCTTTCTTATCTTTTTTAACCTCGATCTGAATTACATCATCCGAGATTCCTTTTAGAACTCCATTGTTCTCGCCTCCATCATTCAAAAGAACTTTCACGTTTCTTCCAACATTCTTCTGATACTGGCGAGGAATCTTAAGTGGGTGTTCCAAACCTGCAGACGTTACTTCTAATGTGTATTTGTCTGCAATCAAATCTTCCTCTTCAATTACATTAGCCACTTTTCGGCTAACATATGCGCAGTTGTCAATTGACAACCCATTATCTCCATCCAGAATGATAACCAGCTTATAACTACCTGGTGACCCTTTGTAAATGACATCTATTAGGAACAGTTCCTCCTTCTCCTCAAGAACCCCTTCTACTATCTTTTCAACTATGTTTTTTATCTGCTCCACAAAAAATCAATAACAATAAAAGAGGGGACTTTTGTCCCCTCAATCCAAATGGTATATTTGCACTGCAAAAGTAGTGGTTTAATATTTCCAAAACAAATAATACGAAATATTGCAGCCTTTACAGGAACATTTTAGAGGTTCTATCGTCATAATATCTTTGTTATAAATTTTTCGGCTAAGCGATAAACAATGAGGCCAGGATTAAAAGTCTACAATTCCCTTTCTAAGGAAAAAGAAATTTTCGAACCCTTAAACGCACCTTATGTGGGTATGTATGTCTGCGGACCAACTGTCTACAGCAATGTGCATCTGGGGAATGTTCGAACGTTTATGAGTTTCGATGTGATCTACAGATATCTGAAGCATCTTGACTTCAAAGTGAGGTATGTAAGGAATATAACAGATGTTGGACACTTGCAAGGGGATGAGGATGATGGCGAAGATAAGATCTCCAAAAGAGCTAAGCTGGAGAATCTGGAGCCAATGGAAATTGTACAGAAATACACCAACGATTTCCATGATGTGATGGCGATGTTTAACATTTTGCCTCCTGATATCGAACCAAGCGCAACAGGTCATATTATCGAGCAAATCGAAATGACAAGAACGTTGTTGGAAAAAGGATTGGCTTATGAAGTTGATGGGTCTGTATACTTTGATGTTGAGGCTTACAATAAGACTAACCATTACGGAAAACTATCCGGTAGGAAACTTGAAGATTTAATTAGCAATACCAGAGAACTGGATGGGCAGGATGAGAAAAGAAATCCTGTGGATTTTGCTCTTTGGAAAAAGGCTACAAAAGGACATTTAATGAGATGGCCAAGTCCGTGGGGAGATGGATTCCCGGGATGGCATTTGGAATGCTCAGTAATGAGTACAAAATACTTGGGTGCAAATTTCGATATCCACGGTGGTGGCATGGATCTTAAATTTCCTCACCATGAGTGTGAGATAGCGCAGAACCATGGGGCGACTGATGAAGAGGGAGCTAAATATTGGTTACATACTAATATGCTTACAGTAAATGGACAGAAGATGAGTAAATCTCTTGGTAATTCGTTTCTTCCATCAGAATTGATAGCCGGTAGCCATGAGTTGTTGGATAAGCCATATAGTCCAATGACAGTAAGGTTCTTTATGTTGCAATCGCATTACTCAAGTACTTTGGACTTTAGTAATGAAGCATTAACTGCAGCTCAAAAAGGTTATACCAAGTTAGCTAATGGCTTGAAGTTGATTGGTGAGTTGAGTTATACTGAAGATGGAGCTGAAAAGAACGAGAAAGCGATTAAACAGATTGAGCAGATCTGTAACAATTGCTATTTTGCCATGAATGATGATTTCAACACTGCTTTGACTATTGGTCATTTATTCAATTTGCTTAAGAAGATCAATTCTATTCATACAGGGAACCTTAAGTATTCTGAAATTGGTGAAGAAGTATTTGATAAGATGATTTCTACCTTCAAAACCTTTACGGTAAATGTTTTGGGATTAGTGGAAGAGGAAAGAATCAATTCTAAATCAGTATTGAATATTTTGACTGATTTATATAAAGAGGCAAAAGACGCCAAGGATTACGATAAGGTTGACGAGATCAGGGCTAAGTTGAAGGATTTGGGTCTTGTGTTAAAGGATATGAAAACGAAAGTTGATTGGGCTTATGAGGAATAGGGGACTTCTCTTTCTAATCGCAATTTGGTTCTTGGGATGTTCTAATCCGGAACCCAAAAAGGAAATGGTCATTACGCCATCCAATCCTGGGAAGGAGCTGAATGTTGCTTTTCTTATTGTTGATGGTGTTTTCAATTCTGAGTTGGTAGCTCCGTATGATATATTTCAACACACAATTTTTCATACTGACCCAGGAATGAAAGTATTTACTGTAGCTCCAAATAGAGATACAGTGACCACATTTGAAGGTCTCAGGATTTTACCAGACTATGGTTATCTGACTGATAGCCTTCCAGGAATTGATGTATTGGTTGTTCCAAGTGCAGAACACAGTATGGATAGTGATTTAGAAGATGAGAAACTAATTGAGTTTGTATCTGAAACAGGTAAAAATGCTTCTTATGTCAT
>JANSWY010000143.1 GCA_024743255.1 bacterium | reverse complement strand
GAAGAAGAAAAAGAAAAAATAAAGGGATCTAAATACCTCGTTTTAAACGCCCTTCAAAAAGAAGAACACATCAGTCATTTCAATCTGGAACAAGCGATTGCTATGGTGGAGGAACTACAACCTGAGCAAGCGTATTTCACCCACATAAGTCATAAACTGGGAAAGCATCGTGATATTTCTGAGGAATTGCCAGAAAATATTGAACTTGCTTACGATGGACAAATCCTGGAGTGGTAATGCACCATAATTATTATTTTCTCAAACATTTAAGTAATCAACTGAACTCTAAGTTAGAAGGATTCGAGTTGGTAGAAGCATTTAGCCAATCCAAAGATGAGTTGGTTCTTTCATTCCTTAAGGAAAGAGAAGAATTCCACATAAAAGCAACACTAGATAGCCAATATGCCATGCTATCGTTTCCTGGTGAATTTGCGAGAGCCAAGAGAAACAGCATTGATTTATTTCCCGAGTTGATTCTCAACACTGTAAATTCGGTTACTCAATTTAAAAATGAGAGAAGCTTTAGCATCGATTTTAGTAATGGATATTCTTTGATATTTAAGATGCATGGGAAAAGATCAAATATTCTATTATTTCAGAATAATGATTTAATCCGCCTTTTTAACAACCAGATGAAGTACGATCTGGGAGTTACGATTGATAGTTTACACAGACCTATTGATCAAAGTATCGAAAGTTTCGAAAAAGAAGGAATTACTAACACTTATCCAACATTTGACAAGAAAATTCATTTAGAACTAAGAAGACGGGGTTTTGAGGAAACTGAGGTCAATAAGTCATACAACATTATAAAAGGCCTCATTAATGATATGGTGCCTCCCTTCTATCTGTATGAAGAAAAAGGTCTACCCTATTTGTCCCTCTTCAAAACTGCGCAAACACCGTTATTCGAATCTTCAGATCCTATAACAATTAGTAATGAGCTCTTTTACAGGTTCACGAGAGTCTTCTCATTAAAAAGAGAAAAGGAAACAGCAATTTCGAAAGTTCAAAACCAGATTAAAAAAGGCAATAATTACATATCAAAAAGTTCTAAGAAACTTGATGAGATAAAGCATTCTTCAAGGAATGAGGAAATTGCCAATATCATCATGGCCAACCTTCACCAAATTCAGGAAGGATCCAATTCCGCCGATCTATTTGATTTTTACAACGAAAGTGAAATTACGATTAAGCTCAAGTCTAATCTCTCCCCTCAAAAGAATGCGGAAAACTATTATCGGAAGGCAAAAAACCAAAAGATAGAAATCAAAAACCTTGAGGACAACATCGAAAAAAAATCAGAAGAGGTCCTTAATCTGGAAGTCGAATTAGACCAGCTTAAAAATATTGATAAACTAAAGGCTCTAAGAAAGAAAGTTGAAGAACTCAAATTAAATCAAAAAACTGGTGTTAAAGGTGATACATTACCTTACAGAAAACTAAATGTAAATGGATGGGATCTGTATGTAGGCAAAAGTGCTAAATCTAATGATGAGCTTACCTTAAAACATACTCACAAGGATGATTTGTGGCTTCATGCCAAAGACGTTAGTGGATCGCATGTAGTTTTAAAACAAAATCCTGGTCAGAAGGTGCCTAATGATGTTTTGGAGAAATCTGCACAGATAGCTGCTTATTATTCAAAGCGTAAAACAGATAGTTTATGTCCGGTAATATTTACTCCTAAAAAATATGTCCGGAAACCTAAAGGTTCGGCTCCCGGACTTGTTATCGTTGATAGAGAGGAAGTGATCATGGTTCAACCAGCTTCCCCAGAGGAAGTTTTGAATTCTGAGTTTTGAGAAAGAAAGTCCAACTCAAAACTCTAAATTCCTAACTCTCTATTCTACTTCATTAATCTTTAACATATTGGTGTGACCATTCCAGTGCAATGGCATAGAAGCAGTATTAATCACAACATCACCAGTTTCAAGAATACCTGCATCCTTTAGTTTAGTCTGCAAGTCTTCGAAAGTTCTGTTAATACCTTCCATTTCATTGTACAAGTGACCTTTAACACCCCAAACAAGACTCATCTGATTAATGATATCTTTTTTGTCAGTGAAAAGATAAATAGCAGCTTTTGGTCTGTGCATTGCTATCCTATATCCGGTGTATCCAGATTTAGTCATTCCAAGAATAGCTTTGGCGTTAGAGTATTTGCTCAACTGACATGCGGAACGTACCAGCATATTACTTGTAAATCCTGCATCTGGCTCTGGGCCTTCAAGCATTTTATTATAGATGCTTTCGTTATTACTTTCTACTGCTTTTATTGTTCTAGACATACTTTGAACAGCCAAAACAGGATATTTCCCTGAAGCAGATTCTGCAGAAAGCATAAGTGCATCTGCTCCATCAAGAACAGCATTTGCAACATCATTTGTTTCAGCCCTGGTAGGTCTTGGGTTCTCTATCATACTCTCCATCATCTGAGTAGCGATAATCACTGGCTTAGCAGCCATATTACACTTCTCAACGATCTTTTTCTGCCATACTGGAACATCTTCCATAAGAATTTCCACCCCAAGATCTCCTCTCGCAACCATTACTCCATCAGTAGCTTCAATAATTTCGTCAATGTTATTAAGTGCCTCTGGCTTTTCAATTTTCGCAATTACCTTAGTATGTAATCCTTTATCGGCTATAGTCTTTTTAAGATCTTTAATCTCCTGCGCTGTTCTCACAAAAGAAAGCGCAACCCAGTCCAATTCATGCTCCAAACCGAAAGCTAAATCCTTTTCATCTTTTTCAGTTAAAGACGGTGCAGATACGTTACTATGTGGCAGGTTAATACCTTTTCTGGATTTCAGTGGACCTCCATGAATTACTTTAGTAATAACTTCGTCTCCTTGAACATCTTCAACTACCAATTCAATTTTTCCATCGTCGATCAAAATTGATTCCCCTGCAGAAACGTCAGAAGTTAATCCCTGATATGAAGTACTAATGATTTCACTATTACCAACCATGTCTTTGGTAGTAATCTTCAATGTTTGTTCCGCCACCAAAGGAACCTCATCATTTTCGATTAGTTGAGTACGGATTTTTGGTCCCTGTAAATCCTGAAGAAGGGCAATATGTGTACCATTCTCTTCATTCAGTTCCCGTACCATTTTGATTACGCTCAAGTGGTCCTCATGCGTTCCATGAGAAAAATTGAGTCTAAAAACATTGGCCCCAGCCTCAATCAGTTGTTTTAAGGTCTCCTTGTTTCTACTCGCCGGACCTACAGTCGCTACAATTTTTGACTTGTTAGATTGAAATTCGCTCATCGTTAAAATATAAGATTCTCTTTTTGTTTAAGATTCTGAGGGTCAATTGTTGTTACGTATTGTATTTGGTCTACACCTCTCAGTGCCTCCATTATTGAGCTTGTTGGAAACAGATCTCTTTGGCCATCAATTTTCACAAAGTAGTCTATAGTCTTTAGACTAGGGATCAAATATTGATCAGAAAGTGCATTATTAAAGACCAATCTGTTTTTTAAGAGGTGAAAGATAGTGTGTTCAGTTTCAAATAGAAAATTAGATATGGTTATGTTTTTAAGATTAACAAAATCGATCTTAATATCATCTGCTTTTATGAAATTACAATCGGTTACATCGTTGATACACCATGCAAGTTTATACTCTCTCATAGACGTACTAATGCCCACCAAATCAAAGTCATATCCAAAGTCAACCGATAACTTACTCTTTTTCAATCGATTATAAATTTCGCCTCAATGTTTACCTGCTACAAAAATAGAAGGATTTTCGTATATTTTTAAGAATGTGAAATTTGTTTGACATTATTCACTTTTTGTATTTCTTTGCAGTGTATTTTAACTAAATATTAAAAAAATGTCTGAAATAGCACAAAAAGTAAAAGCGATTATTATTGACAAGTTGGGAGTTGAGGAGTCTGAGGTTAGCCCTGAAGCGAGTTTCACAAATGACCTAGGTGCAGATTCACTAGACACTGTTGAGCTAATCATGGAATTTGAGAAGGAGTTCAATATTTCTATCCCTGACGATCAGGCAGAAAACATCGCTACAGTAGGACAGGCTATCTCATACCTGGAAGAAAACGTAAAATAAGGATTACACCTTTATGGAATTAAAGAGAGTTGTCGTTACCGGACTAGGCGCATTAACACCGATTGGAAATACTGCTGATGAATATTGGCAGGGATTAATTAATGGTGTAAGTGGCGCTGGACCTATCACCAGATTCAATGCAGAAAAATTTAAAACCCGTTTCGCATGTGAAGTGAAAGACTTCAATGTAAACGATCACCTAGACCGTAAGGAGGCCAGAAAAATGGACCCTGCTACGCAATACGGTATGGTTGTGGGAGATGAAGCGGTACTAGATTCGAAACTGGACCTAGACAAAATCAACAAAGACAGAGTCGGCGTGATTTGGGGTTCCGGTATCGGCGGCATTCGAACTTTCCATGATGAAGTACATAATTTTGCACTGGGAGATGGAACCCCAAGGTTCAATCCGTTCTTCATTCCTAAAATGATTTCGGATATCACTCCTGGTTATTTATCTATAAAATATGGCTTTAGAGGACCTAACTACACAACTGTTTCAGCTTGTGCATCGTCTACTAACGCCATCAATGATGCTTTCACTTACATTAGACTTGGTAAAGCAGACATCATGCTTACCGGAGGATCTGAAGCAGCCGTGGTTGAGCCAGGTGTTGCAGGGTTCAATGCAATGAAAGCACTTTCTGAAAGAAATGATGCTTATGAAACAGCCTCAAGACCTTATGACAAAGACAGAGATGGATTTGTATTAGGTGAAGGTGCTGGGGCATTGGTTCTTGAGGAATATGAACACGCTAAAGCGAGAGGAGCTAAAATCTATTGCGAAGTAATAGGAGGTGGTATGTCAGCAGACGCTTACCATATCACTGCGCCACACCCTGAAGGATTAGGGATCATGGCAGTTATGAGAAGTGCACTAGATGATGCGAACATTGCTCCTGAAGAAATTGACTATGTGAATACACATGGTACATCTACTCCGTTAGGTGATAGTGGGGAATTAAGAGCTATTGTTGAAGTTTTTGGTGATCATGTGTACAACATGAATATCAGCTCAACAAAGTCAATGACTGGACACCTACTAGGTGCTGCAGGTGCAATTGAAGCGATAGCTACTATTTTTGCGATAAACAAAGGAGTAATTCCTCCTACTATTAATCACTTTACAGATGATCCAGAAATTGATAGCAGGCTAAACCTGACTTTCAATAAAGCACAAGAGAGAGAAGTTAACGCTGCTGTAAGTAATACTTTTGGTTTCGGCGGCCATAATACTTCTGTTATTTTCCGCAAATTATCTTAATGAGTGATTTTTAGATCCGCAAAACGGCTAATCAAATCATTATCATACGATCATAAGGATAGAGAACTGTCCACTGCATACCGGAATATAATTGGGGTTGCACCAGTCAATCTCCATTTATATAAACTGGCAATGCGCCATAGCTCTGTAGCAGAAACAAAGCAAAATGGTTTCAAGGAATCAAACGAAAGACTTGAATACCTGGGTGATGCTATATTAGGTGCTGTAGTGGCAGAATATCTGTTTGCCAGGTTCCCTTATAAAGAAGAAGGATTCTTAACTGAAATAAGATCCCGAATCGTGAACAGGGAGGTGCTAAATGAGTTGGCTAAGAAGATTGGTTTAAGAAAACTAGTAGAATTTAACAAAGCTGCCAGAACAAACCTTTCTCATAAGTCTCTTTATGGTGATAGTCTAGAAGCACTCATTGGTGCAGTATATCTGGATTTAGGTTTCAAGAGATGTAGAAAGTTTGTCTTAGATAAACTGATCGGAAACCATTATGATATTGAACAAATCATAGAAAACAATACTAATTTCAAGAGTATGATCATCGAATGGGCTCAAAAAGAGAGCAAAGAGATCAAATTTGAAATTATCGATATAAGCGGTGAAAGTCGATATAAGCAGTTTACAGCACAAATTTCAATTGATGACAAACCAATTGGGATTGGCCATGGTTTGAGTAAAAAGAAAGCTGAGCAAGACGCTGCTCAGAAATCTTGTGAGATTTTGGAAATCATTTAACTCATACTATGAATCGGCTAAAACTGGGAGGTGCCTGTCTTAACCAAATTCCATTCAACTGGGAACATAATCTGAAGAATATACTTTCGGCTATCGAGCAAGCCAGGAAGGAAAAGGTAGATATTTTATGTCTTCCTGAGTTGTCGATCACTGGCTATGGATGTGAAGACATGTTCTTGAGTGATTGGTTACCACAAACAGCACTTCAACAGCTTCCAACAATTATAGAAGCATGCCAGGATATCATTGTTGCTGTAGGACTTCCAATTCAATTTGGTGGTAAAGTATACAATACAACATGTATCATCTACGACGGGGAAATTGAAGGTTTCTACGCCAAACATCACCTTGCGAATGATGGAGTGCACTATGAACCAAGATGGTTTGCCTCTTGGCCTTCCGAAGTAATTGAGCAGATTGAAATATTTGGTGAATATTATCCAATAGGTGATATTTCTCTCACCCTGAAAGGAGTTAAAGTAGGGTTTGAAATCTGCGAGGATGCATGGCATGAAGACCGTCCTGCATGTCGGTTGTTTGAAAATAAAACTCAATTAATCCTCAATCCAAGTGCCAGCCACTTTGCTTTTGACAAAGCAGAGTTTCGAGAGAACCTCGTAGTGGAAAGCTCCAGAAAATTCAAATGCATTTATCTCTACACCAACCTGCTAGGTAATGAAGCAGGAAGAATGATATATGATGGAGATATTCTCATAGCACAACGTGGAAAACTAATCGGGAAAAACACCAGATTATCCTTCAAGGATGTGAATCTCCTCGCAATTGAAGTAGATATCTACAATACCAGAGAGTCTGAAGTACTGGTTAATGAGAGAGTTTATGATCCTATAAAAGAATTTTCCATTGCTGCTCCTCTTGCCCTATTTGATTATTTAAGGAAGAGTAGAAGCAAGGGTTTTGTGCTTAGTCTAAGTGGTGGTGCTGATAGCTCATCTATTGCCGTATTGGTGGCACAGATGGTGAAATTAGGTATAGACGAATTGGGATTGAACCTCTTTCAAGAAAAACTAGGGTTTGATCTGGAGATTGACCGAAAACTATCCAAAGATGAGATTAGAAAAAACATTGTTAGGAAGATTTTAACAACAGCATATCAGGGCACTAAAAACAGTTCTGAAGACACGTTAAATTCAGCCAGAGAGCTTGCCGATTCAATAGGAGCTACCTTTTACAACTGGTTAATTGATGATCAGGTTTCAGGTTATTCGAAGACAATAGAAAAAGCTATTGGACGAGAGTTAAATTGGGAAACTGATGATATTACTCTTCAAAACATTCAGGCCAGGGCACGATCTCCAATTATCTGGATGCTGGCTAACATAAATAATGCGTTACTTCTTACTACTTCCAATAGAAGTGAAGGTGACGTGGGGTACGCTACAATGGATGGTGATACTAGTGGAAGTATATCTCCGATCGCTGCTGTAAGTAAGCACTTCATTCTTCAATGGCTACAATATGCTGAAAAAGAATTGGGCTATACTGGATTATCAGCGGTCAATCAGTTGCAACCGACCGCAGAATTGAGACCTCTGGAGATGCATCAAACCGATGAAGATGACCTAATGCCTTATCCAATCATAGTTGAGATTGAGCGCTTAGCTATATATCATAGAAAATCACCGGTTGAAATTTTTAAAACTCTCAAACAGAAAAATCTTGAAAGTGATGATTTGTTAAAAAATCACATAGCAAAATTCTTCAGGCTTTGGTCAAGAAATCAGTGGAAAAGGGAAAGAATCGCTCCATCCTTTCATCTGGATGACTTTAATGTTGACCCACGAACCTGGTGTCGTTTCCCTATTTTGTCTTCTGGATTTGGGAAAGAATTGCAGGAATTGGAGAGGTTATAAAACTGCCGAGCTTTCAATCCCCCTAGCCCTCTTCTCCAAGGGGGATATTAATTGATAAATCAATTAATCCGGTACTGGATCATAACCACTTCCTCCCCACGGGTGGCATCTTCCAATTCTCTTAATTCCGAGCCAGATACCTTTGAAAATACCATGTTTCATAATTGCTTGTTTTGCATATTCTGAGCAAGTGGGTGAATATCTGCATGTGCTGGGAAAAAACGGAGAAATAGCTCCCTGGTAGAATAGGATTGGGAGTATAAATAATTTCTTAAGCAGCTTAATTATCATAGCGAAATAACAGTATCGAGGCAATTATAGTTTACAATCTGTCATTATTATAAAAAAGGAAGAAACTTATTCAAGATAGAGTGCATTTTTAATATAAATTGCGCGTTGTTTAGCTGTGAAATACTTTATGAGATTAGTGGGCAGGAGCTTATATATATTAGTTTTTTTCATATTGGTCGGACCATCATTGTTGGCACAAAATGAAATGGATACCATAAAGATTATTGATTCACTGAACTATGATGTTCAAATCAATAAAATCTTTATCATCGGTAATGAAAAGACCAAACCCCGTATTATCCGTAGAGAACTGGCACTAGAAGAAGGTCAGGTCATCAACAAATCCAAGTTGGTTGGAATGCTCGACTGGGAGAAGAAGAAGGTCTTTAATCTTGCCCTATTCAACACGGTTGATATGGTGATTCTGGATAAATCAGAAAGTGAAGTAGATATCCTAATCACTGTAAGCGAACGCTGGTACATTTGGCCTAGTTTGATTTTCAGACCAGTAGACCGAAACTTTAATGATTGGTGGGTCAATCGAGACAGAGACTTAAGTAGAGTCAATTACGGAGGAAGTCTTACTCATCATAATTTTGGAGGAAGAAAAGAAAAGCTGAGAATAAGTTTAAGACTTGGTTTCACCACAACTGTGGATTTTGGCTATTCATTCCCATATATCGATAAAGAGCAGAGACACGGTTTGTCATTCTTGATGAGCTACAACGAGATGAAAACCGTAGACTATAATACGATTGACCACAGACCTCAGCAATATCAATCAGAACAGGTACTTAGGAGAAGATTTACCCCAAGAATTACATATAGATATAGAGATGGTTTCTACAACTCTTTCTTTGCGCGTGTCACGTATGATCAATCCACCGTTGCTGATAGTCTGAATATTCTGAATGAAAACTATTTAGTGAATGGAATCACCTCTCAAAAATTCGTACAGTTTGGTGCTGGATTCGTTAGAGACACAAGAGATTATCAATCATATCCACTTAAAGGAATCTACATTAGTACGCTAATATCAAAACTAGGTATGGGGTTTTTCGATGATGGTAGAGATCAATGGTATTCATCCCTTTTCGTGAAGAAATATATGGATTTGAACAAGGGTTGGTACTTGGGTTCCAGCGCAATTGGCGTTTTAAGTTCAAGGCAAAATCAGACCTGGGCGACATATTTCAGATTTGGAATAGAAAATGATATTATTAGAGGTTTTGAAGCTCCTTTGATAGAATCTCCGACTTACATCATTCAAAAGAATACTCTCCGGAAAAGGCTGTTCCAGGGGCAACATGACTTTGGAAAACTAGTTCCGCTTAAACAATTCAGAAAGGTCCCTTATGCAATGTATGCTAAGGTTTATTACGATCATGGCTATGCAGACAGATATCCCAACTATGATGGTAGTGACCGATTAACCAGGTCTTATCTTTATGGACTTGGAGCAGGATTTGATTTTATCGGGTCTTATGATACAGTATTAAGGTTTGAATGGACCTACAATGCTGAAGGAGACATCATATTTGCTTTTGACTTGAAAGCGGACATATAAGGAACTGAAATCCTAAATCCGAATTTCTAAATTCTAATATTTGAATCTTTTCCTGACCCCTTTCTTGTTGAACTTGAACCACTCTCCTACTCTTTCTCCATTTCTGTAGCTTCCTTCAAAAGTTAAATTTCCATCTTGAAAAAACTGCCAGAAGCCATCTTCCTTGGAGTTTTTGTAATTGCCTTTTTGCATCACATTACCGTCCTCATCATAAAATATCCAGGCTCCATTTGGTATTCCATTTTCGTATACTCCAATTCTTTTGATTTCTCCAGAAGGATAATAAAATCGCCACTCACCATCGTACAAACCATCAAGATACAAACCGTGTTTTTCTAGATTTCCATTTTCATGGTAATATGTTGCGCTATCACTCAATTCTCCATCATTCCAAAATTCGACACCTTGAGTCTGGCCATTTTCAAAGTAATAGGTTAG
>JANSWY010000019.1 GCA_024743255.1 bacterium | reverse complement strand
CAAGGTTGTTTTTAAGGCTGTGATAAATAGCTATTGCTCTTAATAACTCATCCTGGTTCTCTTCAATGAATTGTTCAGTATCATCATCAGATTCAGCTTCGGCTTTAGTATAAAACTTGATATAAAACCTGATTAGACTAAACATAAAGTTCCCCTTCTTAAACCCGTCTTTTCCACTGTCTGATCCAAACACAACATCTGGATCATATGATTTTTGCATGTCTTTATATTTCATAGAGACATTCTTGCCAGCATCTTCCAATTGATAGCTAACTGCAGATTGAACAGCAAAAGTTCGAAATTCACTAATCACTTTGTTTTTATAATCAGCGCCCGACGAAATATCCAGACCTTCAATGTGATCGATAGCATGATGCGTTTCATGTGAAACCTCAATTAGACGATCGTTGTAGTCATAACTTTTATCTTCCAATTGTTCATTTGTAAGTGGCGCAATTCGGATATCACCTCCCATTATAAACGAATCATCTGGTGTAAATGCGGCAGCACCAACACTCGGTTTTTCATTGAGGAAATTCAAATCTGCTACATCATAAAGTGCTCTTGCTTTATTCTGAACTTTATTGAAAGGACCATTGTCAATTGTATTCTTAGTATTGTCTAAATATTCAGTACCACTATCAAATTTCAGTTTCATTTGTGCGGGAGCCTGATTAGAACCATTTGCCAAAGACATCAGATTTTTCTGGGAAGAAACTTCACTTCGATTATCCTTAAATGAAGTATTGTTTGATTTTCCTATTGAGTCTGAATCGAGGTTTTGTGATTTTGATTGGGGATTTTTTGCTGCGTAATTAATCATATATGTAATATACAGTTATTTGCAATTAACGCTTTGAAGATAGTTGGGATTTTCCTTAGTCTTCCTTCACGCACCTCACAGAAAACGCGTAAGTAGGATGTTGAGAAGCTTTTCGGATTGAATCATTTTCCAATTCAAAAATATAGGTCCAGATAAATTCTTCAGTTTCCTTCGATTTAGACCAGAAAAGAGTCTTCTTATTGAATTGATTTGAATGCTCTCCGTTGTTCCCAAATCCCGCTGGTCTGGAAGAGAATAGAGAACTGTTGCTATTGGTTTCATTCGCCCAAAATTGATTGTCCTTAAAAGGACCGGATTCTCTGGAGTTATTCCAATTAAATAACTCCTCCCAATCATCGTTTGTGGGAAGTCTCCAGCCTTCCGGACAGACCTTGCAAGCGGTTTCAAAGTCATAAAGCAATCCGAATTTGTTCACATGTGAGGTATCACCATTTGGATAGAAAAATTGAATTGGTTCTCCATTTTTCGATTGAGTTGCTTTGAGATTCTCTGTCATCCAAATAGTGTTTCCGTAAGTTTTCGTAGAGTATGAATTACCGTCTTGATCCACTAACAATTGGTTGCCACATCCAGAGAAAATGGCCATACATCCAATGGTTAAAAGAATCTTTTCTATCAAGGTCATGCTACTTCCGCGCCTTTAAAAGTATACTTAGCAAACAAAACTCCTAACAATACAAATGCTACCAATTTGTCAATTGCATTAATGATCGTGTAGTCCAATGGAAACATAAACCAATTCATTTGACTGAAGTCACTTACTAGTATTGTAACTACACCTACCATTACTGTACCTATTAAAACATTTCCGGGAGTGAATCTTGAAACAACCAGAAATGTGAAGATGACGGTAATTAAATTGATTATTAAGCTTCCAAGAAAAGATACCGGATCAGCGAGTTTTGTAGGGCTGTTTTTGTAGACCATCAAGGTTATTCTTGGACCTTCAGCCAGTTTTTTCTCAATGTCAGAAATGGAATTATTTGCATCAGGTAAACCTGGGTAATGGTAAACTCCACTCTCTGGCATTGATTGCTTCATGTCGCTTTTGTTGATTGCACTTTCTGGAAGCGTATTCAATGTATTCGAATGAAAAGGAAGTCCCATCCAGGAAACAGCATTCCAAACAAATAAAATTACAGTTCCGATTACAATTGAAATAATGGTTCGTTTTTTCATGATGGATGTAGTTATAGTTGGTAAATAAGGTTAATTAGTTATTGAATGGCTTTGTTTCTTCAGGTATATAGTGCTTTGCAGAAAAGTAGCAAAATTGATAGTGTAAATAATAGCTTTGTCATCTCTAATCCTCCAAAACCTTATATCCACTAACATGACTCAAAACAGCTTCCCACTTACCATCTCTTTTGATCAGGACATTGCTGGATTGATAAATTGACTTTACGGAATCTTTCAAAATATGACCAGTTCCGCAAATAATTGCTGTTCCGTTCTCCAGTAAATCAAATCGCTTAATTTCATATCTAAATGAATCATTATCTGTCGCATTACCTTTGATCCAGTTTAATTCATCCTTCTTCGTATACCAATTACCACCCTGGTCAATCATTTGAAAATCATCTCCAAGGATTTTGTCAAGCAATAAGGTGTCTTGCTCCGCATATGCTTTTGGCCATTGAACTTCTTTTAGATCCATTAGAAAGGCATTGTCTTCTGGTGTGATGATCGACTTTTCAGACGTAGGAGTTGTGCAACTTGTAAAAACACAAATGGTCGTGAATAACAATAGATAGGAAACTCTATTCATTTCGCTATTAGATTAAAATTTGAATTAATTATTTCGTTAATTCAAGATTGGTTTGTCAAAAAAATTAAGCTCGCAAGTCCTCAAGAACAAAACCTCTACCATGCACATTTGTGATTTTGATAGACTCATCGTGTTCCAGATACTTTCGGAGTTTATGAATGAAGACATCCATACTTTTTCTGTTAAAAAAATCATTCTCACCCCAGATGGATTTCAATGCTTTGCTTCTATCCAGTACCTCATTTTTCTTTTCGCAGAGCATATAAAGAATTCTGGCTTCCTTTTCTGTAAGCCTTTGCGTCTGGCCGTTTCGGATTAATGAATGATTGTTATAATCGAAACAGTATTCACCAATTTGGAAGATACTACTATCATTTATCGCAGAGGCACAGGTTCTTTTCATAATTGCCTTCACTCTGGCAATGAATAGCTCTTCATCGATAGGCTTTACCACATAATCATCACACCCTAATCGGAAACCTTTGAGTTTGTCCACTTTTAGTGCTTTTGCGGTGAGGAAAATAAATGGGATCTCAGGATCAATGGTTCGGATATCTTTGGCAAGAGTAAAGCCATCTTTCACAGGCATCATCACATCCAGAATGCAAAGATCAAAATGTCCTTTTTTGAATTCATTCAATCCTTCCTCTCCATCGTGAGCGAGTGTCACGTTGAGGTCGTGGATTTCCAGGTATTCTTTGAGGATATACCCAAAATTCGCATCGTCTTCTACAAGTAGGATTTGATTACTGTTTCTCATCTAATAGCTGGTATGTATACGAAAAACTCGCTACCATGGTCAAGTTTACTTGATAATTGAATCTTACCCTGATGAGCATCAACCAACTTTTTAACATAACTCAAGCCTAGTCCAAACCCTTTTACACTGTGAATATCACCTGTATCAGCTCTGTAGAATTTATCAAAGATGAATTTTTGTATTTCTTCACCAATACCAACTCCATTGTCCTTAATGGCTATTTTGATTCCTTCAGATTCATTTGATGTTGCGATTTCAATTTTAGGTACCTTTAGCGTGTATTTAAGGGCATTATCTACCAGATTATAAATGATGTTTACCAGGTGTGTTTTATCACCTTTCACTATCGATTGATTAGCGTCCAATGCCAGTGTGATCTCTCCTTTTCGTTGTTCAATTGCCAAACTCATGCTGGAGACAACATCGTTGATGATTTCATGAATATCAAGTTCTTCTTTCTCCAAAGTAAAATTGCCGGAATCAAGCATTGCTATCTGTAGAATCTTATCTACATGTCCTTCCAGTCTCTTGCTTTCCTGATCGATAAGATTGAGATAATTGGTTCTTTTAGCATCTTCCAATTCTACACCACCCCGTTTCAGCAAATTAGCAGACAGGTTAATTGAAGCAATCGGAGTTTTAAATTCATGCGTCAGGTTATTTATGAAATCATTCTTAATCTCAGATAACTTCTTCTGTTTTCGAATGATAAATAGTGTGTAACCAAAACAACCAATAAGAAGAACAATAAAGAGAATAGAAGTGATCAAGGCTTTACCAGATTGCGCAAAAATGTGTCTATCCTGATCTGGGAAGAAGAGTGCCAGATGATATCTTCCACTATATATTGGAGCACAAGTTAGACTCGCCCATCCATGACCTAGTTTATCTGGATTCTCACAACTGATTAATGGGAAATCAAGGCTTGCGCCATTATCACCCATTACAAAATCGTAACCATCACGTTTTTCTTTGTCTACATAAACTGCATATTCATAAGGAAGGTAAATACCGTGATCTTCAAGAATTGGTTGGATGATAGCTCTGAATAAACCATCCATTTCAGGGTCTTTAGTCGATTCAGAATTTTGGACTCTTTCTGCTGCTGTTTCAATCATTGAGGAGTATTCAGCATCTTTCAAGAATGTTGTTGCAATGTTTGAGGAGGCCAGGTGAACTTTCTGAAGGAAGATCTGTTTATTAGTTTCAATAGAGGAATTTAAATGTATGATTTGAAGCACTGAAAGCCCTAAAAAACCAATTGTAGCAACTATAACTACCATCATGGTAGCTGGAGATTTTCCTTGTGTAGATAATAATCGCATCCCTATTCTCTTCGATCTGTCAATGAAATTACGAAGATTTAGCTTTTTCTTTCTGTTTTTAACTTTTCATTAACCATTTTAATTTTTCCTTAAGAGACCTTAACCGCTCATTAATCAACTTCTGTTCTTATGATCGGTATGATTGTAACATGAATAAGAACTACCTAAGACTTTTTATCAGAAACTACTTCAAATTCGGAGCTCTCAATACCATCAATCTTATTGGTCTCTCATTGGGCTTTGTGGCTGCTTTTCTAATGATTCTCTATGTGGATCACGAGTTTAGTTTTGATTCTTTTCACGAGAATGGAAACCAAACATACAGATTAGAAGCCCAAACAAATGATGATAGATGGCAAGCCAACCTGGGTGCCGAGAATGCTGTTCAATTAATGTCTGGGGCCTACCCGAGTGTAGAGAATATAGTCCTTTACAATCGGCGTGAGCGTGCTTTTATTGAAATAGGAGAGGATAAATTCCCTGAAAAGAAGGCCGCACAAACCATGGTAGGTTCCGCATTTTTTGAGGTTTTTGATTTTGAATTTGAGGAAGGTGATCAGGCAACTGCGCTTTCAGAACCTTATAGTGTTGTGCTAACCACCTCGGCAGCTGAGAAATATTTTGGTGCCGAAAGAGCCCTGGGTCAATCACTCAAATATGATTCCGTCAACCTGAAAGTAACCGCGATCATTAAGGACTTACCAACGCACACTCATTTTGAGTTTAGCATGTTACTCACTGATCCTCATTTTTACAAAAGAGATCATTATCACACTCAAGCTTTTATTCAAACTCCTCAAAACACTGATGTTGATGACCTTGCAAAGCAAATTCTTGAAATGGATATCGACTATTCAAATGAATGGCATACACTCACGAAAACCCGATTGATGCCACTTGGAGATATTCATCTGTATTCAGAATCTACATTTGGCACTGGAGGAAAGGGAGATCTATTGCAGATTGCGATATTTAGTGTTCTAGGATTATTAATTCTTGGAATTGCAGTGATCAATTATATCAACATGACCTTCGCGATTTTCTTGAATAAAGGAAAAGAAGTCGGTATCAGGAAAGTGCTGGGAGAGAAAAAGGGTTCGATCATTCTAAGTTTGGCTTATCAGGCAATCTTGACGACTTTCTTATCAGCTCCAATTATTGCATTGTTGCTGTATATTTTATTTCCTGCATTCAATGAATTTATGGATGTGAACTTATGGAATATTCTAGTTCAAAAGCCATTTTATGCTGTATATGGAGTAGTGTTTTTAGTTGTTGTAGCACTACTCACTATTGTTTACCCAACCCTCGCTATGAGTAAAATGCACGTTTCAACAATGATCAAATCCAAGTTGTTGCTCACTCAATCTGGAGGTGTCAGATACCGAAACGTGCTTACACTTTTTCAGTTTGCGTTGCTATTTACATTAGGTATTTCTGCCTGGTTTATGAACCAACAAATTCAGTACCTGGATGAAAAAGACAAAGGGTTCAATCCGGAAAATGTAGTCAAAATAGGAAATGCTTATGAGCTTGGCGAAATGGAGGATTACAAATTACTCAAGACTAAATTATTGAGCCATCCACAGATCTCAGGAGTTGCTTTTGGTCCGATGATGGGCGATGGAATGTCACCTTTAGCATATAAAACAGAAGGTTCTGAAGTGGTGCAGGAGAATTTACTCTCATATGGTGTTGATATCGATTATTTTGATGTGATGGAGATTGATATTCTTCAGGGTGGTTTTAAAGATGTGTTACTGGCATCCGCCGATGGTGAGGTTACATCATTGGTGAATCAAAGTTTTATTAATCGGTATGAGTGGAATGATGATCCTATTGGCAAAAAGATCATCCTTAGACCTGGCACTGAAAATGAGTTGAATAGAAAGGTGTCAGCAGTTTTTGAAGACTTTCATTTCTTCTCATTCAAGGAAAAAATTGCTCCACAAATCATCTCACTACGCCCTGATCCCCGATTTATCAATACTAATATTTTGATCAAATCTAACTCCAGCAACCTGAGAGAAACAATGGAACTCATTGAAAAGGAGTGGTTGGCTATTAATCCTGGTTTGCCCGTTAATATGTCTTTAATGGATGAAGCTGTTCAGCAAATGTATGAGAAGGAAAAACAGACAGGTACGCTTGGTGTATTCCTTTCAGCGCTAGCCATCTTTTTGTCGGCAATGGGAATCCTTGGGTTTATATTCTATATCCTGAGTCTAAAGTCCAAAGAAATTGCAATCAGAAAGGTTTTAGGTGCAACGGTACTTCAGATTGTTGGTTTGCTAAATCGACAGCTATTTATCACCATCCTTGTAGCTGGCTTCATTGGAAGTATTGGAAGCTATTGGTTGATTAGACAATGGTTGCAAGAATATGCTTATGCGATAGAAGTAAGCCCAATCACTTTCTTAGTTGCCATCTTTCTGGTATATCTGGCTGTTTTTGGAGCAATTGGGCTTCAGACCTTGAGGTCGACAATGATCAATCCTGTGTTGGTTTTAAAAGACGAATGATAATGTCTTATTGAAATTCTATAGGAAGACCTGATTTCGGTAGTTTAACGATGATGTAAGGTTGTGTGATGACAGTAATTGCTGCTCCATCCGGAGAACCTTTAATTACTTCGATCATGACCTTTTCATCTGTTGTTATCACATTCAATTCTACACCAAAACCACCACTAGGCCTTACTTCATCAAATACTGCCACAGCGCGATGAGTTGAGAAATCAATATCTGATTCAACGAAGTTTGAACTTTCATCATTTATCGAATTCATTTGACTCAATAGATTATTCCAGTCGGCTTCATTTGTAATGACGGTATTTTGTTCAGAAATCCCTTCGTCACCTGCACCATGTAAACTTCCTTGCGCCATCAACACGGTATCGTTATCAATTGGGTCTACTGCTTCTTCACAGCTAAACAAAGCTGCTACCACTGCTAAAGAAAGAATTACTTTTTTTATCATCATATTTATCGTTTATTATACAGACCCACATTAAAAATGGAAGGTTGGAACGATATAATAAGGATGAGTTTAAAGTAGTTTTTCAATTGCTGAGATGATTGGTTCCTCGGAGTTTCCTTGGTCGTAACCTATAAAGGCGTCTGTAATTTCTCTTTTTCTATTTATTAAAATGAATACCGGAACAGTTGGGCTGTTGAAGAAATTTAGTGTCTCTTGAGTTGGAATAACATAGTTATAGTTAATTTCATTTCTATCAACGTATCTCTGAATTTTGTCAGCATTTCTATTCATGTATTCGAAGCTGAATATTTCAAAGCTTTCACTTTTGTAGGTGTCTTTTAGCGATTTAAGAAATTGAATAGAATTGTGGCAATATCCACATCCCATTCCCGTAAGTTGAATAAGGATTACATGTTCATTTACATCTTGCAATGATTTCGAATCACCAGAGATGGTTGAAAACTCTAGTTTATCCACATTTTTGCCGATTATACTCTCTGGGTTTATCCTTTTTTGCTGATTGTTATTTACCGTAAAATCTCCGGGAATCTGTAGAAGTGCACTGAATTCTGAATCAATCATAGAAGAGGTTTCTAAATCAGAAACCGTAAACCAACTCCATTGATGAGGCATTTTTCGAAGTAATTTTCTTGGTAAGTATTTTTTGTCGATTATTAGTTCATATTTTGAAATTTGGCCAGGAGCATCAAATATTATAGGCTTAAGGTTCACAAATTCCACCACCTTGTCATTAAACTCAATAGTGAATTTAATTGAATCAGAATACTCTATTCGGTTAACTGAATTTTCGTTCGGGTTTAAATAGCAATATTGAATTAATGATTTTATTCTTATAAAAAAGGGGGCGTGTGGAAAACCATTAACATTATTATTCATTGTGTCTACTACTGCATTTTTCTTATCCCAATCTAACCTTACTATGTAGTTGCCATCATATGCATAGTTTAACAAATTTCTATTTTTACTGATTGAACCTTCACCAAAAAAAGCACCAATTATTGAATCCTTGGGATTAATGAGAAAAGTCTCTAAAACGCTCATGGAGCTTGAAGGTATAGTATCTTTGAAAGTGCTACTTTCAGATTTATAAATGTATGAAGCTGACCCAATCTGATCGATCCTATCCAATACTTTTTGAAGATCATCTTTATGGTCTTGAGAAAAAACACAGTTACTAATCAGAATTGCTAAAATGATTGATGAGATAGTTTTCATTTGAAATTTTATTTAGGGGGCAAAAATAAAAAAATCAAATCCTTCAGGAAATCAAGCAATAAAAAAAGCCCTGTCTCTCAACAGGGCTCAAATTGTGTTACCAGGCTGAAGTTAATTCTTCGTGAACCTAATGGTCTCCTTCATTTCATCTCCTTTCAATTGCAATAAATAGGTGCCTGTACCAAGTGGACGGATGTCAATTTTATTATTTAATTCTTTCAGATTACCAGAAAGAATCAATTGACCAGTTACAGAATATATACTATAGTTAATATCAACTGCTTCGTTTAAAGATACTTTTAGCTCATTGGTAGCCGGTATTGGATATACTGAGAATCCAAGGCTCTCTCCACCATCATCAAAGTGATTGACAACCGGGTCACCAAAGCTTGTAACTGAAGTTCCACATCCACCTTCATGTATTACTACATTTCTGAAGTAGGAATTGTTTCCACTTCCACCATCATTGTCGTTACAGAAAACCAGTCTGTCATAGTTGCCAGTATAGAAAGTTCCAACCGGAATACTATAACTCACCCAATCAGATCCACTGTAATTGTCATAATTGGTAATACCCCAGTTTTGAGTACCATGTACTTTAAAGGTAAGATCTGATGATGCTCCTGAGTTGTTTTCAAAAGCAATTCCATGAATCTCACCCTGACTTGTACTTCTGAATTCAAAGTTGATTACAGTGCTACTTGTAACAGTATAATTCATACTAAGAGCTCTCCAGGTATTGTCTTCAACCAGTAAAGTGCTATCATCAATAATCGTATAATTACCAGCATCTGATCCACTATGAGTAATGAGTGACGCACCTGTAAAAGATAGTGCATTACAAACAGGATCTGGATCTGGGTCTCCACCAGATTCACCAACAGAAACTCCGTCAATTGCAATGTCGCTACTCCAGCTACTTCCTGTTGTTCCGTTGAATCTAACTCTGACTTCACTGCTTGATGGCAAGGCAACTGTGACGCTATTCCAGCTATTGCCCTGAGACCCGGAGATGGACCAGGCATTACTCCATGATGTTCCTCCATCTGTGCTGGTCTCAACAATCAATGTTCCTAATGCCGTTCCATTCATATGGTAAGAGAAAGAAAGTTCAGCAGAAGTTAGAGACGAGGTATTGAAACAAGGTGCATTCAAGATCGCATTTTTGGTTGGATAACCAGTTCCATTTCCAGAAGCTTCAATGTACATGTAAAAGTTACCGTCTGATCCCGATGATGGTCCAGTTCCATTGGAAGGAGTTCCTCCAGAATCTCTTGTCCAATCCAGATCATCACCACTTTGCTGGCTGAAAGATCCTGTACCTGATTCGAAGCTTTCACTGTATGGGAATGAACTGATTGTAGTTGAACAAGCAACAGGATCTGGTGGTGTACCATCATCATAGGCTGCTCCAACTCCAACAGCATAAAACGCATTGGTCGTCTGGATCTCTTCATTGGAACCTGCTCCATAGATGTCAATTGCAGACTGAATACCAGCAGTTCTTGCGGCATTATAGTTACTGCTTGCAGATAAGTATACCGTTAACATGCGGTAAGCAATTTTTTCTGCTTCCTCAATAGTTAATCCAGTCACACTGTAGCTGTCACCATTATCATTAGTGCCACTTTTACCAACACTAAGAATATAGAACCAATGATTCAGAACACCACTATTGGTGTGGACTCCACCGTTATCAGCCCCAGAAGTAGGAGCCCAAAACGATCCCTGATAAGTATCCGGGTCACTTTTGTCATTCGGATTTTCCATATTTCTGATGTACCCGATTTCCTCACCAACTAACCAGAGTTGCTTTCCTTTGTCTGCGAAGTTCTCTACAGTTGCAGCAAAGATATCGCTGAATGCCTCATTTAAAGCACCTGATTCTCCCTGATAGATCAGGTTAGCTGAGAATTGAGTAACTCCATGAGACATTTCGTGTGCACCTACATCCAGAGTGGTTAATGGGTTGTTAGCATTGCCATCTCCGTATCTCATAGTTGAGCCATTCCATTGTGCATTGAACCAGTTGCTCAAAGCATGAACCAGATTTCTCATCTGAGCCCCATTACCATCATAACTGTTTCTTCCGTGTCTCTGGAAGAAGTAGTCATAGGTCATTTCTGATGCCCAGTGAGCGTCAAGTGCGGCATTATCAAGATCTGCATTATCCCATTCTGCTGCAGTCCAATTGTTGTCATTATCAATGAACTCGGTAGCACTACTGAAATTCCAGGAGGAGGAGTTGTTTGCGTTTTTGGTGTGGACTCCCCCGCCCCTGGTATTATCGAATAATCGATATCCTCCTGAAACACTTTGTGCTTCAATTGTTAATGATCCAGAATACCTGGTATCAGCATTTCCAGGAGTTCTTCTGCTTGATTCTGATGTTGAAATTGATCTCAGAACTTCTTCACGTTCATGATGGTGGTAGACTCTGAGGTTTTCAAGTAAAAGGTTTCCATTGGTTGCATCAATGTAAACGTCAGCTTTGTAGTATTCCTGGTTTTTTGTTCCCTCAAGCTCAAATTTGTAAGCCAGGCGAGGTTCCATCGTGCCAGATACAAAGTTTTCACAAATAACCAGTTTACCATGAGATGCTACCACATCTTCATCAACTTTTGACAATGCAATTGCCGACTTTAAAGCATTGTCTTTTGCCAATGACGGAGAAACAGAGAGTGAGCTGATAGGAACATAGTGCCCACTCATTTTCTCGGCAAAGCCATTTTTGCCATGTACTTTGTAAGTCGCAAATTCCACTTCAATTCCGTTGTAAATCTGTTGAAACTTCTGATGCTCAAATCCCAGTTGATCGGATTCTGTTTTGATCAACTTAAAATCATCCTGAGCATTTGTTGAGAGATTTCTCTGGAGGATTTCCTTAGAATCCTGCATGCTTAGATTTTGTCTTGCACTCTCTTGCTTGAGAATAATAAGATTTGGAGTGCCATTATCTCCGTTCACAGTTCGGAGAATTTCATCTTTTTGTTGCGCACCAATAGGGCACACAACGACTAGGGATAACAAGAGTGTTATCCAATGGGTCGTTTTCATTGTATATTAGGTTTAGTTAGCAGTCTTTAATGTAGGAATAATTTGTTTAGCAAACAACGGTTTGGTTGCGAAGATTTAGATTGAATACTATTGATGCCTTCTTTTTGAAGCTCAACCTTTAAACTTGATTATTCATCGACGATTTGTGAAGGTTCATCCGAAAAGGGCTTTTTTTGAGCTTTATTGGTGGTTTTTCAATCCCTGAAAATGGGTCAAAGAGCGATCAATATACTCCAACGGGCAAAACACTTAGCTCGGCGAATAAGTCTGAATTTCTCTTTCTAATCAATGATTATTGTAATGTGTCAAACAAGCTATGAACTAATTACAAAAGTTAAATATGAATTTTTTAAAAGGTATTTTAGGTATAACAATTTTTATAGGTTCTCTTTCAATGGTAAGGGCTCAATGCCCACCTTCTGGTGGAGGAACATTTGCTGGGAATGTAACCATAACAACAGCATGTACTGTTACAGGAGATTTGGAATTAACAAGTAAGAATCTGACCATATCAAGCGGAGGAAGTTTAACTGTCACTGGTAGTTTTTTGAATTCGGGAAATGGAAGTGTCACGATTGATGGTGGAACGCTAAATGTATCTGGTTCATTTGAAAATGCTGGCAATGGGACAGTGGAAGTCAATAACAGCGGTACTTTGGATGTTGGGACAGATTATACAAATGGAGGAAATGGTACCTCTGACTTCATAAGTGGGACAATAACTATTGGTGGCCACTACTTAAATGAAGGTAACGGCAACATTGAAGCAGGAGGAGTTGTTCAGGTCGGTGGGAACTTTACGGTAAATGGTAATGGTACTACAACTGTTGATGGTGGTCTTACAGTAGGAGGCACAGCTGATTTGGGATCCAAAGGTATTGATATCCTGGATGGAGGTGTATTGTCCGCAAATGCGGTTGTAAGTGAAGGAGCAATTGATGTTGAACTTGGTGGAACCATTTATGTTGAATCTGGTAGTATTACAGGTACAGTTAATAATGATCCTGGAAACTTGGATCAAGACTGTACTAATAACTGTTGTGGAAACAATTGTAATATCGTTGGGGACAACTTAAATGATACTGGTACAGCAATTCTACCAATTGAATTAATCAGTTTCAATGCAGAACAAAAATCTAATTCAGTAATCTTAAATTGGAGCACAGCTTCAGAGATTAATAATGACTTTTTTACGATTGAAAGGTCGTACGATGGGATCATATTTGAAGTAATTGAAGAAGTACGAGGAGCCGGCAACAGTAGCTCTACTCTAAACTATGAATATCAAGATCACCCAGATTATAATGGAGCTATCTATTATCGCCTATCTCAAACGGATTACGATGGTACGATTGAAGTGTTTTCGCCCATTTTTTTAGAATACAACATTGAAGATATTCAATTGAAGATATTTCCAACAATGGTTAGTTCTGGCCAAGACGTTACCATCCAAATAAACGGAGAGATTAACCAGATTCAATTGCAATGCATTGGCTTAAATGGTAAAGTTTACAAGATGCCGTTGAGTATTCAAAATGGATCTGTAAAGGCTGATTGCAGTTATCTTAGTGAAGGTGTATACTCATTACTTGGCAAGGCCAATGGCAAACATTTCAATGAGAGAGTCATAATAAAGCAATAAAGATATTTAGGATTCAAACCAATCCAATGAGGATTAAAGGGGAGGGCAATTGCTCTTCCCTTTTTCATTATGTTGGGTTAACTATAGAAAATCTTATTCTAGCGATGATTCTTTTTAACTGACCGAATTTTGAATAGAACAAGTTGTTATTATAGGTATATTAAGGATTAAATACTACGTTAATGCTATTCCATAGAGTGAGCTGAGTAGAGATTTCAGTAGTTAATCGGGAACTCTGAAAGAAATTTGTAGCTATGGAATAGTGTCTCATCTTACAAGAGTTATTGGAATACTTCTGAGACAAAAAAGAAGCCAGAGTAAATTTTACCCTGGCTTTCTTGATTACAAAAACTCAATAAAAGTTGCTCCGGGCGGAGCAACTAACTCACTTAACACACCCATTGCTCAATCTGAGCAAAAATTTCTTATCTATAAGTATCTAAAATCCAATCGTCTGCAGTATCTATAGTTTCAAATCTTTGAATGTTTAGATATGGGAACAGGTTTGCAATTGATTCGGTGATTCTACCACCAATACTAGCGCCCATATTATGTCGGGATGTTATAGTAGCGATTTTTTTGACGTACTTAGCAAGTTTTGGAGCACGGTTCAGTAAAAACTCTTTTTTAATCACCTGCTTGGCATCTTTAGTAAATGCTCTTAGATCCGTTCTGTCGAGGATCAATTTATCACATATCTTTTCTGAAATGAGATCTCCAGCAAGATTGAGTACTTCACGAGCTGTTTGACCATCTACAACACCGTACCAGACAACCTTTACAACCTTGGTATCTAGCTCAGCATAAATTTTGCTTCTGTTGACATAGCCGATTAATGTATATTCGAGTTTCTCCATTAGTTCCATATTTCAATTGTTTGGTTTGAGTTTGTACGGCCAAGATATAGGAGTGATTCATGTCTATAAAATCTATTCTGCGGTCTGCATAAGGGTCTCGGTGAGTTGAGGATTTTACCGGTTGAATTGAAATCACCTTAATTCGTCAAAAAAATGGGGTTCACCAGACCTCAAAAAATGGCTTAACCTTCAATTTTCATATTTCACCGAGTGAATGATGGAATTCAAAGAATTTGCAATCAATAGAAGTACTTTTGGTCCTATTTTCGTAACCAAATCGTTGCTTGCGGAAGAAGTTTCAAGCTAATTGATTAACTTCTCCCCATTAACATCGATTGCTCATTAACGCATGCCTTATGATTAATAAAAAAGTTATTCTGGTCGGACATTTCGGGGTGGGAAAAACCTCCCTGGTAAGGCAGTTTGTTCATCAGAAATTTTCTGACAGTTATCTGACGACTATAGGAGTCAAGATTGATAAGAAAGTAGTAACAGTGGATCAGAAAGAAGTTAATATAGTGTTGTGGGATATAGCAGGTGAGGACGCTATGAAAAAAATTCCATCTTCCTATAAGCTTGGTGCACATGGAATACTATATGTATTTGACGTAACAAGGCCCACTACATATAAAGATTTAGATCAACACATTTCCGAGTTGAGAATGACCTTACCAGACGCCCCTTTGGTTAAGCTGGCTAATAAAAGCGATATGTTAACTGAATCAATGAAATCAGATTTAACAAAAGAGCTGGACTTCTCAGAAGTACTTTTCACAAGTGCCAAAACTGGAGAAAATGTTGAGACCGCTTTTACAAACCTTACAAAAGAAATGCTTCAATGAGTCTGCATGAGGAGAAAATAAAGTTAGTTGATCATATGACCCAACTTATTCAGTTTGATAGGTCTGGGAAATTGATTGATTCAACAGATGAAATCCTCAAAATAGAAAAGGGAGTTGATCTATTTGAAGAAATCTCCTTTCTCTCTTCAATCCGAGAACCCCTTGAAACATTAAAGACCAGAGATAATCTAACCTTCAACTGTATACAAATTGACTACTTTGGAACAGGCAGATTCTTCGATTTTACCTTTTTTGTGAAGCAGGATAAAGGCGATGATTCAATACTATTTCTGGTTGAAGAATTTACACCGCAATACCAAAAGGTGTTGGAATTACAGCAGGATAGAAATGTGGATGCAATCGCTAAGGAAAATGAAGAAATTGAGGCTTTGAAAAAGATTCCAGAAGCTGAAAACATTTTTATCAAAGTTGATTCCCTGTTACTGAACTTCAAACCTCAGGACATCCAATATATTGAAGCGTTTGGTGACTACATCAAAATTCATACAGCAGATCAATTTTATGTTTCTTACACCAAGCTAAGAAGCATGGAAGACATTCTTCCCCAGAAGGACTTTGTCAGGATTCACAGATCGTACATTGTTAGAATTGATCAGATCATATCATTAAATCAACAGAAACTGCAGATAAAGGATACCATCCTTCCTATAAGTCTTAGCTACAAAGAGGACTTATTATCGAGGATTAAGAAATTAAATTAATTATTTTAGTTGGACACATCTCAAAAAGATCATGGCTAAAGCTGAGAATATAGAAGAAGAAAGCTCAAACAACGAAATACAAAAGATTAATGCTATCAGGGATATCATCTTCGGATCTGATATGCAGGAATACGAGAACAAGTTCGAAACGCTCAAGAAAGAACTTGATGATCGCTATGAGAAACAAAAGAAAGATCTTCAAAAGCTCCAAAAAGCGATAGATTCCAAGATGGATGATTTAAAAGATCATGTGGAAGAGCTTAGAAAACAATTTGATACCAGAGTGGATTCTTTGACTTCAGACGTCAATCAGGAACTTGATCAGCTTCGTGATGAAAAAACCGATCGGCATACTCTGGGAGCCCTTTTGGAAGAGATTGGTAGAAAACTTCAATCAGATAATTAAGGGATGTCTCAGGAGGGAGGCATAAATACTTTAAAGCATCTTCTCTTTGAGGAAGAAAGCAAGAAGTTTGCTCAATTAGAAGAGAAGTTTCAGGAATTTCAGGGGAAAGTTGCTGATGACTTTGAGAACCTTAAAATTCCAGAGGACGAGGTGGAACAGCTGGTGGATCATATCACCGAAATCATGCCAGAACGACTTGGCCCTGCCATTACAAAAACCCTCCAAACTCAAATTAAAGAATCAAGGGATGAAGTAGTACAGGTACTTTATCCAATTATTGGTCAAATGATCAAGAAGTATATTCAGAAGGAAATTCAATTACTTTCTGATAGAATTGATCAGCAGTTTGATCAGGTTTTTTCGTGGGAGCGAATCAAGGCTTACATCACCTCTTTATTTACCGGTAAAAAGCCAGGTGGACAATTAATCCGAGATGCGGTTGAGCCCCAAATAGAAGAGATATTTCTTATTGAGAATGATTCAGGTCTTTTGCTTGCGAGCTATTCCAGAAATAAGACCATGGACCAGGATATAATTGCTGGAATGTTAACGGCTATCAAGTCGTTTGTGGGTGAAGCATTCGAAAAGGAAAATCAATCTCTTGAGACAATCGAGTACGACTTATACAAAATCTACATTCAGAATTTCCATAAATTTTATGTTGCAGTAGTGCTTTCAGGGGTATTTACCTCAGAGTTCAAATCTAAGCTTGATGATACCATTATGAGCTTTGTGAAGGAACTCACTATTAAAGCTGCTGATAACATGAATGAAGAAACATATAAGCACAAGCTAGAAGAATATTTTGCTAACCTGAATAAAATAGAGCAGTGAAAAGGCTTTTATACATAGTAATCATAATTGCATTACCAGTTATTGCGTACTTCCAATATGTAAATTGGACGAAATTCAATCCTCCAAACAGCTATGATTATGTGCAATCTGATTCGGTTGACATTAATTTCTATGACCAACAAGCATTGACATTGTACTATCAAAACTCTTACGAAATAGGGGCTTTCGCTCGGAGAATGTGGAAGAATGAAGGAATTGATGTTTTGTATCCATCCGAAAACGAAAAGTCTCTCAAAGCAACCAGTCATTTTAATAACTTGAGAGCTGTTACCAAACAACTGGAGAAGCAACTGAATTATTCTTACAGCCTGAAAAAACAGGGGTATAACAATGTGGTGATCAAGGAAATTATTGAAAGTGGAATTTCAGCTACAGAGTACGAAAGAAGAAAGCAGATGCAAGATATGTTGACGACCCAATTTGGAGACATCAGTTCCAATGTATGGAAGCTTCAGCAAAAGCTAAACGAGAAAGGGTATGATACTCCAGTGGATGGAAACTTCAGGATAGATACCCAGGTTACTCTACAAACATTTCAAACTGATAATGGATTGTTTCCAAGTGGAACTTTAGATGAGGAAACCTATTCTAAACTATTCTGATTCCGCAAAATTTCAGTTAAAATAACTTAACAGGCATACGCCATATTTCACCCTGCAAAAATTGTAGGTCACCGAATAAGTTTTATTAAAGCCTTATTAAGCCACATTTTTGCATTGTACTTAACCAAACTCTAAAAAGTAAACACCAAATGGATTACGAAAAACTAATGGACGAAGGATGGAAGTTCATCCTCGCTTATGGACCGAAACTAGTCGGAGCAATTATTGTATTGATCATTGGACTTTGGATTGTCAAGGGAATCACCAGGGCCTTTGGATCAATGCTTGACAAAAGAAATACAGATGCGTCTTTAAAGCCTTTCTTTAAAGGAATGGTAGGCACTCTATTGAAAGTACTATTGGTAATCAGTGTACTTGGAATGCTGGGTATAGAGATGACATCATTTATTGCGATTTTGGGAGCAGCTGGTTTGGCTATTGGTATGGCCTTATCAGGAACACTACAAAATTTTGCAGGGGGTGTGATGATTTTGATTTTTCGACCTTTCAAAGTAGGAGATGTGATCGATGCACAAGGTTATATTGGCAGTGTGTCTGAGATCCAATTGTTCAACACAATCCTGAAAACACCGGATAATAAGACAATTATTATTCCAAACGGAGGTCTTTCTACCTCATCAATGACTAACTATTCCACAGAGGAGAGACGTAGAGTAGATTGGACATTCGGAATTGGTTATTCTGATGATGTAGATAAGGCTAAATCCACCCTGCAAAATCTTTGCGACCAAGATGAAAGAATTTTAAAAGATCCTGCAGTTTTTATTGCGGTATCCGAATTGGCTGACAGCTCAGTAAACTTTGTAGTGAGAGCCTGGGTTAATGCACCGGATTATTGGGGAGTATTTTTCGATATGAATGAAAAGGTCCTTAAAACATTTACCGAAAGCGGAATCAATATTCCATATCCACAAATGGATGTACATGTGAACCAATCCTAGGTTTGACAAATAACGAGCGGCGTTTTTCGAGTTAACCAGACCATAGTTAGGAAGGATGGCAGGGAACCAAGATCAAAGAAGAGCATTTCATAGCGGGTTTTGCACTCTGAGATCGCTACAGGTTCTCTGCCTTATTTTTTTGTCTGGACCTATATTTGGTCACAGCGCTCAAAAAGCGATTATAGCTTAAATCTTCTTTCATTACAAAATCAAGGATATCATTCTTGAAGTAAGATCGAACCAATTCTTCTTCCGATGAGATGACAATGATTGAATCGCTTTCGAATTTCCTGAAAATATCCTCATTGTAATATTCTGAATCCACAAATACCAAATGTGGTCTGGAAACATTGATGTCATCAATTAATATTTCTAATTCCGGAGTTTTTTCAACGAATTCTTCCAAAAGGACAGAAGTGAAGTTATTTGGATCTAATATGAGACAGCTTAGAGTTTTCAAGTGTTTACGCAGTAGTTTTAAGTAATATCCTCAATAAGGATGTCATGTTTAGACTACTTTCGCTAGACTAATGAAATTCGACGCTGGATTATAAATAACTGAAGTTTAACGGAAACTAGAATGTATCGATTTGCGCCATCAGCTTTGGTTTCATAGATTGGCTGATAGGTATGATTTTATCTCCAACCTGTAAATTGGTCTGATCAATGTTCTTGATTTTGTTAAGGTTGACGATATAAGATCTATGAACTTTGAAAAATTCTTTTGGTAGCTTCTTTTCAATCTTAGAAAGCGTAGAGTGGGTTACTCTAAGTTTGTCGTCTGTGCCAATTTTCACATAATCCCCTGACGCTTCGAAATAAAGAACGTCACTTAAATTAATACTGACCAATAAAGAATCTTCTCTAATATATATACTATCCGAAATCTTTTTTCTTTCAGTAGGAGGAACGCTTTCTTTGACTTTGGAAACAGCTTTCAAAAACCTTGAGTAATCATCTACGGGCTTTACCAGATAATCAACAACATCAAGATCAAATGCTTCAACGGCATATTCCTTTTTGCCAGTTACCACGATGGTTTTTGGAGGGTTTTTTAGAGATTTTATAAGTTCTAAACCAGTTAGTTCCGGCATCTCTACATCAAGAAGTAACAAATCTGGTTGATTGCCAATGATATTATCCAGCGCCTCAACAGGATTAGTAAAAGATCCTACTAGTTCCAGAAATGCTGTTTTCTTCACAAAAGAGGCTAGTACCTCTAATTGAAACCTTTCGTCATCTACAATAATGACTTCCAATTTTTTATCACTCATTGGATTCCTTTAGTAATTCTAATGTTGCTCCCAGATTTTCATTATGCCTAAGCAAATGTTCCAGAATTATATTTTTAGCACCACCTTCATCAATTAGCCGCTCAATTTCAAGAGCTTCCTGTGTCAAATCTTTTAGTCCAGCCAACTGAAAACTCGATTTCACCTTATGAACATAGGATCGTATTGCCGAAATATCTTCCTTGTCAATTAGCCCACCAAGTTTGTCCTTCTCTTCCTCTGTTGCTTTAATAAAGATATCATAATATTTCATAACTACATCATGATCGTCTCCCAGTGTTTTCTTCAATTTATTCAGCACGGCAGAAACCAAGTTATTGTTGGTTGAGCCCTGTTTGAATTTTAAATGCTTTTGCACTTTTTTAAAGAATTCTGTCGGATGAAAAGGTTTGGTGATATAATCATTCATTTGGTGTTCATAAACTTTCTCTTTAACATCTCCTATAACTTCTGCGGTAAGTGCTACAATTGGAATTTCATGAAGATCATCTGAGGCTCTGATCGCCTTTGATGTTTCAAACCCGTCTAGTACTGGCATTTGTAAATCCATTAAAATCAAATCCGCTTTTTCTGATTTTAACACCTCCAGGCATTCTTCACCATTTTCAGCTTCTATTGTCCGACATCCCCAGGCTTCCAGGAAGTCCTTTGCAATGATTCTATTGAATGCATTATCTTCCACAATTAACACAGTTCCCATTAATTGGAGATTTTCGAAAGTTTCCTCTTGAATGGTTTCTTCCTCGGAGATCTTAAGCACAAGTGTGAAGGAAAAAGCTGATCCAGATCCTGGTTCACTTAATAATTTGATTTCAGAACCCATCATGCTTAACAGGTTCTTTGTAATCGTTAAGCCTAAACCAGAACCTCCGTACTCTCTTGAAGTGCTTGAGCTAGCCTGTGTGAACTTGTCAAAAATTTCATTTTGTCTATCTTTTGGAATTCCAATTCCAGTATCGATTACCTCGAAGCTAACTTCCTGAAATGAGTCTAGAGTTTGTCCGGCTGTGGTTTTAATGGTGATAGAACCTTCACTTGTAAACTTGATTGCATTACTTACCAGGTTATGTAGTACCTGACTAATTCTCACTGAGTCTCCCCAATAGAATTTATGGAGGTTTTGATCATACTCACAGTTTAATTTCAAATGTTTCTCTTCTGCTGGAATTACATAGTTCTTCAATATGTTTTCAATCAGTTTTTTTAAATCAAAATTGATGGACTCCAGGTGTACTTTACCTTCTTGTATTTTATTGAAATCAAGTATGTCATTGACTATGGCTAAGAGGTTATTACTACTTTGTTGAAGAATGTCGAAATATGGTAACAGCTCTTTTTGAGGAGACTTGTTTAATAGTAAATGAGTAGTTCCAATGATACCATTCAATGGTGTTCTGATTTCATGAGACATCATTGAAAGGAAGTCGGACTTGGCAGCATTAGCGGATTCTGCGATTACCTTAGCTTCCAAAAGTTGTTTACGATCTTCAAGTGTTTCCAGTGATGCTCCCAACCAATTTGCGAATAGAAGAGCGAATGCCTTGTCCTGGGCTGGGAATGCCTCATCTTCAGAATCCGACCAAATACAAACTGCACCAGTAGATTTCCCACTTCTCAGAATCCTTGAGCCAATTAATTTTTTCACTTTGGTTTTAGTAAATGGAAGTGTAATTTGGCTTTGAGAATAATAGCTTCTTATAGATGAGGAGGAAATTATCTCCGAGATTAATTCTGATTCTACGATTTGAGGAAGTTGAATCTTTTTTTTATCTCTGCCTCCAAAGAAATAAATCCATTCGAGCTTATCTGCACGATTCTTCAATACGATCAATGCGTTTGAAAGACTGAGGTGATTCGTTGCTTTCTGCAATGCTTTAGAAACAAGATGTTCACTTGTAGGGCTTGCTGACAATTCATTCAGAAGTTTCAAGCCTACTCTATACTGCAGGTTTCTTTCATACTCTCTTTTTTTCTCAGTAATGTCCCTGGAGCTTGTCTGAAATGAAGTGACTTCTCCTTTATTATTTATTATTGGTTTCGTATAGGATTCGAGCCAAATATATTCCCCAGACTTTGCTTTAAAACGGTATTCAATATTTGAAGCTTTACCGCCTTTTAAAGTTTCTTGATGAGGTCCCGACATCAGTCTGGAACGATCATCTGGATGTATATAGTCATATGGATTTTTCCCAATCAGCTCGGAAGGTTTATATCCTACCAGGTCAATGGATGAAGGGGCCACAAATCTGTAAAGGCCATTTGGCTCATGTAACGCGATCAGGTCTGATGAATTCTCGCTAACAAGTCTATATAATTGGTCTTTCTCCTCCAGCTCAATTTCAAGTTCCTTTGTTTCTGAAAGATTTCTGGAAATCGATCTCAATCGAACCATAGTATCTCCTTCATAGGTCATAGTAGTGGTTTGAGCTAACCAAATTGGATCTTCGTTCTTGGGAGCAATGCGGTACTCGTAATAGCACTTTGTTCTCTTATTCCTGAATTGATCAGCATAAAATGCCTGCATACTTGGAACATCTTCATGATAGATCATATCCCAAATTGAGGTATGCATGACTTCATCTATATCTCTATTTAAGAATTTAAGCATGGTAGCATTTGCATAGCTACATTTACCATGTTCATCTAATTCGAATACTCCATCACCCAGGTTCTCAACTAATCCTATAAATTCATCAAAGGCATCTTGTTTTTTGTTGCTCTCTACACGAAGTTTTAATAGAGCAAGAACCTGTCTAGATAAAGCTCTTAATGATTCCTTCTGAGAATCATTTAGTTTTCTAGGCTTATGATCGATTACACAAAGGGTACCTAAGGCAAAACCATTTTCATCCACAAGGGGCATTCCTGCATAAAATCTCACGAAAGGCTCTCCAGTTGCTAATGGGTTATCATGAAACCGTTCGTCCTTCAGAGCATCCTCAACCTCCATTAGTTTCTCCGGTTCATTGATTGCATGCGCACAATATGCGATGTTTTTGGGAGTGTGGTCTACACCCAGACCATGATGAGACTTAAACCATTGCCTGCTGTCATCTATTAAACTGATTAATGAAATAGGAGTATTGCAAATTTGGGATGCAAGGAGGGTGATATCATCGTAGAGTTGCTCTGGAAGAGTGTCAAGTACCTGGTACTCTTTTAAGGCATTAAGCCTTTGTTCTTCATTTTTAGGAATATCGGGTTCTATCACCGCTGGTAGATTTAGGTTATTCAAGATAACCTATTTCTCAAAAAAGAGATCTGCTGGAGCCTTTGATTTTCATAAAAACTTCTCCCAAATGCCTGAAGCAAGTATTGTACTAAATACCAGGTATCCCAGAATTTCCAGGTTGTGAGCGATTTTATTTTTCTTTTTTGAAGTCACTAATATTGCAGTTAATCGTTATCAGAACAAAAAAAGCCCCTTTTGCACGAAAGGGACCCTTAATGGAATGATTCTTAACTTTTAACATTACAAGAATAAGGGATAGGAAGGTTACAGATATTGTTTATTCGCTGAGTTAAGAAATTCTATCGTTAGTTCATAAATTTCTCAGGTTAAGGTCAAAAATCACCCAGTAGTGAGATGAATTCTTTGTTTAACTGCCTTTTTTCATATTTCATCTGGCGAATTTTCTAGAGTGCCGAATGGGTTGAGTGAATTAGAATTGTTTGAACTACTCGTACCTGTAATCTGATCCATTTATCATGATATTGCCGTAAGGAAAAAAGTTTGCACTGCTTATTCTTTTCGCCTTTAAGTCAGTCTCGGATTTGATTAATCTCAAATGACACTTTATGTGGGTGTCATGAACAATGGAAGCAAATGAGTTATTCAATTTAATTGCTATGCAGTCAGCACGGAACTCATCAATAACATTCATTTTGTTCTTGAGTTTAACAAAATACCAATTGTATTCCGTTGTATGTTCTTTTTTGAGGATAAACCTCTTGACGACTTTTCCTTTGTCAAAGTCAAAGAATTCTGCCAGATGAGTGTTTCCTCCGGGGCAATGAAGCTGTATGATTTGCCCAATCAGATGCTGTGGAACTATCACATTCATATCTATAAAATCAGATAGGATGGAGCTCCCTTCATCCGGGCTTTCGGAGTTGAATTTTAATTGCCTCCATGAGCCAGGGAAAATGTCAATATCATTTAGTGCGAATATGATAAAGCCCATAACAAAACCAATGACAGTTATACCAATCATTCCGAGCTCGTATGTATGTGCAGATTGTACTGTGATTCTATTAACTAAATAGCTGAACGTAAATAGTGTAGTAGCGAAAATAACAACTATACTCATCGTTAAGTCTTTCGAACTCTTGTGAGCAGAAGTTGCTTTTGGAGAATTGGAGTAGACGTTGTTTAGAATGATGGTCCATCCAAGTAAAAAAGGGACAAATAGAAATGGCAAAATCACACCGTATCCTTCTGAGTATAGGAAATTTATTGTCCCTGAAAAAAGAGCAGATAGCGCGAAGTATAACACAGTGTAACCCCAATTCCTTCTGTTGGGATCAAGTTTGTATACCAGGAGTCCGTATATAGCAATATTGGAAAGTGCAACATGATAAAATGAGAATAGCAAAGTCCAACTACCAAGTAAACCAATTTCACTTGCAGGTCTATACAGAGTCTCTGTAAAGGAATAACCGATTGCTGTTAATGAAATGTAAAGCAATGCCTCTATTCCTTCAAGTTTCTTTTTTGATAATATAATTAGAGCAGTCGGTAGTAAAATGATTAGTTCAGAAATTACAGCGTATTGAGTCACCCAATAAAAAAAGTATCCAATACCACTTTGACTAAATTCTGTAGGTAATGTAGTCCTTGCCAGAACACTTAACGGGACTGCTAAAAAAGGCATTAAACAGCCACCTAAAATGAAAATTAGCTGTTTTGTCCATTTAATGTTGAGATTTAATAGTTTGTTGATGAACAGAGCCCAAAATGCAGCTACTATTACGGAAGATGACAAGTCAATTAAATTGAGGTTGGCTAGTACATTTAGAGGCTCCAACAATGCTAACTGTAAGGCATTGTCACTATGGCCGGTACCAATATTCAGATAAAGCTTAAAATTGTCGAGACTTATAGTTGTTTTGGGAGCCAGCAGTTCTATTATAATAATAACCATAACTATAGCTATAGATGAGTAGAGACTTGATTTGAAAAGTTTACTTTGAAGTATGACTTTCTGGTTTCTGCTGTGGTTGTATTTATATAAAATATAGCCTGCCAGAATACTTATGAGTATAATTAAATTGACTATCATTTTTTGACATTTGATTGAGCTGCAAATATATAAATCATTCATTACCAAACCAGTAATGAGGATTCGTATTCCACTTATTCTTTCCGAACTGTAAACTCAATACTATCAACAGCAAAAGCCGTAAAAATCCCCAATGCATTTTCCACATTGCTCGGAGGTTCATTAAGGTCTCTGGAATCTTGTGTCGCGCTATTAAATAGATCCACATACTCTTGATTTACAGAATACACTTTGGCTACATGTTGTCCATATGTTTCCAATGCAACAGCAATGATGTTGAAAGTTGTGTCTTGTGTTGGTTCTGATATGAACTTAAATGATGATAGCAATTCAAGACTTTCTTCTGGTATTTCTTGTGGTAAAATGTAGTCAATAGAATCAACCTGTGATTCGATCACAACGAAATAGTGTCTGTCTGGAACGCTTGTCCAACTCAGTGTAATCACTTCTTCATCAAACAACTCTGTTATCTGATCTCTTAGAAATACTGTTGGGAGCAACTCAGGAACAATCAGAACTGAATCTGTTAATTTAAGTCCAGTCGGTTTTTCTGGGACTACAGTTGAAGAAGTTGCATTTATATCTTCTAATTGAATATTAATTTCATATTCTTGTCCTACTTCAATTTCGTAAGAATTACTTGGATCAATGTATTTCCCGGTAATATCATCATACACTAATTCAATACTTTCCTGATTGGCTGAGATTGTAACTGTAGCATCAGGGAATGGAATATCTATTATTTCCTCCTGGATTATAGAAGTAGTTTCTTTGATTTTTATATCGTATATGTTTTCATCTGCAGTGATAAAAGCTTCTACTACATATTGATTGAACTCCGGCACTTCAAGTTCTTCGCATGCAATTAAACCAAGTGCGATAAAGGGAAATAATCTGTTTAATATTGATTTCATTGCTGATTAGAATTTGATTGAGAATAATAGGTTAGGAGTGAAGCCCAGGTAAGTGACTTGATTGACCAGTGGAGGTGATTGACCAAAGTCATATTCTGTGTACCAGATATTTTCTCTGCCAAGTAAATTGAATAATGATAAACCTAATTGAGCAGAAGTTTTCCCTATTTTAAATTGTTTGTTGGCGGATACATCAAGACGTATATAGGCTGGGTTGAAGCTATTGTTTCTAGGGCCTAAACCAATGTATTGCAATGTTCTTCCGTCCAGGAGCTCTATTTCGTATCGGTTGTTGGGTTCAGAGAAAGGTTTGCCAGAACCGTATATAAAATTAGATGCCACGGTCCAGCCATCTTCAAGCTCCAGACTATTAACCATTTTAAATTCATGTCTTTGGTAATGTAGTGGGCGGAATGCAAATCCTTCATTCAGGTCTGGGAATGTGTTAGTGAGATCACTCAGTGTGTATGAGATCCATCCAGTGTAAAGTCCTTTCTTTTTTTGGATCAAAAACTCAACACCTTTTGCCACTCCATCGCCGGACCTAAAAAGCTCAGAGACCGAGTCGTCCACACCTCTTCTGAATTGTAAAGAGAATTCCGTAATGCCATCTAAAGATTTATAGTAGGATTCTACGTCAAATAACCAGTTATCTAACTCGTAGCTTGCACCTAGTACATAATGTGTGGCGCTGCTAAGCTCAATTGGATCATTGTCAGCCAACAACCAAAACTCTCTAGAACCTTCAGAGATATTCTGATTCACAATCTGATTTACAAATTGATAATGAATTCCATATGCGGATTTGAGTTTTATTCTGGAGTTGAGAGCGTAACTAAGATTTACTCTAGGTTCAATTAATAAGTCATCCTCATTCTCATATTTTGAAGCTCTTATTCCTAATGTATATTTCATTTTTGAGCCTAATGCACCTTCCTGAGAGGCAAATACCGAACTATACGATGCTCTCTGAGATCTGGAAAGAAGGACCACTGTATCATCTCTAATGTTATCATACTCAATTTGATTATCCGTAAAAGCAATACCAAACTCAGCTTTCGTGTTATTGTTGATTTGCCACTCAAGGTTAGCTTTCACGCTTAGGTCAATTACACTATTTTCTTCGAAAGTTCGTCGGTTTCTACTTAGTCTAACAGAATCGAGATCGAGAACTAAAACATCTTCATCCCTGTCATAATTACTGAAGTATTCAGATCCGGCGAATAGTAGATTGGTGTAGATCCTGGAAGTCCATTGTCTTGACCATTTAGTCGAAGCACCTCTATTGCCCCAATCAGTTTGTTCTTTCAATGCGTAATTGAGATTTATCCCTTCAGCGATATCGTCATTCAGGTTTTGAGATTCATTGAGATAGTCTTTGCCATTGTAGGTACTAAAGGTGATCATATCTCTTGATGATGGTTTGTAAGATATTTTCGAGTTCCAATCGTAAAAATAGAAGTCGGGCTCGGTAGTAATATTGGTGGCATTCTCCAGTAATGTCCCATCGAAGTTGTCCTCATTACTAAGGTTGCCTATTAGGTCTTTATACAATCCACCTTTGATTATTTCAGAGTACGATCTTCTCCCAGCGACAAAAATTGACAGCTTATTAGTTATTGGCATTTCAAAATAACCACCTACACTGACCAGACTTGCATTGAATCCACCTTGTATTTTATCAAAGCTTCCTGTTTTTCCGGTCAGCTCAACTACACCAGATGTTCTGCCCCCATACCTTGCCGGGAAAGCTCCTCTGAAGAGTCTCACGTCTTTTACGGCATTTGTATTGAATGCGCTGAAGAAACCAAAGAAGTGATCCACCTTGTAAACTGTCATACCATCCAATAAAGTCAGGTTTTGATCTGGAGTCCCACCTCTAATAAAGAGTCCGGAAGAACTCTCGCTGGTGCTACTTACACCAGGCAACATCTGTAAAGCTCTAAAGATGTCTGGTTCGCCTATACTTGGCAGTAGGTTAATTTGTTTTGTTGAAAGGGTTGTTGCACTTGTTCCGGTTGTAGCATCAAATACTTTGTAAGAGGTTGCTGCCACAACAACTTCAGCCAGTTCATTTGTAAGAGGCTTTAACTCGATTTCTAAAAAGTCCTGACCAGTAAGTTTCACCTCTACCAAATCGTATCCTACAAAACTGATTTCAAGAGTGACATTCGGGTCAATGTTTATCAGGCTGAAAAATCCGTCAATGTTGGTTGCAACTCCTGTGGAGGTTCCTTTGATTCTTACGTTTGCGAATGGAAGTGGCTCTTTTGAGCCTTTTTCTACGACTTTTCCGGAGATGGTGGTTTGCGCATTTGATAGAAAACTGACCGTCAAGAAAATTATAATAATGATAATCCTTGAGCACAGCCAAAATTGCTTAGAGTGTATTTGAGGCATTAATACGTCGGTTTATTCAGACGTTAAAATCACATGAAATTAATAAATGATGCAGAAAAATTATGCGGAAACAAGAATATTGATGTTTGAAGCTTCCTATATATGACTGAAGCGACAGCATCCCAATTGAACCATGGAACCTACCCTTAGTGGTACAACGGTTTTCAAGAATTGTGCATTCATTAGTTGTTGGTGTTGGGTGAGAGTGTATTGGTTTCTGGGTATAAAAAAAGCCTTGGTTAAACAACCAAGGCTTCTATTCTGCAGAGGAGGAGGGATTCGAACCCCCGGTACCTCGCGGTACAACGGTTTTCAAGACCGCCGCATTCGACCACTCTGCCACTCCTCTGTAATTCGCCGGAGCTTTAGCGTAGGAGAATCCTAACTAAAATAACTACGAACTTTAAATTTTCCGTTCAACCATCTGTCTTACGGGTGTGCAAAATTATACCAATTATCAAAAATGTCAAATCGGGTAAGCAAAAATTTGAAAATATTTTTTAGTCCTTGGCTAAATAGCTCATTGCTTGATCATAACTGTCAAAAGCCACCATGTTTCGCCGGGTATATCTGTTGTAGGCATTAAGCAATATTTTCTTGACACCTCCAACTCCAATAACCGCAGATTTTGTCACTTTCCCCTGAACCTCCTTTCCCATTTCTTTTACTTTCGACATGTATTCTGCATTAAGCATTACTCCTTCGTAATCACTTAATATCCTAAGATTTCCAGGGGAGCTTTGCACTTCGGCTTTTAACTTGGTGGCTAAAGCAATCATTTCTTCAGTATTGGAGCAATCTCTAAATGAGACTATCAGGATTTCTTTACTCTGGTGTGTGATGTATTTAAGGGACATATATAGTTTTATAGTTCCTACTAAATATAAAAAGCAACATCATCTTTTACCAGAAAGGACCAGTTAAACTTGTTGCGGAACCGGATGCAAATCCACAACTTCGTCTGATGCAGCTAGGTCAACGCTGGCATTAAACTCGAAACCAGTTAAAAGAATAATTGAAAGGATCAATTGCCAAATCATCAAAGCTATGAGAGTTCCTAAAGAACCGTAAAGTTTATTATAAGCTGCAAAGTTGTTGACATAGAATGAAAACAGAAAAGAAATGCCAACACAGGATAGAGAGGCTATGAATGAGCCTAGCGAAAAGAATCTCCATCTGTCATGGATTGCTGGGGCAAAGTAGTAAATAGCGCTAATTGCCACATAAAATGATAGAAAAACAATCAAGAATCTCAGGGCTAACACGAGGTAGTAGATAATGGAATCACTAAAGAAACCAAGTTCATTCGTGTAGCTAATTAATAAGTTTCCGGCCACTACAAAAAGTAAGGAGATCATAAGGACAAATGCCAGAATTAAAGTTAGTCCTAACGCTATGAATCTCGTCTTAAAGAAACTTCTTGTTTCAACTGTTCTGTAACAGCTGTTAAAAGCCCTCATTAGAGCACTCATTCCATTGGCGGCCAGATACAATGAAAATAATGCGCCAAATGATAATAGTCCCTCCCGTGTGTTTGATAGTAAATCTGATATTGTATCAGTAGCTGCAAGAAACATATTTTCAGGCATCACATCCTTTAGGAAAGCCATTGTGGTAGTACTATCTATTGTAGGAATCCAATTATGAATGAATGGGATAAGCGTGAATAAAAAAATAATCGCTGGAAAAATTGACAAGGTAAAATTGAAAGCAACACCACTGCCTCTTTCCATAATATGGTCATCATACATCTTATCCAGAAAAATCGTAAGAATACGGTAAAGAGAAGCCTTTCCGTTCCTTAGTCTCACCCTTTTTAAGAACTGAATTAACCTTAAGTACCACTTATAGTAGTACAGATGCCGATGGATAGTTCGTCTTTTCACTGATAAAATGGACTTAGCACTTCTTCCATTTCTTTAGGCATTCTCACTGGTCTGCCTGTTTCCATGTTGATAAATGCTAAGATTGTCTCTCCTTTGTGGATCAATTTACCCTCTTCGTTATAGAAATCATAAAGGAATTTGATTTTTACCTTTGGCAACTCAGGAATTGAGACTTTAATCGTTAATTCTTCATCATATTTTCCAGGTAGGAGATAATAGCTATGATTTTCTAATACAGGCATCATAACACCGCTTGCTTCAAGATCTTTGTATTTCATGCCAAATGATCTCATGGCTTCCACACGTGCTACTTCATAATATGTGGGATAATTACCATAATATACGTACCCCATCTGATCAGTTTCAGCATACCTGACTCTCACCTTGACTTCAGTAGAAAACATCTGCAATTATCTGTAAACTTTTTCCTTATTTAAAGCTCTTTGGTATTTTCTGGCGTTTATTCTATGCTGCTTATAGGTTTTTGCGAAGTTGTGATAACCCGAAAAGTCCTCTTTTGCACACATGAAAATGAAATCGTGAGACTGATAATTTAGTACCGCATCCAATGAAGCAATATTAGGCATTCTGATTGGGCCAGGAGGTAAACCCACATACTTGTAAGTATTGTATGGGCTTTCTACATTTTTATCTTTAGCCAGAACCCTTTTTATTGTGAAGTCATTTAAAGCGAAAATAAGCGTCGGATCTGCTTCTAGCTTCATTCCCCTTCTCAAGCGATTTAGGTATAGTCCAGCAACCACAGGCTTTTCATCGTTTTTTGAAGTTTCCGACTGAACAATTGAAGCGAGGGTGCTTACTTCTTCCTTAGAGAAAGACAGATTTTCCGCTTTTTTAATTCTTTCTGGAGTCCAGAATTTATCGTGTTCCTTTTTTAATCTATCAAGCAATTCCTTTGGTTTCACCGTCCAGTAAACCTCATAAGTATTTGGAACAAACATACTGATGAAGGTTTCCGGTTTGAAGCCATAGCTCTCCATAGTTGCAGTGTCAAGGATCAATGCGTCAAATTCGGATTGAGTGATCTGTATGTTTTTTGTGATTTGGGCGGAAAGTTGGTCCAGTTTTTTCGCAGATGTAAAGGCTACAGTTGTAGGAGACTGATCACCAGCACGTAACATTCTAATCGCCTCCAGGTTATTCATATCCTTGGTAATCTTATATCTCCCTGGTTTAACTGCCAAATCATAGTCCATCATTTTAGCCAGAAAGCTAAATGCTACAAGATCATTGACAATCTTCTCTTCATAAAGTGAGTTTTGGACATACTTAAAATCAGAGCCATCAGGAATATAGAAATAGGTGTCTTCCTTGTCGATCTGCAAATTGGCAGTATACACGACCTGATAACTGTAAAAAGCAAATGATGATAACAGAGTTGATCCTACCAGCAGGATAATGACTAATATCTTTCTTTTTTTATTCATCCCTTCCAAATTAATCCCGCAAATATCACAAAATACGCCATTTTATACATGTCCAGTTTCTATATTTATCACCAGAATAAATGATATGGCTGCAGAATTCATAAGGTTATACGAGGAAAATCCTGAAATGGATAAGATCGAACAGATTGTAAAAGTCCTGCAAAATGGAGGTGTAATCATCTATCCAACAGATACTTTGTATGGTCTGGGTTGTGATCTGTTTAACACAAATGCCATTGAGAAGGTGATGAGAATAAAAGGCACTAAAGCCAAAAATATCAACTTATCATTCATATGTTATGACCTGAGTCATATCTCCGAGTTTGTGAAAAGTCTGGACAATTCGACGTTTAAGGCCATGAAAAAAGCTTTGCCAGGTCCCTTTACTTTTATTCTTAACTCCAGCAGTAGGGTACCCAAAATTCTAAACGTTAAAAAGAAAACAGTAGGAATAAGAATACCCAACAATAATATCCCTCGTGAAATCGTCAGAGTTCTTGGACATCCAATTATCACAACTTCTATTCATGAAGACGATGATATTATTGAATACTCAACTGATCCAAGTTTGATTCATGAGAAGTTTGAAAATCTGGTTGATATTGTTATTGATGGTGGACCGGGTCATCTGGATGCAAGTACAGTAATTGATTGTACATCTGGAGAAATGGAAATTGTTAGAGAAGGATTAGGTGATCCAGACTTGATCTTGTAGTAAAGTTTATAGATGAGAATCGAGCTGCATTACCTTCCCAATATTGAGTATTTTGCTCTGCTGAAAAAGTTTGATGAGATAGAATTTGATATTGCGGAGTTTTACCAGAAACAGTCTTACCGAAATCGTTGTTACATACTTGGAGCCAATAAGACGCAATTGCTTACAGTTCCAGTGAAAGACGGAAATAAAAGGATACAATCAAAAGATATTCAAATAGATTATAATCAGAAATGGTTGAATGTTCATCTAAGAGCAATTCAGTCAGCATATGGAAAAGCACCTTTTTTTGAATATTATTTTGACTATTTCAACGATATTTTCGTAAGAAAAGAAAAGTACTTGATTGATTTGAATTACGAGATGCTGTCATTATGTCTGAAGTTATTACAATTTGACAGTGTTGTTAAAAAGGTTGAAAAATATATGGATGAAAGTCAGGAGTCTGATAATCAGTTCATTAATTTTATAAATAGAAAACAAAATGCCAGTGAGCGCCATATATATCAACCATACGCTTACCAGCAATTGTTTGGCAACAAATTTGTACCGAACTTAAGCATTATAGATTTATTGTTCTGTGAGGGACCAGGAGCTTCGTCAATTGTTGGCTTGTCGACAGTTTGATGCAGTTGAACGAAAGGTGAAAACAGAACGTTTAAAAATTAGTTTTAATAATAGCATATAAGAGCCTAAACTCTTATTTTTACTAAGAATGAAATATCCAGATATGGAGGCAAAATTTTCAAATAGAGTAAAAGAAGTAATATCGCTAAGCCGTGAGGAGGCCTTGAGACTAGGGCACGACTACATTGGGACTGAGCATTTGCTTCTTGGAATGATAAGAGAAGGTGAAGGCGTTGCTGTTGGTTTACTGAAAAAGTTGGGTGTTAATATGGAAGACTTGAGATCTTCTATAGAACAAGCAACAAAAGGTACAGCAACTAGTAATGTTAAGAACCTTGCTAACATTCCTTTGACCAGACAATCAGAGAAAGTCTTAAAAATTACGTATCTCGAGGCTAAAATTTTCAAGAGCCAATTAATAGGTACTGAACATCTGCTGCTGTCTATCCTTAGAGATGAAGATAATCTGGCAACCCAGATTCTAAATAAATTCGACGTTTCTTATGATGTAGTGAAAGAACTACTGGAATATCAAGCTGAGAATCCATTAGCATCTTCTGATACTGATGATGGTGATGACGACTCATCAAGAATATTTGGTGGATCTTCTGGGGGCGGAGGAAAAGAATCCTCTTCTAAGCCAGGAGAAAAATCAAGAACTCCAGTATTGGATAACTTCGGAAGAGATCTGACCAAATTAGCAGAAGAAGATAAGCTTGATCCGATTGTAGGAAGAGACAAAGAAATCGAAAGGGTTGCGCAGATACTTTCAAGGAGAAAGAAAAACAACCCAATCCTAATTGGAGAGCCAGGTGTGGGTAAAACCGCAATTGCTGAAGGATTAGCTTTGAGAATTGTTCAAAAGAAAGTTTCCAGAGTGTTATTTGGCAAGAGAGTGGTGACTTTAGATCTTGCTTCACTTGTCGCAGGTACTAAGTACAGAGGTCAGTTTGAGGAGAGAATGAAAGCGGTGATGAATGAAATAGAGAAATCGCCAGAAGTAATTCTGTTCATCGATGAGCTCCACACTATTGTAGGAGCAGGGGGAGCTTCAGGTTCGCTTGATGCATCTAACATGTTCAAACCAGCATTGGCAAGAGGAGAAATACAATGCATCGGTGCTACAACTCTTGATGAGTACAGACAGTACATCGAGAAAGATGGTGCTTTGGCAAGAAGGTTCCAGGTAGTAATGGTTGACGCTACTACTCCTGAAGAGACTGTTCAAATCCTTAATAACATCAAGGATAAATATGAATCTCACCACCATGTGAATTACAGTCAAGAGGCTGTTGATGCATGTGTGAGTTTATCTGACAGATATATAAGTGATAGATACTTACCAGACAAGGCCATTGACGTGATGGATGAGGCTGGGGCAAGAGTACACATCAATAATATCAATGTTCCAGATGAGATTGTGAAGTTGGAAGAGTCTATTGAGGACATCAAGAAAGAGAAAAACAGAGTTGTAAAAAGCCAGAAGTATGAAGAGGCTGCACAACTAAGGGATAAAGAAAAGAAAATGATCGCTCAGCTTGATGCTGAGAAAGCAAAGTGGGAGGAAGAAACTAAATCTAAAAGATATTTAGTTGACGAGGAAAATGTTGCAGAAGTAATTGCAATGATGACTGGTATCCCTACTAAGAGAATTGCTCAGAAAGAAAGCAATAAACTTCTAACCATGAAGGAGGAGCTTAAAGGAAGAGTAATCGGTCAGGATGAAGCTGTTGAGAAATTGGTAAAAGCAATTCAAAGAACAAGAGTTGGATTGAAAGACCCTAAGAAACCAATTGGTTCATTTATTTTCTTAGGTCCAACTGGAGTAGGTAAAACAGAAATGGCGAAAGTTCTTTCGAGCTACCTGTTCGATAAAGAAGATTCTCTGGTAAGAATTGATATGTCTGAGTATATGGAGAAATTCTCTGTATCAAGACTAGTTGGAGCGCCTCCAGGATACGTTGGATATGAAGAAGGTGGTCAGCTTACTGAAAAAGTAAGAAGAAAGCCTTACAGCGTAGTACTTCTTGATGAGATTGAAAAAGCTCACCCAGATGTATTTAACATTCTACTTCAGGTTCTTGACGATGGAATTTTAACAGATGGACTTGGAAGAAGAGTTGATTTCAGAAATACAATTATCATTATGACATCAAATATTGGTGTTAGAGATCTTAAAGATTTCGGAGCTGGTATCGGTTTTGCTACTCAAAGCAAAAAGGATAGCATGGATGAGTTGATGAAGTCAACAATTCAGAATGCACTGAAAAAAGCATTCAGTCCTGAATTCTTAAATAGATTGGATGATGTGATTGTGTTTAACTCACTTGAAAGAGAGCATATCCATCAAATTATCGATATCACATTAGGAAAACTGTTTAGTAGAATTACTGATCTTGGTTACAAAGTTGAATTGACTAAGAAGGCCAAAGATTTCCTTGCAGATAAAGGATATGATCCTCAGTTTGGAGCAAGACCTCTAAACAGAGCGATTCAGAAATATCTTGAAGATGCAGTAGCAGAAGAAATCCTTAAAGGAGAGGCTCAGGAAGGTGATACCATCCAGGCGGATCATGATGGGAAGTCTGATGAACTGAAAATCAAGATTAAGAAACAGAAAGTCAAAGAAGACAAAGGATAAATAGTAAAGGCGCTCTAATGAGCGCCTTTTTTTTGTCTTATGCTTTTTGTAAAACTCTTAGTTTCCCAATCTAAAGCTTTGATTTGGAGGCCCTGAAATACATCTGGAGATAATAGGGAAATCAGATGTAATCACATAGAAGTAGCTGAATGTATCACCACCGATTGTTATGCTTCTTTCAATTCCATTACACTCATCCAAATCACCTAATCCTGATACATATTCAAAATCATTCGTGTATTTACCTGTGTATTCCCCACAGGGCTCACTTACACCATCACCAGGACGTTCACCGGATTTAAGTTGATAGCTAGGCATTAGTTCAGTGATTGTACCGTTTGAACCAGGTCCGTATTTGTATAATATTGGAAATCCATCAGCTGCCCAACCTATTTGAACTGGCTCTGAAGGAGTAGTGGTACCTGATCCTAATCCGCTCAATAATTGATCTGCGAAAATAGCCATATCTCCATGGTAATGATATGTTCCGTCAGGTTGTACGTGTGCTACAGCACAATCAAGCCCTACAGCTTCCATATTCCAGTTGGGTTCGAATACCCAGTCGAAATTATATTCTCCAGTCATGGTGTTCTCAAAGATGAATGGTTGAGCAGGAGCAGGGTCAATTGGAACCCCATTTTTGGCAACACCAAATCTCCATACTGGTTGGCCGTCATTGGTAATGTCTGTTGTTGATGATCCTAAATTTGGAGTAGCGTCCATTTCCCACGTACGGTTCATACTATTTAATTCATTAACCTGATCAGGAATTTGAATTCTATAATCATGCTCTGGTATTCCATTGGATTGAACCGTTCTAGTGTCGCCCGAAACGGACTCAGAATAAGTATTGGCAACAGTTGGGGATAAATCACACTCATGATTATCTTGATTGATAGAATTATCATTTGCACATGTTCCAGAACCGGAATCATCATCAGAAATAGTAATGGTTAAAATATTACTGGATCCCAGCATAACATCAGTAGGTAATCCGGTAGAAACCAAAGTGATGATGATAGTCTCATCTCCTTCATCGGAGCTGTCGTCAATAAAAGGGATAGCAACCTCAACCTCAGACGCACCATTGCTCAGTGTTGCTGTTCCAGAAGGATTTTGGTAGTCCATTCCTGCAGTAGCTGTTCCGGATAATTCATACGATACCGTGATATCTGAACCAGTACTATTACTAGGAGCAATTACTATTCTAAACCCAGCACCCATATCACTTTCATTTGAGGTAGACATACCTTCAATTGTTATTTCATATTCAGTGGAGTTATTATCATCTCCACCACCTTCATCATCTGAGCAAGAAGCCAGAAATAGTAATGCGAATGCAGATCCTAAAAGGAGTAGTCGGTTGAACAAGGATAAAATCATTTTCATATTGGTCAGAATTGATAGTTCTTACTTTGGTGAAGGAATTCACCAATTTAACATATTTGGCAGGTAAATCAATTGTAAAAGTAGAATGCTGTCGAAAATGAAAACATGACTTTCATCAGTTTTTGATAAGGAATGAAGGCATTCAAAGAAATATTTAGAGAATAATGCAACCTATTTATCTATAATTAGGTTTATAATATAAACTACTTTATAATTGCAAAAATCAAACTAAGATGGAAGAGAACAAATCAATGTCCGGGCACGATAGCTTACAAATCATCAATGAGATGATTTCTTCTGCGAAAGGTTATTACGATGATAAACAGACTTACTTTCTATTATGGGGGTGGGTTGTTGCTATTAGTAATTTATCTGTATACTACATGATTGAGTTTACAGATGTTGTAAACCCGTTTATCGTATGGCCAATATTATCTATCCCTGCTGGAATTTACACAGGAATTGATAGTGCCAGAAGAAGTAAAAGAAGCAAAGTTAAAACTCATATGGGTACTTTAATAGGGTATTTGTGGATGTGTTTTATAATATCTTTGATAATAGTGTTAGGAGCTTTGGTGAAGGTTAATTACTATGTTAATCCTTTGGTGATGCTATTAACAGCAACTCCCACATTTATTACAGGAGTAGCAATTAGATTTAAGCCGTTAATGTTCGGAGGGGCCGCTTTTTGGTTGTTTGCTGTACTTGGCTTTTTAGTGGAAATACCAGAGCAAAGTTTAGTTGGGGCAGCAGCGATTGTTGTTGGTTATTTAATCCCTGGATATCTTTTAAGAGCAAAAATTAAGAATGAAAGCGTTTAGTGATCTTGATCCATTACTGCACTCTCAATTAAGATTGGCAATTATGTCACTGTTGATTGGGGTGGAATCAGCCGAGTTCGTCTTTATAAAAGAAAAGACTGGAGCTACGGCAGGGAACCTTAGCGTACAGTTGGATAAGTTGTCTACAGCTGGTTATATCGAGATTACTAAGAAGTTCCAGGGTAAGAAACCAGTTACGTCCTGTAAGATTACTAAGCAGGGAATCAATGCGTTCGAAAACTATGTGAACATTTTGAAACAGTATATTAATAAATAAATTTTTTTGAATATAAGGTTTATAATATAAACCAGTTTATGACTAAATATGAGTATGAAAAATTATTGTATCGTCGTGGTGTTGCTAATTGGTTTATTAGCAGCCACAGTTGCTCAAGCGCAGACAGAAGTTAAAGAAATTAGTTATGCAGCCTACCTGAAAAGCAGTGTGACACTTTGGGAGAAAGCAGTTGGCATAGAACAGAAGAGAGTTGCATCTGATCCAAGCACCAGTAACAAGTTTGACTTGGCCATGGCTTACTACGGGTTACTTAGTGCTACGATGGCTACAAAAGATGAAGACTCTTTTGATAAGTATTTATCAGCTACAAAAGATTTGCTGAAAGAAATCATTGATGAAGATAATTCATTGGGAGAGCCGCAGGCAGTTTTATCATCAGTGATGGGTCTTGAAATGGCCTACTCGCCGATGAAAGGAATGTACCTGGGCTACAAGAGTTCTTCAAATATGGATGATGCTGTAGAATTTGCTCCGGATTCTCCTTTAGTAATAAAACTGTTTGCCGGATCTAAGTTATACACTCCCTCTATGTTCGGTGGTGATACGGAGGAAGCACAAGAGTCATTCATCAAAGCAATTGAGAAATTTGAAGAGACCCCTGATAATATTCAGAATAATTGGCTTTATCTGGATGCTTTGGCTCACTTAGGTATTAGTTATCAGAAAAATGGTGATTCTGAAAATGCAGAAAAGATCTATAGAAAAGCCATTGAACTAGAACCTGACTTCTACTGGGTGAGTAAATCATTACTTCCTTCATTGTTAGCATCAAAATAAGAACCATGAGACTGGCATTAATCATTTTACTTTCAACTATATCTTCGGTCCTTTTTGGGCAAAAACAATTGACCGGTGTGGTAAAGGATAAATCCAATGATGAGGGTTTGATAGGAGCCAATGTGTATTTACTCAACAATTGGAGAGTGGGAACAAGCACTGGCCTGAATGGAGAATTTACGTTTGAGATTCCGAAGGAAAGCCTGAAAGATAGTCTCGTGATTTCCTTCATTGGGTTTAGTGAGAAGATTGTTCCAGTAGCTAAATTTTCCAGAGATATTTTCCTGGATCCGATCAACAATAAGCTCCAGGAAGTAGTGGTCAAAGCCAGCCCATTGATCGCGGAGGAATTTAAATATCAGAAGATCAATAAGATTGAGATATATACCAATCCTGCGGCAAAAGCGGATCCAATATTAGCGGTTAACTCAATGCCATCTTCCACAACTGCAGATGAGTCTGCTAATATTAGCCTGAGAGGTGCCAGTCCAATTGAGACTGGTATCTTTTTCAATGATGTGCCGATTTATGATGCCGTACGGTTTTCACAGTTAAATGGCATTGGAACATTCAGTATTTTCAATACGTCGATTGTTAAGAACTTATCCGTATTTGCCGGTAACCCACCGTTGGAATATGGTAATGTTACAAGTGGATTAATATCCCTGAATACAGATGATAGAATTTTAGAGAAAAATCAAAATACATTAAATGTCAGCCTGGCAAATTTTGGCTACAGCAGGTCACAAAGAATTAGTGATAATACCAGTCTGATGTTTTTTACCAACTATCAGCCATCTGAATTAATTAAGGGATTCAATCAGGAGTCACTAGAAGCCATAAAAGATTTTAATCTTGGGGATCTTGGTGTCTATCTCTATACTAAGCAAGATAAGCTGAGCTGGAAGCTTTTCAATTACTCCATTGTTGAGTCTTATGATTATAAATTCCGGTCTCCTTCATACAATGGGCTTTTTTCACAATCTAAAAAAAGGAATTTCTCAGTATCCAAACTTGAATATCAACTGAAGCACGGGACAATAAGTCTGAATAACGGGCTTAGTTTCAGTAAGATGAATTTCAACTATAGTGCGTCTGACAATGAATTACATAAATCCGATTGGTTTGCCGGAGTGAATTATCAGTTGATGAAAGAGAAGTTTCACTTGAAAACAGGTTTTTCCTCTGATAATCGTTCACAGCGAATAGATGGTAGTTATCCAGAGTTCGGATTTGCACTGGATGTAAATCATCCTTTTATTGATTATTCAGTTGATGAGGATATTAATGTAAATGAGGTATTTATGTATGCTAAGTATTTCTTCAGTGAAAAGATTGTCATGGGAGCCGGAGTGAGGAAAAATTTACGATTCAATCGTGATTCCTATTGGAGCAGTCAGGGGAATTTACAATACAAATTTACCGATAAGCTTAAATGGATCATCGGAGTTGGTAAATACAACAAGGACGCACTTTCAGAAAACTCTAGTGGCCGTATTTCGATATCAAGTGAACAACTTTCAAGTGATTTGATATTTGAATCTCCAAAATCCAATATCTCAGCATCGATTTTCCATAAGTCAAATGAATATGGCGATGAATCAATTAATTTTTGGGGAGCAGAGTTTTATGCATTAAGAAGAATAACTGATAAGATTCAGTTTGATATTTCATACACCTACTTGAATCAACCAAATAATTCTATTTCAGGAATTCCTAATATCGGTTATTTCATAAGAGGTAATGGTAGTTGGAAGTTCAATAATAGCTGGACATTCACTTCTTCTGTTCTGTATAGAGAAGGAAACGTAAACTCAGTTGTTCAAAATTCTTTCTTTAATCAGGATTTGAACGTGTTTCAACCATTATATGCGGAAGAATCTGAGAGATTGACTGATTACTTTAGTCTGGGGTTAGCTATTAGTAGGATATTTTTTGTGAGTGAAGACTTTAACATTATTGCCTTTGCTAGCGCAAATAACCTAACAGATCACGATAATGTCAGAACTCATATTTATAACCAAGATTATACTAGCAGGAAGGAAGAGTACTTTTCAAGAAGGACTGTTTACTTTGGGGCTGTAATCAATTTCTAATAGCCCCCAGCATATTTTCTGCTAAACCATTCTATTGATACTAATCCTACCAGGAGAAATAATATCCATTTTAAGTGATACAATGGTGACAGAGATTCTTCAGAGAACAGAAATCCTTGTGCCTGCAATTGATCCAGATCATTTCCAGGGTTGTCGATGAGGTTAAATGTTCCTCCGGATTGTTTGGATAGCCTTCTTAATAAATTGAAATCAGCCGTAAGGTTAACAGTTTCTATTTGTAATTCGACTACCGTGAATCCACCTATTACAGATTCTCTTTTGCCATTTATTACGGCAGTGGCAGTATAAGTATAGGCTCCAGGTTTAAGTGCCCCTAATTTGTATGTGCTATTAGATTCATTGGTCACGTAAGAATATCTAGTGGATTCTCCGAGTTCGTTTACAATTGAAATTTCAACAGGGACGTCATAAATCTTCTCATAGATATTATTGTAAGCTTCAGTTTCAAAAACAACACTTTCAGAATCACTGTATTCATCGGAACTTGTGTAAAACCTGAATTTTTTCCTGTCTTCTTTAGTGTTGAGATATTGAATTAATTTGGAGACCCAGGTGTCAAAAGATTTCGAATCTTCACTTTTTACAATCTCCTGAATTCGCCATTGCCAAATCCCTGTTCCAAGCAGGACTGCCTCTTTTGTTTCCAATTCATTACTTACAACCAATAATGGCTTTAAGCTTTCAATGCTTCCAATTCTTTGCGTTAGCAATACTTCGTTAGGAGTTTTGAATTGATAGTTTCCATAAGGCACCCTAATTGGAGGGAAATCATCTAACTCATCTGCCTCAGCGTCTGCCAATTTGAATTTGCTGAAGGATTCATTTAGTACTGGAGAAACCTTGTCTGATTGTCCTCTTACTTGTTGAACATCAAGAACGTTATTGGTTCTGTTGAAAGTATTCAAGTTACTTCTTGAGCCAAGAATGTACCAGATTGGAGTTTTTGCTTCAATCAGTTTTTGAATGAATTGATCTGTTTGCCGATTGTTGCTAAACGGCTGGTGAGCTATTGCAACACCAAAAACTTCTTCATCAATCTTTGTGACTCCTGGGATGTAGTTCACAAACTCAAAGTTTTTGCTCTTTTCTATTGCTTGCTTCAACGCTTTAATATCTGGATGAGGCGCTGAGCCAATAAGTAGAATTTTATCTTTGTTATCGATGATGTCTACGTAAATGTCCTTTCTGTTATTGCTATTGACTTGTTCATTTGGTAAAACAGGTGTGCTTATTTGAAAACGATTCAATCCAGAAGCCTCTACATCAACCAGGAATTCCAATGTTTCAATATTTAAATTGGAATCAAACCTTATTGTTTTGCTATCAATCTTATCGCCATTCAAAGCAAGATTTACGGTAATTGGTGTTTTCTCGAACCCGTTGTGCACTACATCCACTGTAACCGGAAATTTATTTCCCTTAGTAACTACTTTATTGTATCGTACATTTTTCAGGATAATATCTTTCTTAGGAATAGAATCTCCTATACCCATTGTGTATATCGGGAAGGAATAGTTATGGTAATCAGGAGAACTGCCCAGGTTGTAGATGCCATCTGATAAAAGCAAACACAGCGACAAGTCTCCCTCATCATAAGTTGTTTCAATAGTTTTCAGGACTTTAGATATGTCCGTGGATTGGTTGTTAAACCTAATGCTGTCTAATTCAATTTCACTGTTCAAGTCTCTCACTACAACATCAAAACCTTTATCTGTTAGTTGAGAAGTAAGTTGTTTAATGTTGTTAAGCCCATCATTTAATTGTGACTGGTTTAGAGATTCGGTCAGGGATTGAGAATTATCTACAACAATCACCGCTTTAGGTGGGACTGTGGTGTTTTCTATTGTTTTAATCAGCGGGTTGATGAGAAGTAATATCAGAATTGTTACAACTATAGTTCTTATAGCAAAAAGGATTTTTTCTAGCCCAGGGCCCCAAGGACCTTTTTTGGAGTAAAGAATGAATGCGTATATTAATCCTGCAAGCAAAGCCAGGACTATCCACCATGGGGAATTATTGAAAACAAGTTGTGAAAATCTCATATAAATAAAAATGCCGTCATCAATCTAACGGCAATTTTTAATTTTAGATGTTTTATCGAAATATATATGTTTATCTCCTAAATGGAAACAAAACATAAGTTTTTCAAATCGTATTTTATGTTAACATTCCTCCGTCAACCTGGATTACTTGTCCAGAAACGTAAGTAGACATATCTGAACCAAGATAAACGCATGCATTTGCAACATCTTCTGGCTGACCACCTCTCTTTAAAGGAATAGCATCTCTCCATCCCTGGACAGTTTTTTCATCTAATTGATCAGTCATTTCAGTCTCAATGAAACCTGGAGCAACTGCGTTTGATCGGATGTTTCTTGATCCAAGTTCAAGCGCAATAGATTTTGTAAATCCAATGATTCCAGCTTTAGAAGCAGCATAGTTACCTTGTCCTGCATTTCCTTTGATACCAACCACAGAAGTGATGTTGATAATAGAACCACCTTTTTGCTTCATAAACGTTCTGCAAGAAGCTTTCACCGTATTGAAGCATGATTTTAAGTTCACCTCCATTACTCTGTCCCACATTTCCTCAGTCATTCTCATCAGCAAATTGTCTTGAGTGATACCTGCGTTGTTAACAAGGATATCTAGTCCTCCAAATTCTTTCACTACTCCATCAATTAATTCCTGAGCAGCATCGTATTTAGAAGCATCAGATCTGAATCCTTTTGCTTTTACACCTTTTGCGGTCAACTCCTCTTCCAATGCCTGACCTTTTTCAACACTTGATAAGTAAGTAAATGCAACATTTGCACCCTGGTCTGCATACGTCAAAGCAATAGCTCTTCCGATACCTTTTGAAGCACCTGTTACAAGGGCAGTTTTTCCTTCTAAAAGTTTCATTTTAAAATCAGTTTTCAATTTGTGTCAATGAGAAAGTCCAAATAAATTGGCTTTCATGAAATTAGGCTCGAAGATAAGAATATTTGCTCTGAAACATGAATGAATTAAGAATGACATTGATTTGGAACTGAAAATATGTGATTTCAGAAGATAATTTGTGCGTGATTAGTCTGGAATTATGAAGAGTGGCTAGAATTAGTTGACCTTGTTCACTATCTTGCGGAAAAATTTAAAAAGACACATACGATATGGCAACAACATATGATCTTATAGTAGTAGGAAGTGGACCTGGAGGATACGTAGCTGCTATCCGAGCTTCTCAATTAGGTATGAAAGTAGGTGTGGTGGAAAAAGCTGAATTAGGCGGAATTTGTCTGAATTGGGGATGTATACCAACGAAAGCATTGTTGAAAAGTGCTCAGGTATTTGATTATGTTAATCATTCCAAAGACTATGGTGTTGATGTAAAGGGATTCTCTGCAAACTTTGGTGGTATGATCAACCGAAGTAGAGAGGTAGCAAACGGTATGAGTAAAGGAATTCAGTTCCTTTTCAAAAAGAATAAAATAGATATCCTGGCTGGAACTGGTGTTCTAAAGAAGAATAAAACAATTGAAGTTACTGGTGAGGATGGTAAGAAAACGGATTACACTGCAAAGAATGGAATTATTCTTGCAACCGGTGGTAGATCCAGAGAATTACCAACTATGCCGATAGATGGTAAGAAGATCATAGGTTACAGACAAGCAATGGTTATGGACAAACAGCCTAAGAAAATGGTTGTTGTAGGTTCTGGAGCTATTGGAGTTGAGTTCGCATATTTCTATCATACAATTGGTACTGAAGTAACTGTAGTTGAGTACTTGCCAAATATCGTTCCTTTGGAAGATGAAGACGTAAGTAAGCAACTTGAGAGAACTCTTAAGAAGTCTGGTGTGAAAATCATGACAAACTCAGAGGTTACTAAAGTTGATACAAAGGGCAAAGGATGTAAAGTAACTGTTAAGACTAAGAAGGGAGAAGAAATCATCGATTGTGATGTTGTTCTTTCAGCAGTTGGAATCAGTACTAATCTTGAAAATCTAGGATTAGAAGCTACAGGTGTAAAGACTGAAAGAGGTAAAGTGTTAGTTGATGACTTCTACAAAACTAATGTTGACGGTGTTTATGCAATCGGAGATATTGTACATGGTCCGGCATTAGCACACGTTGCTTCAGCTGAAGGAATTATATGTGTAGAAAAAATGGCAGGACACAATCCTGAGCCATTGGATTATAACAATATACCAGGTTGTACTTACTGCTCTCCGGAGATTGCTTCTGTTGGATACACAGAGAAAGCAGCTAAGGAAGCTGGATATGATATCAAAGTTGGTAAGTTCCCATTCTCAGCATCTGGTAAAGCAAAAGCTGCTGGTGCTAGTGACGGATTTGTAAAAGTTATATTTGACGCTAAGTATGGAGAGTGGCTTGGATGTCACATGATTGGAGCAAATGTAACTGAGATGATTGCTGAAGCTGTTGCTGCAAGAAAACTTGAGACTACTGGTCACGAAATTCTTAAAGCGGTTCACCCTCACCCAACAATGTCTGAGGCGGTGATGGAAGCAACTGCAGCTGCATATGATGAGGTTATTCACCTATAATGGTTAATGCATAAAATTGTAAAGGCTCTTGGGGTTAACTCAAGAGCCTTTTTTATTTGTGTTCACCTACTGTCTACTGCCATAATTTTAACTTCTTGCATGAAGTCATTTAATTACAATCTGTAAACCAAGTTGATGAAAACAGTTATAAAAAAAGGCGCAGTAGAGATACTGCGCCTTTTGTTGTTGATTATTTTGGTACTATTGCTTTAATATTCTTGTAATGGTTTGAATATCCTTGCTTACAAATCGTAAGAAGTAAATTCCATCAGGATAATCATACAATGAGATTTGCCCAGTGAATTTATCATCGTATTTACCAATTCTTCTTTCCTGAATTAATCTGCCATTCATGTCAACAATCTGCACCGTCAAGAAATACTTATCAATGGAATGATTAGTCACGCTTAATTGGAAAACACCGTTACTTGGATTTGGAGCTATTTCAATTAATGATCCATCTACCCAACCATTTGCACTGGTAACCATATCCACAATCACGGTTTCGGAGTGAGTACATACACCATCTTCTTCAACTATCACATCATATTCACCAGATTCTAAACCGTCAAATATGTTGGAGCTTTGGAAGGAAGTTCCTCCATCTATACTGTATGCATATGGCTGCACTCCTCCAGATGCAGTTATCATGATCACACCATTGTCATTCGTAGAAGTTGCATGTGTTACTTCAATATCTGCTGTTAACATGCATGATTCCCCACAGAAATCATTTGATTCCTGACTGCCATATTCTCCATCGCTGGCAATTACAACCTGGCCAGTAGGGTCAGACAATTCGTAAGAGCCATTTCCGGACCCACAGCAAATACCATCTCCGCTGGCATCATAAAATGTTAAAGTGTAGCAAGTAGAGATATCAAGACACATTGACTCAATTTTTGTAGCATTAACCACATATGGACCACCAGAAGCAACAACATTTGAGGTTCCCAGCTCAGTTACTTCCCAAGTAATATCACCTGGGGAATTATCAGTTACAATTTCCAGCGTGAATTCATTTTGAGTATCATCATATGTAATGGTCCCTGATGCCTCGTTGTTACTTGCATCTCCATCAGTTCCTCCGTTGGGGTTCGTTAAAGTTGCCACAATATTATTTTCTCCACTGGTAATGTCAATTTCAACTTCTATCATATCGCTTTCAAAAAGCGCTAAACTTCCTGTCCATGTCGAGGATCCAGCCGCATTACCATTAGACTCAATATTGACTCCAACTTCTGTTAATACATCATTACCAAGGTTGGTTATTTCTACCTCAACTACAGTTGTATTCAAGCAGGTTTCATCTTCCACATATATTTCTACTGCAGCATCAAGGTCAAACTCCTGCACGCATATTAAATGAGATTCTGAACCTCCATATTCCGCACCTGAGGCTACAACCTCACCACTTGAATTTGTAATTTCATAAGCTCCTTCACCATAGGCACAACAGATACCATCACCTGCCGAATCAAATATTTCGAATACAAGGCAAGCATTGGACGGAACGCAAAATGTAGTTTCATACAATGTGCTGATTAATGGATAAGGGCCACCACTGGCGATTAATTCTTCGGTATCATAGTCCTCAACTACCCAAGTGATTTCTCCTGGATAATCATCTGTAAGTATACTTACTGTGTATTCTTCCAGATCGTCAATAAAATCTATTTCTCCTGTTACCGTGTTGTTACTAGTGTCTTCATCTGATCCGCCGTTTGGTGATGACACTGTTACACTAATTGTATTAATTCCTGTAGTAAGTCCAGAAAGTGTAGTTTCAACTTCTTCAGTTTGATTTAATTCCAAAGAACCAGTCCAATTGAGCGTTTCTATAACATTTCCATTTACTGAAACTTCAATAGTAGCAGATGTCAATGTAGCAAAACCATTATTTGATATATCAAATGAGATTGATGAAGTTGCATCACATGTGAAATCTGAGTTTTCAAGATTTAGCAACACAGCATCCAGATCTGGATAATTAGTGATTGTTACCTGTAATGTGTCATTTCGCTCATTTTCATCATCTGTTAGATTTGAATATGCTGTTAATTCATAATCTCCAAGTTCCGACATATCTATAGCAGTGCTAAATGTATGCGTAAAGGTTTCGTCAGAATCCAAATTGCCTGAGTAATCAAAAGTTTCTAAGACTGCACCCTCATAAATTAAACCAACCTCAAATGCCGTTACTGGATCCAGTCCAAAGTTCTGGAACTCCACAGTCACCGTCTCGGCATCTGTAAGCCCGCTTGAAGATTCTGGAGAAGTAATTGCAGCAACACCAACATCAATGGTGTCTTGTTGTAATTTAAAAGCATGTATTCTGGTAAGCGAATTGTCTGATCCGTTTCCAGCATATTCTGAGGTATACCAAAAAGTTTGTTCGTCAGATGGGTCAACGGTCATATGTGCATAATCACCAAATCTAAATGTATTGATTGGGTTAGTTCCTTCTACAATGATTACTTCGTCAACTGTCATTTCCCCAAGAGGATCTGATGCCATTCTACCTGTAAATCTAATGCCAGCATATGTAGTTTCACTACTAACATTGTAGCTTAATCCTATATTACCATTACCATCAAGAGCGATAGAACCCATGAATCGATGTAGCCCGTCATCAGGAGCGAAAGTTCCTTCTTGATATAACTCCCAGTCGCCCCCACTTCTTCTCAATTCAACCCATCTTATTCCAGCCAAATTGTCTCCGTCAGTTACGTCAGTGATGAAATTAAGTACCATTGCTTCATGAGTTCCAAAGTTTCTGTAAATCGGGACATTCATAATAACCTCTGGAATACCATCAATTCCTTGTCCATCTAATTGCGGAATACATGCGAATGTTCCAGAAACTTCTGCAGCACATGGGTTGGCATCATATGGAGTTGTTGTGATTGTAGTATTGAATATTTGAGTGTTATTCTCATCAGCATAATCAATATCAAATTCATAGACCTCTATTGCATCATCATCTATATCACCCCATGAGGAGTCATTAAGTCTCATAACAATCGGTAAGTCTTCTACAGGAGGAGTGTCGCCAGTCCAATCCGCCGGAGTTGTGACATAGAACCCTGCCTCAGTACTTGCTCCATCCAATTCTATTCTTTGTATTGTCACATCAGCATCTCCATTCAACATTGATTCTCTATCAATGAAATATTGGTGTAACGCTCCAGGTCCCTGTTCGTTGGTTGTAACAACATAGGAGTTGGACCAAATACCATATTTTGGATAATCAGGGAAATTTGGAGTAGTATATCTATAAGCATTATAAGTTCCTAGTGGATCATCAGTGTCAGAAACTGCAATAAGCAATTCTGCAGGGTTTGCAAATTCCGTAATCACCCATCTTTTAACTTCTTGATCATATAGAATGATTGGATCTCCAAGCGAAGAAACACCAAGCCCGGACCATAACGTATTCATGGCGAATTCTTCAACTAAATTACCCTCCTTATCATATACTCCTACTACAGTTTGATTAATAGATTGAACGTAATAGTTATGACCTATTTCACCTGTAGGGTCATGGGGTGAACCAAAACTATTTGATAAACCATCAATATTGACAACTGATTCGGCAGGTCTACTAGCTGATCTGCTTTTTCCTTTCTGCCACAATGGGTCAATGCCCTGATGCTCTTTCTCAGGGTATTTTACTTTACTTGTTCCTCTTCCCAGGAAGTTATCTGGAACTTTCTTATTTCTTTTAATCTGGGCCTTTTTCTCTTGAGAAGTGGTAGCAACTCTTACAAGATCTCTAACTGGTTTGGTTTTACCAAGCAGTTCGGCATGTGTTACTGATACGTTGAAATCCTCAACTTTCTTACGTTTCTGAGCAAAAGACTGGTTGTTTAAAACAATAGTGATCAGGCATAGGACAAGTATCCTCATGACTATCCTTCGATCACTAGTCGTTTTTGGTTGGTTTGGATTTGACTTTTTTCTCATTAGTACTTGTAGTTATAGTATTTGGTTTTTGATTAACTGGCTGCACATCAATAATGCGACGTTCCTTCTTGAGGTTTTCTGTAAGCTCTTCCTGACTGATTGTTGCGGAAACCTGAACTATCCATTGATTTAATGTGCGGTTACTTCTATTGAATTTGAGGATTGTTACGTCCTCAAGAGATTTAATTTCTTGAACAGACATGCCTTGATCCATTTCAACGATAATAGAGTATTCCATTGGATTTGCCTTTTGAGATTTGCAGGCAAAAGAGAGGAGAATTATGGTAAATAGTGTAAGGCTTGGCTTGAATAGCATTTCATGATTTGGTTACGGCTGTAAAGATGTTAATTTTTTTAACATTCCGTTATATGAAAACAAAAAATCCCAATCTATACAGACTGGGATTTGAGGTTTTTAAAACGGAACTTCGTCTCCAATGAAGGTTTCTTGCTGACTACTTCTTACAAAAGAGCAAACGATTAGTTCTTTTTCATTTGGCAATCCAACTACTTCAGTAGTAAACATGGCTAGCTCAGTAGTGGACCCAACTACTATTTCCTGAATGATTAGCCCCTCTTCTTCGGTGAAGTCTTCAGGGTCATACCACATAAACCCATATTCCATTTCACTACTTCCAAGTTGTGCAACAATTTCACCATAGAAAGTGGTGACATCCCCAACAATGGTTGGTTCGTAGGTTCTTACAAAGTAGTCAGGGTAAACTTCTTCGACGACATCAATTTCCGGAACATCAACATCCGGTTGCTGTAATTCATAAGGTTCTGAGCATGATACGGCAAGGAAAAATATAGCCGTAAGTAGCATAATTGAACTTTTAAACGGGTTGGTACTCATAATAGACGTGTTTAATGGTTTAATAAAAAGTGTTCCCAAATAACTAGCAATTTCCATGCCTATTACTAAATATACTCATTTTGAAGGCCAATTAATATTAAATAGGGCTTAAATAGAAGAGGCCATGTCTAAAGTGTGGTAAGTTCTGCTAAAATATTTTTTGAGTGATATCGAATAATTAATTAGTTTGGCACTCACTAAACAGAAAACCCAATACAATGAAAGCCGCTCAATTTACTTCCTTAGGGAAGCCAGAGGATATTCTTGAAGTAGTATCAATAGATAAACCTAAACCGGGACCTGGAGAGGTACTTATAAAAGTTTCATGCTGTAATATCAATCCTTCGGATATAATGTTCGTGCAAGGTTTGTATGGAATTCAACCTACTCTTCCAGGAGTTGGAGGGTTTGAAGCTGCTGGTGTAATTGAGGAGGTGGGAGAAGAAGTTCCAATGGATACAGGAAGTTCGGTGATTTTTACTGCAATAGGTGTGTGGCAGGAATATGTTGTCGTGCCAGCTAAAACAGTAATTCCGAAACCTAAGGGTATGCCGGATGAGGTGGCCTGTCAGGCTTTTGTTAATCCTTATACTGCCTATGCTATGGTAAAAGAATCTGGGTTACAGTCTGGTGATTGGCTAATGATAACCGCGGGTGCCTCGGCTTTTGGGAAGTTTGCTCTACAAATTGCAAAGGCCAAAGGGATAAATGTTATATGCACTGTTCGTCAAGGTAGTGCCAACCAGATGCTTCTTGATATGGGTGCAGCAGCAGTTGTGGATACAAGTGAAAAGGGTTGGCACAATCAGGTGAAAGAAATATCTGGAAAAGGTGTAAATGCAATATTTGATGCAGTAGGAGGGGATGTAGGAGCTCGTGCAATTGAATGTCTTGCTCAGAATGGGACAATGTTGGTATTTGGTTTACTAAGCTTAAGACCTTCGATGTTGAATAATGGGTTGATGATTTTTAAAAATTTGACAGTGAAGGGTTTTTGGTTGACTACATGGATGACCAACCTTTCAACTGAGGAGAAAATTGAAGTTACTAAAGAAGTATTAACACTTTTGGCTACCAATCAATTATCAGCAGATATAGATGCCAAATATCCACTGGATGATATAAAGAAAGCCGTAATACACGCGCAAGAATCCGGCCGTAAGGGTAAAATATTGCTCGACCTTCGATAGTCGAGCTGATTTTTATTAATTAACGGTTTGATCAATATCAGATTTAATCACGAATTAAGGTGGTAGAATTACATAGACCTAAAAATGTAACTACCATGAAAAAGAATGTGAGTCAATTAGATGGAATTATCAGAATTACCATCGCTTTGGTAATTGGGATGGTAGGTTATTTTGAACTACTTCCACTTGCCTGGATAATTGTATTAGGAGTTATTGGAGCAATATTTCTAATTACAGGAGCTGTTGGTTTCTGCCCAATTTATAAGGGAATGGGTATCTCTACCAAGAAAAATCAGGCGGATAAAACATTACTCGATTCTGAAGGATAGCCCGGTTTGTATCATGTGAAATGGAACACCGTACCAACGCTGGAAACTGTATCCACTGATTACACCTATATCAAGTTTTTTACGTGATTGAAATTTCCAGTCGACCAGTGCATTGATTTCCAGTCTGGCACCTCCATCATCAGACCAACGAACGTTGAGTTCAGGGTTTATCATTCTTTCTTTGAAATGAAGCTGTAGACCAAGGTATTGTTCAAAATGGCTAATGTCCTCTGTGATTTCTTGAGATAGTCCTACGCCATATCTCAAACCTACATACTCTTGTGATAGAATATTCAATTGAACAACCTGCCAATCAATCGTTTGTAGAGTTCCGGTACCGTCGAATAGTCTGTTGGTTCTTAGTTGCGTTGAGAACAAACCCCATGTTCCTCTAACTGTCGGTGTAAATGAAACTGTTCCGAAATTTGGGTCTGCAGCAGCGGTTAAAGAGCCATCCAAAGATACAATCCATGGCTCATCTTCTTTTCGATCCAGCATGTTCATTTGAATTAGGCCAACCCCTCTGAAGGTCATTTCGAATAAGAAAAAGGCGATATCTGCTCCAACATCTCCACCTCCACCTGATGAGCTCCAGGATTCACCGTCACTGGATCCTGAAGAACTGCCACTCTTGCTTTTCCTGGCATTGTCTTTTGCTTTGCCTACCTGGGCTTCACTTATCGTGCTGAGACCAAATAGCAGCGCTACTATGATTAGTAAGTTTTTCATTGCGAGTTTTATGTGATAATGAGTTAGTTATCACTAACCAATTAACGTGCCAAAAAAATGGTTGTTACGAAGATAATCTTAATGTGTTAATTGCATTCTAAATCTATTATTCTACGGATTCACTCCTGCGTATTTGATGCCAGTCAATCTATACATTTCATGACTGAATGTAGTAAGATCATCCATACTAAATTTATTAATATCATCGTGACCACAGGCTCGCGCCAATATTTTCATCAACGATTTGGAAGAATCGAAAAAATTATAAAGTCGCTTGGCAGATTTTTCAATTTGCATCCGTGATCTTAAATGATCCTTCTGAGTTGCAATACCGACAGGGCAATTATTTGTATGACAAGCTCTCATTCCCAAACAGCCAATTGCTTGTAAAGCAGAATTTGAGACCGCCACAGCATCGGCACCCATTGCCAATGCTTTTACAAAGTCACTTGGTACTCTTAAACCGCCAGTTATAATTAAGTCTGCTGAAGAACCCACATTATCCAAATGCTTTCTTGCTCTTGCCAATGCTGGAATTGTTGGTACATTAATATGATTTCGAAGAATTATTGGAGCAGCACCAGTTCCACCACCTCGGCCGTCAAGAATTATGTAATCCACTCCAACTTCCAGGGCAAAGTCAATATCTTCCTCGATTCTGCTTGCTGCAATTTTGAATCCAACTGGAATTCCACCAGTTTCATCTCTTACCGTATCTACAAATACCTGAAAATCTTTGACAGTTTTCATATCTGTGAAAGTAGCAGGACTTATAGCTGATGTGCCTGGTGTTAAGCCTCTGACTTCAGCAATCTCTCCTTTGACTTTATCTCCAGGCAGATGCCCTCCTGTACCAGTTTTTGCACCTTGCCCTCCTTTGAAATGAAATGCCTGAACTTTTTTGAGTTTTTCCCATTCAAACCCAAATTTTGCAGACGCTAGTTCGTAGAAATATTTGGAATTGCTCTCTTGCTCATCAGATAACATTCCGCCTTCACCAGAGCATATTCCTGTACCTGCCAGCTCCGCTCCTTTGGAAAGTGCGAGTTTAGCTTCCCTTGATAAGGCTCCAAATGACATATCAGAAACAAAAATTGGCAAATCCAAAGTCAGAGGTTTCTTCGCATTTTTTCCAATTACCACTTTCATCTCAACCTCATCTTCATCGAGTAATGGTTTCTTGCTTAATTGAGCAGGTAATACCTGAATGTCTTTCCATTGTGGTAGAGTATTTCTGTCAACACCCATTGCTTCGGTTTGACCATGGTGACCAAACTCTTCAAGCCCATTTTTTGCTAACGAATGAATATACCGGGTGTATGGTTCTGTATCTTCTGGGTGCGTATCTTCAAACTTACCCAAATACTCATGTTCGTTGAATCGAGGAGGAATTTCAGTTTTTTCAAATTCTGCAACATCCAGTAAATCAACATACAACTTGTTGTCTCTAATTGCTGGTAGAAATTTGTGAAGCCTCTCATTAGGAGCATACTCACTCACTCCGGTATCCATACGGTAGTCCCAGTCATGCAATCCGCAGATTAAATTATTACCTCGGATAAAGCCATCTGCCAAGAGAGCTCCTCGATGTAAACATCGTCCGTACAGAACAGAAACATCTTTACCAAATTTGATAACTACCAAATCTGTCCCCAGCACCTGGGCGTGAGTTGGTTCTTTTTCTTGCAATGACTGAAGATTTGCTACTTCTACAGGTTCGTTGAGGTCTTCAAAGTTTTTGTACTGTGACATGTATGAAAGGTTTAGCTAAAAAATAGATCAAACATACCAAGCGCTCATTTACATTAAGGTTTGGCTGCAATTAATTTAGCGTTTTTTGGAATCAATTGCCTCGGATATAGAACTTAAAGATCAATAAAAAAGCCTTCAATTGTCAAATTGAAGGCTTTAAGTCAAATTTCTTATATCAGTTATCTTAAATACGATTTGAGCATTTCATCGTATTTCTTAGCAGTTTCATTGTCGCCAGCAGACTTAAATGCATTTGTTAGTTCAGAAAGCACGATATAGCTAAGTTGTTTTTCCCTAGGGCTCTCAATTTCATATTCTTCAAGATATATCAATGTCTCCTCTGCTCTTTTTGCAGTGATGTCAGCAATATTTCTTGCTACTTCTTCTTCGCCAACTTCCAGAAGGTTTCCAATTTGAGCTACGTTAAAGTTATCGTAAGGAATAGAGGCGTCTGGAATGACTTCAACGCATTTTAATAATATATCTCTTGCTTTGTCATACTTACCTTCAGCAATTAAAGCATCAGAAAGAGTACTAAACGATGCTCTGTGATTCAACGCGAAGTTTCTATAATCTTCCGAATAGTATACAGTAGAATCTTGTAGACCTTTCCAGTGGAAATTATTCATCATATTGTCATACATCACATCAGTACTTACCACATTTCTGCTGTTTGATCTGATTGGTAACAACCTGTAAGTAAGTCCTTCCAGTACAGCATATCTGCTGATGTCAATATTAACCTGAGATAACGAAGTGGTGTTGAAATATATCGGTCTTTCCCAGTTATTAGTAGCAATGATGTCAACTATAGCTAGATCTTTCTTTTCAAGAGCTCTCCCTTTGATTCTCCATGCCATTCTATCCAGAATTTCCATTGAATCCGGAACAATACCCATTGATTTTACTTTTTCAGCATCTACATTCAGGAACATGTTTCTTCCAGGGATGGTATTGTAGGTACTCCAACTTGAAGCCTGAAGTTGTAATTGTTTTGCTTCTCTCTTTAATGCTTCAAGGAAAACAGGTGTATTTATGTAGTCCTCCGTTTGATCAGTCACTAACACTGCATCGTTGAAACCACCCTGAATATAGTTCTTAGAAGTAAGGGTAAAAGGTACTGCTTTTGATTCGTAGGCATCTCTCATCATTTGATTAATGTACCAATCTGTATTGAAATAACTAAGTACGATTACTCTGACATCAGTTCTATGCCCTTCAACTTCTTGTGCATACCAAAGAGGGAAGGTATCATTATCTCCACCAGTAAATAGTATCGCATTTGGCGCGCAGCTATCGAGGTAATTTTTAGCAGCTTCTACAGAAAAATACCTGTCGGATCTGTCATGATCATCCCAGTTTTCTGCTACCATGATTGTTGGAATTGCCATTGAAAGAACAACGCTGATTCCAGCTGCCACTACCTTATTGTTTTTAAATAAGGCGCCAAGGAATTCAAATAACCCAAGCACTCCAAAACCTACCCAGAAGGTAAAGACATAATATGACCCAGCATATATGTAGTCACGTTCTCTTGGTTCTGAAGGAGGAGAGTTTAGGTAAAGTACCAGTGCCAGGCCGGTCAAGAAGAATAATAGGCCAGTAACTGCAAAATTCTTCATGTCTTTCCTGAATTGGAAGAAAGCGCCAATAAGCCCAAGTATTAGAGGGATTCCATAATAAATGTTACGACCCTTATTGTTCTCAATTGAACTTGGCATCTCTGTCCATAACGGTCCCAGGAACTCAGCATTAGCTTCTTTCTCATCAGATTCTCTACCACTGAAATTCCACATGAAATACCTCAGGTACATTTTTTTGATCTGGTACCTCCACATGAAACGTATATTGTCAAACATTCCGGGTTTTTCGTTTTCGCCAAGTTCAGCATATTGTCTGTACCTCTGAATGTGACTAGGTTGAGTGGAGTACATTCTAGGGAGAATAGTAAGGTCTTTAGGGTTGTAGTCGTATTCAATTTTGTAGTCTTTTACTACATATTTATTTTCCCCTTTCATGTAAACGGTTGCTCCTTTTTTCGTCTTTGGACTAGAAGCAGTGAAATATGGTCCTTTGAATAAAGGTCTGTTTCCATATTGCTCTCTTTTCAAATAAGATACGAATGTAAGGATGTTTTCAGGATCGTTCTCATCAATTGGAGGATTGTAGTTTGATCTAACAAGTACTACAGAGTAAGACGAATATCCAATTAGTACGAAAGCGAATGCAAGTAGCGCAGTGTTAAGAACGGCGTTCTGCTTTTTGATTGAGTAAATAATAGCAGCAACTAGTGCTCCTACGAACAGTAAACCAAAAAATACGATTCCACTATAGAAAGGTAATCCTAAACTATTAACAAAGAAGATCTCAAACGAAGCAGCAATACTTGGAAGTCCCGGTATTACCCCAATTAAGATAAGGATGATAATTGCACCACTTATCACTAATGTTTTTATGATTCCAGGGGTAGTAACTTCTTCGTTCTTTTTGAAGTAGTAGATTAAACCCAGTGCAGGAATGGCTACAAGGTTCAATAAGTGAACACCAATAGAAAGTCCCATCATATAAGCTATAAGTATTAGCCACTTATTACCAAAGCTTTCATCTTCAATGTTTTCCCACTTAAGTATCGCCCAGAATACGAAAGCTGTAAAGAAGGATGACATAGCATATACTTCGGCCTCAACAGCTGAGAACCAGAATGAGTCAGAAAATGTACATGTTAAAGCTGCAACAACTCCAGCACCCATTACCAGGATAGTTTGGAATGTGTTGTCTTCACCCTCTTCTACTTTTACTACCTTCTTAGCAAGGTGAGTAACAGACCAGAAAAGGAATAGAATGGTAAATGCAGCACTTAAAGCACTTAAAACGTTTACCCAGTAGGCTACCTGATCCACATCAGAAGCCAACATAGAAAACATTCTTCCAATTAATAAAAAGAATGGAGCTCCTGGTGGGTGAGGTACTTCCAGCTTGTAAGAAGAGGCAATGAATTCCCCACAATCCCAAAAACTAGCTGTAGGTTCTAGTGTAAGTAAGTAGACAACCAGTGAAACCACAAACATGGCCCAACCAGTGATTACATTAATTTTCTGATAGTCCTTCATGAATCGGATTTTTTAATCTTGGCGAAAATAGCAATTTAATGACAGACTTAGGTCATGATTATTGGGATTTAACAATTGATGAAAATCCCACTATCAGACCCATTAGACTTTAAAAAAATATGCCCCTTCATTACTGAAGAGGCATACTGTATTTTAATAGCAGAAGTTAGGCATTCGCCGTTTCCTGCTTCTTATTGAAATCAACTACAATTGGAGTTGCAATAAACACTGAAGAGTAAGTACCAATAAGGATACCAATTATCATAGCGAATGAAAATCCTTCAAGCGCTGCTCCACCAAATACAAATAGGATCAATACCACAATCAAAGTAGTAGCAGAAGTGATTAGTGTTCTGCTTATGGTGTTATTCAAAGATTCATTGAATACTGAAACCATTTCAGATCCACTCTTGATACCAAGATTCTCTCTTATTCTATCAAATACTACCACGGTATCATTTATTGAGTAACCAATAATAGTAAGTATTGCAGCTACAAATACCTGGTCAATTTCCAGAGAGTATCCAAGTAAATTTGCAATTGCGAAAGCAGAGATTACAAATAAAGTATCGTGTGCAAGTGCGATCAATGCACCAAGTCCAAATTGCCATTTTCTAAATCTTACGAAGATGTATAAGAAGATTGCAACTAGAGCAAAAATTCCTGATTTCAATGATGAACTCTTAATGTCATCAGCGATTGTTGCTCCAACTTTAGATGAACTTGCAATAGTGAACATACCCTCAGCTAATTGCTTGTCATCCTCGACATATTGTAAGCCGCTAGATTGAGTTAATCCAGAGATTAGAGCTGCTTTTACTTTTTCGTCAGCAGCATCCGAATCGTTATCAATTAAATAACTGGTTGTTACTTTCAATCTGTTTGCTGCACCAAAAGTTTTAACTTCTGTACCTTGATTTTCGAATGCAGAAGTAAGATCAGCTTCAATTTTTGAAGTTTCTGCTGCTTCCTGGAATACTACCACATATGATCTACCTCCTTTAAAATCAACACCCATTGTTAGTCCTTTAATGATTAACGCAATTATTCCAATTGAGATGAAGATCGTAGAGAACATATATGCAATTCTTCTCTTGTTGATAAAGTCGAAATTCAACTTAGTAAGAGCGTTCTTAGAGAATGGAGTAGAAAAGGAAATTTTGCTTTGGTCACCTTTCTTAGAAAGGAATTCTACAATTACTCTTGTGATAAATACTGCAGAGAAGAATGAACAAATAATACCGATTAATAAAGTAATCGCGAATCCTTTGATTGGTCCTTGTCCTAGTGCATAAAGGATGATTGCTGTGATAAGAGTTGTTAAGTTAGCATCAACAATTGATGAGAATGCTTTGCTATAACCAGCTGAAATCGCCTGCTTTAACCCTGAGCCGTTTCTAAGCTCTTCCTTAATTCTTTCAAATATCAGTACGTTCGCATCAATGGACATACCGATTGTCAATACGATACCCGCAATACCTGGTAGTGTTAACGAAGCACCATATTGAGCTAAAATTCCAAGAATAAAAAACACGTTAAATGCAAGTGCTGCATTAGCTATTAGACCACCTTTAGCATAGTAAGCGATCATGAAGATCAATACGATTCCAAGTCCGGCAACAATTGAAATGATACCTTGCTTTCTAGCTACATCTCCAAGAGTTGGACCAACAACAACGTTTTCAACAATTGTAGTTGGGGCAGGTAAAGAACCAGCTTTCAAAATATTAGCAAGGTCTTGAGTCTGTTCTACTGTGAAATTACCACTAATAGAAGATTGACCATTTGGTATTTCTCCTTGAACATTTGGAGCGGAGTAAACATAATTGTCTAGAACAATGGCTATTTGTCTATTAACGTTAGCGCCAGTAAGCTTTTTCCACTCTTTAGCACCTTTTGAGTTCATAGACATTGATACCATAGGTTTACCTTTATCAAAGTCTGCTCTTGCGTCAGTAATTACACTACCCTCCAAAGGAGCTTTTCCGTCTCTTGGAACTTTGATAATGTGCAATTGAATTAACCCAGGAATATCATTGAAATCTTCTCGAACTTCAACTTCTTGAACTTCCCATAAAAATCTTGTGTCTCTTGGGATAAGTGCTTGTACATCATCTCTGTTAAGAATCGAATTAATTCTTGATGTGTCCTTTAAGTTATACACAATCATGCCAAATCGTTGAAGAAAACTCGATTCCATTAAATTAATCAAATCAGAATTTTGTGCGTTCAACTCAGATTCCAATGCGTCTTCTATCGCAGTTGTGTCGTCTGATACTTCTGTGCTATCCGAACTCTCTTCACCATCAGAAGTTAGTAAAGCAGTAAGATCCTCCTCAGCGTCAGTTGCTAGTGAGTCAGTTCCATCTGCTAAATCCTCATCACCTTTTACTAATTGGTCAATCTGTATCCAAAGCAGACCGTATTCGTTATAGTTCTGCACTTCCCAGAACTCCAGTTTAGCCACTCCTTGAAGAAGCTTTATTACTCTACTTGGGTTATCTACACCTGGAAGTTCGATTTGAATTCGATCAGACCCTTGTAACTTCTGGATGTTAGGCTGAGAAGTACCAAATCTGTCTATTCTAGTTCTTAGGATATTAAAAGATCTGTCAACAGCTCCAGAAACTTCCTTTTTCAGGATTTCAAGGATTTCTTCATCAGTAGTTTTTCTTTCGATAGTCCCTCTGTTTGCGGCATTAGCAAAAATGTAGCTAAGCTTTTCTCCTGGAGCCAACTCCTGATATGCATCATAAAATACATCTACAAAGTTATTCTGAGTACCTCTTACTCTGATTCTTGCAGAATCTATAGCAGCTAAAAACTTAGAGTCTTTGCTGTTTCCACTTTTTCCTTTAATAATCTCAACTGGAGAAACCTCAAGAGTAACATGCATTCCACCTTGCAAATCCAGTCCCTGATTAAGTTCTGTAGTCTTAATTTCTTCGTATGTGAAGTCAATACCCAATAAGTTATATACTGGCTCACTCCACACTGAGTCTAAATACTTTTGTCTCAAAGTATTATCTACTTGACCGTTTACTGTTGCAGCTGCCTCAGCTTCAGTCTGTACTCTCTTTGATACGAAAGAGAATGATAAGTAGTAAATACATAATGCAGATACTACGATGGTCAATAAAATGACCCCATTTTTATTTTTCATTTGATGAAATAATTAAATAATGAATTTGTGATAAGTTGTTTCTGTAGAATATATACGACCTGGGAAACAGGCCATTTCACACCTTTCTAGGGTGCATTAGGGGATATAATCCTTCTGAAAAGTGTTCGGAAGAATTCTGTAGTGCCTTTCTCACGAATTTGATCAATTTCTAGTTTTTCCTCAATAACAATTTCTATTTCTGTGATGAGGACATCAAGAAATGTTGGGAGATTGATTTGAAGAACGTTAGGAATCGCATCAAAAACGGAAAGTGTTGCTTGTGATTCAGGAGATTTCTTGTCAGAGGTTTGAGCTACCTCTTTAGTCTCTTTCTCCTCAGCAATATCAGTTTTCACATAGCCAGAAGCCAATGTAAACAGTGCTACCGTAAACCCTAAAAGGATTACCAGAAGTCTGTTCTTGCCTGATATGTTTGTCTTGCTGTTCATTTAGCGGACACAAATGTAGAAAAATCGATTTTAAAAGACAACCAGTATTTTAGTATCTTTTGCTATTTCGTTAAAGCTTGGTTTTCAGGAAGTTCTTGACCACTTCCAGTGCATTATCAAATGAATGATTGTGGTTGTTAGGAATTATGAGATCAGCTCTGAATTTATATGGTCTGATATATTTTTCAAAAGCAGGCTCAACATGATACTCATATCGGTAGAGCACATCAGCCAAATCGTATCCTCTTTCCTCAGCATCTCTCATGATCCTTCTTTTAAGCATGAGAATGTCTTTAGTGTCAATAAAGACTTTCAAGTCCATGTATTGTGCTACTTCTTCAAAATAAAGAGTAAAGATTCCTTCAATGATTATGATTGGAGCTGGTTTAAGGACAAATGTCTTAGGTGTCTTTGCGTTGTTATTGAATAAGTATTCTACCAATTCCACTGTTTTGCCTTCCCTTAACGCTTCGATATCTCTCGCAAACCTTTTGGAATCAATGGACTCTGGTCTGTCAAAATTTTCAATTCCTTTTTGGTCTTTTTGCTGTTCCTCAATGGGAAAATAATAGTTGTCCTGACTGATAACGCATATTTCAGAAGGGTCAAATGCGTCTAGTAACATATTCAGGAAATGAGTTTTACCGGACCCACTTCCTCCAGTAATTCCGATGAAAAATGGTTTTTGCACAGGACTTAATTATTTAGGCTTTTGAGATAAGAAATTAGTTTATTTAGAGCAATGCCCCTATGAGAAATTGCATTTTTTTCTTCTGAAGTCATTTCAGCAAAGGTTCTTTCATATCCTGAAGGGGTAAAAATTGGATCATATCCGAATCCCTGGGTACCCGATGCTGATTCTTCAATTTTTCCTTTAACGATACCTTCAAACTGACTGGTTACACTTCCAGATTTGTATGTAATCACTGTTTTGAACTGTGCGCTTCTATCATCGAATGGAGCAAGGTTTCTTAGAAGCTTCGACATGTTTGCTTCGTTATTGTGATGCCCTCCAGCGTATCTGGCAGAATATACTCCAGGCTCGCCATTTAAAGAATCTACCTCCAACCCTGTATCATCAGCAAAGCAAGGGATGTTATACTTTTCGAAAACGTAGTTCGCTTTCAAAAGGGAATTTCCCTCAATTGTATCTGATGTTTCTGGAATATCTTCAGTGCAGCCAATATCCTTTAAACCCACAACCTCAAAATGACCCTGAAGAAGTTTTTTGGCTTCCCGAAGTTTGTTTGCATTATTGGTAGCGAAACAAATCGTCATAGTCTTACATCTCGAAGATATATCTCGAAAATTAGAACCGTGTTTGGATTAACACTACTGTTTCCAGCTATGCCATATGCACTTGCAGAAGGAATTACAATCTCCCCGTACCCATCCTCATTAATCAATCCCATTATGCTTGTTACACCTTCTCTGAAGCCAGCGATATATTCTACCCCTGTAACAATGCTAAGCAAAGTCCATCCATTTGAAGAGTAAGTATAGTTGATAGGATCATCCGGATTTAGCCCGTGCTCATCTGCAACATCTTGCATAGTTGAAGCCAGGTGAGTAGTGTCCGATAGATTCCCTAATGAATCTATGAATAGGAGTCTGGTGGTATAATCAAATCTTAGAATTGCGTTTTCCTCAACCGGGGTTCCTGTCCCCTCATCAAGAACAACTACCCTTACACCAGCATTTGTGGTGTCATCATAGGTGTAACCTTTTTCTGCTAAGTAATCATTAATTAAATCAATATCTTCCAGGTACTGTACTATTGGATCCTCGGTTACTACAATGTTTGGATCTTCACAACCTGAAATAAATAATCCAGATATCCCCACAATCAAAAGAAAAAGCTTTGTCTTCATCACTATTATCTTATTTGAATTACTTTTTTATTTCTATAAACTCAACGTCAAAAATAAGTACTGCATTGCGTGGAATCAACCTTGGATACCCCATTGGTCCGTAACCCATGCCACTAGGAATATATAATGTCGCCTTTGAACCCTCATTCAGTAAAGTAAATCCTCTGCTCCATCCTTCAATTACGCCTCTTCCCACTACAAATTCAAATGGTTTCCCTTTTTCTAATGAAGAGTCAAATTGTTTGCCTGTTTCCAGAATTCTGCCGGAGTAATGTACCACGAGACTGTCACCTATATTTGGTTTTTCACCAGTACCTTCTTTAGTAACAACATATCTCAGTCCTGTTTTATCTTTTTGAGCCTGAATGTTATTTCTTTCCAGGTAGTCATCAATTATTACGGCATCTACTTTCTTTTGAGCTTCTATAATCTCATTTAAATTCAATGCACTTTTAATACCTATATTGAATTTCAACATGGTGCCTCTTTTAATGGTGTCAGGAACCGGTCTGCCAAAAGTTTCTTCGTATAAATTCTCAACCACAATTTCACAAGTTGCAGAATCACCCACAGTTAGGGTTTGAATCATTTCGTGGAAAAGACCTTTATCTTGATCGGTCATTCGGATTTTGACAGAACCACCTCTTTCATCGGTATCGAATAACTTCCTTCCGTCTTCTGTTACATAAACCAGATTAACTTCTAATTCATCACCAACTTCAAATTTGTCACCATTTGCTTTTCGAAGAAATTCAACTTCCAAACCACTCGGGGTTTCAACTACATTTGGGTTGCTACATCCCACGGCGGCAGCAACAATTGCAATAGCGAAAACTCTGTTAATAAATTGGTTAATGCTAATTTTCATGAATTAGTTGGTTTTTATGTTTTTGGATTTCGTTTAAGAATTTATCTTCAGTTTCCTTTAATGTCATTTTTGAAGCACCACCTGCTGCGTTTTTATGTCCTCCTCCATTGAAGTTGTTTTGGGCAAATTCGTTCACAGAGAATTCTCCAACTGATCTGAAAGACATCTTAACCAGATCTCCTTTATCCATAATGATAGCAGCCATCTTTATTCCCTTGATTGATAAGGCATAATTAACCAGTCCTTCAGTATCTCCCGATTTCAGATTGAACCTGGCCATATCTTCATTGCTTAGAAGTATATAGGCAACATTTATATTTTCGAGAACATAAAGTCTTTCAGAAAGTGCGAACCCAATAAACTTGAGACGGTTCACACTATTATTATCATAAATAAGTTTGCTGACTTTACTTACCTGAGCACCATGAGCAATAAGTTGTGCAACTATGGTATGAACTTTTGCAGTAGTAGACGGATGCTTGAATGATCCAGTGTCAGTCATTATTCCCGCATAAAGGCATTCTGCAATATCCTGATCTATACTATCAAGATCGTCGAGCAGCTCAATAAGATCGTAGATTAACTCCGCTGTAGCAGCGGCCTGAGTGGACCAAAGCACAAATTCCGCAAAATCTTCCGGATCCAGGTGGTGATCAATAAGCACCTTTTTTGCGTTTGATTGACCCACTAATACTCCAAGTTCGTTGATCCGATTTAGGCTGGAGAAATCAAGGCAGAAAATTAAGTCTGCTTTATCCACCGTCTCGGCTATAGAATCATGTAATTGCTCATTGTAAGCGATAACATCATCATTTCCTTTCATCCAAAAAAGGAAGTCTGGGTAGTCTGTAGGAGTTATCACCTGTACCTCATGGTTATATTTGATGAGGTAATTATATAGACCCAAAGAAGAACCTAGAGCATCTGCATCGGGGTTCTGGTGGGTGGTAATAACTATTTTCTTAGGTTCGGCTAATAAAGCCTTGAATGTATCCAGGTTTTGCATCAAGGTGCACTCTTGATTGAAAATAATTCGCAAAACTCTGAATAAATAGATTTAAAACAAAAGGAATCATCATCAAAGTACATGAACGCAACTGTTTTATTACAGCTAATAATCACTTACATTTGCGGCCGTAAATATTAATTCACAACTCATATTATTATTATGGCTGGCAACAGAACTTTCACCATGATCAAACCAGATGCTTACGGAGCAGGTAATTCTGGTGCAATATTAAAGATGATTGAAGAAGCAGGATTCGCAATCAAAGCAATGAAGCTTACAAAATTAACTGCTGAGAAAGCAGGTGCATTCTATGCTGTTCACAAGGAAAGACCTTTTTACAATGATCTTGTAAACTACATGTCTTCAGGACCAATCATCGCGGCAATTCTTGAAAAAGATAATGCTGTAGAAGATTTTAGAAAATTAATTGGTGCTACTAATCCTGCTGACGCTGCGGAAGGTACTATCAGAAAAATATTCGCAACATCAATTGAAGCAAACGCTGTTCACGGATCAGATTCAGATGAGAATGCTGAGATTGAAGGTTCTTTCTACTTTTCTCAATTCGAGAGAGTTTAAACCTCAGTTACGACATTAGAATTTTTAGGTAGCTCCATGTTTGTGGAGCTATTTTTTTTTGCTTTGAATCGTCTACTAATCCATTTAGGTAATACGAAAATTCCCAAACAGATGTAAAAGTAGTAAGTGAAAAATCTCCATAGAAGATTAATAGCCAGGTTAACTTCGCCTAAAGAATCTTCAAAGAAATTCTTAAATGAAACCTCCGCAATTCCTGCAGCACCAGGGGTAGGAGAAATCAGCATAATAATCCACATGATGATCTGGCGAGAGAATATCGCAATGTGCTCAAAAAAGTCGGGAACAATAAATGCTGAAATCAATGTGTTCAATAAAAGATATCTGGCAGTCCAGATAAATACTGTGGCTCCAATGATTCTAAACCAATATGGAAATTTCTTTCCCTTGAGTTCTCTTGAAGCAAGGATTATTTCATCACCTTGAATTAAGGCCTCATTTCGCCACTTTTTCAAAAACTTAATGGCTGTCAGTTTGTATAAAATCCACTTAAATGCTCTTGGCTGAAAGTATACAGCATATATCATTGTTAAGGTATATACCAAAATCAGGGAGTAGCTGATCCAAAAGAAAGTAGAAGCAAAGCCACTTGGGAAAATCTTGTCAATTCCGGAAAAGAATAAAACAATTGGAGCTGCAACCACAAAATACATGTTATCCAATATGGCTGTTAGCGTAACATAAGCAATAGCCCTTCCCAGTGAGATTTTTTCCTTTAGTAGAATGAAAATCGCCACAGCTGTACCACCCACGACTGATGGAGTTACCGCCGATGCAAACTCCCACAGAATGACAACTATCAGGCTGTTCTTCCAGGTAAGGTCTTTATTGGTTAAGGTTCTGATTCTGTACACATAACCAATGTCCCGTGCTAGCAACACCAATACACCCACTAACAAAATCGGAAAACTCGCCTTAAAGACAAGCTTTAGCTGATCTAAAGTTACGTTGGGATCTGAATAAATAAGGAAGAAAACAATTGCTAAACCTATCAGGACTGGAATCCAGGCTTTGTTTGGATTAAGGACACTTAGAGCTTTCTGCGTTCGATTATCCATTAACTAACTCTCCCTCTATTTTTTCAATCCAAAAATTATTGAACCCTTCTCCCAAATGAAGCGTGATCATTTTTAATTGTAGAAGTTCAAGAATTGCCAGGAAATTGTAGATCGCTAAAATTTTCTCTGGTTTCTCATCAATTAACTCTGTGAAAGCCAACCTGTCCTTGTTCATCAGTTTTTCTAAAACAAACTCTTTTTGCCCACCAATGGAATATGGATATTGAACAACCTTATGAATTGGTTTGTTTTTTTCATACTCATATCGCTGCAAAACTTTCTGAAAAACATTCATCAATTTGAATAAATCGATATTCTGTAATTCTGACTCAACATTGACACTTTCAGAAAGAGCCCTGATTTCTTTCTCAAGGTTTCCTCTTTTTTCCTGATCCAGTCTCTTTACTTCCAGCTCAGTAAGCTCTTTTATGACGGATTTGTACCGCTTATATTCTAGAAGGTGTTTAACTAATTCTTCCCTAGGGTCAATTTCATTACCTTCTTCGTCCAGAACTGGTCTGGGAAGTAGCATTTTAGCTTTTATTCTCATTAATGTTGCTGCAACAAGAATAAATTCACTGGCAATCTCAACATTTAATTCCTCCATATTGTCAATATATTGAAGGAAATCATCTGTGATTTTTGAGATAGGAATATCATAAATATCCAATTCGTCTCTTTCAATAAAAAAGAGAAGCAGGTCAAAAGGACCCTCAAACAGTGGAAGCTTTATTTCAAAACTCAAATTCCCGGGATATTTAGTTGAAACTTAATTCAGAGAACCTCAAAGATATTAGTATTGAAAGAATATGTAATGCATTTTAAAAAAATAGTAGATTTGCAAATCGAAATTTGTGGGAAAATGAAAAAATCGATTGAGGAAACAAAAAATTGATTTCTGAGTTTTACCTTACAACATTAGATTTTTTAGCTTATGCTCATTGAACCAGGACAGTATCTACAAAACATTAATTCTCCAGAAGATTTAAAGAAAGTTGATCCTAAAGAACTTGCTAAAGTTGCAGAAGATCTACGTCAGTATATCGTTGATGTAGTTTCCGTATACGGAGGTCACTTTGGAGCTAGTCTTGGAGTAGTGGAATTAACCACAGCTCTGCACTATGTATTTAATACTCCGCATGATCAATTGGTGTGGGATGTTGGGCATCAGGCTTATGGGCATAAAATACTAACTGGCAGAAGAGATAATTTTCATACTAATAGAATGTATAAGGGGCTCTCAGGTTTCCCGAAAAGGAAAGAGAGTGAATATGATACGTTTGGAGTAGGCCACTCCAGCACTTCTATTTCAGCCGCACTTGGTATGGCAGTTGCATCCCAGTACAAAAACGAATCAGACAGACATCATATAGCAGTTATTGGAGATGGTTCAATGACCGGAGGAATGGCCTTTGAAGCTATGAATCATGCGGGAGTATCTAATTCAAACCTTTTGATCATATTGAATGATAACTGCATGTCAATTGATCCAAATGTTGGTGCTCTGAAAGATTATCTTACTGATATCACTACATCTCACGCTTATAATAAAGTAAGAGATGAGGTGTGGAACATTCTTGGTAAAATCAGCAAGTTCGGACCGAATGCCAGAGAAATTGTTGCTAAACTGGAGAATAGTGTGAAGTCTTTCTTATTGAAACAAAGCAACTTATTTGAATCTCTTAACTTAAGATATTTTGGGCCAGTTGACGGTCATGATGTTAATCACCTGGTTGATGTCCTTTCTGATTTGAAAGACATTCCTGGGCCAAAAATTCTTCATTGTGTTACCGTAAAAGGAAAAGGATATGCTTTAGCAGAGAAGGATCAAACTAAATGGCACGCACCAGGTAAGTTTGACAAGATCACAGGAGAAATTAAGAAAAAAGTATTCGATCAACCTCAACCACCAAAGTACCAGGATGTATTTGGTAATACACTGGTTGAGCTTGCAGAAGAAAATGAAAAAATAATGGGGGTTACCCCAGCAATGCCTTCTGGTTCATCAATGAATATCATGATGAAAGCAATGCCAGAAAGAGCATTTGATGTAGGTATTGCTGAGCAGCATGCGGTTACATTTTCTGCAGGTCTGGCAACTCAGGGGATGGTTCCTTACTGCAATATCTACTCAACATTCATGCAAAGAGCCTATGATCAGGTGATTCATGATATTTGTCTCCAGAATTTAAGAGTTGTTCTTTGTCTGGATAGAGCAGGTTTTGCTGGTGCTGATGGTCCAACTCACCATGGAGCGTATGATATTGCTTACATGAGATGTATTCCAAATATGATCGTCTCTGCTCCAATGAATGAAGAAGAACTAAGAAATCTAATGTATACTGCTCAGCTTCCAGGTGGAGAAGGGGCATTTACAATTAGATACCCAAGAGGCCAGGGAGTGATGCCAGAGTGGAAAACACAGATGCAGGAAATTGAAATCGGAACTGGAAGAACTTTAAGAGAAGGGGATGAGCTGGCAATCTTAACTATCGGTCACATTGGTAACTACGGTGTTGCGGTAGCAGAGAAACTTGAGGAAGAAGGAATTAATGTTGGGCTTTATGATATGAGATTTGTTAAGCCTCTTGATGAGAAACTTCTTCATAAAGTATTTAAGAAATATAAAAAGGTTATTACTGTTGAGGACGGATGTCTTAAGGGTGGATTTGGAAGTGCTGTTTTGGAATTTATGGCCGATAATCAATATACCTCACAGGTTACAAGACTAGGAATTCCTGATGATGTAATTGAACATGGAGAACAAAGACAACTTCATGATGAATGCAATTTCGGACCAGAAGGGATTTACAACAGTGTGATTAAAATGCTACATGCAGTTCCAACAACTGCTGAGTAACCTTGCACTACTACGAAAAAGGTACCGGTTTTCCATTGCTATTGCTTCACGGTTATTGTGAAACGGGAAGCGTCTGGAAAAATGTTGAAGAAAGTCTGTCAACTAAGTACAGGCTAATAATACCGGATTTGCCTGGGTTCGGCAAAAGCAATCTGATCTCGGACTTTAATCTTGAAGACATTGCGGTATCATTGAATGATCTAATTTCTAAATTAGGAGTATCTGAATTTATAGTATTGGGTCATTCACTCGGGGGCTACATTGCTCTGGCGATGGAAAAACTTTACCCTAAATGTGTAAAAGGATTTGGGTTGATTCATTCAACGGCCTTTGAAGATAATGAAGAAAAGAAGGCCGGTAGAAATCAGGTCGTGAAAATTGTCAGCGAAAAAGGGCCTGGATTGTTTCTGCAGAATTTTTATCAGAATTTATTTTATCAGCAAATAGAGGAGGTGATTGGCGACTTGCAGCAAGAAGGGAAGCAGATTAAGGGTGAGTCAATAATTGCTTATGCCAAGGCAATGAGAGACAGGCCTGACAGTTCGGATTTACTGAAATCAGAGAAGCCAAAACTTGTTGTTGCTGGTGTGAAAGATGGGGCTGTTCCAATTGAGAATAGCCGTAGAATGAAGGGAATCGCAAATAATTGTGATTACATCGAATTGGAAAATACTGGTCACATGGGAATGTTTGAAGAACCTGAAGCGTTATTGTCAGGAATTGAGTCTTTTCTTGATCGCGCTATCTAAATTCTCATTCAACATCAAAATCTTGACATTTCATTATTTTTGATGCATTTTAATAGATGGATCTACTATTCATTATTTGATAAAACGCACACATATATCGCTGCTGTTAGCACTTGTATTGTTTGCTTCTTGTTCCCAACAGGGAAGTGGGAGCAGAGATAACAACGCTACTACAACTCCGGAGCAAACGGATCCCATTACATTAGACTTTGATGCCATAAAAAAAAGAGGCTATATCACAGCGATTGTAGATAATAGCTCAACTGGAATGTTTGTTTATAAAGGTAGGCCGATGGGGTATGATTATGAGCTGCTGTCAAGGTTTGCCAAAGAACATGATTTGGAGTTAAGAATTGATGTTACCACTGATATTGATTTGGCTTTCAAAAAGCTCGATGATGGTAGAGGAGACATTTTGGCTTACAACCTTACCGTAACAAAAGAACGAAAGCAAATCATTCGATTTACCGATTATCACTATTTAGTCCGTTTGGTTTTGGTGCAGAGAAAACCTTCTAACTGGAGAGACATGAAGGTGCATGAAATAGAAAAGACTCTAATTAGAAATCCAGTTGAATTGATTGGGAAAGAGGTGTATGTTAGAAATAGTACATCTCACGTTCCAAGATTGGAGAACTTATCTGAAGAAATCGGGGGAGATATATTGATAATTGAAGATTTTCCAGATGTAGAAACTGAGACACTTATCAGGAAAGTGGCGCTAAAAGAAATTGATTACACTGTTGCAGAAGAGGATGTTGCTATGGTGAATAAGACATATTATCCAATATTGGATGTCAAAACTCCAATTAGTTTTCCTCAACAAATTGCCTGGGGTGTTAGGCTAAATGCTCCTTCATTACAGGATACACTTAATGCCTGGATTTCAAGTATGAAGAAAAGTGCTGATTACTATGTACTTTATAACAAGTATTACAGGAATCAAAAGGCCAGTTTACAGAGAAAGAAAAGTGATTACTTCTCAATGGGTGGAGATAAGATTTCTCCATATGATGAGATGATAAAAGAAGCAGCAGATGTCATAGGCTGGGACTGGCAGCTGCTAGCAGCACAGATGTTTAAAGAATCAAATTTTGACCCCAAAGCAAAATCCTGGGCAGGAGCAATTGGATTAATGCAACTCATGCCAGCTACAGCCAAACAATATGGTGTACAGAAATTGACTGATCCAGAGCAGAGTATTAGAGGAGGAATGAAACATTTGATCTGGCTTGAGAAATTATGGGATGAAATAATTTGGGATGAAACAGAAAGAAAAAAATTTATTCTGGCGTCCTACAATATTGGTCAGGGACATGTAATGGATGCATATAAGCTCGCTCAAAAACATGGCGGTGATGCCTCTAAATGGGAAGTAGTTTCTGAGTACTTACTTAAAAAATCTGACTCCAAATATTACAATGATCCTGTTGTTGAGTTTGGTTATTGCCGCGGTATTGAACCGGTTGATTATGTTCAAACCATATTTGATATCTATCAAACGTATCAGGAATTATATCCGATTGAGCAGGACACCACTACTGCATCTCTGGCAGTAAATCAGCCACCAATTTAGCAGAAGATATTGCTAAAGGAATTCCTCCACCAGGATGGACGCTTCCACCGCAGAAATATAGATTCTTAATTTTTGAGGAGAAGTTGGAATGTCTAAGAAAAGCAGCATACTTGTTATTGGAACTGTTTCCGTACAATGCACCCTGAGAAGAACTGGTTTTGCTCTCAATGGTTCTTGGGTCCAAAATTTCCTCTGTAGCAATCAGATCCGATAGTTCTACATCTAACATTCTCGATAACTTCGAAATAATATTTCTCTTAGCTTCTTCAATCAGCTTGTCCCAATCTTGTCCTGAATTATTAGGAACATTAATCATGGTGAACCAATTCTCAGCACCTTCGGGAGCATCTGATTTGTTGAATTTTGAAGTGATGTTAATGTATACCGTAGGGTCGTGATAAATGCTCTTTTTATTGAAAATATGGTCAAACTCAGCCTTGTAATCATTACTGAAAAAGATGT
>JANSWY010000079.1 GCA_024743255.1 bacterium | reverse complement strand
TAAACCTGATTTTTCCTCTTGAATTGAAGACATCTGTATAGCAGGTTGTCCACCCCACTAAACATAATAGGGTGCATCATTTATATTAATTTACTATAATATTCTTTGAGATTTTCTCATGAAGCTCCTTAGGGTTAAATGGCTTACTAATGAAATCATTCATACCTGCTTCCAGGGCTCTGTTCTTCTCCTCCATAAAGGCGGAGGCTGTCAAAGCAATGATTGGAATATCTTTATATGCTTGTCCGGATGATCGGATTTCTGCAGTGGCTTCAAAGCCATTCTTTTCTGGCATCTGAAGGTCCATCAATACAATATCAAATTCCTTCTTTTCAATTTGCTCGATTGCCTGAAATCCATTTTCAGCAACTTCCACATCGCACTTCCATTTATCAAGGAATTTATTGGCTACAAATTGATTTAATGGATTGTCTTCAACCAATAGAATACTCAACCCAGCTAATTGTTTTTCGTCTAATAATGAAGGATCTACACCTCGCTCTTCTTGTTCATTAGTCTTCTCAAGGGACTTGTCCATCTCCAGATCAAAGAAGAAATTGGATCCTTTGCCATACTCGGATTCAAGCTGGACTTTGCTGTGTTGAAGCTCAATCAGTCTTTTAGTAATGGCCAGACCTAATCCAGTACCTCCGTATTTTCTGGTCGTGTAAGAATCAGTTTGGGAGAAAGATTCAAATATCATAGACTGCTTTTCCTTCTGGATTCCAATACCGGTATCAATTACCTCAAATCGGATAACATTGGAGACTTCCTTCTCCTCCAAAAGAGTGACCTTGGTCGTCACTGATCCTTTTTCAGTAAACTTAACAGCATTACCAATTAGATTGGTCAATATTTGCGCTAGTCTGCTAGGGTCTCCTTTTACATGATTGGATAGTTTTTCATCCCAATCAAATTTCACTTCAATATTTTTCTCGTCTCCTTTGAATTTGCAAGCCTCAACGATATTCCTTACCGTTCTCTTAAGGTTGAAATCAATATTTTCAAACTCTACCTTACCGGCTTCTATCTTGCTGAAATCCAGAATATCGTTGATTAAAACCAACAGATGCTCACTTGAAAACTTCAGTGTATCGAGTAGTTTTAGCTTTTCTGGGTCCGTTTCATCTCCAATCAGAATATTAGTAATCCCAACAATAGAATTCATAGGAGTCCTGATCTCGTGACTCATAGTAGAAAGGAATTCAGCCTTTGCTTGAGAAGCCTTCTCTGCTTTTTCCTTTTCTTCAATTATCGCTGCTTCCTGTTTCTTTCTCTCAGTAATGTCTCTGAAGATCACAATGTAAGAAACTTCATCAATTTCAAACTTGGATACAGAAATCTCGCAAGGGATTCGAGGTTGTTTTTTACCTGATAGAAAAACCTCAATTTCATTTTGATCTTCAACTTTGTCGTATTGCTCAATAAACTCATTGAATGAATCAAAATCCGCCAAAACGTTACTCATGTCATTTTCAAGCAGATTCTTTTCTTTTCTTCCTAAAATGTGCTCGGCAGAACTATTGACAGCAACAATTCTTCCGTAGGTATCACAAGTAATGATTCCATCTACAATTGTACCAAGGATAGTGGCTATGAAAGCTTCGTTTTTCTTTTGGGCAGTTTTGTAGAGATCGAGCATCTCCTGAGACATCATCCGGATGGACCTGTCTTTTAATTTCTGGACTTTCTCAAAGTCCTCATAGCTGTCGTTGATTTGTGCGAAAAGCCGCTCCAGAAATTCACTCTCCGGGTAAGTCTCCCTGATTTTTTCAATCTGCTTTTCTAGTAAATTTTTGCTCACTGAGTCTTAGATCTAAATGTGTCGTAACTAGTTGCAAGGTTCTCTGGCGCCACATACCTCGCATATAATCAATGAATTTACTGGAAATTCGGCACTTTATCGTTGCTTATTATATGAATAGTCGTAATTCTTCGATCAATAGTCCTATTTACAAATAGTTTGGTCGAAACGATTGTGAAAAACTCAGTTAAAAGTTTCTTCTACAAAACTACAACTAATATATTTGTTGTACGTTTGTAGAAGAAATTAAAACTCATGAAAGGATCTTATTTAGGAGAATTTGAGGAATTGTTGTTGCTCACAGTGGGCTCACTGGCCAATGAGGCCTATGGTGTTGCTATCATGGATGAGATCAACAAGGAAACAAGCCGAAATGTAAATATCAGTGCGGTACATGCGGTGCTAAGAAGATTGGAGGAGAAAAACTACCTGGAATCCGAAATGCGTGGTGCAACTTCGGAAAGGGGAGGTAGAAGAAAAAGGTATTTTAAGCTTACAATGATTGGTAAAAAGGCAGTAGTTGAGTCAATGGAAGTAAGAAGTAAGTTGTATAACCGCATTCCCGATTTAGCATTTAAATTCTCAATATGAATACTGCTCATCCACCGAAGTGGGCAGACCGGTTTTTGAGCTGGTACTGCAACCCTCGTTTCCTGGAGGAAATACAGGGTGACGCCCATGAATTGTACTTCAGAAGGGTGGATGAGGAAGGTATATCCAAAGCAAATCTCAAATACATCTGGGATGTCCTTAGATTTTTCAGATGGTCTAATATAAAACGGTCAAACTCAAAATTTAGAAGTACAGGAATGTTTAAGAACTACTTAAAAATCAGTCTTAGGAGCATGGTCAAGAATTGGTCCATTGCTACTATCAATATCGTGGGGCTATCCATGGCCATTGCGGTAGCTATTACAATGTTCATATTCATCGATATGCAGTTGAATATGGATTCTTTTCACACCAACAGAAACAATATTTATCAGGTTGTGAGCAAGGTGAAGTCTGATAATGGACAGATCACCTGGGGTGATTCACCAATACTGTTAGGAGAAAATCTCAAGGATGGTCACTCTGCTGTGAAAGAATACACTCGTATTGAATTTTCTTCAGCCAATATAAGATTTGCTGAGGATGTCTTTAAAGAGAATATCGCTTTTGTGGATCCATCTTATCTGGAAGTGTTTGATTTCCCAATCAGGAGAGGTGATGAAAAGGCTCTTTACAAGAAAGAACAAATGGTTATCAGCCACAATATGGCGGAAAGATTCTTTGGTAAGAATGATCCAATAGGTGAGCAGATGTCTGTGAAGTTTGGTAATGGTAAGGTGGTTTCAATGGTCATTGGAGGCGTTTTAGGTAAGTATCCCAACAATGCCAGTTTCAAATTGAATTGTCTGATTCCTATGGATCATTATTATGACCAGGTGAAAGACAGAACTTTCGATTGGGGAGATTTTACTGATGCTACTTTCATTACAATGCAAGATGGACGTAACCCAAGAGAATTACACGATTTATTGGTATCCTCTCAGGAGAAACAAAACGAAGCGGATTCCAAATGGACCGTACTTTCATTTGATATGTATAGCCTGGAAGGTCTTTCATTAAGAAATCATGAAATCAGTAGTGATATTGCTGCAGGTGGCCATCCGGCAGGTAGGATTGGAATGGGCGTGATCTCCGGGCTGCTACTAATTCTTGCTTGCTTCAACTATATGAATATCGCTGTTACCTCAGCCACTAAAAGACTAAAGGAAATAGCCTTAAGAAAGGTAATGGGCGGTGTGAGAGCTCAAATTATCAAACAGTTCTTGTTGGAAAATATGATCATGGTATTTCTGGCATTGATAGTAGGAGTATTTCTTTCCTATTACTTTTTCATGCCGGGCTTCAATATGATGATCCCAATCACTATACCATTCGAATTTTCATCATTGACAACAGCCGTGGCATTCTTTGGTGGCATGTTATTGTTGATTGGATTAATATCAGGTTCATATCCGGCATTTTACATCTCAAGATTTCAGCCTGTTTATATATTCAAGGGCAATCAAAAGTTTGGAAGAAAGAACATATTCAGTAAGGTGTTATTAGGATTCCAAATGTTCTTCGCCTTCACCACAATTGTTGGATGTTTTGTCTTTACCGATAATGCCTTTTATCAAGCAGAAAGAGATTGGGGATACGATAAGGATGGAATAATTTCAATCGCAATTTCAAACGAAGAACAATACAATGGCCTTCGAGATGCAGCGTCCAGGAATTCGGATATTATTTCTTATTCTGGATCATATGGACAGGTTGGAAGGTTTGACGGGTTGACTAATGTTGAATTAGTTGATGGTACCTCTTTCCGATCAATTATGTACAGAGTAGAGCCGGGTTACCTGTCGACTATGAATATTCGAAAGGCTGCAGGTGATTATTTCGATATTGAAAAAGGTACTGATCAATCTCAGCCTGTTGTTGTGAATCAAAAGTTTGTAGAAAAGATGGGATGGGATGATCCTTTGAATCAACAATTCTCTTATGATAGCATCAATAGAACTGTAATCGGTGTTGTTGAAGACTTTATTTCTGAAGGATTTTATGATCCGGTTAGGGCGACTATGTTCTTTGTTGGGAAGCCAAAGCAGTACAATTATTTTGTTGCGAAAACGACTAAAGAAAATGCTCAGAAAATGGATGAGTATCTGGCGGAAACCTGGGCTTCAGTTGCTCCTTATGATCCGTATGACAGGGTTTATCAGGAGGATGTTTTCAATTCTTTTAAGACTGAGAATAATGCTAATATCACATTGATGTTAGCTATTTCAATAATGGCAGTGCTACTTGCAAGTCTTGGATTATTTGGATTGATGTCTTTTAACATTCAAAAGCGACTGAAGGAGTTTAGTGTAAGAAAGGTACTGGGAGCAACTGCTGCAAGTATTGTCAAGGTTGCAAGTAAGCAATATGCATGGATTGTGATGATTAGCTTCTGTATTGGAGCTCCGGCAGGCTATTTTTCTATTAAACAACTGCTAAATTCCATCTATGGTGATCCAAAGGATATAGGTGCTGCTCCATTTGTTATTTCAGTATTGGTGACATTCATTACGATAGCCATTACAGTATCTGGTCAGGCATTGAAAGCCACAAGAGTGAATCCAGCAGAAAACTTGAGGAATGAATAGAGATTAAATAACATAAATACGTAAGGTCAAATTCCGTAGAGTTTGACCTTTTTTTATTCTGATCACACAATGCACAGAAAACTACACTGAATACTCCGAAATTTATGCTAACCACATTGCGCAAACACCTCGCACCACTGCAATAACCTCTTACATGGCTGCATATTCAGCTTACATCGTTGCATAGACATCTTACGTCGCTGCATAAGTGTCTTACATCACTGCATAAAGCACTTACATGACTGCATAAGCTACCTAGTGACTGCATAAACCCCTCGATGCACTGCAAAGCCTGCTCGATGCACTGCAAAGCCTGCTCGATGCACTGCAAAGCCTGCTCGATGCACTGCAAAGCCCGCTCGATGCACTGCAAGGCCCGCTCGATGCATTGCAAAGCCTGCTCGATGCATTGCAAAGCCTACTCGATGCATTGCAAGGTCCGCTCGATGCACTGCAAGGCCCGCTCGATGCATTGCATAAACTGGCTGAGACCTACATGTGATGCATATGAGGATTGGTAGAATTAAACCCATGGCTAGTAGAAAATATTTTGATTTTTTCCAGAATAATGGTACTATAGCATTACTATTCAAGGTAGGTGGTGATAATCTGTTTAATTTATTAATCTTTAAAAACGATCAAGATGAGATGGATTTTACTACTGTTAGTACCTGGATTGGCGACTGCTCAGTTTAATAACGAGCTATTAATTCCCCCAACTCTTACTGGTGCCGAATTTAGTCTTACTATCGATGAGTCCACAAAACAATTTTATGATGGCCAGACTACTGAGACCATTGGCTTCAATGGCAACTTTCTTGGGCCTACACTAATTTTCAATAAAGGTGATTTTATCAGCATTGAAGTCGATAATAACCTGAATGAAGAAACTACTGTACATTGGCATGGAATGCACGTATCACCGGAGGATGACGGTGGTCCGCATACAGTGATTGCTCCAAACACTACCTGGAACCCTGATTTTACTGTGTTGGATAGGGCTACCACGTTTTGGTACCATCCACATTTACATGAAAGAACAAACAGACATGTAACCAAAGGAGCAGCAGGTATGATCATTATCAGATCTGATGATGAAAGTGCATTGACTCTTCCCAGAACTTATGGAGAAGATGATTTTCCACTGATTGTCCAGGCAAAAAGCTTCGATAATGATAATCAACTGGATGAGAGAGGAGATGACAATGTCTTTATGGTTAATGGTACTTTAGAACCGTATCTTGATGTGCCAGGACAAATGGTTAGGTTCAGAGTATTGAATGGATCTAATGAAAGAGTGCTATATCTGGGATTCAATGACGACAGACAATTTATGCAAATAGGCTCTGATGGTGGGTTGTTGGAGAGTCCGGTTTCAATGAACAGGTTAAGACTTGCTTCCGGAGAAAGAGCAGAATTGGTGGTCGATTTTTCTGGTGATATTGGATCGAATCTGGAGTTGTTAACTTATGCTTCTGAGCTGGGTGGAGGAATACCTGGCGGACCTGTTGGAGGTGGAGGCGGAGGAATGAATGGCCTGGATGGTCAGGATGTTTCTTTTATGGAATTTAGAGTAGGTGCTGCTACTGGAAATGCTGTTACCTCAATCTCACAGAATCTGGCTACTCACGAACCTTGGGATGAATCTGAAGCCAACAATACCAGAACAATTTCAATGGATGGCGGAGGACCTGGAAATCCATTTTCTCTTAATGATGGCATTTTTGATGATAATGTGATTAATGAGACTGTCTTCCTGGATGATATAGAAGTTTGGACAATAACTAATACGACAAATATTGCTCACCCATTTCATATTCATGATATTCAGTTTTATATCCTTGATATAGATGGACAAGCACCTCCAATGAACGAAAGAGGGTTAAAAGATGTAGTGCTGGTGGAAGGAAACCAAACGGTAAGGTTTATTACAAAGTTTGAAGACTTTGCAGACCCGGAAGTTCCTTATATGTATCACTGCCATATTTTACCTCATGAAGATGGCGGAATGATGGGACAATTTCTGGTGATAGAAGGAGAAGAAGAGGTTCTTGGACTTAAAGAATTAAGAAACTCATACAGAGTCTATCCAAATCCAGTATCTGATAAGATTGTAAGAGTTCTGGTTCCACAGGGGATGAATGCCTCAAAGGACATGGAATTTAAAATGTTTGATCTTTCTGGAAAACTTGTTCCGGCAATTAGCTCCAAAGTTTGTGGACCGGATAACCTTATGATTCTTTATTTGAGTGAGTTTTATACAGGGATTTATAATCTGGTGATTACTTCAGAGGGCAAATCTGTTGCTAGCTTGAAGGTGATGATAGAATAGGATATTAAAACATAAAATTGAAGGTCAATGTCTGAGGATGTTGGCCTTTTTTTATTTTAGGCTAAATCTCGCAAGAACAGTCGCTCGGTTTCACCGAGTGACCTCTATTTGGTGAGGCCTCTGGCCTTTTCTTCAAGTTCGATAATTCGATTGGATTAGAATGAATTATCTATTCGGCCAGAGGCCGGAATGATCATTGTCACTCGGTGAAACCAAGCGACTGAAGAGGATTAATATTTGGAATGTCTTGGATCTGGTGAACTTCCTTTTCCACTCCATGGTGCATCAAGATATTGAGTACAGAACTTCGTGTTGGAATTTGGGGGTTCTGTTCTGAAGTAATCATAGAAAATGTAACCTTCCTCTTTTCTTTTCTTTTTACCGACAAGCTGGTAAGCTTTGGCATAGATGATTTCATTTTCGGTAGTGTCTAATTCAAGAATATGTACTTCATCAAAAGGATTTACACTAATACTACTAAAAGCTATCAGTCGCACTCCATCTGAGGGGACATTGTTGGAATCATTGTACTCATTGCAGTAATACTCGAATGTTTGGAAATCAGTTATAAGTTGAGGACGTTGCAAGCAGCCTGAAGTTTCGAGGTAGAAGTATCCAGATTTTATGATTTTCTCTTTTGGTAAGAGTTTGCCTCCGGTTAAATAGTCAAGACCATAAACTACGAAGACAAATAAAGCACCTACTGTAAAACTGAAAATTGCAGTTCTTACCATTTTCTCCATCCAGGAATTAATTTTTTCAAATGTTCTTATCATTGAGATTGTATTGAGGTTTGTAACCAATATTCGTTGCTTACTAAAATTCCTGTTCTTCAGTTTCTAAATCGTTCAAATTTAATATTGATAAGGATTTTATGAAACCACCACCTTTCTACGAACCAAATCAGTTCTTTCAAGGCTATCCACTAGATATCTCGCAACATTCAATCTGCTCACTAAAAGACCGGGCTTTGGATTGTTATTGAATGATTGTATTATTTCGGTGGACTTCTTCGAATTTCCAAGACCAACAGGTCTCACAATCGTCCAATCAAGATTTGATTCGGTGAGGATTTTCTCTTGCCTCTCATGATCCTTATAAGCTACACCAATATTACTGTTGTTTATAAACCATCTAAACCATCCAGGTATATCTTTTTTCGTTTCGTTAACTCCCCAGGCAGAGCAAACAGTAATTCTGTTGATCTCTTTTTCAGTCATTACCTCAACCAGAAGTTTTGCAGCATCCGAAAGAAAGAACTCCGGAGTTCTCAATCTCGCCCATGGAAAGTCTGATGTCCTTGAAATGTTTAATACACTGATCACAGCATCACAACCTTCAATAGCTTTTTCTAAATCCGATTTTTGTGTCGGATCTCCTTCAAATACAGAGATGTTCTTGTCAGAAGCAATCCTCTCTGAATTCCTTGCCAGACAATTAACTTGAAATCCTTTTTTAAGAGCTTCTTGTAAGGCTAGCTTGCCGGTTCTGCCTGTTGTGCCTAGTAGGAGGATTTTCATTTCGACAAGTGTTTAAAATGGAATGTGCAATTAACCTTTGAAGATTCGGTACTTACTAACTCTCCGATACTTTCCAGAGTTCTCATCTTCTAGATAGAATAATATTTTTCTGCTCTTTATTTTCACAATATACGCAACATGGTATTCAGAGTCGTTCCCCATGTCTGTAATGAGCTGAAATTTCCCTAAGGGTTCAATTTTCATCAATGATTTTTCAGGGTTCTGTTTGGCCAACTTTTTCCAGTTTCTTTTAGGGACAGTACACCCATAATTAACGGCAATCAAAGAAGAATCCGAGGTGATAGTTAGCTTGCTCATGCCATTGCAAGACATTCCTCCCATACACTCTTTGCTACGGTGGATATAGGAGTTACCGATTTGGCCATGGAGAAAGGTACTATTCAGAAGTACCGCAATTAGAAAGTATTTAATCATTTTTTGCTGTAGATAGGTATCATACTAACTGAAACCATGAAAATTATTGTCCAATTCTCAATAGCATAACAAAAAAACAATCACACAAACAGTCGCTCGGTTGCACCGAATGACCTATATCCGTGAGGCCTCTGGCCTTTTCATTAAATTTGATTATTTATTTGGTATTGGAAGATTTATCTAAACGGCCATAGGCCGGAATAATAATTGTCACTCGGTGCAACCGAGCCACTGGAGAGAGGATTTTCATCCTTCAATTTGCTTCATTAAGAGGATATCAAGAGAACAAAGAAGAAACAGTTCTGATAATCGCTTCCCAATTATAAACTATCAAACTAATATAAACCACCCCAATAAAAGTCAATGCGGTAAAGACTGCTGCAGAGCCCTGGTCTTTTGCCATGCCTGCCCGGCTACTTTGCTGCGGAATGGTTTTGTCGATTACATTTTCAATGGCAGTGTTGAGTAATTCAGCTATTACCAGGATAAAGAGTGTACCAACCAACAGAAGAAATTCTACAAGAGATTGTGCAATCAAAAAAGCTAATGGAAATAAAACTGCAATCATTGCAAGTTCCATACGGAATGCCATTTCTGTTCTGAAGCAACTCTTAAATCCCTGGACACTGTACCTGAACGCTGCAAAGAAATGTTTTACCCAATTATCCTTTTCTTCTTCCTGTAACTCCATGAAAAACACACATTTATCAATTCAGGCAGAATCTATCGACAATGATTCAGAATACACAGATTTATCGGAAGTTTAACAAATTGGTAATAATTACTTTGCAGTGATACAAGCCAGATATTGATCATTTTCATCAGTCATTAGGATCTCTACTTTCATCCTAACTTTGGCCGCTTCTTCCGTCAAACTCTCCTGATCCAAATACAGCCAATCGAACCAATCTCCTTTCTCATCTTTGTACTCATAGCAATACCTGATCTCGCCAAAATAGCCTTCTGGTTTTTCTGCTCCTTCTTCATCGTAGAGATATGAAATGTCGGAGGAGTCCAGCATAATTTGTCCATCAGGATTTAATAACTCTTTACACTTCTCCAGAAACTTGGAAACACCATCCAGTTTGCCGGCAATGCCAATTCCATTCATCAATAAAAGAAGTGTATCGTACTTTTCTGTGTGAACCTTGTAGTCTTCATAAAACACTTTCTCAACTCCGGATTGTTGCATCACTTCCACACACCCCCAGGAGTTTTCAATTGCAGAAACATCAAATCCTCTTTCTTGCAAAATCAATGCATGTGCCCCGGCACCAGCCCCGATATCCAGCACTTTTCCTTTGCATTCAATTAAAGCTAAATGCTCAAGTGTAGATAGCTCATGCTCCTCTCTAAAGAAAACTTCCACAGGCATGTCTTCCGGTTCATCATAACTATTATGGAGGATCAGTGGACTCTTGTCTTTTTTCTGATAGTAATCACGAATTGCCTTGCCGTGGATGTCTTTCATGTCTGCAATTTATGGAATTTGAACATTCCTGCATCCTCTTACTAAGTGAGAAGTAGCATTCACTAAGTCGGTAAGTTGAGTGCCTAAGTGTGGTTGTTGCTTTCTTGGGAATCAGCGTTTTATAAATAAAGATTCACTTCAACTTAATGCATGTGTTATGAAAAAATTTAGTCTTAGTATCTACTTATTGTTGCTCATCGCAACTGGTTCATTATCCTACTATAATTCTCAAGCCTTCAGTAATGATGCTGATACTCCTCCGTATTCTTCCATGTGGGAACAGGGATCGGATTCATTGGAACTATCGAAATATAAGATTAATCCACCAGTGGCAGTAGGCCATTTGCAGGTATTTTTGATTGAGGGAAATGAGGAATTGTCGGATAAAGAATACGCTACACTCACAGAAGCAATGGAAAAGAATTTGGTGACGGTACAGGAAACTGGATCTGTAAACGAACTATCAATTGACAATAATTCGGACAAGTATGTATTTATACACTCCGGAGATATTGTAAAAGGAGGAAAGCAAGACAGGACAATTGCTTACGATGTGATTATTCCTCCAAACACCAAGAACATTCCACTTCAAAGTTTTTGTGTGGAACAGGGGAGATGGCAACAAAGAGGGGGAGAAGAAGTATCAGAATTTGGTTCCAACTCTAAGATGCTGTCATCTAAGAAGCTGAAAATGGCGGCCAGATATGATAACAATCAGAGTAAGGTTTGGGAAAGTGTAGCAGAACAGCAGGATGAGCTAAATGGAAATATGGTAGAATACGATGGTTTTGCAGATAGCTCGGCAGACGTTTATTCAGATGAGTCAGCATCAAGTTTGCAGCTGACATTAGAGAGTGAAGAAGTAAAAGTTATGACTACCGATATAGAAAAGCAGATTAAGGATTTGGTGGCACAGAATGACAATGCTATTGGTTTTGCTTATGCAATTAATGGTGAGATATATGGAGTAGATATTTACAATAACAGACAGCTGTTTGATGATCTATGGACTAAGATTTCATCATCTATTGCCACTGAAACTGTTGCAACTGATGAGGAAGAAGATTTTGAATACGCTTCCAGAGAAGATGTGAGAAAATTCATTGCGGCAGTAAACGATTCGAACGTTGCTGAAAGTGAAAAGAAGATCAATGGCACTACAGAGATGAAGACCAAAGAAAACAATGATGGAACCCTTGAATTCAACACAATTGATAAGCAGGAAAAGAATTGGGTCCACAGAAATTACATGAAAAGAAATTAGTTAGTTAGTAGTTTGAGTAGCACCTTTTGAAAAGCGATGGATATTCTATCGCTTTTTTCCTTTTACCATCCTCAATCCAACAAACCCAAAAGCGATAATCGCACCAACGATATACAGAAATGTCGAAAATGGAAGAAAGGAGAAAAAGACAATTCTAATCTTAGAGGCTATCCACACTAATGCACAAAACGCAAGAGACATCATTCCAAGACCTTTCATAAACCTGTACGCTGGAATATCCTCCAATGGAATCCTCATCTTCGAAAGCCACAGGGATACAACCAGATGGTAAATTGGCAATAGAAGAAGGATAAAATCAGCCTCCTGCATAATTTGTCTAAACCCACCACCGCTGAAGGCATAAACAAGATATCCTATCCAGATAATCAACAATATCAGAGATACGGCAATGTTAACACTTAATACATAAGGCTCTTCTTTTCTGCCCGGAATTAGAAAGCAAATACCATATGTAACCCAGGGCATTATTGCTATCACAATAACTATTGGAAGTTTATAAATTAATAGTTCAAGGAATAGTGATTCAATGGTCATATCTCAGTGTAAGATATAACATTCTGGGTACTCAAAGAATGGGAAAATTAAAAGTGCTTTGACGATAATATCTTTTTGTGATTTGGATTGCATGCAGAAATTTCGTCAAAGCACAGTAAGTCAGATGGTAACTTCTTAAATAGCTTTAGTCAAATGTTCCGATGACCTGAAATGTTTTTTCATCAAGCCATTGATAAATTCTTTGTGCTTCCGGAGAATCATTTTCTCTTAGGAAGTCTCCATTTTCTTTAAGTCTCACTCTGGTATAGCTGTCCGATACATGATCATAAGTAAATGCGCTGTAATATATGGAACCACAATCCCAGTGGTTTCTTATTTTTTCAGAGACGTTTCCCAATGCAGCATCTTCAATTAACATGTTGTATGTCTGTAATTCAATGATGTCAATTGTGCCTTCCTGATGCTCTTGTACCAATTCAAACTCCGCATCCATATCTTCCGCAGGGATCACATCATCCTCAAAAGTGTAGGTCCAGCCAGACTCTACATTTGTATGGTAGACATTACCATCAACATCAAATACATAGACCAAATGACCATTGCTCATAAAGCTTGCCACCCATTCTACTACATAAAATACATTTTGATCAGTTGGAATTTGTTCTGTGAATTCGGCAAGATCATCTAGGTCTTCAGAGTTATCTGCCTTCATGTGTGGGACTCCTTCATTGTTTTCGCAGGAATAAGCGAAAATGACCAATGAAAATACTGCCTGTGCGTAAATAAGTTTCTTCACTTTAGGATAGGTTAGTTTCTAGAATGATTTACAGTACAACATTTCATATTTCAATCACCCTTATTTTTATTTTATCAGTCGTCTAATTCGATTAGTTTTTATTAAATTAATTCCTGCCAAACGACCAGATTCACTTTTTTGAAAATCACCTATAACGCTATGAAAACAGGCCGCCTAGCATTTATAATAGCCTTTTGCTTCTTATACCAATTTCAAATAATAGCTCAATCGGAGGAAAGAGATTTCTATTTGATCATCAGTACAGTAGATTCATTACCTAATAACCAGGCAAGACTTCACCTTGATTATGGAACTAATCTGGGCATTTATGAAGGGCAGGAATGTTCGGTTTGGGGTTTGCATTATTCGGATTATCCGGATCACAATAATCAAACATTGGCTACTGGAAAAGTGACTTCTGTTACGGATTCCTCATGTGTGGCAATTGTGGATATTTTGTATTCAGGATATGTCTATCAGGTTTATGATGGTGACATGATGCACGTAAAACTTCCTGGGAAAGATGGCTATCAGGGGCTGTTTTATGAAATGATAGATCGAGCCGTGTTTTTTACTGATCAGAATAATGATATCATTTACTATTTCGGTGAAATTTTCTTTGATGATTCAGAATATTTTGAAGAAGATATTCTCGACTACATGTCCAATGATATCAGAACCCTTGGCAAGGATCTGGTTGGGACGTTGGATGATATACCCATAGAAGGAGGAATTTATGCAGGTAGCACCATGCTAAACGCTATGCAAAATACCACTTCAAGAGATGTTAAAAGCTTCATCAGATATGTGAGCACATGGCCAGGTAAATACATGGGTAAAACCTGGAAAATCACAGAAACATATGCGACCTGGTTGATCAACAACACACCGATGGTAAGCGATGACTACATGGAGATGCTTGAAGGTCTAAATACAGAAGCTGATTATGATTCCCTATTTAAGAAGTATGGGTTTGGACTGGATGCTGATGTGATTTCAGATATGGGTACTGACGCCAAGACCTACGCCAATAATGGTGACTCAGAAAAAGCACATGAACTGGCTGACAAGATCATTAAGATAGCGGAGAGAACCCAAGACCCAGACATGATGGGTTGGGCGTATTTTAAGAAAGCACGGATTCATTCGGTGAAAGATGAATTGGCAGAAACTATTAAGTGGTATAAGAAGGGAGAACCTCTATTTTATCAAACCGATAACAAGTATGCCTTGTCGCTGTTGCTTAATAACATAGGAAGTGCATACAACAATTTATCCCAATGGGAAGAAGCAATCGAGTACTACAAGAAAACTGATGTCATCAAGATTGCAAGACTAGAGGAGGACTCTACAAAGAGTCGGTATGAGGATATTGCATTTAGTTTGTATGGTTTAGGAGATTCCTATTTTGATATTGGAATTTATGATTCCGCTTTATTGGCATTTGACCGTCAAACTAAAATTTACGCTGCAACCGGTAATCTCGCCGAGGAGCTGGAGAATCTGGAATACCTGGCTAATTCCTATGCTAAACTAGGAGACCTTGATAGAGCTGCAGAAATACATCAAGACCGTATCGATCGTGGAGATGCAGACATGAAAGCAGACGCCACCTTTGATATGGCATATGTCTACAATGGTTATGGAGAAGACTTTGAAAAGGCGATACCGGTTTACAGAGAATCCTACGAATTACACATGGCGCTTGGAGATACTTCAATGGCTGCATTGTCTTTGTCTAATATTGCACAATCGCAATGGTCTTTAAAGAAACTGGATGAATCCATCTCGAACCATCTTGAAACAATTGCGCTTGCAGAGGCATTTGGAGAGAAAAGCCGAATTGCCAATTCCTGGGATAAACTTGCAGACCTTTACAGTGAAAATGGAAATCCTAAAAAGTCCCTGGAAGCATATGATAGGGTGCTGGATTTGTACAAGGAGTTAGAAGATCCAAAATATGGAGAAACTCTCAATGAAGTAGGAGACGTTTACAAAGACGCCAAGGACTACCTAAAAGCAATCAGCTACTATGAACAAAGCTTTGAACTAGCACAAACTCATGAAGATTATACCATGTCTTCTGATGCTATGTATGATATTGCAGACACCTATTATCAGGATAAGAAGTTCGATATATCCAAAACCTACTACGACAAGGCGATCGAGGAAGCAAGTAAAACAAACTACCCAACTCAGGAGATTTATTGCCTGTCCAATATTGGGTTGATCTATAGTATCAAAGATCAATATTCAAAGTCTGATAGTGTATTTAGCATTGCACTGCAGAAAGCTGAGGATCTTCAGGATAATAATATTATCGCATTTTGTAAGTACCGGTTGGCCAGCTCAGCTTCCAGACAAAGGGATTACGAAAGAACCGAAAAGCTGTATTATGAGTCTCTTGAGATGTTCCGTGACCTGGAGGATCAAACATGGGAAGTAAATGTGTTGAATTCATTGTCCTTTATTTATGTAAATAGGGGAGAGTTTGAGAAGGCTCTAGAGATACTGGATGAAGCTTTGCAAATCAGCACTGAAAACAATGATAGGAACAACATGGCCTATGCCTATTCCTACAAATCAGACCTTTATTTAAGGACTTTGGGTGAGTTTGATAAGGCGTTGGAGATGCAGCAGAAATCCATGGATCTTTTTAAGGAAATTGATAATAGCTGGGGCATTGCCGATGCATATCTGGGATTTGGTAACATCAAGAACCTAACTGGAGAATACGAGGAAGCCATTGAATACTATGAGCTGTCTGACAGTCTTTATGCTGAGTTAGGTAATTACTATGCAAGAGCCACTCCTTATAACAATATGGGGACCATTTATTACTGGCAGGTAGACTATGACAAAGCACTCAGTTACTTTACCAAAGCTATGGATATTCTCGATTCAATTGGCGTGAAAGACGCTTCCAGGTCTCTTTATGTAAGTAATATTGGAACCATCTATCTGGAACAAAAAAGATTTGAAGAATCAGATAAATGGTTGAAAGAAGCATTGGCTGATGCCAGGGAAATAAATGATGTCAATCAAATATCAACCAACCTTTCGTATCTCGGAAAATTAAAAACTGAAACTAAAGAATATGAATTGTCAAGGCAGTATCTGGAGGAAGCACTTGATCTAATAGACAGATTGGGAATGGAGACACACAGAATAACTGTGAATTTTGCACTTGGGAAATTAAGTTATTTGGAGAAGTCTGGTGATGCAATGCCATATTTGGATGAAGCAATTAATGTTTCATTGAGAATGGGAACCGACAAGGAGCTTTGGGAAGCCTATTACTACAAAGGGTTGATTGCTCAGGATGAAGGAAGATTAGATGATAGTAAGGAACATTTTATTGATGCAATAGAAACACTCGAGAAGATCCAAAGTAAAGTAGTAGGTGGGGCAGAGGCTAAGAAGATATTCGCCTCAGGGGAGAGACAAATCATGGTTTATGGATCACTTGTAGACGTGTTGATTGCCAAAGGAGAGATTGAATTGGCACTTCAATATCTGGAGCGAAGCAACGTGGAGTCCTTGCGGAATAAATTTTCTCAGTTACAAATTCAGTTTAAAGACAATGAGGCCAATGAGAAGCTGAAAAAAGAAAAAGAACTTAAGCTGAAGCTAGACAATCTCGATAGAACAATTGCTGATGAAAAATCGGGACAGGGTAATGAAGAAAAGCTGAAAAAGCTTGAAGCTAGCAAGACAATTGCTGAAAATGAATACCTCAAATTTGTCAATACCACGATTAATACCAATCCAGAATTGAGTAAGCACTTTAGTGGCGGATTCCATCCTAGAAAGCTCAAGACAGATAAGAATAGAAGACTAATACCTGAGGAGCTTGTGGTGTTATCTTACCTGCCAGCAAATGATAAACTCTACATTTTTGCAGCTACATCAGATACTGTTATTGCAAAGGTGGTAAACGTGACACTGGATGAACTCAACAAAAACATTAAGTTCATTTACAATTTCGCCTCTTTCCAGATTGACGGACATCAAACAGATGAGCTGAGAATAGCAAGAGGTGAAAGCGAGCAACCTGCTCCAAAAGATTTCAACCCTAAAGAAAGTCAATATAAAAAGATATCGGAGGTGCTGTTTAATTGGACAATTGCACCGGTGAGGGATGAGTTAGATAAGAAGTCTAAAGTGGTCATTATCCCAACAGGAATGTTACATTTTCTTCCATTCCAAATGTTAGGAGAAAAGCTACCAAATGGAAAGTTTGATTTCCTAATTGAGCATTACACATTGTTCTATGCTCATTCACTTGACATGCTATACCAGGAAGCTCAACCTATTGATGAGCTATCAATTTTGGCAATGGCAAATGCTGATAGAACTCTTCCATCGGCTCAGGAAGAAGTATTGGAATTACAGAAAATGTATCCACTTACAGAAGTATTCTTACATGAAGATGCCTCTGAAGATAAGGCTAAATCACATGGAGGAAAACACAATGTACTTCATTTTGCCACCCATGGCAACCTGGATTATTTTGATTATCACAAATCATATTTGACATTGGCGCCAAATGCTGATGGATCTGAGGATGGACAGCTTACAATTGAGGAGGTATGGGAGATAGAGGATATTTATGAATACAATATGGTAACACTTTCAGCTTGTAAAACTGCTGTTACAGAGGATTTCAGTTCTGGTTGGCCTGTTAGTCCGGCGACTAGCTTTATCGATGCAGGAGCTCCAACGGTTGTGGCTTCTTTATGGGCGGTTAGTGATGTTTCTACAGGATTGTTAATGGAGTACTTCTATCGAAACATCAAAACAATGCCTAAAGTGGAGGCTTTAAGAAGAGCCCAGATTGAATTATCACAGAATGAGAAATTTAGTCATCCGTATCACTGGGCTCCATTTATTCTTATAGGAGATTGGAGGTAATTAATCTTGCCTCAGGCTTTTTACCGGGTTACTAATTGCGGTCTTAAATGATTGGTAGCCCACAATGGACCATGCAACAATTAATGTTGAACCAATAGCAATTACAAATAAGTAAAGTTTGATGTCTGTACGATACACAAAACCTTCAAGCCAGGATTGGGCTGCAAAGTAAGCCAGCGGTACTGCAATGGCATTGGCAATTAAAACGAGCGTTAGAAATTTCCATGTAATCATATTCATTACCCCAATAACCGAAGCGCCCAGTACTTTTCTTATAGCAATTTCTTTTCGCTGATCTTTCATTGTGATGTTGGCAATCGCAACCATTCCAATAAAAGCAATGAAGAATGCAAGAATTGTCAGATACATCAGGATTTGAGCCATTCTGTTCTCCTGAACAATGAGATCTGCATAAGTCTGTTCAAGAAAGAAGTATTCAGCTGGAGCACCATTTGCGAATTGGGACCATACTGCTTCAATTTCGCTTAAGTCTTGCCGGATATTCTTTGAGTTGATTTTTACACTTAAATAATCCAAAGGTTGAACTCGATAGTAAAATGCGAAAGGTTTGATTTCCAATCGATAATCAGTAAAGTGAAAATCCTTGACGACCCCAATGATGGTTCCATGGTAGATCGAATCATTATCTTCCAATATCGGTTTACTTACGCCAACATCATCTAAAGTGAACCCTAATTCCTTCAAAGCGGTCTCATTTACGATCATATTATAACCAATTGTATCCGCTTTTCTTGTGGTGGAAAAGTTTCTGCCAGCAATGAATTCAAAACCCATTGTTTCCAGATAGGTTGGATCTGTGACCATGTAGTTCATAGTTAATTGAGTAGGGTACCCAATTCCTAGAGTCCAGTTCAGCTTTCCCATTATGCCGTCACTAGCTCCAACTGATGTTACAGAAGGTAGCTTACTCAATTCATTTTTCAATGCTTGTTGTTGAGTAACTGCTCTTGCATTTTCAAAAGTTAATACATGTTCTGTGCTAAAACCTTTGTCAATATTACGCATATGTTGGAGTTGCTTATAAACTGCAATGGTCCCAAAAATCATGAAAGCAGAAATAGCAAATTGGATAACAAGAAGACTTTTTCTAAGACCAACAATCGATTTCCCACCCCGATTCTTGAGTCCTTTTATTGCAAGTGCTGTTTCGAAAGAACTCAAATGCAATGCAGGGTATAATCCAGCAAGAACACCCATTGTGAGCACCGATAAACCAATAAAACCAAGCAATGACAGGTTTGATACCTGCAATAGACTAATTTCTAGTCCTATCAAATTCCCCAAATAATGAAATAGAATCTCTGCTAAAAACCCTCCAATGATTATTGAAAGTAGTGTCAGGATAACGGTTTCAGTTATGAATTGAGCAACTAATGATAATTTGTGTGCACCAAATACTTTCCTCACTCCAACTTCTCTAAATCTTTTCACGCCTTCCGCTACTGTAAGATTGAGGTAATTCAAACATGAGATTATCAGAATGAATATCGCTAATCCTGCAAAAATGTAAATATTGTTGATGTCTCCATTAGTAGATAATTCCCACTTGAGATGTGACTTGAGATGAATGTCAGTTAAGGGTTGGGAATAGATTTGGTTGTAATACTCTGCCTCCTCAGCGTACCCTTCAAAGAATGGTTGAAGCTTGGGTTCCATTTCTAAAATGTTAGCATTAGGCCTGAGTTTTATATAAGTGTAGTAATTGTACCAACCCCAATTTTGATCAATATCATCAAAGTTTAGCTTGATCAGAAAATCGAAATCGAAATGTGATTCTTTCGGAACATCTTCTATTACTGCGGTGATTTGATAAGTTCTATCTTCAGATCTGAAATGTGTGATTTGTTCCCCAAGAACATCTACTTTCCCAAAGTACTTAATAGCAGCTGATCTAGTAATTACCATGTCAGTGGGATTGTTAAGGGAGGTGCTTGAGTTTCCGTGAATAACACTGAAGGTAAATACATCAAAGAACGTGGAATCTACTCTTATGACTCCTTCTTCATTGTACTTCTGTCCGTTTTTTGTTCCAAATAAGTACTTAGCACCCCAATTTGGGAATAACCTTACAGAGCTTTCTACCTCAGGGAAATCTCTTTTCAAAGCAGGTGCAAGCGCTGGAGGAGTAGTAGCATCTGGCAAGCGGTTACCAGTTTCATCCACAAAATCGATTACAACTCTGTGTATTCGATCGGCATCTGAGTGAAACCGATCATAGCTTAATTCAGTTTTGAGGTAAAGAAAAATAAAAATAAAACACGCGATTCCGGTACTGAGACTTAAAATATTGAGTCCTGTGCTCCCGCGATGCTTATTCATATTTCGCAGTGCGAATTTGATATAACTTCTGTACATGATATAATTTGAGTTTTGACGTTTCTTAAATGCATATGGTCTTAGGAAAAGGATGATATGTTTCAGGTAAACAATCGTTCCTTTCCATCTGGGTAAATCCTGTATTTCGATCAGCCAGAGTTCATGCAGGTCGCCAATTATTTCTTCATGGAGTTCATTTCTACAAAACCATTTCAGAAACCTATCAGCGAACTTTGGAGGATTTTGTTGTTGTTGATTATCCTGCATAATCCAGCGATTCCCAAGCCAGGTTTGGAATCTTGTTGAATAGATTGTTTCTCATCTCGTGATTTTTCACCATTGCTGCTTTGCCAGCTGCAGTAATAGTAAAAAGTCGCTTACGCCTGCCACCTCGCTCATGAGTTTCTTCAGCGAGTTTGGATTTCAAAAATCCCTTTTCTTCCAATCGGCTCAAAGCTGAATGTATAGCACCCAATGCCACTGTTCTACCAGTTTGTGATTGAATTTCCAATCTGATATTTAAGCCGTAAGCCTGAGGATACAGTACACCTACAATTAGCAAGATTAGTTCTTCGAATTCACCAAGTTGAGTTCCTTTCATAAGAATCAATTTTCGTAAATGTAGTAATTGTTTTTATCAAATCCTACATTTATGAATTTTGATTGAGTGTGGTGCTTTAATTTGAGGTTCAGAATCATTTTCATTAAATTTCAATAACACCTAATTTTTTAATCACCATGCACCACACTATTAAGCTTCTTTCTTTAAGTCTTCTCATTATTGCTGTTCAAGCTTGTTCTTCCGGGTCATCCAATCAATCTACAGAAAGCCAGGAAACCACTGAGCTCACAAATACCCAGATCGCTGAGCAAAATTGGAAGGAGTTTTGCAATTATCCATCTGGGAATATTGACTTGACTTTGAATCAATCGAATGGAATAATATCCTATTGTGATGGAGGGTATGATGGGTGGAATCAATATTTATTGTTAGTGAAACAATCTGATGGTTCTTACTATAAGGAGGTGATTGAGAAAAGGTCGTCACTGCCTGATGAGACGCAGGAGTACTATGCGTTTCCGGTATTTACACCTTCCAAGTTTGAGGCAATTGATATTAATAAAGATGGTCAGGAAGAATTGTTAATTACAATTTCCGTTACAGGAAAGGCAACTGGAGCTGGAGCAGAAATTGAGGAGTATTGGGATGAAGAATTTTATGAAGTCTATGCATATGAAAATGATAAGTTGGTTTATTCTGAGAATCTGAAAAACGATTACATCACTTCAAAGGAAACAGCCAATTTCGCTAACGAGGTGGATATGAATGTCTATAAAATTATGGAGAGACTGGCTGGAGATTATGTTGAAGCTGGACAAGCTGAAGGTGAGTTACTTTACGGAAAATGCGGTGGAATAAACATGTCGATAGGCAAATTTGGTAATGATAGAGTTTATAAACTTCAATTTGAATTGCTAATGGATGTTTATCAGATCGAGGTAGAGGATATTGTAATGGAAGAGGCTAATGGCAATTATGTGCTTTTTTGTAAGGGCAATGAATATGTTGAGAAATTTGATATAGAAGTCTGGGAAGAGAATGGAAGAACCTTACATTTTACTGACGGTAGATATTACATAGCGGCAAAGGATAAAGACAAGTTTGCACAAAATACTGAGGAATGCGAAGAGTATGAATCAGAAGGTGAAGGAGAAGGAGAAGGTGAGGAGGTCTATGCTGAGGATATATTGAAATTTGAAAGTGTAGGACACATCTCGGGAGACTTGTATATCAGTATGATGGGTAAAGAGCAAGACGAGTATCTTGGTTTTGCAGGTATTGACATAGATGGTTTCGATATGGCTGATAACCCTTATTTTGAGGAAGATCCAGATCATGAAGGAGTAATGATTCAGTATAGACTTAAAGAAGGTATTGCAGATAAATGGTATCGTATTTCATACATAGGTCAACCTGTAGATATTGGGAATGAGGAGCCTGAAACTATGTATTTCATTAAAAAGATTGAGGAGATAGAAAATTAACCCTGGTCAAACGACCAGGGTTATTGTCCAGGCTATTCAATAATTAATTTCTTTGTGTTAATTTGATCATATGTAGTCATTCTAATATGATAAATACCCTTTTGAAGGTCTTTAATTACTATACTTCCCAGATCACTTGAAAACTCTTGTTTATACACTACTTTTCCGTCAAGACTTATAATTTCCATCAATCCATTCGGATGTGGTGACAGAATATTAATTATATCTTTAGCTGGATTGGGATAAATATTAAATTCATTTTCTTCTACTAATTCTGTCAATTCATCCTCGTGTAATTCTCTTCTTACTCCAGCGCTATTTGTACTAATACCAACCCTAAAAGCAGCATCAAAAACAGAGTATGAAATACTGTTATACCAAAAGTTTCCTCCACTATACTGATTTGAAAAACTATATCTGATGGATGCACTGGTCAATTGGAAAGTGTATTGCTGACCGTCAATTACAGCAGGTGGGTTACTCAAAGTGATTGTCTGCCAACCACTCGATTTACTTATTCCAGATTCTTCATAGATGGGAGTCCCAGAAACAGTATTTCCCTGGAATATTTTAAGGGTAGAGCCAGAAATTGAAAGTACCAAATTTACATCAATTGAGACTATTTCACCATCAGCAATAGAAGTGAAAGATTGTCCCATATCATTGAAGTTGAAATAGCTCAGTATACCGGAACCAGAAGTTTGTTCAATTGTGATAGTTGTAGATTCGCTATCAGTTGTGGCACTTGTGGAAGGGGAGAAGGAAGATGCTCCCGCTCCATTTTGTGCCTTCACACGATAAAAATATAAAGTAGCACCATTAAGTCCTCCATCAGTATAGGAGGTCGTGTTACTTGATAACGTTGCGATTACAGAATAATTTGATTCATCATCTTGAGATCGTTCTATGATAAAGGAATCTTCATTATTTGAATTATCTGTCCATGATATATCAATACTTGTCTGTCCGGTTGAAACTGCACTTAGATTTGAAGGAGAGGCTGGTGGAGTAGGGGTGCCATCAGAAGGTGTTGTGGCACTGATTATTTCTCCAGCAGCAATTGATGTTCCGTCAGTGACTGAAATTCTGTAATAGTAGGTGGTCAATTGGCTTAATCCATTGTCACTATAACTAATGGAATTAGGGCCTAAATTGGCGATTGTAGTGAATGGCCCGGGGCTTGAAGTTGATCTTTCTACTATGTATCCTGTTTCTATTGTTTCATTATCTGTCCAGTTCAAGTCGATTTGAGAATAGGAAGAAGCTGTTGCCGTAGTATTTGTAGGAGCATTGAGACTTGGCCCTAACAAACCGAAAAACTCTGCTGCATAATAGCTGGACCAGAAGTCCACATCTTTTGTGTAAGATCCGGTAGCACCACCTTGAGTAGAACCCGATCCCGGATCAATGGCAATGGTATGGCCCATGGAGGCAAAACTATAAGTCACAACAAGCGGGTTCCCGGACCCATCCTGATATTCACGTTTTCGAACTGTAGAATTACCAAGGTATGCGGCATCATCAATTTCTGGAGTCTGATCAATTCCATGAACATTGGTCCATTGCTCCATGATTTCAGTTTCATTCATATAATAGACTGTAAAATCTGAAGTGCCATGAAAGGAAGCGACTGTTGGCCATGTTCCAGTATGATTAGAACCATTTCTGACTCTGTTTCCAAGTTGAGATGGGCTGAGATTCACATTACCAAACATTGCCTGAAAGGCTTGAGTAGAACCTGTTGCAACATCGTAAGGCAATCCAGACATTACTGCTCCTGAAGCGAATACTTCAGGATAAGCCCCAAGCATTACAGTGGACATGGCTCCTCCAGCCGAGAATCCGGTTACAAATACACGATTAACATCAATTGAATAATTGTTTTTCATGTAATCAATCATACTTTTCAATGAGGCAGCTTCTCCAAATCCTCTGTTTTGATCTCCATTTTCAAACCAGTTGAAGCATTTTGAAGAATTATTGGCAGAAGGTTGCTCAGCATAGATTACATAGAACTTATAATCATCTGCCAGATCATTCCATCCAGACTCATTGGAGTAGGAATTAGCGTCTTGTGTACATCCATGTAAGACCAGGACCAGGGGAGCGTTACTGGTGATTCCATTAGGAATATAAGTGTACATATTAAGGTTTCCAGGGTCAGATCCAAAGTTGTTGACCTGTGAGAGTTGTGCTCGACAAACAAAGGAGCATACTACTACTGATAAGATTAGCGAAATCTTTTTCATACTACATTATTGGTTTTGGTTAATGATTGAAATTCTCAACTATTCTTGAAAGTTTCGGAAGAGAGGTAAAAAATGGGCACCTGACTTAATTGCTGATTGCCAGGGATTTATCAAGAAAATCGATCTCTATTATGAAATAACTCAGATATGGTGAAAACAAAATACGACCTGACTTTCTATTTTAAATTGGAAGTAGTTTGACTGGAGGGAGGACCCAACCCCTCCCAAAAACCAGCCCATTGATCAAACGATGACCTTTAAAGAATGATCAAAAAAGAGGTGCATAATAAGCACAGCTACAAACCGATAAAGCCAACAATAATTGAATATTATACACCCTCAATTCTGATCGGCAATTAATGCTTTGAGTTAATGAAGTACACATTGATTTCGCTGTTTCAAAAATGATGACGAACCAAAAAAAAAATGTGTCTTGGTGAAATGATTAGGGTATGACTATTTGGGTTGAATGTGGTTATATGTCCATTTTGCGGTCTTTAGGTTAACATTAAGCTATATGACTTTTGTTTGTGACTATAGGATCCAGGGGCTTGTGGGATTGAATGATTTAATCTTAAACCGTTAAGTTTCCCAACGAGGATAATCATCCTCACACCCTAAATCCCCTAAAGGGGGAGATTTCATAGTCTTAAATTATTGATTGCATATTTTTTCCCTTTAGGAAAGGCCTGGGCCTAGAAACACGAATTATTCGCGCCCTTTATGAGTAAGGAACAAAGAGCCTCTGTTTGGATTAGTTCTCAAAAGTCCAGCTGTCAATTATTATTGATAAATACCTCATAATCATATTGTTAACATTATCACTTATTCAGTTAGCCCAATAGTCAACACCCAAATATCTCATTTAACAACTTGTGGCATATTGCAAAATCCTAATTTTAGGCTGTACCTTTTTGAAAAAATCTAAAAAACACAATGAGATTAAAAGATCGTATTGCAATTATTACAGGAGGTGCTGCTGGAATTGGAAAAGCAGCTGTGGAGAAGTTTGTGGAAGAAGGCGCAAAAGTCGCTATCTGGGATGTGAATGAGGAAGCTGGACTCAAACTAGTAAAATCTCTTAATGACAAGGGTCATGCAGTGACTTTCCAGAAAGTAAATACAGCAGATCCAAATGAGACGGAGAGCGCCATTAATCAGGTCTTGAAAGATTTTGGAAAAGTCGATATCCTTATCAATAACGCTGGGATTACCAGAGATGCTACGATCAAAAAAATGACTTTTGAGCAGTGGGAGCAAGTGATTGGAGTCAATCTTACGGGGATATTTAACTGTATTAAGGCAGTAATCCCACATTTAATTGCAAACGAGTCTGGTAGAATAATTAACACTTCATCTGTTGTTGGTCTTTACGGAAATTTTGGTCAAACCAATTATGCCGCCACTAAATCTGGAGTAATTGGGATTACCAAAACGGTAGCAAGAGAACTGGGGAAACACAATATCACCGTTAATGCTGTAGCGCCTGGATTCATTGCTACTGAAATGGTAGAAGCAATGCCTCAAAAAGTAATCGACATGATGGTTGATAAAACTCCTTTGAACAGAATGGGTAAGCCCGAGGATATCGCAAATGCATATTGTTTCCTTGCGTCGGATGAGGCGGCATTTGTAAGTGGAACTGTCTTGAGTGTTGATGGTGCTGTGACAATCTAAATCTAAACTAACTAAGCAATGAATAAAGCAATCATAGCCGGTATAGGTTCGCATTTTCCGGAAAATGAAATTCCAAATAGCTACTTCAACGAGTTGCTGGGAGAAGATGTTGATTCCTGGCTAAGGGATAATGTAAACATCCATTCCAGAAGATGGT
>JANSWY010000147.1 GCA_024743255.1 bacterium | reverse complement strand
TTCAAGGCAGAACCTTTCAGGATACTATCTACTATTTTAGGACCAATACCAGGGATTTGTTGGAGTTTGGCTTTATTGGCTTTGAATACATTTTCCGGAGAACCACAATAGCTGACTAGCTGCTTGACAATTTTGTCACCAACACCATCAATTAAAGTGCAGGCAACTTCAAATACAGTTGATGAATCCAATACGTAATTTAAATTTTAAGACAGTTCATTTCTGACATTCTCAAGGAATGCCTTTACTCTTTTGAGTGAGTCAATCAATTCAATTTTACCAATTGCAGCGTTTGCATCACTCTTTATAAAATCTCTTGCACCTTGAAGCGTATAACCCTTTTCTTTCACCAGATGGTAAATCAATTTCACATTCTTAATATCTTCTTTGGTGAATTGACGATTACCTTTTCTGTTTTTCTTGGGCTTAATAATATCAAATTCTCCCTCCCAAAACCTTATTAAGGAAGTCGCTACACCCAAATCTTCGGCAACCTCGCCTATGGTGTAGTACTTTTTTTCTATTTCTTTTTCTTTGTACGGCACTATTTTCAGTCTTGAAGATAGATAATTTACAGGTCTGGATCAACGTAAAATCCTAAATTCTAAGAAAATCCGAGAGAATTCAGGCGTTAATATAATCCAATTGAATCTTATTTTCGTCCATCGCTGGTAAGGAATTTTCAGAATTCTGTAAAAAATCTAAAATTCGATTTTAATTCTCTAATTATAGCTGATTTGATAAACCATAACAGAATTTCCTCCACCACCTTTTTTCCCTTGAGATGTAACAACAAGTTGAGTATTATCTGGTGATATTGCCATCCCAACAGGGTAGGAGTCTGCTCCTATTGTGGATAGTATTTTCATATCCTCACTTCTGATAACGGATATTTTCGATTCTCCATTTACACATGCGAATATATATTTCCCATCATTTGTGGTAGCTATAGTTCTGACGCCAGAACCAACATATCGACTATCCCAATCCGAGTAAGTAATGTTTTCAGTTGGATTCGCTGTTTTTTGCTCAATAAAATTATTCAAATCTGTATGCTGAACAAATCCCGATCTATTACATCCTATATAAAGCCTATTATCAGTTACGGTGAGATGACGAATATTAGATTTCATTCCGAATGCTGTTTTTAAATAGGTCATTTCTTCCATATCAAAAACTGCGATTCCTCCACCGCCCATTCTTCCTACAAGCAGATATTTGCTGTCAGGTGAGAATATAGTGCCACGGAGACAATATCCACATTGCGCATCTCTGTTGATCTTTACACCTTCTTTGTACTTTAAAGTTAGCTTTCTATCAACTACTAAATGTTTTACATAGTTGAAATTGGCAACTGTATCTGAGGCTATGTCTATTATTCCTATTGTGTTGTCACCCCAGTGCGTAATAGCCATATATTTTCCATCTTCAGAAGATGCAATCATTTTTGGAAGAGGGCCAGTTGGCATTACTCTTACTATTTCATCCAACTCTGTATCAATAATTGCAAGAGCTGAGGGGCTTTCAGCATTTTTATCATAACTCCTCCTATAGTATGTAACCCATAAGTATTTTCCGTTATGAGAAAAAGTGCTTTCTACGGGCTTCCCACTAAATACATTTGGGTTGGTCCTTTTGTATCGGTATTTGTAGTCAAAAACAGTAGACTCGTTGTTCTTGAAAAGGGTACTGTCTTTCAGTTTAAACTTATGATAGATAACCTTCAGTCTGTCACCAGATTCAGTTTCATAAACTGACGTGCTAAAACCTTCAAGTGACTGAATATATAGTTTCTTGCCATCCTCAGAAAAATTTGCGGATTTAGGAGAGAATATTGACTTGTCGAGTTTATCGTTGCTAACCTTAGGGTACCAATTATACTGCTGATATCTTCTAATCATCTCCAAACCTACTTCTGCATCTACAGGAGTCGATTTTATACCCATATCGTACCTTTTAACAGGCGGAGGCTGACAAATGGCAGCAATTGATAAAAGTAATAGTACAGTTGTAAGTAAAGATCTGGTATGCATTAAATCGAGTCTTAGTTTCATGAATAATGAATTAAGCTAAATTATTATACTCAATCGAAATAGTCACGGTTGTAATGAATTTTGTTTTGAAAAGATGTTTGTTGGAGGTTTGAAGCTAGAAGTTGGAAGTGTTGAACATGTTTTTGGTTGCGGGGTTATCCTCCTTCGGCGGATGTGCGAGTTGCGAGTTTCGAGACTTTACGGAATTATTGTATTTCCCCTTTAGGGGTCAGGGGTGTAAAAGGAGTGATATCTTTTAGGAGAGGGGTGCCCGACGGGTGGGGTGAGGCAAAAAAAAAGCCCCGAGTATCTCGGGGCAAATATATTTTATGTCTTTACTTCTAACCTCGATCTTTCTTAGAATGATCCAAGAGCTTGGTTTTCGATAGAAGAAAGTCTTAAAATCTCATCATATTCTTCCGGATTTAAGTCCTTAGTGAAGAAATGTACCGGATTAATTTTCTTTCCGTTCTTGTGAACTTCGTAATGAAGGTGTGGAGCAGTTGATTTTCCAGAGTTACCAACATAACCAATAACTTCTCCTCTTTTTACTTTTTGTCCTTTCTTTACTATATAGCTATCCATGTGACCATATAATGTTATGTAGCCAAAACCATGGTCGATTTTTACATAGTTACCGAATCCGCTGTAAGAACTCTTAGTGAAGAACACCTCACCATCTCCAGTTGCATAAATAGGAGTACCTTTTGGGCAAGAGAAGTCAACACCTGCGTGCATTCTTCTTACCTTATAAATTGGGTCAGTTCTATATCCGAATCCAGATGAAAGTCTTTTCAATTCTTTATTATTCACAGGCTGAATAGCAGGAAGAGAAGCAAACCTTTCTTCTTTTCTAGCAGCAAGATCCATGATCTCATCATAAGATTTAGTCTGGATGTACATTTGCTTTTTCAGCTTATCAAGTTTTTGGTAATTGCCAATGATTAATTCCTCTTGCTCCAATCCTTGATCCATAAGGTCCTTGTATCTGTTCACCCCACCGAAACCTGCATTTCTAACTGCATCGGGAATTGGCTCAGCATCCATTATGGTTCTGTATACATTATCATCCCTTTCCTGGAGAGTCGCAAGAATTTCCTGCATTTGAGCAATTTCTTTTCCTTGCAGATCGTTGTGGAATTCTAGTTCCTCATTTGCTTTTCTTAGCATCGCTTCTTTAGGGCTTTCCACATACTCAATGTATATAAAGAAGATTCCTATAGAAAACATAGCAACCAATGCTAGAATACCTAGAGCATTCAAAATAATGTCCCACGTGCTTACCTTGATCCGTTCGTATCTACACGATTCGGTATCATAATAATATTTAATTCGTGCCATTAGAGATTGATCAGTATTTTTGTCCTAATATTGTGATTTTAGTAAAAAAATTACGCAATGGGTGGCTTTTGTTACCCTGCAAAATAAGTAAATAATTTTATTAACAAATAATTTGAACATAACTTTTTAATACTCAGGGATTTATAAAATCGCTTAAAACTTGAAGTTAAATGGTTGATTTTTAGTTGTTTCTGAGTTGGATTGTGGAAGTTCGGTAAGTAGTATGAAATCAAGGGAGATAAGGCAAAAGTTTCTGGATTTTTTTAAGGATAAGGGGCACGAAATAGTTCCATCCGCACCAATGGTAATACAAAATGACCCCACATTGATGTTTACCAATGCCGGAATGAACCAATTCAAGGATTATTTCTTGGGTAACAAAGAATCTAAGTATCCTAGGGTTGCAGACACACAAAAATGTCTGAGAGTTTCAGGAAAGCACAATGATCTGGAAGAGGTAGGAATGGATACCTACCATCACACGATGTTTGAAATGCTTGGAAACTGGTCTTTTGGAGACTATTTCAAAGAAGAAGCCATTAAGTGGGCCTGGGAGTTGTTGACAGAGGTATATGGGTTACCGAAGGATAGAATGTATGCATCCGTATTTGGAGGGGATGAAGGTGATAAACTTGAAGTTGATACAGAGGCATATAATTTCTGGAAAGATATTGTCGGAGAGGATAAAATAATCTATGGTTCTAAAAAGGACAATTTCTGGGAAATGGGTGATACTGGACCCTGTGGCCCTTGCTCAGAGATACATATTGACTTAAGGCCAGAATCGGAAATTGCTAAAGTTCCTGGGAAAGACCTGGTAAATATGGACCATCCACAAGTTGTGGAGATTTGGAACTTAGTGTTCATGCAGTTCAACCGAAACGCTGACAAAAGCTTACAACCGCTTCCTGCACAGCATGTAGATACCGGAATGGGCTTTGAACGTCTTGCAATGGCGATTCAAGGCAAACAATCTAATTACGAGACTGATGTATTTACTGAACAAATAGCTATTCTTGAAAAGGCTGCTAATGTTGTATATGGTAAAGACGAAAAGGTTGATATAGCCCTTAGAGTCATTGTAGACCATATCAGAGCTATTTCATTTGCAGTAGCTGATGGTCAATTACCATCGAATGTAAAAGCAGGATATGTAATCAGAAGGATATTAAGACGGGCTGTAAGGTATGGTTATACATTCTTAGGCTTCAAAGAGCCTTTTATGAATGAGCTAGTTCCTGCATTAGCAGAACAATTCAGTGGAGTATTCCCTGAATTAGAAGCGCAACAGGACTTTATAAAGAAGGTGGTATACGAAGAAGAAGTTTCTTTCTTAAAAACACTTGAAAATGGTCTTAAAAGGATGGAGGCTATTAAGCAAGAGGCATCTGGAAAAGAAATCTCTGGTAAAGTTGCTTTCGAATTATATGATACTTACGGATTTCCGTTTGACCTTACTCAATTAATTGCTTCTGAAAGTGGCTTCACAGTGAATGAAGATCAGTTTAAGCAGGAGATGAATGTTCAAAAAGAACGTTCGAAAAGCGCTGGTAAAATTTCTGCTGGCGATTGGACTGTCGTAAAGGAAATTGAGCAATGTGAATTCCTTGGATACGAGCAATTGGAATCAAATAGTTTTATTTCCAGATATCGTAAAGTATCTGAAAAAGGTAAGGATCAATATCAGATAGTACTTGATCAAACTCCATTCTATGCTGAAAGTGGTGGACAGGTAGGTGATACCGGATATATCGAATATAACGGTGTAAAGACCTCAATTTTGGACACAAAGAAGGAAAATGATCTGATTGTTCATTATGTGAAGGATTTGCCGGAGCAGTTGAATGTAGAATTCAAATCTGTTGTAAGCAGAAGAAAACGACTACTAACTGAAAATAATCACAGTGCAACACACCTTTTGCATGCTGCTCTTAAGCAAGTGCTTGGAGACCATGTTCAACAAAAAGGGTCCCTTGTAAATGATAAGATTCTAAGATTTGACTTTTCGCACTTTTCCAAAATGTCTGATGAAGAAATTCAGCAGGTTGAAGATATCGTGAATGAGAGAGTAAGACAAAATATTGAGCTGGACGAGAAAAGAAATGTACCTATTGCAAAAGCGCAAGAAATGGGTGCGACAGCCCTGTTTGGTGAGAAATATGGAGAATTTGTGAGAGTAATCACATTCGATCCTTCTTATTCAATCGAACTTTGTGGGGGTACTCATGTGCCTGCAACTGGTACTATTGGTCTATTTAAGATCAAGACTGAAACTTCTGTTGCTGCAGGTGTAAGAAGGATAGAAGCTGTTACTGCTGAAGTTGCTGAAACTTATGTGAGAAAGGAACTGAATGTAGTAAACGAAATTCGTGAAGCTCTGAAGAACCCAAAAGATCTTACAAAAGCAATTGAGGCACTTATAAAAGAACGTTCTGATCTACAGAAACAGGTTGAAAAATTGAATGCTGAGAAAGCCGGAAATGTAAAACAAGACTTGTTAGATCAATTCATTGAAATAAATGATATAAACTTGCTAATCACTCAAGCGGAGTTTCCTGATGCAGATAGCCTCAAGAAAATTTCGTTTGAGCTGAAAAACGAACTCAATAACCTAATTATGATAGTTGCTGCAGATATCAATGGGAAACCTATGATCTCTGTAATGGTTTCTGAAAGCCTGTTGTCGTCTTATGATATACACGCTGGAAACCTGGTGAAAGAATTGGCAAGAGAAATCAAAGGTGGAGGAGGTGGACAACCTTTCTACGCAACAGCAGGAGGTAAGGACGTTTCAGGCCTTCCAAATGCAGTACAAAAAGCCAAGGAATTTGCTGAAAATCTATTGACAGTGAAACTTTGATTTAGAGAGAACTATGGATGAGGCGATAAGATCAAAATATCGTGTGGTTATTGGGCTAGAAGTCCACATTCAATTACAAACAGAAAGTAAAATATTTGTTGGGGACAGCACCACCTTTGGTAAAAGCCCCAACACTAATATTAATGTGATCACCCTAGGTCACCCTGGCACCATGCCAAAACTCAATGAAAAAGTGGTTGAGTATGCAGTCAAACTTGGAATAGCCTGCAACAGTCACATTAGCAGATACCAGATATTTGATCGGAAGAATTATTTCTATCCGGATCTTCCAAAAGGATATCAGATCACTCAGGATACTAGTCCGGTATGTGTTAGAGGATATGTGCCTATCAGGTTAAAAGATGGTACGGAAAAGGAGATCAAGCTGACTAAGATTCACATGGAGGAGGATGCTGGAAAGTCAATTCACCTTGAAGGAGAAACTGATACTTTAGTGGATTACAACAGGGCAGGGGTTGCCTTACTAGAAATGGTGACAGATCCCGTTATTGGAACCGCTGAAGAGGCCTATGCCTTTGTTTCCGAAGTGAGGAAGATTGTAAGATATCTCGGAATTTGTGATGGCAACATGGAAGAGGGCTCTATGAGATGTGATGCCAACATTTCCATTATGTTGAAAGATGCTACCGAGTTTGGTAAAAAGGTGGAAGTTAAGAATATGAACTCCATCCGGAATGTTGCCAGAGCGATAGAACATGAGGTGGAACGTCAAATAATAGAGACAGAGAAAGGAAACGAAGTATTCTCAGAAACAAGAACATTTGACGCAGATAAAGGCACAACTGCTGGTATGCGGACCAAAGAAGAGCTTAACGACTATAGATATTTCCCGGAACCAGACTTAAGTCCACTTGAAGTAACAGATGCATATATTGATGAGCTAAAGTCTCAAATGCCAAGCCTGCCCCATGAGCTTTACGAGAAGTTTATGAAGGAATATAAGCTTCCCGAATATGATAGTGCATTTTTAACAGAGACAAAAGCGACTGCTGATTACTTTGAATCATTGGGAAGTTTAACTCACAACCATAAATCAGCATCCAACTGGATAATGGGACCAATTAAAGGTTTCTTGAATGATAAAGGAATTTCGATTGAAGAATTTCCAGTAAAACCTGAAGGAATTGCTGAGTTAATCGGTTTGGTTGATGAGGGGAAAGTGAGTCACACCATTGCATCTCAAAAGCTATTCCCATATCTGGCAGAACATTCTGATATGAATGCACTACAGGTTGCAGAGAAGTTAAATGTTCTTCAGGATAGTGATTCGGATAGTATACAGCCAATCATTGATGAAGTGCTAGCTGGGTTACCTGAGAAAGTCCAGGAGTATAAAAAAGGGAAGAAAGGCCTGGTTGGTATGTTTATGGGTGAGGTAATGAAAAGAAGTAATGGAAAAGTTGACCCTAAAGTGGCAAATAAGCTTATTCGGGAATCTTTAGAGCAATAATTGAATTATAGAGTCAGATTAAACCTTAAAATGATGAAAAAAGTACTAATTATTTGTTGCCTGGTTACAGCACTATTTAGTTGCTCTGATAAGAAGGGCTTCTTGTCTGATGGAGTTGTAATAAACGGATCTGTAAAGTACCCCGTTGATGGAGGCAAAGTAGTCCTGGAAAAACTCGACTTCCAATCAGCAGTAAGAGTGGACTCTGTGGAAATGGATGGCAATACATTTTCATTTCAGGTTTCTGCTGCAGAGCAATCATTTTATAGAATCAATATCTACGACAAACAATTCGTACCATTCATTATCGGTTTGGATGATAAGAATATTGAGATAACAGCTGATGGGAACAAAGCTTCTG
>JANSWY010000117.1 GCA_024743255.1 bacterium | reverse complement strand
TCACTGATGTCGCACCAATAGAACCAGGGTAGTGACCCATGATAAGGTGCCATGTATCATATAGTCCAGGAGCAAAATCTTTAGTTTTATCAGCAAGCATCTGAACCATATTCATTCCACCAGAAGCTTCAATAGCTTCAGCTCCAACTGCTAATGGAGTAGCTCCAGAGTAACCGTCTACTGCAGGTGCTCCACCCATATAAGTCCAAACTTCACCAGAAATTTGAGATGGATATGCGAAATACAAAAATGCTCTTGCTGTTAAAGCAACGTTTAGAATATTCATTCCTGTACCACCAAATGCCTCTTTACCGATAATGACTGCAAAGGCAGTAGCCAAGCCAACTTGCCATAAAGGAATAGTTGCAGGCATAACTAATGGAATCAACATTCCTGTCACAAGAAACCCTTCGCTAATAGGGTGACCTTTTATTACACAAAATGTAAATTCAATACTTAAACCTACACCGTATGATACAATTAGAATTGGGATAGTAACCCAAAGACCTACTAATATCTGATCCAAGATTTCAGGAGCCTGACCTGTTGCAAGGTGGTGCTGATATCCTGTGTTCCAGATACCAAATAATAAACAAGGAACCATGGCAATGATAACTGTCATCATCAACCTTTTCAAGTCCATTGCATCTCTTACCTGAACACCAGTTCCACTTGTAACTGAATCAGGAGAAAAGAATATAGTCCTGTGTCCATCATAAAGTGGGTGTAACTTTTCCCATTTTCCGCCCTTTTCAAAGTTGGGCTTTATTTTATCGAAAGCGTTTTGAAGAAACTTCATATGTCCTACTAACTATTTTTAAGCAAATTAATACCTTCTCTTACCAATCCCTGGAGCTCATGTTTTGAAACATCAATGAATTCGCATAAAGCGACATCTTCTTCGATGATCTCATAAATTCCAAGTGCTTCCATATCATCATAATCCTCTGCCATAATTGCTTTGAACAGATAGGTAGGAAGTATGTCCATAGGAAGAACTTTCTCAAATTCTCCACTTATCACAAATGCTCTTGATTCACCTCTTGTATTAGTATCAAGTACAAATTCTTTTTTACCTGATAAAAATGAAAGCAAACCAAATCCTCTGTGGAAACTTAATTTTTTAGTTGATGGAAGGATCCAACCAAATGCTTCTTCATAATCACCTTCAGGAATTACCGTGAATTGGTGGTCATAATATCCCAGATATCCATCAGCAGCAATTTTCTGACCTGTCAACACATTTCCTGAAATGTATCTCACATGATCAGTCTTCACATTGCCTTGAACCATCTTGTTGATACAAGCACCACCGTAAGTTTTGTAATACTGAGGATTAGAAACTTCAGATCCAGTTAGAGCTATGATTTTTGAAGCATCATAAACACCTTCAATAAACAATTTACCGATCTGTGCAACACCGTATGGATTAATTGTCCATATCAAATCTCCTTTATTGATTGGCTCTAAGTGATGTATTTGAACTCCTACATTACCTGCAGGATGTGGGCCAGAAACTTTATTGATAGTAGCTCCTTCAACGCTTGAAAACATTGAAGATACTTCTGCAGCTCCATTAATGTTTACATTAACAGATCCACTAGTGAATTTCTTCAACACATTGATACCAGCCTGAAAATACTGCTCATTACCTTCTAGTGTAAAGCTATAATCGGGAGCTAGCGGATTTGTATCAAAAGCCGAAATGTAGATAGATTTTGGAGTGTCTGCAGGATTTGCTACAACTCCATATGGACGCTGAATAATATTAGGCCAAACACCACTCTTCGTCATCAATTCCTGAGCTTCTTCTCGAGATAAGTTAGTAATATCAGAAACTGAATGCTTTTTAAATTCTAAGTGTTCGATCTGCTTATCGGCAAGAATCTTGATCTCAAGTAATCTTCTTTTCTCACCTCTTTTGATCTCCACGATTTCTCCACTTACAGGAGCAGTATAAAATACATCGGGAAATACTTTATCGAATAGTATTGGTGAACCAGCCTTTACATTATCTCCTTCCGCAACACTTAGCTTTGGTCTGGCAATTCCAGGAAAGTCTGAAGGTTTGAGGGCAAAGGTTTCAGGTTGGTCTAATTCAGCGATTTTTTTTTCTGCTTTTCCAGCAAGGTTTATATCAAAACCCTTTTTTAGTTTTATTGTCTCAGACATGTTTTAAAAACTCTTGTCAGTATTCAAAATCGGAAGCAAAATTAACAAAAAAATGTTCAAAAGAAATGTTTCGGGAAAGTTTAGAAATTATTCAGAAAATCATTCTAAACTGGTTCAGAGACCGCAAAATTATTTGTTAAAAACCTTGCTATTTTCTCCATTAGCCATCTAGGAGTAGAAGTAGCACCACAGATCCCTACCGAATCATTTGAATTGAACCAATCTAAATTGATCTCATTCTCATCTTCAACAAAATAACTGCGATCATTGTTTGATTTACAAACACCATAAAGAGCTTTACCATTTGAGCTCTTTTTCCCGCTTACAAATAGAATCACATCGTGTTTAGTTGAAAACCTGAGCAATTGAGGTTCTCGATTGGACACTTGTCGGCAAATACTGTCATTAGCATTAAACACCTCATTAGTATCTTCACCACTCTGCTGTTTTATCCTTTCTTCTATTTTCGATTTTATTTCGTAGAATCCTTTGGTACTTTTTGTAGTTTGACTGAAAAGTGTCACTGGTTTGCTGAAATCAATCTTATCAAGGTCAGCCTCCTCTTTGACTACAATCGCCTTGTTATTAGTTTGACCCGTAAGCCCAATTACCTCCGCATGACCGGGTTTTCCATAAATCACGATCTGGCCATCCTTTTCCTCTACATTATCAAAAGCATTCTTAACACGATTTTGAAGTTTTAGCACGACTGGGCAGGATGCGTCAATAAGTTCAATATTGTTTTCCAGCGCTGTTTGATAAGTTTCAGGTGGCTCCCCGTGTGCTCTAATGAGAACTTTGCAATCCTTCAATTCCTGGAGTTGCTCGCGATTGATTATCCTTAAACCTTTCTCATGAAGTCTTTGCACTTCCAGGTCATTGTGCACAATATCTCCTAAACAATATAAGGTGCCGCTTTCAGCCATTTCATCTTCTGCCATTTGAATAGCGAATTCAACTCCAAAGCAATATCCTGAATTATCGTCTATCTCAATCTTCATAAATAATCTCTTTTGCCAAGTCAACCACTTTTTGAACCTGTTCATCAAACGTCAAATAGGATGTATCAAGTTCCAATGCATCAGGAGCCCTTCGCAATGGACTTTCTTCCCTTAAAGTATCCATTCGATCTCTACTTAGCAAATTATCCTTAATTTGCTCTAATGGCAGGTCTTTACCTCCTCTTTCTAACTCAATTTGTCTTCTCTTAGACCGAATCCCTATATCTGCGGTCATAAATAGCTTCAATTCAGCATTAGGAAATACTACTGTCCCAATATCTCTGCCATCCATCACGACACCCTTCTTATCTCCTATTGATCTTTGCCAGGCGACAAGCTTATCCCTTACTGGCTTCAGAGCACTCACTGCACTCACGTTTGATGAAACCTCTAACCCTCTTATTTCGGATTCTACATTAGCTCCGTTTAGAAAAGTATCTGAAGAACCATCATTATTTTTTTCAAAGGTAATGTTGATCATATCAAGTGCACTATACACAGTGTTTAAATCCTCAGTATTCACATTATTTCTGAGAAAATATAAAGTCACTGCTCTATACATTGCTCCGGTATCAATATAAACATAACCTAATCTTGAGGCTACAATTTTAGCAGTAGTGCTTTTACCACATCCAGAATAACCGTCAATCGCTACGTTAATTTTCTTCATTAACAATCCTTTATAGGGCAAGGAATAGGTTTTCCCTTTTTAATTTTTTTCTTCTGCCCATAGTTATTTTGGGAGGATTTACATCCTGAGAAAAAAAGGCAAAAACCTAAACCTAATATAAGTAAGTATTTTGATTTCACTTTTGTTAGCTTATTCCTGAAGTAGTAACGGATCGATCTACTTTTTTGATAAGTCCCTGAAGAACTTTTCCTGGTCCGCACTCTACAAATTCAGTTGCGCCATCATTTAACATGGCCTGAACTGATTGTGTCCATTTCACTGGAGCTGTAAGCTGGGCAATTAGATTTTCTTTAATCAAGGCCACATCCGTTGTTCCACTTGCAGTATAATTTTGGTAAATAGGGCACGTTGGGTCCTGAAAAGAAGTGTTTTTGATTGCCTCGGCAAGTTCTTCTCTTGCGGGTTCCATCAACGGAGAATGAAACGCACCACCTACTTGAAGAGGTAAAGCTCTTTTAGCACCTGCCTCCAACATCTTTGCGCATGCTGTTTCAATTCCACTATTAGATCCTGAGATAACAAGCTGACCCGGACAATTATAATTTGCTGCAACAACAACATCATCAATTGAAGCGCATACGTCTTCTACAACTTTATCTTCTAAACCTAGAATAGCCGCCATTGTTGAAGGGTTAATTTCACAAGCCTTTTGCATAGCCATAGCTCTTTTCGATACAAGTTGAAGTGCATCTACGAAATTTAGTGTACCATTCGCTACCAGAGCGGAGAATTCTCCTAAAGAGTGTCCTGCAGTCATTTCAGGTTTGAAATCATCCGAAATAAGTGCTGCAATTACAGAGTGTAGAAAAACCGCTGGCTGAGTAACTTTTGTTTCTTTCAACTCCTCAGCAGTTCCCTCAAACATGATTTTTGTAATCTCGAACCCTAATATTTCATTAGCCTGTTCGAACATTTCTTTTGCTTTCGCATTGGAATCATACAATTCCTTACCCATTCCGGTGAATTGAGCTCCCTGTCCAGGGAAAACATATGCCTTCATATATCTTGTTTAAATAAATCCGCACCAAAATTAAGGCGAATAGTTTTAATCAAGAAATCTTTCCTTCATATCAGGTGTAGGAATTCTGCATGCATCAAGCTTCCCAAACCATTTATATCTGTTTTTGGCAATAAAATCGTAGACTAAATCTCTAATAAATCCTGGTATAATTTTAAAGGCGTACATCAAAGGCCATAAGCCATCCATATTTCGGGCAATTTCTAAAGCTGCACTACTCTTATTATATACGCGCCCATTTTTCAATAAAATTATACTGTGAAGAACTGACGTGTTTACACCGAAGGGAGTCAGTTTCAATGAAGCTAATTCTGATTGTAAAGAGGCAAATTTAAATTTCTGATTCTTATCCCGGTCAATCACAAAATTCACAGAACTGTTACAGAAATTACATACTCCATCAAAAAAGACAATCGATTGCTCTTTTTGTGCTACTTCATTAACTGTATCCATCCCTTCAATTGTTCTGTATCATCTTGATTTTCCAATACATCGTAGGTAACATCAGCTGTGTAGAAGTAAGTTCCTGCTGGTAATTCAACACCCGAATTTGTTTTACCATCCCAATTGATAAGTATACTACTTTCACTATCCTGAGAATCGTATTCAAAAACTTTGTTCCCTGTTCTATCAAAAATCAGCAGAACTACGGATTCAATGAACCTCGGACAATTTGAACCGCTTGTAAGTGGCGTAAAGAATTCATTCCAGGAATCTCCATTAGGCGAAAATGCATTCGGAAGTAAGTATTGAGGGCAATTGTCATTACAAAATATCTCTGTCGGGATACTTTCGTTCCCACTCCTATCCACTGCTGTTATTCTGTAACAGCCCTTTAGGGACGGTAGGTTTTCATGAAAATATTCAGTAGTCACAACATTGTCTATCACCTCAAAATCATCAACATTTCCAGTTCCAGAGAAATAAACATTGTATGATTGAATATCATTATCGCATTCAGAATTACCGTCCTGTTCCCATAACAGGTGGTTTGTAAAATCTGTGAAGTTACAATTTCCAGCTGCGATTAAGGCGTCACAAGTAAAATCCGGATCAAATTCAAATGCTACCGGTGTACATGGTGAAATGGTATCATTTGGTTGAGCACATATAAGTTCCGACCTGTTTATCAGAGGCTCAATAATATTTTGATTTCCATAAACTCCTTGTGTTACAACATAGTAACAATATTCTAACGAATCACTTAATGGCTCGTCATTAAAATCACCGTTATCCAAATAGAAGAATCCATTTTCGGAAACATTTACAGAATCAATTAAGGTTAATTCAGCATCACTGGAACCTCCAGACCGATCTCTGAATATATAATGATACGGAAAATCCTGTGGCCTATTGGACCATGGAACATTTGCTCCCCATCTCAATTCGATTGATTCAAATAATGGAGACAACTCAAGGCGTACTGAAGAGGCAGTTGCTGAAGAATCTAATTCTACTCCATTCCCGTCTAATAAAATCACCTTGTAATTGTAGCTTTGAGCTAAAGTATTCAAACCAGTATCAACAAACATCGTATCGGTCACGCGAGCAACAGTTGTTCTATTTACTTCACCAACCTGTCCATCTGATCTAATAATATCATACTGAAATGGTGGTGGAAACGCACTGTCGTCCAAATCAAACGGTGGCGCCCATTTCACGATTATTTCACCATTATCTTCTCCTGTTACGTCGATATCTACATTTGTGATAACAGGGCCATTGGCTACCAAAGAATCACAAGCTTCCTCTGAGACATAACTTAAACCGCCTTCCGGATCAGGGAACCTGGCAACAAGTCGATAACAATATTTTGCTCCTGGTGCTAATCCCAAACCTCCATTATTATCAATGTATGATGTCTCTGACGCTGATAGAAGATCAATCATCTCATAACCAGCAAAAGCAGGCATTCCAACTTGACAATCATCAATATCAAATTCATAGCTATCAACTCTTCTCCACACCTCTAATGAATCTGCATTGGTACATTCATATGAATCCCATGTTAAGCTCATGGTCTCATTGGGTTGGGTGGCAACTTCCAAACCTTCTGGTGCAGGACCTACGATTGTTACAAACCATGTTTCAAAATTCACAAGCTTTGGACCTGCTGGAGGATCATCTGTTATTTTAAAAATAACTTCATATGGTCTCTCACGAACATGTCCGCATTCTGTATTCCACGTGAAATTTACTCTGGCAGGTACGTTCTGGAAACCAATAGTATCCAGACTTGCAGGTGATGGCACTTCAAACGGTCCACCAAATGCCTCTATTAAAACAGGGTGACCATCAACATCTGTCCCTAAGATAACTTCATTGATTACCTCCCCTGCTTCAACACATAACTCTTCCGGAATTTGAAGCTCCGGTTTCTCATTATCTGTTTCTTCAATGATGATTTGCATGTCCCGTGTGACAAAACCGAGTTTAAACCATTCTCCACTTATCTTCCTCCATTCTTCTACAACAAAGGCCACATTGTATTCACCAGGTTCATCTGGTGCATCCCATGTAAGCGTTCCTGTTATGGGGTCCAAATCAAATGTGGGCACATCGGTTTGCTCTTCGTTACCCCTTGTGAAATCTTCGTAAAAAGAAGGGTCATTAGGTAAAACGTAACCAAAAACATCTAATCCATCATTCTGCTTTGGAGTTGTAAGTCTGTATGACAAACTATCTCCATCAGGATCGAATGCTCCAGGGTTGTGAAAGAAAGTAACATATTGTCCTCCTTTATCAACTGGTAAAACAGTCATGATTGGAGAGTTATTAATTCCAAAAAATGGATCTATTCTAATTTGAGATTCTACGTAGAAAGGAGTATTCACTGAGTTATCCATGTTGAGGATACCCTCGTTTCTATTTTCCTCTCTATAGCTTACTATATAGCTAGCGCTAGGTGCACTGTATGTATGTTCTACGACAAAAACATTCTTCTCCAACTCATCACCCAACGGGTCAATCTGCACATTAAAATCACCATCTATAGAGTTTCCGTCTCCAAAACTAAAAACCCCTTGTCCAAATGGAATTGTAGATCCAGTATCTCTGATTGCTGTTACAGTAAACCTGTATTTGAATTCATCTGGCCTGCCAATTCTTTCTACAGTAATCTCTGCAGCCCTGATGTGAGTGGCTTTAACTGCTGTTGCCAACAAAGAAAAAATGGTCAATGAAACCAGAATTTTATATAGGCTACTAAAGGAAATTAGTTGTCTTTTCATATATCAAATGCCGCAATAAATGAATTCTATTACACTTATAACTGTAAAACGAGCTTAATGATTGCAGTAGATTAAAAAATTTAAGCAAAAATAACTAACAAAACTGCTAATCACTTTATTATCTAACAAAGTAAACACGGGATAACATTATTTTGGTTTATTTAGAATTTGTCAAAATAAAAATTCGGATTGTTTGATAACGTTTCCAAATGTACCTTTGGTGCCGATAAAAAATTTGTAGATTATAGAAAAATATGAGTTGGCTAACAGATACCTTGACAAGTACATTAGGCAGAAAAGTAATCATGTCATTAACAGGTTTATTTCTTATCCTGTTTTTGGTAGTACACCTTGCCGGAAACCTTCAGCTAATCACAGATCCCACTGGAGAAGCTTTTAATGTTTACGCTCATACCATGGCAAACAACCCTTTGATTCAGGTTGTATCCATCGGTAACTTCTTTTTTATTCTATTACATATCATAACTTCTATCATGCTTACCATGAAAAACAAAAAAGCTAGAGGTGTGAATTATTCAGTAGGAGGAAAAAGCAGTACTTGGGCATCAAGAAATATGGGTGCATTGGGAACAGTAATATTAATTTTCCTAGTTGTTCACCTGAAAGGTTTTTGGTTTAAAAGTAAATCTGGGCAACTCGAAATGATCGAGTATGGTGGTGTAGAGTATGGAGATTTATATGGAGTAGTAAATGCTGCTTATTCAAATATTTGGTACACACTTTTCTATGTTGTTTGTATGGGTTTAATGGCTTTTCATTTAAGTCACGGATTTCAAAGTGCATTTCAGACTCTTGGGTTAAATCACAAGAAATACACACCTATCATTAAAGGTGTGGGTAAAGTATTTTCAATTGTAATTCCTATAGCATTTGCGATCATTCCTATCTGGATGTTTGCTCAGAATGCCTGATCATAAAAAATGAGTAATATGAAATTAGATGCTAAAATTCCTGAAGGACCAATAGCCGAAAAATGGACCAAGCATAAATTTGATGTTAAACTGGTAAACCCTGCTAATAAGCGTAAATACGACATTATTGTAGTTGGAACTGGTTTAGCTGGTGCTTCCGCAGCTGCTTCTCTTGCAGAGCTTGGTTACAATGTAAAAGCATTCTGCTTCCAGGACAGCCCACGAAGAGCTCACAGTATCGCAGCTCAGGGAGGTATTAATGCTGCTAAAAACTATCAAAACGATGGTGATAGTGTATTCAGATTATTTTATGACACAGTAAAAGGTGGTGACTACAGATCCAGAGAAGGTAATGTTTACAGACTTGCTGAAGTAAGTGTAAACATCATTGATCAGTGTGTTGCTCAAGGTGTTCCTTTCGCAAGAGAATATGGAGGAAAACTTGATAACAGATCTTTTGGTGGTGCTCAGGTTTCGAGAACATTTTACGCTAAAGGTCAAACTGGCCAGCAGCTATTACTGGGTGCCTACAGCGCACTGAGCAGACAAGTTGCTAATGGTAAAGTGAAACTTTATCCTAGAACTGAAATGCTGGATGTTGTAATGCACGAAGGTCAGGCTAGAGGAATTGTAACAAGAAATTTAATTACAGGAGAGATTGAATCTCATGCAGGTCATGCAGTTCTATTATGTACTGGTGGTTATGGTAATGTGTTTTACCTTTCTACCAACGCAATGGGAAGTAACGTAACTGCAGCATGGAGAGCGCACAAAAAAGGTGCTCTTATGGCTAATCCATGTTACACGCAGATTCACCCAACTTGTATTCCGGTTTCAGGAGACCATCAGTCGAAACTTACTTTGATGTCAGAGTCTCTAAGAAATGATGGAAGAGTTTGGGTTCCTAAGACTAAGGAAATGGCGGAGAAAGTTCAGAAGGGTGAAGTTAAAGCTGCCGATATTCCTGAAGAAGAAAGAGATTATTATCTGGAAAGAAGATATCCATCATTTGGTAACCTTGTGCCTAGGGATGTGGCTTCAAGAAATGCCAAGTATGTATGCGACGAAGGAAGAGGAGTTGGACCAACTGGTTTAGCTGTTTATCTTGACTTTGCGGATGCGATCAAAAGAGATGGTGAAAGCACAATCGAAGCTAAATATGGAAACCTATTCGATATTTACGCAAAAATTACAGGAGAGAATCCTTACAAAGTGCCAATGAAAATCTATCCAGCAGTACACTATACAATGGGTGGACTTTGGGTTGATTATAATTTAAGCACTAACATTCCAGGACTTTACGCGCTGGGAGAAGCAAACTTCTCAGACCATGGTGCCAACAGATTGGGAGCAAGTGCATTGATGCAGGGTCTTGCAGATGGATACTTTGTAATTCCTTACACAATTGGTGACTTCCTTGCGAAACAACCTTATGACCACTTCAATGAAGATCATGAGTCATTTAAAAAGACTGAGGAAGAAGTAAAAGGAAGAATTGAAAAACTACTTTCTATCAAAGGTTCTAAACCTGTTGATTACTTCCATAAAAAGCTTGGAAAAGTGATGTGGGATTACTGTGGAATGTCCAGAGACGCTGAAGGATTGAAAAAGGCCAAAGGGATGGTCCAGGAAATCAAAGAGGAATTCTGGAAAGATGTTAAAGTGATTGGTAGCAATGAAGAATTGAACATGACTCTTGAGAAAGCTGGTCGTGTTGCAGATTTCATTGAATTAGGTGAGTTGATGATTGATGATGCATTGAATAGAAATGAATCATGCGGTGGTCACTTTAGAGAAGAATATCAAACTGAAGAAGGTGAAGCAAAAAGAGATGATGAAAACTTCTCATATGTTGCTGCCTGGGAATATCAGGGAGAAGGAAAAGATGAGGTTCTTCACAAAGAGGATCTGAAATTCGAAAACGTTAAGTTGACTCAAAGAAGTTATAAATAATTGGCTAACCATCAATAAAGACAAAAATGAATTTAAAATTAAAAATATGGCGACAAGAAAACGCCAACTCCAAGGGTGGTTTTGAAGAATTTCAAATGAAGGACGTATCTGTGGACAGCTCTTTCCTTGAAATGCTTGACCAATTAAACTACCAACTTGAAGAAGAAGGTAAAGATCCAATCCACTTCGATCACGATTGTAGAGAAGGAATTTGTGGTATGTGCAGCCTTTATATCAATGGTGAACCACACGGTCCTACTCAAACTACTACCTGCCAGCTTCACATGAGAAGTTTCAAGGATGGTGATACGATTGTAATCGAACCTTGGAGAGCTACTGCATTCCCGGTTGTTAAAGACCTAGTGGTTGACAGAACTTCTTTCGATAATATTATTCAGGCTGGAGGTTATATCTCAGTTAACACTGGAGGTACTACTTCAGATGCAAACGAAATTCTTATTCCTAAAGAAGTAGCAAATGAAGCAATGGATGCTGCTACTTGTATTGGATGTGGAGCTTGTGTAGCAGCTTGTAAAAATGCCAGTGCAATGTTGTTCGTTTCTGCTAAAGTTTCTCACCTTGGATTATTACCTCAAGGTAAAGTTGAAGCTAAGAAAAGAGCTGAAAATATGGTTGCTCAAATGGACGCTGAAGGATTTGGTGCTTGTACAAATACAGGCGCATGCTCTGCTCAATGCCCTAAAGAGATTAGCCTTACAAACATTGCTCGATTAAACAGAGAATACTTGTCAGCAAAATTTACGTCTGACAATAACTAATATTATTTACTACTACTTGTATTCAGGAAAATGCGGATTTACTCCGCATTTTCTATTTTAGCACTATGCAAAAGGAAGCTCCTATACTGGTTACTTGTTTCCCCAGGGTCTCAGGGATACTATCAGAAGAAATAAAAAGCCTTGGTTTCAACGTAATCTCAAAAGACCGGACAGGCGTAAAACTTCAGGGTGGCTGGAAAGACATCATGAAATTAAATCTCCGCTTAAGAAGTGCCAACAGAGTACTTTGGGAAATCGCTTCCTTCAAGGCTAAAAACCCAGATGAGCTCTATAAGAAAGTAAAAGAAATCAAGTGGCACTTACTGATCAGGAAAAATGGATATTTCACGGTTCAGTCTTACGTCAAAAATGATTTCATTCGAGATACTCGTTTTGCAAACCTTAAACTAAAAGACGGAATTGCAGACTTTTATCAGGAAACCATGGGTATCAGACCTGATTCTGGACCAGATATTGATAAGACAGTAATCTATCTATATTGGGTCAATGATGATGTGTCTATCTATTTCGACACATCAGGTGAATCCATTTCCAAACACGGATACAGAAAAAACCCATGGAAAGCTCCGATGATGGAATCACTTGCTGCTGCTACTATTTTGCAATCCAATTGGGATCCTGAAAAAGGAAATTTTGTAAACCCAATGTGTGGTAGCGGAACTTTAGTTATAGAAGCTGCATTGATGGCGTCTGGAATTCCTGGAAGCTGGCATAGAAGAAATTTCGGGTTCATGCATATCATTGGTTACGATCCTAATTTATGGATCTCCATTAGAAAAAGTGCTAAAGCTGGATTCCGTACTCCTACCCAGAAGTTTATTGCCACTGATATAAGTCCGAAAGCTGTTTCAATTGCTCAGGAGAATGCAGAAGTGGCTGGTGTGGCGAACATTATTGATTTTGGAACATGTGACTTTTTAGAAACGAGAGTTCCAGAGGGGTCTGGTGTTGTATTTCTTAATCCGGAATACGGCGAAAGACTGGGAGATGAAAAGAAACTAACTATTACTTATAAAAGCATTGGAGATTTCTTCAAGAAGAAATGTGCCGGGTATACCGGATATGTATTCACAGGAAACCTGAATCTTGCAAAGGTAATTGGACTCAAACCAGCTAGAAAGTACGAATTCCTAAACGCCAGAATCGATTCCCGACTTATCCAATTTGATTTGTATGCCGGTAAAAAAAATCGGCCACTCAAATAATAAAATTGTGAGAATAGGAATTATAGAATAATTTAGGAGTGAAACCTTACAATTAAACTCGGGACATTGAAAAAATTCCTTATTCTGCTATTCATCGTGGTACTTGGAGCAGCTGGTTTCTTTGGCTACAATTATTATTTTGGATGGGCTAATCTCAATAAATGGTCATTCATATCAGAGGATATACCTCTGGTTTATGAGTATGAGTCTTCCTCTAACATCAGAAATGATTTGAACGACAAGAAAGTCTGGAAGTCCTTTACCAACCTTGCCCCTGTAGCTGAATTGCGAAATAGTATCCTCTCCCTGGACTCCATGGTGGAGAACAGCACCATTCTTGAAAATCTTCTATCAAACAACACTATTCTTTTAGGGATCACTCCAGTATCAAAGTCCAAATTTGATTTTCTGGTTGTCTTTAGCGTGAAAAACATTGATCAGTTTGATGCCATTGGAAGAATAATTGAAAAGGGATATAAAGTAAAAACCAGAAAGTACGAGGGCTTTACCATTAGCGATATAGTTGCTAATAATGGAGACAGAAAGTTCACTTACATTTTCCACAAAAGTTTCTTCATTGGTAGCCAGACCCCTTTTTTGGTAGAAGATGCAATTAGAACAATCACAGATCCTAACTCAAGAAACTTCCAGGAAAAACACGAAGAGCTATTTAAACTAGCGAAACTACAAAACGATGCTGGCAACCTTTATTTGAATTCTAAAAAGATTTCCGCCATTGCCGATGTAATTGCTTCCAGTTCAAATAATATCAAGAAACTAAACAGCACTACTTCTTCTACATTTCTTGATGCCAGAATTGCCGAAGATCATTTATTGTTGAATGGATTTTCATTAAACCAACCAAAAGACTTTTTATCAGTTTTTGATGGTAACCTTGGAAAACCAATGACTCAAATGAGTTATATCCCAAACTCATCAATAGCAATTACTCATGTAAGTTTTGAGGATGCAGAAAAATACCTGGAAAATATAGCTGAATGGACCGATAAAAATGACCCCTCACTTTCAGTGGAAAGTAATACTATAGCAACGAGATACGATATTAATTTCAAAAGTTATAGCTCCTGGATGGCTAATGAAAGCTGTGTTTATACTTCAGAGTCATCCGATCCTAATAACCCCAACCAAACTGCATTGATTAGTCTTAAAGACCCTGACCTTTCAAAACAGCAGCTGGAAGAACTATCCAAAAGAGTATCAAACGTAAGAGGCGATAGCATCTTCTATGAAATCTATGGCGACCTTAAAATTGTTTATTTGCCAATTGCCAACTTTCCAGCTTCCTTCTTAGGCCCACCTTTTACTGGATTTGAGACAAGCTATTATACCTACTTAGAGGATCAACTTGTGATTTCGGATAACCTTCAATCAATCAAAGATCTTGTAGATGAAAGAGCCAATGAAAATGTCTGGAGCAAATCTCTTAAAGTGAACAACTTTCTGGAAATTTGCAATAAGGAATCCAATTTAAGCTACTTTCTTAATGTACCAATTGGATGGAGAACTATTCAAAACAACCTCAATCAGGATTGGCAAGAGTTCGTAGAGACTCAATCATCTCTGATCAAATCATTTGAATTAGTTGCGCTTCAGTTTAGCAATGTTGATGATAAATATTTTACAAACCTGGCATTATATCACCCTGGCGAATTTCAACCTGTCGCAACTGGAAAAACACTGAAGCCGGTAGCTTCCTTAGAATTGGCTTACCCACTAATTACCAAACCATTTATTGTGAGAAATCACTCCCATAACACGATGGAAATGATGGTACAGGATTCTACCAATACATTATATCTACTTAATGAGAGTTTTGAAGTAATCTGGGATGATAGCATCGGAAGTTCCATTAATACTGATATTTCACAGGTAGATTACTACAAGAATAACAAGCTGCAATACCTGTTTGGTGCTGGCAATGAAGTTCATTTAATGGATCGTACAGGAAAGGATGTAGAGAGTTATCCAATCGCAATTGGTGAAAGTGCTTTGAGTAATGTGCAGGTTGTAGATTACAACAAAACTAAAGCCTATAGATGGTCGGTAACTAATAATAAAAAACAATTCTATTTAACTGATAAAGAGGGAAAACCCCTAAATGGCTGGAACCCATACCCAAATCCATATGAAGGTGATGGTCCTATTAAACATTTCAGGATTAGAGGAAAAGATATTTTTGTAACCATTGAAGAGTCTGGGAAAGTAAATCTGCTGTCAAGAAACGGTACTGCTTACAAAGGTTTCCCAATTCTATATCAGGAGCCAATTGATGATAATTATGTAATTACTGCATCCAGCAATTTTAGCAGATCCATTCTCACTATGATTACTAAGTCAGGTGAACTTACTAAATACAATCTACTGGGACAACTTCAATACAAGGAGCAGCTGGTAAAAGCATCCGGAGATTCGGAATTCTCAATTTTAAAAGATAAGAATAGTATCAAATTCCTTATTCTAAGACAAGACGATAACAAGATTGCAATCCTGGAAAGAAATGGAACTGAGAGGTTCTCAAAAAGCTATCTTTCTGAAGAACCAGTACAAGCACAATATTATGATTTTGGTCCTGGACAGGAATTGATAATACTGAGAGATACCCAGCAGGATTATGCTTATCTATATAATGGAAAAGGTGAATTACTTAACAATCTCCCGATTGAAACAAACCAGGACTTAAGTGTTCTTTTCTATGAAAGAGAAGGATTATTTAAAGTCTACAAGGTATATGAT
>JANSWY010000096.1 GCA_024743255.1 bacterium | reverse complement strand
GGGGGTGGTTGCATTTCAATATCAGCCAAATAAACACTACTTGACCAATTGTATTTTGTAGGTGAGGTTTCTATCAAAGATCCGCAGTACAACATCTTGTCCACTTTAATGCCAGTCTCCTCAAATGTCTCACGAATTGCTGCATCATACGGACTTTCATAAGGATCAATCTTACCTCCTACCGGTGTATACATATCCTTATTGGGTTCTTTGAGTCTTTTTAAGAGAAGAAATTGATTTCCATGTCTAAGAACGCATATCACAGCATTTTTCTTGAGGCCTTCTGGTATCATTTTACTTTGAGTTCTCCTTTTATGAATTGGTCAATGTATCCAGCTATCTCTTCTCCTTTGTCTTCCTGAAGAAAGTGACCTGCATCCTTGATAACTATCTTTTGTTGGTCCTTACTGGTTGGAATCAGCTTGTAGAAGAATTTTTCCAGTCCAGACATAATAGGGTCTTTATCAGAAAATAGTACCAGTGCTGGTTTATCCCATTTAGACAATGTTTCTCTGGCCTTATTCATTCTTTCAATACCATCTGCTGTTGGTTTACCCGGTACAAGCTGAGGAAATGCTTTTGCGCCATCTTTATATTTAGCGCTTGGGTAAGGTGCTCTATATGCAGCCAACGTTTCTTTTGATAGTTTAGAAACTGTAGCTCTTTGCAAAATCAAACCAACTGGCAAAGAAGGGTGATATCTTGCGAAGTTTACCCAAGCTTTAAAAAATAGGTGCAAAGGCTTACCTCTGGGCAAAAAGGTATTCATAACCACTACTCTTTTGAACCTTTCAGGATATTCACCCAACAAACTCAATCCCAGCAATCCACCCCAATCCTGAACAACTAAAGTGATGTCTTGTAAATCTAAATGATCAATGAAATGCTTCAAGGAATGGAAATGCAAATCGAACGAATAGTTCTTCCACCCTACAATTTTATCACTCTTACCAAAGCCAATAAGGTCCGGAGCTATAAAGCGATAATGGGATAAAACAGGTATAAATTTCCTATACAAATAGGACCAGGATGGTTCTCCATGTAAAGCCAAAACTACCTCTCCCTTTCCTTCATCTACATAGTGCATCCGTATATCGCCATACTCTAAATAATTTGGTGAATATGGGAAATCCCGAATGCTGTCAAATCTGGAGTCATCGGTTCTTAGTGTTTCGAAATTGCTTGATGTAGACATTTGAGTAATCTAATAAAATGGGTGATCCAATTCCACATTTATACGGAAGTTGAATTGTTCTGAAGAAGACTCCTTAGTGTAATATATGTTTAAAATGACCCTTGCCTCCTCCTTGTTTAAATACTGATCGACAAATTGGATCCTGCTATTCATTGTATTGAGCCTTTGAATTTTGTGTAATTCATTTCCTTTATCTGTCCAGCTTTCTATCTCCACCCGATCGATTGCTATACCTTTTTTTAAGATCTTAAATGAATAAACTCTGAAATATGGATTAAATCCTGATGTGTAGTAGTGGATTGTTGAATCCGATTGTAGTGAATCATATGTTTTCAGAGTATTACCAGATTTCCTATGCATTATGCTAAGGTTTAGTAATTCATTGGTCTGACAAAAACCATCAGATATGATTAATATCATGAGAATTGTCAGGGAACAGCAATATTTTTTCGGCCAATTAATGAGCATATAGTTTTACTATTCATTAAGTTAGTAAACTTCTTTAAAAACATGGGGTTAACATTATCGAGAGCACAAGAATCTGACAAGCCATTTCTGTTTGAGCTGAGGAAACTTACAATGTTTGATCACTTAGCCAATGCAGGAATCCGTATGAGCAATCAACAGCACATGCAACGTGTGAGTGATTTCTTTGATGATTGCTATTTGATTAAAACAGATGGGAAAAATGCAGGAATGATAAAATACATTGATGTTGATTCAGGTGTTGAAATCATTCAGTTCCAAATTATGCCTAAATATCAGGGTAAAGGTATTGGTGGCAGAATTATGAAACAGATAAAAGATTACGCGACCTCATTAAAAAAGTCAATAACTCTAAAAGTTTTAAAGGGCAACCCAGCCTTCAATTTATATGTCAAAAATGGCTTCCAGACCGTAGGTGAAGACGAACTGGAATACCATATGGAATGGGATCACTTAATGGGAATCCAAATCTCTACTTCTGATTCTTCATTCATAGGCCCTAGGAATTTTGGCCCATAACGAACAAAATCATCCCGTTCATCAAATTCTGATCCTGTCTTAGGAAACAAGGTTCCAAACACATAAGCACTGGTTTCTACAAAGGTCATTACCGTTCCCTTGTGAATATAAACTGCATACTTACCTCCTTTATTGGTATGAGTTTCCAAGCCTTGCGGCACATCATCAAAATCCTCTACTTCAACTGCAACCCATTTTTCAAATTCCCAATCGTCAGTGATATCCTCCACTTTCAAATCAGGGTTGAATCTGTTTAAGAGAAATCTGTCGGTATTCGCCCTATTCTTAACTTCCGGAATTCGTTTTAGGAAGTCCTGCCACATTTGAGGGATTTTATTGTTGTTTAAAGATGTCTTTGATGACATTCCAACCAACATCTTGTCTCCAGCAATTTTAATTTCGGGTTCCATTTTCATTTTTTTCATGTGTCTTAATGTTTCTTGAGAAAAAGTTCGACGCTGGAAAAGGACCTGCTCCACACCTTTCTTTCGATATGCTCCAGGAGTCATTTGGTAAACATTCTTAAATGATCTGGTAAAAGCCTCCTGAGATTCAAATTGAAATTCTAAAGCGATATTGAGAATGAGCTTTTCGGTTGAAATTAACTCGCTGGCAGATTCAGTTAATCTTCTTCGCCTTACATATTCCCCAAGGTTCTCACCAGTATGAGCAGCAAAAATTCTCAAAAAATGAAATTTAGAATAACAAGCTTCCCGAGCGATCAAATCCACTGTCAAAGGTTGAGTCAGGTTCGTTTCTATGAACTCAACGGCACGTTCTATATTTTGTGTGTAGTCATTTTCCATCGTATCTGGAAGCAATATTAATTTGAGATATAATAGCTAATTTGATATTAATTGCTAAAGTAGATTAATATAAAAAAAGGCATCCATTAAATAGATGCCTTTAATGTTTAATGTGCCTTTGATTTATTCTGGCGGTAAGCAGTCGTTATCGATCGATCCATCACAATTATTATCAACCCCATCGCAAATTTCTGGTGCTCCAGGATATACTGTGAAGTCAAAATCGTTGCAATCAGTGGCATTAGAAACAAAACCTAATGGTGGACCTGTACATGAATTTGTTATTTGAGAGAAGGAACCAAATCCATCTCCATCTGCATCCCTATAATAAGTGGTGCCCTGCAGATCTGAACCATTGCAATCATTGTCAATTCCGTCACCACATATTTCAGGAGCACCAGGATATACGGCAGGATTGGCATCATCACAATCGCCAGCTTCTACTGTGACACCATCTCCATCTGCATCTGTTCCACAATTCTCATCTATGGTACCATCGCAATCATTATCAATTCCATCTCCGCAAACCTCAGTGGCTCCTGGATAAATTGAAGCATCAGTATCATCGCAATCTCCAGCCTCTACAGTGACTCCATCTCCGTCTACATCTGTTCCACACCCTTCATCGACCTGTGCATCACAATCATTATCAATTCCATCTCCACATATTTCCGTGGCTCCTGGGTAGATTGATGCATTGGTATCATCACAATCTCCATCTTGAACTGTAACTCCATCACCATCGTTATCAACTCCGCAATCCTCATCAACAAAACCATCACAGTCATTATCAATTCCATCTGCACAAACCTCAGGCATCAATGGGTTTACTGCCGGATCATTATCATCGCAATCTCCATCTTCAACAGTAACAGTATCTCCATCTGCATCAGTCCCAGAGCACCCTTCATCAACAGTTCCATCACCATCATTATCAATACCGTCACCACAAATCTCATCTGGAATTCCATCTCCATTGGCGTCTATTTGGCAAGTTCCGTTATAGCAAACAAAACCGCTTCCGCATTCAGCATTGTTGGTGCATGGATCACCAACTGAAGTACCTCCATCTGTTCCTATCAAAATAGTTAACGGGTTATTGGTATCTACATCATGGTCTAATAATTCTGAAACAGTGTAGGACCTATTAAATTCTCCACCATTGGTAGTAGTAACATCTAGCGTATAGTCAGTAACATCACTTCTTAATTTTACAACAGAAACACCAACCGGGAGGCTTTTACTGGTAACTTCACTTCCACCAGAACTAATATCCAATTGATACTCCACAGGGTAATAAGAACCTGAAGTATTTTGCTCTAATGTTGAAATCATCAAATCAAAAGTTTCAATAATTACGAAGTTCATACCGAAATACCCATACTGTTCAGGGATTGATGCAGTAACGTCAATTACTTCTGGCGATGATTCAACTGTTTCCCCCTCAAGTATGGTAAAAGACATTGGAAGAGGGTTCTCAACTAAGTAGGCTAAATCTGAACCCGCAGTAGGAGTAGCAAATATTACCTCGTCAGAATCATTCAAAAGAACAAATTCTGTCAGATTATAATCTCCAATCACAAGAGTAATCGGGTCCGTAATAAATCCATCTCCGAAGGCTGTCACATTGATTTCCTCCCGATCAAGTATGACCTCACCGGAATTATTTTCAATAGTAACTAATGCATGAGTAATATCTGCAGGATCTGCCTCCGCCCTACCTCCTGAAGGTAAGTTTGATATGTTTTGAATTGAAAAAGAGATTTGTCCCTCTGCATCTTCTGGCGCTTCGTCGGGACCACAGGTAAATAGGAGTACAGCCATAGCAGCACTCAAAAAGTGTCTAAAGAGTTTCACGATAGTATTTGGTTTAGGTTATCGAATAGTTATTTAGTTGCCCTATTCTTAATTAGGCCATCTCAAATGTATCAAAAAAAAAGACCGAATTAAAAATTCAGTCTTTCTTTTGAGAATGGTTATCAATCACTTACCTCCATACTTCCTTTTAAATCTTTCATGTAATACCTGCTGCTTGCCATCCAGGTTAATTTTTCTCCCCTGGATAAAAGCCATTTCGATATTATTGGTTCTCATATCGAAAATATCTCCTGTTGAGATGATGATGTTAGCATCTTTATCTCCTTCTATAGTTCCGGTGGTTTCATCTATCCCCAGAATTTTTGCTGTATTAGAGGTAACTAGTTTCAATGCTTCTTCTTTGTCTAAACCATAAGCTGCAGCTGTTCCAGCATAGAATGGTAGGTTTCTGGATGATGCTAATCTTCCGTCATATGCCAACCCAACCAAAATTCCTTTCTCGGCTAAGATTGAAGGTAACTTGTAAGGTAGATTGACATCTTCACCATTTCTAGTCGGTAAGTCATGCACGTTTCCAAGTATTACAGGAATATCATTTTCCTTTATGAAGTCCATTAAGTAATATGCTTCACTTGCACCAACCAGTACCATCTTCTGTATTCCTGCTTTCTTAGCCCATTGAATGCTTTCCATCATTTCTGATCTCTTTTCAGCATGGAGATAAAGGTTTTGACTACCATCTAAAACACCTTTTAATGCTTCAAGCTTAATATTGATTTCCTTGTCACCCGAGATTTCATGGTAAGATTTAGCGTCATTAATCAACTCAGTAATTTGCGCAACTGATTTGGCATAATTCTTATTATCTCTCCCTTCGGTTTCACCCATCCACCATCTTGGACCAAATCTTTTCCTTGGCCAGGTGATGTGTACACCATCATCAATAGTATAAGCTGCATCTTCCCAGTTCCAGCCATCCAACATCATGATAGATGAGCTCCCTGAAACAGTTCCTCCCTCAGGAGTAACCTGTGCAAGCAGTATTCCATTATATCTAAGCGTTGCTATCAATTCGGAATCAGTATTATAGGCCACAAGGCTCCTCACATTTGGATTGATTCCTCCAACTTCTCTAAAATCTCTAGTCGCTCTCACAGCACTTATTTCTTCCAGGCCCAATGTAGTTGAAGGAAGGATTAGTCCGGGATAAACATGCTTTCCTGAGATATCAATTCTTTCATCAAACTGAGAAAAATCCATTCTTACCAATGTCGCATTGGCAATCACACCAATTTTGCCATCTTCTATTGTGATAATGGAATTTTCAATCACTTCACCATTACCAAGATGAGCGATTCCACCTGTAAGTAGAATCGAGCCACTTTGTGGTGCTGCTGGTTCAGGAACCTGAGCCATTAAGCTTGATACAGTCAAAAGAATGACCGTGATATATGATATAAATCTTTTCATTGTCTTCTTCATTTTATTCTTCTGAACCATAATTTCCTTCAATAACGATATCTCCACAGTGCCATTCATGATCGATCTTAGGAGAAGGTTTTTGTGTTGGTTTGCCACTCTTCTTTGCGCCCCTCATCTTGTTAATCAGACGAATTCTCTCTTTCTCTATTTCTTGTCTAAGGGTCTCATCCTTTTCAAGATCGAAATAAACGGTTCCATCAACCATGGTCTTTTCTGCTTTGGCGTAGATCGACAATGGGTTATCTGACCAAAGTACCAAGTCTGCATCTTTACCAACTTTTACAGAGCCCATTCTATCATCTAAATGAAGAAGTTTAGCAGCATTCAATGTCACCATTTTCCATGCCTCCTCTTCGGATACTCCTCCATATTTCACTGATTTTGCAGCTTCCTGATTCAACCTTCTGGCCATTTCACGATCATCAGAATTGATTGCAACCGTTACACCAGCTTGTGTCATTAATGCTGCATTGTATGGAATAGCTTCTTTGACTTCAAATTTGTAGGCCCACCAGTCGGAGAAGGTACTTCCTCCAGCCCCGTGTTTAGCCATCTTATCAGCAACCTTGTATCCTTCCAGAATATGGGTGAAAGTGTTGATGTTGAAATTAAACTTCTCCGCCACCTTCATCAACATGTTGATTTCAGATTGCACATAAGAGTGGCAAGTAATGAATCTTTCACTATTAATAATTTCTGCCAATGCTTCAAGTTGAAGATCTCTTCTTGGCTTTGTAGCAGTCCTTTTTGCTTTTGCTGAAAGTGCATTGTATTTGGACCATTCCTGATCATACTGTTTGGCTCTGGTAAATGCATCCATATACACTTGCTCCACTCCCATTCTTGTTTGAGGGAATCTTATATTTTGATTATCACCCCAGTTGGATTGTTTTACATTTTCTCCAAGTGCAAATTTGATGTATTCATCAGCACCTTGAATTCTCATTTGCTGAGGTGACATGCCCCATCTAAATTTCACTAGTGCAGATTGACCACCAACAGGATTTGCGGAACCATGTAATAATTGAGCAGCAGTTACTCCACCAGCTAATTGTCTATAGATATTAACATCTTCAGCATTAACAGCATCATACATTCTTACTTCTGCTGTTACGGCATGAGAGCCTTCATTTACTCCACTAAGCGCCGCATGACTATGTTCGTCGATGATTCCACTTGTGAGGTGTTTACCAGTTGCGTCAATTACTTTGGCGCCTGATATAGAGATACCTTTCCCTACTTGAGCAATCTTACCATCCTTAACCAATACATCTGTCTTAGTTAAGATTCCATCCTTCTCGTTTGTCCAGACCGTAGCATTCTTAAAAAGAATTGTTTCCTGCTGAGGAATTTGCTCACTTCCAAAGGCCACAAAAGGATAAATTACCTTACCCAATTCAGGAGCATCATCACTTTCCTTATCCTTCTTCTCTTTCGGTTCAAGGTCTCCTGAGCGAGTGGCGCTCCAGTCTGCCCATGTGCCGTCTGCTAACTGAGCCTTTCCCTTGAATCCATTTGTAACAGCATACCCTGAAGCTCTAATACCCCCTTCTTCGTCCTTACCTGCTTTAAAGCTGAAATTAATATTTTCTCCTTCGAAAGTTGCTTTTGTTTTGTAATCAGTTGAGTCGTTAGGTTTGATCTTAACTCCATGTCGTCCTGGTTTCCCACTGATTTCCATTGAATAAGTATCTGAACCGATTTTTAAATCGTATTTACCAGAATGATCCGGGGTGTCCATATCAACTATAACTGTTTTGGTTCCCATCACCCAGTTCTCATGTAATGTTGTTTCAGTATCAAATATGTTTCCTGAAGTAATTAGGAGATTAGCATGCATTCCTTTTTTCAAGGATCCCACCTGGTTATGAACTCCGAGTAGTTTTGCTGGTGTGTAAGTCATTGCCTTTAAAGCTTCAGACTCGTCTAAACCATATTTTACAGTGGTACGAATATTCTCTAAATATTGACCTTTCTTCTTAAGCCCATCAGCAGTAAATGCAAATTCTACTCCCTGATCATTAAGCAGCTTTGCATTAGCTGGAGCCATTTCCCAGTGCTTCATTTGATTCAAGGAAACACTTAGTGCCTGATATGGATCATCTACGTCATATGCCTTTGGGAAATTTAGAGCTAGAATTAAACTAGCACCAGTGTTCTTAATATCCTGAACTCGCTGATATTCATCTCCTGTTCCTTTTATGATATACTGCTTACCAAACTCATCTCCTACTTTATCAGCTAGCAATACTCTTTGCTTACCATTTACTTCAAAAATAACTGGTAAGTTCTGAGCTGCATTGAATGCTTCCAGCGACAAGTTAGTTTGCGTTTGGTTATTGGACGATTTATACCATTCCGCATCATAATATGTCTGTCTAATCAATGCTACTCTACCCATGATACTATTAGGGTACTCCTGACTTGAAGCAGCATTTTGAAACGACATATTGAGTGAACCCTTATCCTTGATGATTACATTTTGATCTGGAGCAGCTGCAAGAGACACTACTGTAGAAGTCCCTCGGATGATTCCATTTTCCATAATAGAATTGACAGCTCCAAATCCCAATTTCTTAAGAGTCGTTGCGTCCTTATCTTTCATCTGGAAATTTTCAATAGCATCATATTCTGCCAATACATTTTCATTCCAACCATATGCTCCCTCTTTTTTAGAGTAGTACTGCGGAGCACTTGATCTCCAGTTTGACTTAACTTTTGGCACTTCTGGAAGACCATAGTTCCCATATGGTTCAACCCATGATGGATAGATAAACTTCCCTTGCATGTCTTTTACAATGGCACCTTTAGGAATAGAGATTGAACTTCCAACTGAAAGTATCCTGCCTTCCTTTATGACTATTGTAGCGTTTTCTAACTTCGTTTGATAATCTGTGAAAATTGTTGCATTGGTGAATGCATAGATTTGAGGTCTTTCGTCCTTAGGCCCGTTTGTGGGGAAATTTTCCTGGGCATGTATTTTAAAGATGAAGATCCCAAAAAATAGAATAATAGGTAAAACCTTCCTCATTTTTTAAGATATATTATGTTTAAAGCGATCGCCAAATTACACAATTAACATTCGTGATCTGAATCTGTTTGAAGGTTTTATACAAATGGTTTGATTCGATTATCTCTGGGATTTCACAAATTGTTAATAACTGATTTTAGTCAGTCTAATAGGTCTTTCTCGGTTTTTTTGATTAATATTTCTACATCAAAACCGTACCCCGCAATGAAAAAAATACTTGTCCCTACCGATTTCTCTGAATTATCTAGCCATGCATTGAATTTCGCTTATGATATCGCAAAATTCAGTGGTGCTCAAATTGAATTAATCCATTTCATAGATCTCCCTCTAGATGCCGAACTGCTGGTTAGCGGAGATACCCAATTAGTCGATACTTCTGAAGACACATTATATAACCTGCAGCTAGTAAGAGCCAATAAAGAAAAGTTAAAAAAAGCTATTGAGCATTTAGGCAATGAGGTTAAAATTCATACCGGTCTAGGATCAAGCGGATTCCTACGGGGTACCCAAAAGTATGCAAAGAAATTTGAGTGCGATCTCGTGATTATTGCTACCACTGGTGAAGAAAGTGCACAGGAATTCTTCTCAGGGAATCACACAGAGCAACTTATCGAACATCTTAACATTCCTGTAATCTCATTGAAGGAACACGTTGAATTCGACTCATTAACTGACATTACTCTTGCTATTGACCTGATCGGAGAAAAATATCCAGGAGCAAGTTTGCCAATGATAAAGGCTGTTGCTGAAAGTTTTGATGCTAAAGTTCATGTAGTAAATGTGGTGAAACCAGGTGAAGCGTCTCTGAAAAAAATTCACGATGGTTTGGATGAATTTGCAAAGGCTGCCAAATTATCGAATTACGAAATCAGTGTGGTGGAATATAAAGATGATATGGAGGGTCTTCTCTACTATGCAGAGAAAATTGATGCGGGATTGATCGCTATCATTTCTGATGCCCGATCAGGAATCTTCAGGTTCTTCCAGGATTCTTTTGCGACTGAACTCACTAAAAAGTCAGATATACCCGTTATGGTTCTTAATAAGCGTAATCTGAAATAATCGAATAGCTAAATCAAGAATGACAGAGGGTGGAGTTGAAAAGCTTGTAGTTACAGGAGCTGCAGGTTTTTTAGGAGGACGTACGTCAAAATATTTTGGAGACTTAACTTCAGAATACAATGTCATTGCCACATCCAGAAGAACTCATCGAAAATCGGAATTAGAATCACATCATTGTGAATTCGCCAGTGGAGACTTATCAGACAGTACTTTTTGCAAGGACTTAGTCAAGGGTGTAGATACCGTAATTCATTGTGCTGCTTTGTCATCTCCTTTTGGTTCATATGAGCCATTTTATCAATCAAATTTCGTCTCAACAAAAAACCTCATTGACGCCTGTATTGAAGATGGCGTGAAACGATTCATTTACATTTCCACTCCCAGTATATACATCAATTATTCAAACAGAATTAACATTTCGGAAGATGATCCACTTCCTGAGAAAATGGTCAACAATTACGCCAAGACTAAATTAATGGCTGAAAAATATGTTCTCGGTCAAAATGGCAAATCGATTCAAACTATCGCCTTAAGGCCCAGAGCAATCATCGGTGCAGAAGACACGGTTATTTTCCCAAGGGTATTAAAGGCATATGATGAAGGAAAGCTAAAAATAATCGGAAATGGTAAGAATATCTGTGATCTAACTTGTGTAAGAAATGTAATCGAAGCAATCAAGTGTTGTATCGATGCGCCTGAAGATGCTTATGGAATAGCCTACAATATCACAGATGGCGATCCTATCAATTTTTGGGAAGGATTGAATCATGCGTTTAACAATCTCGATTTACCACCCCCTTCAAAGCGTGTGAATAAGTCCCTGGCCATGCTTGCAGCTAGAGTTGCAGAGATAAACACCCATCTATTCAATCAAGGAACTGAACCAGCCCTAACTCGCTACGGAATAAGTCAAATTTCAAACAGCTTCACTCTTGATATCTCCAAAGCAAAAGAAATACTTAGGTATAAACCTGTGATGAATACATTTGAAGGTATTGATGAGTTTACTGATTGGAATATCAAGTATAACCAATTCTCCTGATTTCTTGAATTAACGTTAATCTCCAAAACGAATCCTCAAATATCCCCACCAAACACTCGAGAGGAACTGACAATCACTAAACCGTTAACTGTAATAACTCCTTATTCCACTACTCTTGCATTAACCAAACTAATCTACGCAAGATACATTGAGCATCCATCAACAGCTATTTTGAGCCCAATCTCTCAAAGTCTCTAGGTGAATTGGTAAGGTTATTAAAAACACTTTAACAATTATTTAAAACCATTATTCACAATGAAAAAACTAGTTATTTTAGTTGGTTTGGTAGCACTATTTGCTGCCTGCCAGGAAGAAACTGATTCCGTTGAACCAAACTTTAGTCAGTCCAAAATTGGTACAGCAGAACTTACATCACTCCAACAACCGAACCTCATGGATGACAAACGGTTTGCCTCTGCCTATCAGGAATCTGTAAAAACGCTTCAAGCTGCAAAAGAAGAAATCGTTAGCTCCATCGACATCCGATCGTTGGAACATCAAGACGGTATGATTGTAGTCAATTCAGAAAAACAATTTCGCCCAGTTTATGAATCAGTTGCTTATTCTGATTCTGTGTGGCAACAAAAGCATGGTGATGAAATTGATGCTTTGATAGAAGTTGCATTTCAAAACCCTGAAATTGCAGATCAATTTGATAAGGAAGAAGTATCATTTATGATTGAAGATCATCTTGAAAAGGATGAAATAGATTACCTGGATGTTCAACAAGGAGTATCTGATCAACTTCCAATTGAAACCTTATGGCAAAAAATTAAATCTGAGAATGATGAATGGTTGGCTAATGCCGGAGAGAAACCAAACTGGAAAGAAAACCCTGCAGAACTATACGGCATTGAAACTTATGCCCAACTTTTTATCAATCAGGAAAGTCAAATCAACATTCTTGATACTATAAGAAATATCAAAAGTGAAGTAAGTTTTGAAAGTGGTGAAGAGGCTGAAAGAGGTCTAGCCGGTTGCAGAACTTTCAGAATGTGTACTGAATTCACCGACAACACAGGTCACCCAACCTGCCTGAGAGCCCGAGTTTACATCAATAACTTCTGGTTATGGAGAAGTTTTGGATCCAATGCCAAAGGATGGAGATGGATAAATGGAAGATGGAGAGAAAGAAGATTCCAAAAAACACTTACGAGAGGTGGCTTTGTTATCATGCACAGAGCACAGCTAGCCAATCCGTGTGACCCGGCATTCGCTCAATGGGTAGGTTGGACTTCTGTAAGAAACAATGTGGAATTCCAAATCAACGCCACTGTTTGGAATACTTATGCAGGAGCATGTACCAATAGCTTCAGCGGAGCTGTTTCCGGAGGTGGAAGAGCACAAGGTGTAGTTATGGATTAAGTAATAAAAAAACCTGCAAGACATTCTTGCAGGTTTAAAAACTCAATCTAACCTAACCTATATATTAAAACTCAATTACTTGAAAACTCAAATCCAAAAAACAACAGGTCATCCAACTGATTATTAGCACCCTTCCAGAATGAGAAATAATCTTGAATAGCACTCTTCTGATCATCCATACTCAAATCAATATTCGCCTCTACCATTGATTTAATCCCATCTATTCTCAACTTCTTATTATCCGGACCTCCAAATAAGTCGGGTGCTCCGTCACTAAATAAATAGAACTTTACACTTTCTCCCCGTCTCAATTGGATTGACTCTGTTGTATATTTTCTTTCTTTATCAAAATGCTCACCTACCTGAACCCTGTCTAATTTCTTAACAGCAACTTCCTTGTCACCACCAATCAATATTGGACTTCTGGCACTTGCATAAGTGATTATATTTTTTTCTCTATCAATTCTAACTACTCCAATATCCGCTCCACTGCTCACCATTGAACTTCCTCCCTTAGAATGAAACATCTCTTTGATGCTATCATGTAAGAAGTCCAAAACCTTCCCAACTTCCAGCCCAGGGTTTGACTCCAAAATAATCCTTAGACACATAAGGTATTTTCTGGTCATCATACTGGCCATGTGTCCATGTCCTGAACAATCAAATAGGATAACATAGGTATAATCCATATTCCGGTATACCAGGTAGCCATCACCACCTACCCTATTCATTGGGGCATTGATGATGAAAGATTGTGGCAAAAGGTTTTTCACCACACTTTCATCCTGTAACATCTTGTAATAATTTGTTGTTGGCTGGTCAATCAAATCTTGTGTCAGTTTCATTGTTACAATTTCAATTATGACTCAAAATTAGAATGTTGATCAACCCTATATAAGAGGGATTTACTGAGTTTTAAAAAATAGGTGAATCACCTAGAAAGATATTTTTCTAATAAAATTCAATTATTTTTACACCTTAAATCACTGATTACCAATAGTTAATAAATTTTTCTAATATTTTTTTCATACCCCCTGTAACATTCAATGGGGTTGGTCGTCATTCGTGTAATTATGGCATCCAGAACAAAATCGTCATTACTGTACAATGAAATAGTCCTTCCTGTGAGAGACCGAATGTTTCGGTACGCTTGCGCAATTACAAAGGAAGCAGAAACTGCCCAGGACGTGGTGCAGGAATGCTTGCTGAAGATATGGAACAAGCGGGACACATTGAAGGAGATAAAAAATCCGGAAGCTTGGGTATTTCGAATTGTGCGAAACGGATGTCTGGATGCCTTACGCACAAATAGATTTACCACTCTGGATTATCAGGAAGAAATGGTGCACCAGTCTTCCACCACTGAAGACGTGATCTTCAAAGACCAATACAGGTGGTTTCGGGAAGCGGTTGATTCGCTACCCGACAAACAAAAAGATACTTTTCACCTTAGAGAGGTGGAAGGGATGAGCTATCAGGAGATCTCAGATATACTGGAAATCAGTTTGGATGAGGTAAAGGTGAACTTACACAGAGCAAGAACGAAAGTGAGAAAAACAATGCAAAATGTAGAAGCATATGGAATCGCGAATTAAATCATTGCTGGAAAAGTACTGGGAAGGTGAAACTACACTGGAAGAGGAAAAAGAGATTAAGTCTTATTTCAAAGAAAATCCATCATTAACGAATGATGGTCAATACTTCCGATCAATTGATGTTGCTGGACAATCGACCTACAAAGGGTCTACACCTGGTAAACGCAAATTCCCAAGCATTCAATGGATGTCGGTTGCTGCCACAATAACCATAGGATTAATGGTAGCCTTCATCGCTCTTAATGATTCCAGGAAAGAAGATCCATTTGCCGTAACGGACCCCAAGGAAGCTTATGAAGTAACCCGGAATGCCCTCATGATGATTTCAAGTAATCTGAATGAAAGCAACGAGTATTCCAAAGAATTGAAAAAAATTAACAAAGCAGAAGAACTTATTAATCAATAACTTAAAATGAAAAAGGTAATCGTAACACTCAGTTTAGTAGTAATGTCAGCAGCTGTATTTGCTCAGGGCGCAGTTGTAAAAAATTACATGGAAAAGTATGCTGACAACAAAGATTTTGTAAAGGTATCAGTGAGCGCAAAAATGTTTTCGCTTTTCACTGAGTTAGAAGCCGGTTCTCCGGAAGAAGAAGAATTCCTAAAAGCAGTTAGCAAACTAAAAGGGCTAAAGGTCTTAGTAGGAGAAAAAGTAGAAAATTCAAGTAAACTATATAAAAGTGCAATTGCAGAAGTTGACAAGTCAGGATATGATGAGTTGATGACGGTAACTGATGCAGAAGAGAACATGAAGTTCGCGATCAAGGACACTAATGGAAAGATTGAAGAACTGATCATGGTAGTTGGAGGAAACGAAAAATTCGTATTGCTAAGCCTTTACGGAGAAATCGACCTTAAAAACATCTCAAAAATTGCTAAAAGCATGAAAGTTGACGGTTTTGAAAACCTAAGTAAAATTGGTGACGGAGACGGCAACTAAGCACTTACAATGAGAATAACAATAACAATATTTTTTATTGCAACTTTAACTTTCAAGGGATTCTCTCAGGAGGCTCCCTTAAAAGAATTTGCAGAAGATAGAAGCAATTACAAATTCTGTCTTTACCCTAGTACACTTAGAATGTTAAACATTTCGCAAAATCCAGACTACAACGAAATGGTAAATGACATTCAGAAATTATTGATCTATCAATTGGATTCTGCCACAGCAGCAGGAAACGAATTCAAAGAGGTCATGAAAGGGTATGAAGACCGGAATTTTGAAGAATATGCAAGCATGTCTGGAGGTGGCCAGACACTTATCATACTTGGAAACGACAGCAGGGAAGAAATGATAGGTGTATTCGGTCAGGATGGTGATAATCTCCTAATGTTTTTCCTGAAGGGCACAATTGGTTTCCAAAAGATCCCAACCCTGATGGAAGGCTTTAAAGAAAACGACATGATCAACATATTTGAAATTGGCAGTTTTACAAATAACAACAGGAGAAATAACAACCAGGAAGACTATGTAGAAAGAGAAATAAGAGATTAAAAGGTCAAAAACAAAAACTCAATTACTTTGAACAAAATACTCGAAATTAACGGTCTCTCGAAAAAATACGGGAGGATCCAGGCCGTCAATAACTTGAATCTTACCATTACCAGTGGTCAGGTTTACGGTATTCTTGGTCCAAATGGTAGTGGTAAAACTACCACACTAGGTATGATTTTGGATGTTGTTGCTCCTACTGATGGTGGATACCAATGGTTTGGAGGAGAAGATCCAGTAAAAAGCCGACAAAAAATAGGGTCTATTCTTGAGACCCCATGTTTCTATAATTACATGACTGCAGTGCAAAACCTAAGGGTTGCGGCACATATTAAAGAATGCAGTTTTGATAGAATAGATGAAGTCCTCAAACAAGTAAATCTTTACGAGAGAAGAAACGATCCCTTTAAAACATATAGTTTGGGGATGAAACAAAGGCTGTCTATCGCAGCAGCTCTTTTAAATGATCCACCAGTTATGATCCTGGATGAGCCAACAAATGGATTGGACCCTCAGGGAATTGCTGAAGTTAGAGACATCATTAAGAACATTGCCAGACAAGGCAAGACCATCATTTTTGCAAGTCACCTTTTGGATGAAGTACAGAAAGTATGTACTCATTTTTGTATCCTTAGAAAAGGTGTAAAGCTACATGATGGAAAAGTAGAGGACATCCTGGGAGAAACCAATATTGTGGAAATCTCCGGAGATGACAATGCACAATTACTCAAATCAATTGAGACTTTCAAAGGCACCAAAAGTGCTTTACATGAGAATGGTTCTGTGAAGGTAGAGTTGGAAGAAAACTTCACTTCTGCAGACATCAATCAGTACTGTTTCGAAAATGACATCACGCTGAAGAAATTGCTTCCTCAGACCAAGTCACTGGAACAGGAATTCCTGAAAATTCTGGATGAAAACTGATCCTAATTAATTCTCAAATCAAAAAACTCAATTGATATGGTAAAAGCACTTACTTTAGAATGGTTAAAACTGAGAAACTACAGAGTATTCTGGGTTTTACTCGGACTATACCTCTTTTCGCTATTGGCTATTTCTTCGGGAGGAGTATTTTTTCTCGAATTCCTGAAGTCGAAAGGAGCCGATTTTAATGGCATTGATCCTACAATTATCCCGATATATGATTTTCCTGATGTGTGGCACAACATCACATTCCTGGGTACATATGTAAAGATTCTTGTGGCTTTCATTGTGGTAATATCTATTACGAATGATCTATCATTCAATACGATGCGACAAAACATAATTGACGGAATTAGCAAGAAGGAATTCATTACTTCTAAGATTCTATTGATTCTGGCGTTGGGGTTAGTCAGCTCGGTATTTCTGTTTATTTGTGGTTTCGGTGTGGGATCAATTTACTCACACGTATTTGAAGCAAAATTCATATTTGCAGATTTAGAGTTCTTCTTTCTTTACTATTTGGATATGGTTAAATACTGCTGTTTTGCATTAATGATGGCCATTATTATCCGAAAGACTGGATTTGTGATTGTATTTCTAATGATCTATTCATTGATCCTCGAGCCAGTTGTAGGTTCAATTTTGAAATACTCTCCCTTAAAAGATAACACTGCCTGGATTGAACCATTGCTTCCTTCCAGCTACTATAACATGACCACAGGACTAATTGAGGTTCCTTTCACAAAGTATTTCCTTCAGGAAGTACAAAGTGGAATTCTTTGGCAACCTACTTTAATTGCGCTGGCATGGACGGGTATCTTCATCGGAATCATTGTCTGGAGATTAAATCGCAAGGACATTAAATAATATCAGAATTAGGGTTGGTTCCTGAGCGCTCAAAATATGGTTTGGCGACCTTTGAGCATCAGGAACCTTTTTTTATATCCTTTTCTCTCTTAAGAATATAAAGGCTTTCTTCTGCAGAAACATATATGACCACTGCAGAAACATATATAACCGGTGATTTGTCTTTCTGCAGCGGTTATCTGCCTTTCTGCAGCGGTTATCTGTCTTTCTGTAATGGTTATTTGCCTTTCTGCAGAGGTTATCTGTCTTTCTGCAGAGGTTATCTGTCTTTCTGCAGTGGTTATTTGCCTTTCTGCAGCAGTTATCTGTCTTTCTGCAATGGTTATTTGCCTTTCTGCAGCGGTTATCTGTCTTTCAACCACCCTAACGCATAACCTGACTTGGAAAAACTACCAAACTTTCAGTTCCGTCTTTCCCAACAGCAGCTACACCAAACAAGTAATTATCAATCACAATTCCTTCTAATGTAAACTCTTCTACCATTCCTACATATCTGGAATATTGCCATGTTGGTGAAGTGGTGTCTCTCCAGTAGATCTTAAAACCTTTGAGATTCTTTGCATCTACCTTGGTCCATGAAAGAATCGTACTTGGCTGAACAATCCCACCTATTTTCACATCCTTTGGTTGTGGTGGTGCTAGCGCTAATGAGGCTAAATTGATCGCATTTACAGCAGTCAATTTAGAGCAATAATCAAAGTCTACCTTCTCAATAACATCTCCGTATTTAATTCCATTCTCAGTCCTAATATCCTGATGTTGCCTGTTGTAGTTTTCATGAGTTTCCATAATTCGGATTCCTGCAAATCCTTCATCATTGAATGGCTTGTGATGACCTCCTCTACCAAATCTATCCAGTCTGTAAATCATCATTGGTTTCATATCCGGCATGTAAGTCTGGGTAGTCTTGTGAACGTATCTGGCAAGCTGTCTTGAAACTCCATCTATTTCTCCACCATAATATCTGCGTCTTCTTCTTTCTTCATCAGTTTCCGTCACTGGAGTAGGTTCTGAAAAGATTCTGAATGATTTATTATCGATCACACCATCAACTCCTTCAATATTTCCAATCATATCATTATTGAGAACTCCAATGATATCCCAACCTTCTTCTTTCGCCATCTGCGCCATAAACTTACCTCCATACAGGCCCTGTTCCTCTCCTGATAGTCCTACATAAATGATACTTGATGGGAATTTGTATTTAGTCAATAGTCTTGCGGCTTCCATCGCTCCTGCCATTCCTGTTGCATTATCATTGGCTCCCGGAGAGTCATCTGTGTAATTGTTTGGATCTGAAACTCTACTGTCGATATCCCCACTCATGATTACATATCTATTTGGGAATTCCGTTCCTCGTTGAATCGCGATTACATTGACCACCTGAACTGGCTTCACAATCCGGGCATTGTCTCCTTTTCTGACCATCGACTTTTGATAAGTCACTTCAAGGCAACCTCCACAATCAGCAGATATTTTTTCAAACTCAGATTTGATCCACCTTCTTGCAGCACCAATTCCTCTTGTTTCTGAGACTGTATCTGATAATGTGTGACGGGTACCAAAGCCCACCAGTTTTTGAATATCTTTTTCTAATCGATCCGGTGAACTGTTGTCGATTATTTCCTGTAATTGGAAAGTGGTCTCTTCATTCGTCTGGCCAATTGTATTGTAAACAATAGCCATTGAAATTATTGTAATAAGTGTTTTTAATGAATTCATGTTTAGTCAGCTAATTCTTGTTTGGTTCAAAAAAATCAAAAAATCCAGTCACTTAGAAACCGCTTGTGGAAAACAATGTTTGAATTACTTTAAAATCCCGATTTGTAAACCTTATTTTGCGGATTAAAGTAAACCATACGACAGTTGCGTCACCACTACCTGATCTATCTATGTATTCTGGTCATCAGTTGCCAGACCAAAACCACTTCTGAAGTTACAGAACAGGAAGAATTTATTGATTCCGTTGCAGAAGACAATGGGAAGCGAGATTACGATCTTTCATTTCCACAAGTCCTTAGAAAAGATAGTATTCAGGATTTTGCAGTTTCCGTAGAAATGTCAGCTTTTCAGGAAGCATTGGAAAGCCAAAGAAAGATTGTGCGTGCTGCCAGGAATAATGCAACTAAAACCATAGGGAATCTGAAAATTGGATTTAAAGAATTAAAAGAAACCTATTCTATTCTTAGCTCCCTAAATGAAATTAACGACAGTACGTTGATGCATAATTTCAATTACTATCAGCTACAAGGGGAAGATAGTATTGGAAATGTACATTTCACCGGCTATTTCACACCTGAATTGGATGTAAGAAGTAAACCTGATTCTGTTTTCAAATATCCCTTTTATAGAATTCCTAAAAGATGGAAAGGACAACTTCCATCCCGAGAACAAATCGATACCAAAAAAGTACTTGCGGGAAAAAACCTGGAGATAGCATGGTGTAAAAGTCGTTTTGATAATTTCATCCTACATGTACAGGGGTCTGGACTTGTCAGATTTGAGGATGGCACAAAGAAGATTCTTGCTTACGGAGGAAAAAATAATCTAGATTATAAAAGCATTGGAAGGTATTTCGTAAATAATGGAATTATTTCTGAGGAAGACATTTCTGTCTCTTCCATCAAAGCATGGTTTGATGAACATCCAGAAAAAGAGGAAGAGATTTTAAATATCAATGAATCCTATATCTTCTTCAGACTTGTGGATCCAATTCCTAAAGGTGCTGCAGGGGTAAGTCTTGTACCAAAATATTCTAGCGCTATTGATACGAACTTCATCCCATTTGGAAGTGCTTTGCTAGCGGAAGTTCCACAACTTGATAGTCTGGGCAATTTTATTCAACACGAATACCAAATCCTCTTTGCCATGGACCGTGGTGGAGCTATCAAGGGTCCCGGTCGGGTTGATATCTATTGTGGATTTGGAGATGAAGGATTCAAAACTGCCAACTTCATGAACCATTATGGGCGAGTTTGGCTGCTGATGCCAAAATAAGCATCTCCATTGTCAAGTTCCCGACTAAGGTCAGGAATCACAAACCATGTTATATCGTTGCAACTTGAAACGAATAGTTCATGCTCAAATACCTGCCTATTATAGTCCTGATGCTTTCAGCAGAGATAGCATTTGCTCAAACCTGTTGCTCGGGTGGTGTCCCACTCTCCGGAAATCTGGGTTTACCGCCTGGAAAAAATGGCACCTTTCAAATTAGCATTAGCCACGATATTAACATCCTCAATACTTTAAAAGCAGGTTCAAATGAACTTTCTGATGATTCTAGAAAGCGTTTAACCAATTCCACCATACTTGAATTAGGGTACTCTATCAACAATCGATTATCGGTTGACCTATTCGGTTCTTATGTTACTCAAACCAGAGAGATTACTCAATTCGGAAATGTTAATACCGCAACCACCAGAGGAGTCGGTGATGCAGTAATACTTCTAAAGTATCAGGTAATCAATTCATCAAATCAATCCCTGACTATTGGTGCTGGCCCAAAATTGCCAACAGGGGCATCTGATTTACAAAGCAATGGATTTACGGAAAATGCAGACTTACAACCTGGAAGCGGAGCATGGGATGGTATCGTGTGGACTAATTACGTCAGGAATATTGGTTTAAGACCCACTACCTCGTTTTTTGGAACATTGACGTATGCC
>JANSWY010000038.1 GCA_024743255.1 bacterium | reverse complement strand
TACCTGCTTGCTGCAAGGATGGAGCACATGAAAATGATCATCACTAGTTTAGTTAAAAAAATAGGCATTGCAGGCTTGATATTTTTATCAGCCTGCAATTCTCAAAATATCGATAACACAGAGCAAGAAGAAACAAAAGTTACATCACTTGCTAACCCTTCTTTTCCAAAAATTAGCAGTTTACCCTACCTCACTTCAACCAATGATCAACTGTACATGTCATGGGTTGAAAAAGATAGTACACAAACAACTCTGAAGTATTCCAAATATCAATCTGGTAGCTGGAGTAACCCAGAGGTAATAGCAAATGGCAATGACTGGTTTGTTAACTGGGCTGATTACCCAATGATAAGTGTGAATGATAAAGCAATGATGGCGAACTTCCTTGCTAAAAGCTCATCTGGCACTTATTCTTATGATGTGAACCTAAGCGTTAAAAATGACTCCAGCTGGTCTGACGCATTTATCCCTCATAATGATGGAACACCTACTGAGCATGGTTTTGTAAGTATGATACCAATGTCCAACAACCAATTTCAGGTAGCGTGGTTAGATGGAAGATTCACGGCATCTGAAAATGGTGCCATGACATTGAGAACTGCTTTAATTAATAAAGATGGGTCAATCTCTAAAGAAGCTGAATTAGACAACAGAGTGTGTGATTGTTGCCAAACCGGAGGTGCCTTAACTGAAAATGGGCCTGTATTTGTATACCGTGACAGATCTGAAGATGAGATCAGAGATATGTCAATTGTGAGATTTGTGGATGGAGAATGGACAAGTCCAAAACCTATCAATTCGGACAACTGGAAAATTCATGGGTGTCCTGTTAATGGGCCAAGAGTTGATGCAATTGGCAATAACTTGGCTATAGCTTGGTACACTGGAGCAAATGAGCGCCCAAAAGTGAAACTAATATTCTCCAATGATGGTGGAGCAACATTTGGTAAAGTGATCGATGTTGACAGTATTGCTCCCCTTGGCAGAGTTGATATAGAGCTAATTGATGCCTCTATAGCAATTGTAAGTTGGCTAGCCAAAGGTGATGGAAAAGCATTTATTAAAACCCAAATTATCAATGATCAAGGAATCAAACAAGAACCTATCATTATAGCAGAAACATCTGAATCCAGAGGAAGTGGATTTCCTCAAATGGTTCAATTGGACGATGAAATATTTTTTGCCTGGACAAAACTTATTGATGAAAAGTCAACCAATATTGAAGTTGCTAAAATCAATTTGAATTAACATTTAACATCCCGATAACACCACAACCAATTCTTGGAATTAACTTTGGCCAAATTATATTGTTATGGTAATCTCGCAATCACTTCTTGAGTATATTGATCAGTTGGATGTTTCTTCAATTCCGGAGGAGCGCAAACCTGTATTAGGTCAATTATCTAATTACATTCAAAGCCAATTAGATGCCGGCAATCCCATAAATCTAAATTACATCTGTACTCATAATTCAAGAAGGTCTCAATTCTCTCAGGTTTGGTCGCAATTTATGGCCCTGCATTTTGGATTGGAAGACGTCACTTCTGTTTCAGGAGGAGTTGAAGTGACTGCTTGTAACCCAAGAACGGTTGATTCTTTAAGAAGAGCTGGTTTCGAAATCCCTGAAATGGATGGTGACAATCCGGTATACCCTGTAAGTGTTGTGGATGATTCTATCATTTTGACACTTTATTCGAAACTGTTCGATAATGACTTCACACTTGAAGATAATTATGCGGCAATCATGACTTGCTCACATGCTGATGAAAATTGCCCTTTCATTCCAAATGCTGACGTAAGAATCCCACTTAATTACGAAGATCCAAAAGCATTTGATGACACCCCAGATGAATCAAAAATGTATGATGAGCGTTGTAAGCAAATCGCAACTGAATTGAAATTTGTCTACTCTCAAGTCATTTAATTCAAAACTCTAAATGGGTTAATCTATATTTGAGAAAATTTAATGTGGATGAGTCCAAAATTAAGAACATCTCTGGGAGTAATGGGCGGCTTGCTGGTAACAATTTTAGCTGCCGGAGTATTTTACCAATCAATTAAAGAGGGTGAACCCAATTGGAAACTACTAATCATGGCATGTGGAATGAGTTTCCTTTTATTCTTTATAGCTTTTTCAAGTAGAAAGCGTTAATCCGCAGAATAAACACTTCTAGTCATAATACTTCTTCCAAGCGTTACCTCATCTGCGTATTCTAATTCTCCTCCAATCGGAATTCCTCTGGCAATGGTTGTAATCTTGAGATTGAAATCTTTGAGTTTCTTAGTAATGTAGAATGCCGTTGTATCACCTTCCATGGTTGGACTTAAAGCCAATACAATTTCTTTTATTTCTTCCGGAGCGTTCTGAATCCTTTGAACCAATGACTCAATTTTTAATTCATCTGGTCCAATCCCATCAATTGGTGAGATCACTCCCCCCAATACGTGAAACATCCCATTGTATTGACCAGTATTCTGAATGGCCATGACATCTGGAGTATCTTCCACAACACAGATGAGTGAAGTATCAGTTTTTATAGTTCTACAAGTACAATCTGTGGTATGAGATATTACATGGCAAGTTCCACAATATCTTGTTTCTTTTCTCAGCTTGATAAGTGCCTCAGAAAGTTGTTCGGTATCAGATTCTTTGGATTTTAATAAATGTAAGGCTAAACGTAGGGCAGTCTTCTTTCCTATTCCGGGAAGTTTCGAAATTTCGTTTACTGCTTCTTCAATGAGTTTGGATGGATATTCCATGTAGGAATTTAAAGTATGGCAGCTTTAATTCCGGCATCAGAAATGCCTTCTCTCATTGGCTTAAGCTCCTCATAGATCCCTTTTTTAACGGCACATTTACCTTTGTAGTGGATTAGGTATGTGCACTGCTCAGCCTGATGTGCATCATGCTTGCAAACCTTGATGAGCGTTTGGATCACATGCTCAAAAGTATTGAAGTCGTCATTGTAAACTATCAGATCTCTTGGATCCTCAGTTCCTATTTCCTCTTCAACCTCGACTAATTCTTCTAAGTCCAGTTCTTCCATCATTTTGCAAATTTACTGCAAAAATATAATTTACGGACTGAATTTCAACCGCATTAACCAATAATGTGGATAAACTTTACTCTATGTCGCCACTTTTAGTGTTTATTATCATCGCTGGATATTTTCTGGTTTTGATTGGTGTCAGTTTCTTAACCAGCAATTCCAGTAACTCAGCAGCCTTTTTTACTGCTAACCGCCAAAGCCCCTGGTACTTAGTTGCTTTTGGGATGATTGGCGCCTCACTATCCGGTGTGACATTCATTTCAGTACCTGGAGAAGTTGGGAATAGCAACTTCTTCTACTTTCAAATGGTACTTGGTTACCTGGCTGGCTATTTGGTTATCGGAACTGTTTTAATGCCGCTTTACTACCGATTAAACCTCGTTTCCATTTACAGCTACCTTGAAGATCGTTTTGGATTCTGGTCTTATAAAACAGGAGCATTTTTCTTTCTGATTTCAAGAGTTGCAGGAGCAGCATTCAGACTTTACTTAGTGGCAAGTGTTTTACAGCTAGCTTTCTTTATTCCACTGTTTGGAAAAGATAGCCCTTACAGTTCATTTGGTCTAACGGTTTTGGTAACAATAGCTTTGATTTGGCTATATACTTTTAGAGGTGGAATAAAGACCATAGTTTGGACAGATACGCTGCAAACAACATTCATGATCCTGACAGTTGTCGTCTGTATTATTCTTATTGGGCAGGATTTATCACTTGGATTAGGAGATGTTGTAGATAAGATTGCTGATAGCGATTATTCTAAGATGTTTAACTGGGAATGGAAAAGTGGCAGAAACTTCTTCAAGCAATTCTTTGCTGGTGCTTTTATCGCCATAGTAATGACTGGTTTAGATCAGGATATGATGCAGAAAAATCTGACTTGCAAAAACATTGGTGAAGCACAAAAGAATATGTTTTGGTTCTCAATTGTTCTGGTATTTGTGAACCTAATATTCCTAGGACTTGGCGCACTACTCTACGAATATGCGGAAATCAAAGAAATCGCTATCCCAGACAGGACGGACTTCCTATTTCCAACAATTGCACTTAAACACTTAGGTCTAGCAGGAGGCGCACTATTTCTGTTGGGAATTACAGCCGCAGCATACAGCAGTGCCGACTCAGCACTGACAGCATTGACAACATCCTTTTGTGTTGATTTCCTGGGATTCAAAGAGGAGAATTTTGAAGCCAATAAGAACTTAAGGACAATTGTTCATCTTGGGTTCTCACTACTACTTTTTCTCGTGATAATTGTATTCAAATCACTTAATGATGATAGTGTTATCAATCAGGTATTCAGAGTTGCTGGGTATACTTATGGGCCTTTACTTGGCTTGTATGCTTTTGGATTATTTACAAAGTCAAAAGTCAACGATCCGTTTGTACCACTGGTTTGCGTGATCGCTCCTGTTTTATCATACCTCCTAAATATGTATAGCGAAACCTTACTTGGTGGCTACAAATTCGGTTTTGAGATTTTAATTGTAAATGGCCTATTCACTTTTATTGGACTAGCCATATTATATAGAAAACAAAGTTAGAGATCTCTATAGAAAGGGATATAATAAGTATTTGGTTTCCTTTTCTTAGGTAACTGTACTTTTAATATATGCTCTCCCTTTTCCAAATCGGAAATATCAATTCTGGTTTGAAAAAGCTCCCTTTCAGGATGTTCCATAGTAGCGAATCTAAAAGCCGGCACACTCAACTCCACGGTATCTACTGCCAAAACAGTATGATCCTGAATAAACTTCAATATTTCCTGAGCGTTTTCATGTGCATCAAATCCTTTAGGAAATGATTTTCTGAATGCTCCAATATTTACAAATCTTCTCCAATGAAATCCAGAGTTATGATATGGGATAATGTCTTTATCGGTTAGCACACTATCCTCAAGATCATAAGTCAATGGAACTCTCAACGTAATGTAATTCTGATCCTTTCCTATGACTTCACTATCAATGAATGGAAATTCGACATGAAACTTATCATTAATCTTATCAGCATACATTCTTTGAAAATAGATTTGTCCTCGGTTGTCGTTATTGAACCTTGCTGGATAAATCCCTGAGGTATAAAACCCAAGGTTTAGCATAAGAATGGACAATCCGGCATAAATCGGAATCAGAATTCCTATAATTCTCTTCGGTACATTGTGAATCAAAGTATAATAGATTCCCCGATATAGTACAGCCAAAGTTACCACACTAAAGAACCAATAAACTGGCTTATAAAAAGCTTGAAAATACTTCCACTTAATTCTTTTAATTCTGCCCAATGACAGAAAATCGATAGCGTATAGCGCACCCAGAAGCAACAACAGATTTGTAAGTTGATCTCCAATCCATCCAAGCCTTGGTAATAGTACAATGAATCCAAATACAGCAATGAATGAAAAACAAAAGGCAAACAAACTTAGTATGGTAAAAGAAAACAGAGAACTTGAAATCTTGTCGACCTTTTCTATTTGTCGCTCCAATGCCTGGTATCTGGCAATTCTTTTTTGAAAGTATGGTGTGTATTGATCCAAAGCTTCAGTATTCTCAGAAAACACCGACTTCAAACCGACTAGTGACAACCAATAAATTCTGAAAAGGAAATGAATAATAATACTCATTGGAAGCATTGCCATTAAATAGAGAGCCACAAATGCAAAAACGATGATCACTTCACTATTTGATGGAATATTGTTATTCAATGCAAGTGTTATCCCCTGGATTACAATGTCATTAACAGATACAACAACAAAAACTATAGCCGCAGAAACAAGTGTTTCAAGTTCACTATTTTGCTTAAACAGAATGTATTTTTCGTCCTTTTTCATATTAGTTCCTCACTTGGATCCCAAAAAACCTTCTTAAAATTCTGAATTTTATCTGATTTGACTTCAACACCTTCTTCCAATAGTAGCTGCTCCATTTTTTCGGGTGGGTTGAAATGAGCTTTACCGGTGAGTTGGCCGGCACTATTAACAACTCTGTGAGCTGGAACATTAGGATAATTCCCAGCTTGATTCATGGCCCATCCAACCATTCTGGCTCTGTTCTTAAACCCTAAATACCTGGCAATTGCCCCATAGCTAGTAACTCTTCCCTGCGGTACTAGGGCAGCTACTTCCATAACATCCTGAAAGAAATTAGTTTTTTCACTCAAAGTAAAGTCGATTCAGTTGAGATCAGTGAATATAATGGAATACAACAGGTTGGACCAAATCTCAAACAGAATTATACCAAGCAAGTCAGCTCGACCCGATTTTTATCTGGATCAAGTATTACGCTCTCATAGTATCCATCTCCGGTCACTCTGGGCCCATCAATTAATTCATAGCCAGCTGCTACCAGCTCTTTGGTTTTTAAATCGATTGATTCCTTATTTTTCAAGTCAAAGGCAAAATGTATGATTCCTGAAAATTGAGAATATGCATCATTTCTGGTTTCAGGTATAGTTGGCATTTGCATGATCTCCAACCTACATCCTGAATCAAACTTAACAAAATATGATTCGAAGTTCTTTTTAGAGTTAAAGTACTTTTCATTTCGTTTCCCATCGAAGTACTTTTCATAGAAAGCAGTCATTCCTTCTAAATTCTCGGTCCAGATTGCGATGTGTTCTATAAACATGTTATTAATTAATAATTTCTATTCCCCTACTCTTAAAATTCTCTAAAATTTCTTGTGAAGCATCATCCTCATGAATCAAATAGTCTATTTGATCTGTGTCACACACCCGGAAATTTGAGGCAGTTTCCAGTTTATCATTGGTTGCCATAAGCAAGACTTTTTTAGAGGACTTCACCATCTTGGATTTGAGTAAAGATTCATCCTTGTTAGTTGAAGTAAGTCCTATTTCCGAATGAAAACTACAAGTACCCATCAAACACAAATCCGCATATACCATATCTAAAGCCTGAACAGCTTCAAGACCGACTGTTGCCTGAGAGGATTTTAATACATTACCACCAAGCATGATGATATCAATATTGGGATATGCTGAAAGCTCTGCAGCAACAGGAATGCTGTTAGTCGCCACAGTCAGTGAAATGTTTGTTGGAAATTGTTTGACTGCTATGAGATTAGTAGTGCCTCCATCGATTAGCAGAACCATCCCTGGATTAATTATTGGCAACAGCTTTTTTGCCAGTGCGGTCTTTTTATGCTCCTCAAAATTTAATCGTTCCAAATAGCTTATCGGAGCACTAGGTTTAGGAATTGCACCTCCATGAACTTTCTGGATTAACCCCTCATCTGCCAACACTTTCAAATCTCTCCTAATCGTATCATCGGATACATTCAGTTCTTTACTAAGCTCCAAACTGGTGACTCGTTCCTCTTCCGAGAGCCTTTTGAGTATAAATTGTTGCCTTTCTTCTTTAAGCATGCATAAATATATGCGGTTTTTTGCGGTTTTATTCTAAATAAATTAGATATTTGAATTAATAAACGCAAAATCAATTAAATAATGGTACTAGAAGATGTAGAAATCATTGGGTTTGTAGCGGCTGTTCTCACTTCCATTTCATTCCTGCCTCAGGTAATCAAAACCTGGAAATCCAGATCGGCGAAAGACTTATCGCTTGTGATGTTTGTGATATTCTTTATTGGAGTGCTCTTATGGTTGATCTATGGTATCATAATAAAAGACACACCTTTGATAGCTGCAAATACCGTGACATTAACACTTAGTGGTATAATATTGTACTTTAAACTGAGGTACGGCTAATCCAATATTTTGGAGTTCTCCAAAGTGTAGTAGAGCGCAAAGGGATCCGAGTCATTTAGTCTAAGAGTACCTTCGACAGTAATTTTTTGGTCCGTGTATTTAAATGATCCATTGAGGTTGATCTGAGCAACAGTCTCTGGACCTGCCCCTCCGCAGAAGAAACAAGATTGAAATGGTAGAGAAGATAAGACAAATGATTCTTGTGAGATTAACTCATCTAATGGCATCATAAATCCAGTTAATGTAATCTTGGACCCTGCCGCTTCCATCAATTGTAGACCAAAACTTGGGAATTCCCTATCCATTTGGATCATTTCGTCCCATTTCTTTTCAATAGTAACATCTGACAATATCTGCCAGCCATCCTGGCCATAAACCGGACAGGAAGAATAAAATACGCCTAACACACAGATCAACAAGAAATGCTTCATAAGTATTAAATTGCTCCAGAATTTAGAAGTTAATCGTATAAACCATAACCTAAGTTTCAGGAAATCGTCTAAATTCAGGATAGTATTAACTCAAGATATGGCTAGTATAATCAAAACACATGAAATTGGCAGAAAGTATGTCATGGGGGCAGAAATCATTAATGCTCTAAAATCTGTTTCAATTGAAATCAATCAAGGTGAATACGTTGCATTCATGGGACCGTCTGGTTCCGGTAAGTCAACCCTAATGAACATCATTGGATGCCTGGATTCACCTAGTTTTGGTCAGTACGTACTGAATGGTCATGATGTGAGTGATCTTACTGAAAATGAGCTGGCTGAAATCCGAAACAAGGAAATAGGGTTCGTATTCCAGACATTTAACTTACTTCCAAGAGCTACTGCATTAGAAAACGTGGCACTTCCATTAGTCTATGCAGGTTACGGAAAATATGATAGAGAAGAAAAAGCCTTGGCTGCTCTTGCAGGTGTAGGTCTGGGTGATCGGGCTCATCATAAACCAAATGAACTGTCCGGAGGCCAAAGACAAAGGGTAGCAATCGCCAGAGCTTTGGTAAATGACCCGTCCATTATTCTTGCGGATGAACCTACAGGAAACCTTGACTCCAAAACTTCTTACGACATCATGGATTTGTTCCAGGAACTCCATGACAAAGGAAACACCATCATCATGGTAACTCACGAAGAAGATATCGCAGAATATGCGCACCGAATTATCCGTTTGAGAGATGGTCTGGTAGAGACCGATGTTATCAATGAAAATGTAAGAAGGTCAGAAACAGCTTAAAGTAGTATGAAGGTTTACACCAAAACTGGAGATCAGGGTAAGACTTCCTTGATCGGAGGAACCAAAGTTGAAAAGTCCAATCTGAGAATTGAAGCTTATGGTAATGTGGATGAACTGAATTCATTCATAGGCTTGTTAAGAGATCAGGATGTCAATCAAAACAGACAAGAAATCCTTCAATTCATTCAAGACACACTTTTTGTAATTGGGTCAATAATGGCTACAACTCCTGGCTACACAAAATTTAAATTGCCTGATATTACAGATGATCATATTTCAAGACTGGAATCAGAAATTGACGAAATGTCTGAGCAGCTTCCTGAGTTGAAGTATTTTATTTTACCAGGTGGGCATCAATCTGTTTCTGTTGCTCATGTTTGTAGAACAGTCTGCAGAAGAACCGAAAGAAGCATCATCAGAATTCATCAGGAGGAAGAAGTTGATTCCACAATTCTCAAATTCTTAAATCGCCTTTCCGACTACTTTTTTGTGCTCGGAAGAAAAATGGGAATGGAACTTGGAGCTCCTGAAATAAACTGGATTCCTGAAAAATAAAAATCTTTCAATTTCAAGTCGATTTTAGAGGTTTCAATTACAAAATTGTTACCAGAACAAAGAGATCAATTCATGCGGATTGCCTAATTTCGCATTTAAATAGTATAAACCATGATAGATACAATTAACATCTCCGTAGAAAAAACGACAAACTCAAAATTATCACAGTTTGATCAGGAGAACCTGGTCTTTGGAAAGCTATATTCTGATCACATGTTTATTGCTGATTACGAAAATGGCGAGTGGGGAGACTTCAGGATAGTCCCTTACGGTGATTTATCTATTAGCCCTGCAAATACTACTTTGCATTACAGCCAAACTGTTTTTGAAGGATTGAAAGCTTACAGAACTAAGGATGGCGAAATTGCTGTATTCAGACCGATTGATAATGCAAAAAGACTGAATAAAAGTGCTGAAAGAGTATGTATCCCCGAACTTCCGGAGGAAATCTTCATGGAAGGTCTTCATGAATTATTGAAATTGGATCATGAGTGGATTCCATCAAAAGAGGGTACTTCTTTATACATCAGACCTTTCATCTTCGGTTTTGACCCTTATGTTGGAATCAGACCTTCTGATACTTATAAGTTCATAATTATCACCTGTCCGGTAGGTGCATACTATGCAGAACCTGTAAAAGTAAAAGTGGAAACTCATTACACAAGAGCTGCTGCTGGTGGAACAGGTTTCGCTAAGACTGGAGGAAACTACGCTGCTGCACTTTACCCAGCTGTTCAGGCTCAGAAAGAAGGTTACAACCAGTTAATCTGGACTGATGGCAAGAACCATGAGTACATTGAAGAAGCAGGTACAATGAACCTGATGTTTGTAATAGATAACAAACTAGTAACTGCTCCGACTGGTGATACTATCCTTAAAGGAATTACAAGAGACAGTGTAATGACTCTTGCTAAAGAATGGGGAATTGAAGTAGAAGAAAGACCAATTAAAGTAACTGAGGTAATAGATGCTATCAAAGAAGGTAGAATGCAAGAAGCATTTGGTGCCGGAACTGCAGCAACTATCGCTCAAATCAAAGCAATCGGTTATGACGGAGTTGATTATGAGTTGCCAGCAGTTGAAGGTAGAGAAATCAGTAACAGAATGCTTGCGGACTTGAATAAAATCAAATCTGGTGAGCTTGAAGATAAACATGGATGGTTATATAAAATCTAGATCATCTCTGAGACAACATTTTGAAGTCCATTGGCATTTTAATGTCAGTGGACTTTTTTGTTTAATGAATACCTTACCTGCCAAACTTACTTTTCTTGTAATAGTATCAACTCTGATACTCCTCCCTAACTGTTATGCTCAGAAAAGACTTTTATTGAGTAGAATCGGAAGTAAAAACAAAATCACTTTCCATGTCGGAAATGAAATTAAGTTGAAAACACTCGGGACAGATTACTACGTGGGAGGAATCATTAAAGATTTCAGTGATAGCTTAATCCATTTTGAGAGATACGACATTCACATCGACAGTATCAAAGAAATTGATATAAGAGGAAAGCATATAAAAGCGTTTAATGTTGGGCAATATGGTCCATCAATAATGATTGCGGGAGCTGGTTACTTTATAATTGACAGTGTTAATCAGGAAAACATTAATGGCCGTACAGCCCTTCAATCAGCCGGAATAGCTGGGTTAGGTTACGTATTATGGCTTTTAAGAGAAAAGAAATTTAAGATCAGAGGTAGAAATAAAATTACTATTATTGATTAATTCTTTTCATGCATTATATCTCTCAAATAGAGTACCTTCGCAATTCTAAATAAACATAATTATGACCACAGATCAGTTGAAAGACTTGAAGGCCAGAGTAGAGGCTTTAAGGAGGTATCTTTGACTATGATGTCAAGAAAAGAGAAGTAGAAGAAGAAGAAACCATCACAACCCAACCAGATTTCTGGGAAGACCCAAAAGAAGCAGAAAAAATCCTAAAAGGAATAAAAGCTAAAAAAAGCTGGGTTACCGATTTTGAAAAAGTACTAACAGCATTTGAAGATGTTGAAACCCTACAGGAGTTCTATGAAATGGGTGAGACATCAATGGATGAAGTTGACAGCAACTATGAGAACGCACTAAAAGTTCTGGATGAGCTGGAATTCAAAAAGATGCTAAGTGCTGAGGAGGACCAACTAAGTGCAATGCTTGAGATCAACCCTGGTGCAGGAGGAACTGAAAGTCAGGATTGGGCTGAGATATTGATGAGAATGTACATCATGTGGGGCGAATCTCAGGGATTCAAAGTAAAGGAAGTTAATTATCAACCCGGAGATGTGGCAGGGCTTAAATCTGCAACTCTCGAAATTGATGGACAGTTTGCTTACGGATTTCTAAAATCTGAAATTGGAGTTCACAGATTAGTTAGAATTTCACCATTTGATTCTGGTGGAAGAAGACATACATCATTCGCATCAATATTTGTTTATCCTGTGGTAGATGATAGCATTGAAATTGAAGTAAACCCATCTGATATCACCTGGGAAACATTCCGTTCTGGTGGTGCCGGTGGTCAGAATGTAAACAAAGTTGAAACCGCGGTTAGGTTGAGACATGCTCCTTCTGGAATCATTATAGAATGTCAGCAAGAGCGTTCTCAGCTGATGAATAAAGAGAAAGCGCTCAACATGCTTAAATCTCAATTGTATCAACTGGAGATACAAAAAAGGAATGAGAAGAGAGATGAGATTGAAGCAGGAAAGATGAGAATTGATTTTGGGTCTCAGATCCGAAATTATGTTTTGCATCCATATAAGCTTATCAAGGACAACAGAACAAATGTCGAAAGAACAGATGTTCAAAATGTCTTAGATGGAGACCTTGGAGATTTTATCAAAGCCTACCTGCTACATGGGCAGGAGGAAACACAATAGATATTGAAAAAGACATATTCCATACAGTTCTGGCTGCTCTGTTTGAGTGGCCTGCTTTTTTTCGGGAGTTTCAGTATGATGATTCCGAGCTTGCCTGATCACCTCAAATCGTTAGGTGGTGATAAGCATGTGGGCTTAATCATTTTACTATTTACTGTAACTGCTTTGATTTCAAGACCGTTCAGTGGTAAGCTTTCAGATCAGTGGGGAAGAGTGCCTGTAATGGTATTGGGAGCTGGAGTGTCAGCAATTGCTGCGTTTTTCTATCCCATAGCTCTTGCAGTAATTCCATTCTTCGCTGTAAGGATGTTTCATGGATTTTCTACAGGGTTTAAACCAACGGGAACTGCTGCATTCGTCTCAGATATTGTTCCTGCAGACAGACGTGGAGAAGCTATGGGGATATTAGGTTTTTGCAGTAACCTTGGTTCCGGAATTGCTCCATCAATTGGGCCTTTAATCGTACAGAACTATGGCTTTAATGCAATGTTTTATACAAGTGCAGGGCTTGCTATCCTTTCAGTAGCTGTCCTTGGCCGTATAAAAGAAACATTGGAAAATCGAAGAAGTTTAGATGCCAGAATGTTCAAACTAAACACCACTGATCTTATAGAGCCAAGAGTTCTGGTTTCAAGTATTGTATTAGCTCTATCTGTATTCTCTTTCGGAGCTATTTTGACACTTGGTAAGTATATGAGTGATTTTGTAGGAATCGAAAATGAAGGGCTATATTTTACTTTCTACATTTTCGCATCGTTATTAGTAAGAATTGCAGCGGGAAAAGCAAGTGATAAATATGGAAGGATCCCAGTCCTAAAAGTAACGTTACCAATCTTGTTAATTTCAGTCCTATTACTGGGATTCACAAATGGGGTCTATACTTTTATTGCAGGTTCAATCTGTATGGGATTTGCCATGGGGATGATTTCACCTACAATTTATGCATGGACAATTGATCAATCATTGCCTACCAAAATTGGTAGAGGAATTGCGACAATGTACATCGCCCTTGAAGCTGGCATTGGATTGGGAGCAGGTGTATCGGGTTACATTTATCATGGTTTCAATCAAAACTTTTTACCCCCTTTTTTAATCTGTAGCTTGCTTACTATCATCGGATTCATAATTTTGTTTAGAACAAAACCCAAACCTATTGAAAGCTTACAAGATAGCTAGAACAATATATTTCATAGTTGGACTAGTAGAAATAGTCTCCACTGCTTTAGAATACACAGAGATATCGCAATATTCTAAACCTCTTTTAATGCCAATTCTGATCTATTATCTCATTGAAAGAACAGAAGGCAGAGTTTACAAATACCATTTGTTTTTAGCAGGAGCTTTAATCTTTGCATGGGCTGGAGATGTATTTCTAATGTGGAAAGACCAAACTAGTTTTCTTATTGGATTGGGGTCATTTTTAGTGATGCAAATTGGATACATCATTGTATTTAGACTTGAAATCAATCTGAGTATTTCAGAGATTATTAAATCCAGATTCACCTATCTGGTACCTTATATAGTATTTGGAGCTCTTTATCTATATTATGTCTTACCTAGTATAGACCAATTTATGGTAATCCCTGTAATTGCGTACAGTACGTGTCTGATTTCAATGTCTGCTACAGCTGCATTAAGAAATAATAGCGTTCAAGGTTATCGCGAAGTGCTGGTAGGATCAATACTTTTTGTGATTAGCGACTCATTGATTGGGATTAGACAGTTTGTTACTGAATTTGCTTTCAGCCATGTCTACATTATGGCCACCTATATATTAGCGCAATTTCTGATTGTTCAGGGAGTAGTAAGAAAGGAGTAATACTACCTGTGAAATGATACGTTTCCAAGTGCTACATCTACATCGAAAATCATTAGATTTTCCGCATCCTCGGAATAACTCATATTGACAAACACATTATCTTCTACCTCCTCAAAGCCCTTGGTCAGCTTAATGCCGCAAAGTGGTGAGTCTTTGACATAAATGATTATCGGAACATCATCTTCCGGTAGTAAGATGTCCAGATTTCCTGCTCCAACAGTAGTCTTGATTTCACACCTTTTTGTATTCTTACCACTAAAATCCAGATTAGCACTCCCAAAACCAATGTCTGCTATAACTGTAGAGGCATTCATCAAATTCAGCTTTGGTGCATCAAATGAACCTAAGTCTACCTTTACGTAAAAAGTATCCATTTCAACACCGTTGATTAAACCGTCCATGAATCCTGCTTTCACATTAGCGCTTCCTGTATTGATTTTGATTTTGCTCACAGAAGTACCTGACAAATCCAGATTTGCATCTCCAATTCCATAGTTCATGTTTAGGTCATAAACTTTAGAATCAGTCAAATATATTTTCCAGTAATCTTTGTTGGTTTTAGTTGAACTGCTGGTAAACATGGTACTGAATGAGAATCCTTCACCAAGGCTACTTGTTTCGAATTCTTCCAGTCCAAGCTGGACATTGCAAGTATTTTGATGAATTTTTGCTTTGTAAGTCGGATTGATCCTTTCCAGGTCAGGATTACCGTAGATATTTAGTGGATCACTGTTTTTTGCTGTTCTAACAAAACACGTACTGGATGTAGCTTCCAGTGTCAACTTGACAGTGTCAAATGACCCATCTTCCTTCAATGAATAAAACTTTCTGAGCTGGCTGTGTGCCTGAGTTAATGTTAAAATTCCTAGCCCAAAAGTGAAAATCAACCGCAACATGTCCTGACAAACGAAATTTAACAGGACATGTTGCAATTTTTGCTAGAAAAATTCTTTCATTTTCTCGAAGAATCCTTTCTCTGATTTTGATGGCTTAGGTTCGAAGTTGCTTGATCCTCTTAAACTCTCAAGTATTTCCTTCTCTTCCTTACTCAAACTCTTTGGTGTCCAGACATTTATGTGAATTAACTGATCACCTTTACCGTAACCATTTATGTCTTTAATCCCTTTATTTCTTAATCTTAAAATCTTTCCGCTTTGAGTACCAGCATCGATCTTAATTTTCACTTTGCCATCAATTGTAGGTACCTCTACTGATGTACCCAACGCAGCGTCGATAAAGCTCAAATATTGATCGAATACAATGTTGTTTCCATCTCTGGTAAGAACGTCATGTTCAACTTCCTCTATAACTATCAAAAGATCACCAGGTACACCTCCATTTGGAGCTTCATTTCCTTTGTTGGACATGGAAAGTTGCATCCCCTCAGTAACACCTGCAGGTATTTTAATACTAATCACTTCCTCCTGTTGTTTCAGACCCGATCCATCAACTCCTGGAGGTCTTTGATCAACAACTTGTCCTGAACCACTACATGTTGGACATGTAGATGATGAGACCATCTGCCCAAGCATCGTGTTCACAACTTTTCTGACTTGTCCTGTTCCGTTACACGAAGGGCAAGATTTGAAAGTAACACCTTCCGCTGTGACCAGTCTATTTACTTTTATTTTCTTCTCTGCGCCATGTGCAATCTCCTCAAGATTGAGCTTAAGTTTAATTCGAAGATTTGTGCCTTTTCTGACTCTTCTGCCACCACGGCCTCCACCGCCAAAGAAACTTTCAAAGGGGCTTCCCCCACCGAAGATATCACCGAACTGACTGAATATGTCTTCCATATTCATTCCACCACCGAAACCGCCCCCGGCAGCACCACCTACACCCTGATGACCGAAGCGATCATAAGCTTGTTTCTTTTCAGGATTAGACAATATCTCATATGCCTCCGCAGCTTCTTTAAATTTATCTTCAGCTTCAGGGTTGTCTGGGTTCTTGTCCGGGTGAAATTTGATTGCAACCTTTCGGTATGCCTTCTTTATCTCATCCGCACTAGCCGATTTGTCAACTCCAAGTACTTCGTAATAATCTCTTTTCGACATGTTATTCTCCCGTTACAACTTTAGCGAACCTGATTACTTTGTCACCAAGAGAGTAACCATTTTCAATGCAATCCACAATTTTCCCTTTTAACTTCTCTTCTGGAGCAGGAATCCTTGTAATTGCTTCATGATACTCATCATTGAAGTCATCACCAGCTTCAACTTTTATCTTCTTAACGCCTTTAGCTTCTATTGCCTTAACGAACTTGTTTTGGATCAAGTCCATTCCTTCTTTGAAGGCTTTGATTTCAGTTTCGTCATTGAAAGATTTATCAGCTCTTTCAAAATCGTCAACTACAGGAAGCAATTGCAAAACAAGTTCCTCGTTTGCTGTTTTTACTAATTCTAATTTTTCCTTAGCAGTTCTTCTTCTGAAGTTCTCAAACTCGGAATACATGCGAAGGTATTTATCCTTTTGCTCAGCTAACTCTGCTTTCACTTTGTCAAGCTCAGAAATCTCTGCTTTCTCCTCTTTTGCTTCAGTTGACTCTTCTCCAGAAACCTCTGTTTCCTGATCCTTTACAACTTCATTTTCAAGATTCTCTTCTTGTGACACAGTTTTCTCTTTTCCCATGGATAATTTATACTATATTTTACTCCATGGCAGCCGACAATTACTTTGCCAAAGTGGAAAATCATGACATAATGGCTGATGAATTAGATTTTACTGCTGTTTCTTAAGGATAATGGCAGAAATTGGCTTCAAAATAACTGAACTGACATCCTCTGAAACGGGCTTATTTTCGATTAAATCAAGATAATTGGCGGTTTTTGGAATCTGCACTTCCTGGCTTAGGGAGGAGCGATTAAAAATCACTTGAATTTCCTCAGAACCATTAGACCTGACATAGCCTAAAAGCATCTTTTCATCATCTACAATATTGAATCTTAAATCCCCCATGGACAGCACTGAATTATCTTTTCTGATGCCGATGATTTTCTTGTAGAACTCAAGCAATTCCTTGTCTTGTTCTACTTTATCAACCCTTCGCCATTTACCTTCGACGAAATGTGTGTTTTCATCATCATACTGAATGTCATCCCAGACCATTGGTTTTCTGCAATCAGGATCATCGGCACCCCACATTCCAATTTCATCGCCATTCCAGATTTGTGGTGAGCCTTGAAAAGTGAATTGAGATATTAAGAATAGTTTCTGCTCCTGAAGTGTCAGATTATCAGGTTTTTCAATTTTGTAATCAGGATTATCAGATGGTTTTGCTTCATACTTATACATGGTTTTGTTGTATAGTGAAGTGGAAAGCCGTGGTGAATCATGGCTGGCTGACATATTCATCATTGCCCTTAATGTTGGCTCACTGATATTCTTATTGATATTTTGAATACCCGCTACAAATTCAGATGGTGTTTTCAGCGGCTCTGCCTGAGCAAAAAATCCACGAGACAATCTATACCAACAATAATTCATAATCGCATCGAATTGATCTCCTTTTAGGAATGGTTGAGGTCCCAGAAATTTCTCTGGCCATTCAAGCCACCAAATTTCTCCAACAATATAAGCCTCAGAATTAATGGATTTCACAATTTTTCTGTAGTCTCTCCAAAAACCCATTGGCACCTCTCCGGCAACATCAAGTCTGAATCCATCTACTCCATCCTCAGGATTTCCATCACCATTTGGATCCAGCCATCTTTTGCTAACATTGAAAATGTGATTCTTTAATGATTCCGAATGGATATTTCCTTCAAACGGCATTTGTTCATCATCTTCAGGAATAATGTCTTTGTTTACAACTGGCATAAATCGATACCCAGCCCATCCTTCATATTCAAATTCATTTTCATCAGTTTGTGGGTTATCAAATGATTTTACGTTAAACCAATCTTTATACTTTGAATCCTCTCCGTTCTCCTTAATGTCCTTGATTGCCCAAAATTGTGTCCCGGTATGATTCCATGAATAATCCATGATCACTTTGATTCCTCTAGCATGGAATGCCTTTACAACCTCAAGGAATTGCTTATCTGCTGCAGTCCACTTCCATGTTGAGGGATTTGAAGGCTCCTCTGTTTCTATCAAATCCGCATCTTTTCGCGGATCCGGACCAAAGTTTCTGTCTATGTGTCTGTAGTTTCTTGCGTCATACTTATGAAGCGAAGGAGAATCGTTAATAGGATTAAAATAAACTGCATTTATCCCAAGTGAGTCTATGTAATCTAACTTATCAAGGATTCCCTGAAGATCCCCTCCGTATCTTCTTTGCTGTATCACATGATAAAACCCATTAGCTTTTGAATTTGCCTGCCAGTCTTCTTTTTTATACCAGTCCTGACCCCATCTTGTCACACTCCAGTTTTCTGGAATATACTCGGGATCAGCTCCTTTGATGTCTTCTTTGGTTGGGTCATTTGATTCATCACCGTTTCTGAATCGTTCCACAAAAATTTGATACCAAATAGCATTTTGGGCCCATTCCGGAACATCGGAGATTGCTGGTTCATTATTAGAATTTTGAGAAGATGGTTTGTTGGTACATGACACAAAAAATATCACGAGTAGAATTGGCAGAACTAAACTCTTTTGCATAATAAGTTATGGGTTAATAAGGAAGGAGTAGAAAGAAGAGCCTTTAATAAAAGACTCCTCAATTTCCCCAATATAAGTAATATGAAGTAGATGACGGTTACTGATATCCGTCGTTTTGTTCCAATTTAGGATTGGCAATTAACTCAGTTGCCGGAATTGGAAACAGATCTCTGAAAGTCTCTGTTTCTGCTCCAACATCTACATTTCCTTTCCAAGGCCAGATGCCATTTGCTGTGAATTGATCAAATCTGATTAAGTCAGTTCTTCTGTGACCTTCCCAATACAATTCTCTTGATCTTTCATCCAAAATGAAGTCTAATGTCAAATCTCCTGAAGTGATATCACCGGAATTATCTTCATAACCTCTTTGTCTGATATCATTCACATAGTCAACAGCTAAACCAAGAGAACCTCCACCACCCCTAAGGTGAGCTTCCGCGTACATTAAGTACACATCTGAAAGTCTGAACATTGGAAAATCAGTATCTACAAAGTCATCATCAACACCAGGATTTCCATCAGAAGTAACATTCTTGTATTTAGTGATGGCATATCCATCATTGAATGCTGTGATAGAACCAATAGCTTTAGTCTGATTAGTAGTAAAGAACATCGCTCTTTTATCTGCTGTACCAGTTTCATCCGGAAAGAGATCAACCAATGCACTGGTGGTTCTCAGTCCCCACCATCCGCCATTCACTCCAAACTCAGCAGGATCCATATCTCCTCCTACAGCAGCATGAACAAGAAAAGTCATACCACCCCAGGTTTGAGTGTGTTCCCCATCAAAAGTCACAGCGAAAATTGTCTCGTTAGAATTCTGATTATCAGCTAAGAATGTTTCTACATAGGTGTTATCCAGGCTATAAGCTCCTGAATTGATGATAAGCTCGGAGTACTGAAGGCTTTCTGCATATCTGTCCTGGTTAATATATACTTCAGCATTCAGATATAATTTAGCCAACACCATCCATGCTGCTGCTCTGTCAACTCTACCATACTGAGATTGGCCAGCCTCAGGAAGTGCATCGATTATTTCAAGAAGTTCGGACTCAATGAAATCAAATACAAACTGCTTAGAAACTTGCTCTGGAGCGTCAGAACCAACTTCGTTCTCCTCAGTAGCAAATGGGATATTTCCGAACATATCCAGCCCATGCCAGTAAGATAAAGCTCTTAAAAATCTGGCTTCAGCTCTATATTGAGCAACCTCAGCTCTGGTAGCATCTGACTCACCTCTTTCGTCTAATTTATCTTCTGTAGTTTCTCTTAGAAATTCATTCGCAATAGAAACCTGATAGAAAATTCTGCTGTACATCGCAGTAACAAACTGATTACTGGAATTCCAGCTATGTTCGTGATAATCGGGTAGTCCTTCATCTCCCCAGGCAATAACAGCTTCATCAGTTGTTAATTCCTGAGCTTTCCAGTATTGTCTTAGGTAATTAGAGAAACCTTCATCAATACCTTTAATATCTGCATCTCCAGCAGGTCCAATCTGACCACTTACTGAAAGACCAGCATATATTCTTGCCAAAACAGCTTTATAAGCAGCTGGATCGTCATATACAACAGCACCATTTACAGTACTTTGCGGTTCAAGATCCAGGTCTGTGCAGGCCGAAAAACCCAGCATGACCAAACCCAGAATGAATATTTTTTGAATTTTCATGTGTCTCATGTTTAAAAGTCAAGGTTTAAGCCTAAAATGAATGTTCTGGATATTGGATAGATGTTTCCGTCAATACCTGAAGCAATTTCAGGGTTCAACCCAGAGTAATCCGTGAAAGTGAATAGATTCTGAACTGTACCATAAATTCTCATATTCAGCCTATCTGCTATTTGCGGGACATTGTATCCAAGAGTCAGGTTATCAATTCTGATGAATGATGCTTTTTCCAGGTAGTAGTCAGAGAATAGTTGAGGCTCTGTAAACCCAGTTTCAAGAACAGAACTATGCATGTTACCCAAAGTGATATCAGAAATTACTCTACTGTAATTACCAGTACTTGAAGCCACATTATTGTAAACATATCCTCCAAAATTACCTCTAAGTGTAAAGCTTAAATCGAAGTTGTTCACAGCTAATTGCGAAGTAAGTCCAGCAATAAGATCTGGGGCTGGGTTCTTATCGAATAGCTTATCATTATCATCGATAGTTCCATCATCATTCTGATCAACATAGATTTCAGTGAGATCTCTGGTATTTCCTTCACTATCCACATCAGTAATCGGATTACCATCTGCATCCAATTGATGCTCATAGATGAAGAATGAATTCACCGCCTGACCTACTCTCAAGATCTGAATTGTGTTACCAACTCCTCCGCTAATACCACCAGTGAGGAAACCTAAGAACTCAGGATCATCAGAACCATCAAGGTTTAGGATTTCATTCTCGTTGTAGGCTAAGTTTATTCCCACATTCCACTTCACTACTGAATTATCAACTGCGAATGCATCAAGAGAAAGCTCAACTCCTCTGTTTTGCATTTCACCAATGTTTGTGATAATTCTATTTGTAAGGTTTGTAAGTGCTGGAACAGATACTTCGAACAGCAAATCATTAGTATTCTTCTGATAAAGCTCAACTGATCCATTCAATCTACCATCTAGTAAACCGAAATCAAGTCCTAGATTGTAAGAAGTAGTTTCTTCCCATTTCAAGCCTGCATCGTAACCATTTGGACGATATGTGTTGATAAACTCATCTCCAAACTGGATTTGAGCAGCATTATCTGATAATGTGTAAGTTGGTATGTAACCATAATCAATGATATCCTGGTTACCTGTGATACCCCATCCAAATCTAATTTTCAGGTCAGAGAACACAGAGCTATTAGCAAGGAATGGCTCCTCGATAATTCTCCAGGCAACTGCTGCTGAAGGGAACAGACCCCATCTGTTTGAAGGACCAAACTTGGATGAACCATCTCTTCTCAGTGTGAAAGTTGCCATGTATTTTCCACTGTAAGAGTAGTTAACTCTACCCCAGAATGAAATCAGTCTGTTCTCAAGAACAAAGTTTCTGGTCTGAGACTGAGTTGCTGATGCTGGATTGTTGAAACCGAAGATATCAGTTCCAATTCCCCATGCTCTGAATGATGGGAATGAGTTATCAAAATCCTGATAGGAATAACCAGCAGTTAAGTCAAGTGAATTATCTCCAAACTTTTGCTTATAGTTTAAATAGAAATCTAATAGCGTATTTAATCTTGTGAAGTTCTCAATTCTCACCTCTGCGCTATCAGAAGCCTGGCTTCTTAAAGTTGTTGGAAGAAATCTTCTTCTTTCCCCATTTGAAGCATCAAATCCAAGGTTCAACTTAGCAGATAAACCTTCAATCCAAGGTGCGTTGAATGTTGCAGCAATGTTTCCAATATTTCTAATTGACTCCCCAAAATCCTGTGTCTGATTGATCTCTGACACTGGGTTCTTTGCACCAAGATTACTTTGGTATTCCCAATATCCTCCCCATGGACTATTTGCGTCAAAAATAGGCTGAGTAGGCATGAAGCTAGCTGCATTTCCTATTGCTCCACCTGGATTATATCTGTCTTCGGTTCTTGAAGACTTGATATTCATGTCCAGATTCAATGCATCATCAAAAAGCTTTTGATTGTAATTAAGGTTAAGACTTAACCTTTCAGTTTTAGATGTTTTAATTGTTCCTTCCTGGTTTAAGTAACCAATAGAAGCTCTGAATCCGCTATTAACAGATCCACCACCAAAACTTACTGAGTGATTTTGTCCGATTGCAGATCTTGTAACCAAATCTTGCCAATCAGTATCCTGAGTAAATACCTGATTTAATTTGCCTGGTGCTTGCTCAGAAACAATTTGAGTAAACTGAGGTCCATCCAAAACATCAACCTGATCTAACGGGTTTGCAACAGAGGCCCATCCAGAATATGAGAAATTCTCTTGTGATCCTGCTTTACCTTTTTTAGTAGTAATGATAATTACACCATTCGCACCTCTGGAACCATAAATTGCGGTTGCAGACGCATCCTTAAGTACAGTAAAAGTTTCAATGTCATTTGGATTGATCGTATTCAATGGATTTCTTCCACCACTGAATCCACCTGGATTGTGAGCGGAATTATCAATCGGCACCCCATCAATTACAAATAAAGGTTCATTACTCGCATTGATGGAAGTTCCACCTCTTATTCTGATAGTTGTTTGACCACCTGGTTCACCACTGTTTTGAGTGATTTGAACTCCAGCTACTTTCCCACTAATCAAATTTTCCGGACTAACAATCGCACCACCGTTAAAATCCTTTGAATCTACAGCAGTAACTACCCCTGTCAGATCCTCTTTTTGTTGGGTTCCGTAACCAATAACTACAACCTCGGAAAGTTGCTGAATATCTACTTCCAGGCCTACATCAACTACGCTTCTACTTCCAACTTCTACTTCCTTTGTTTGGTATCCCACAAATGAGAATACAAGAATACCACCATCCGGAACTTCAATTTGGTATGCTCCTGTGGCATCTGTAACAGTACCACTGGATGTGCCTTTTATGAGCACGTTTACTCCTGGCAGACCAAATCCATCATTTGGATCTGAAACTACCCCAGTCACCAATGTTTGAGCTTTGGCATGAATCGCCAAGCCAAACATCAGCAACAGCATAAGACATCTGATATTTAATACTTTCTTCATTTTATCTAAAATTTCTTTTTGCTAAATCGATCGTTATTCAACTGTGTACTCGAGGGTAGCATCGTTGAATGTCACTGTAAAGGTTCCTTCGAAACCACAAATTGTATTAGGTCCTCCTCCAGACGATACTTCTACAACCCCATCGCAATCACTATCACTCCAGTCATCACCGGACCAGTCTGCTGTGTTAGCGAATTTGAATTCATCTCCTGCCACAAATACCACATCTTCTAGTTGCCATAGGTTTGGACCAACTAAAGACATTACTGCATTGGCCTGACTCCATCCATTCATTGAACCTGGCATATACATTTCAGAATTATTTGCTGTAAGTCCAACTAGAGAGTACTCCAATGTTTGATCGTTGAATGTGATTTGATACGCTCCATCTGCAAGGCCACAAGAAATGTTATCTCCAGTGTCTGCTACTCCGTCACAACCTGTATCTCCCCAATCGCTTCCAGAGAAGTCTGGTGTATTGGCGAACTTAAATTCGTCGCTTGAGATAATATTGACTCCTGAAACTTGCCATGTATAAGCATCTACTAGCTCCATTTGTAAATCTGTTCCTCCCCAACCGTTCATTGAGCCTAGTACATACATTTCTGAATTGTTTGAAGGAGTGGTAAAGCTTAGTGCCATGAACTCTGAACTAAGAGTAGTTACCAGACCTTCAGTATCAAATACTGAAACATTTAGTGTGTAATTACCAGGAGCGATTGAATCAATAGCAAATTCAACAGTGTCTACTGTTGTGAAAAGCTGATCACTTGAATTGATTACAATAGCATTGGTTGAGTCTATAATGTCGATGTTGAGCGCTCCCAAGCCAGGAGTTACATCTGCTGCAGCAATGGTTATAATAAAACCAGCATCGGCATTTACGGTATCGGCAATTTCAATTGCCAGCTCGGGCTCCACATTATTAGCAATGGAGTCCGTAATGTCATCCGACTCACAGGCGAGAAAAATAGTTGTCATTCCCACCAACAGCCAGAGACACATTTTAAGCTTGTGTAAGCTGTAAAATTTGATCATCATTTAGCATTTATTGGTTACAAAAAATCTTCATTTTGGAATCAATCGGCAGGGCAAAAAATTAGCGATCGAATGAATTGCGAAGTGTCTGCTCTCCCTATAAATTCCACAGACAATTTTGTAATCGCCAGGTTATAAACCTAGGAAGTGGGGCGTACAAAAAGTTAACAATTTGAGAGAGACTAGTGGTAACAACAACAGTCAAAAAGCACTATGAAAACGTTTTAAATGCTAATAAGAAGGAATACGGTTAGTTAACAAACAGTTGACAAAAAAAGTCAAAATAGTGATCAAACGGATATTAGAAAATCAACTAACCCCTTCTGAGAAGTCAGGTTTAGTTTCTTTCTTAGACGAAATTTGGAGGTCTTTACACTGTCTGGCGAGATACCGAGGATGGTTGCGCATTCATTTATTGAGAGATTCAATCGTATGAGAGCACATAGTTTCAAATCGTGACTGGTCAACTCCGGATAATTGATGGTTAATTTGGCATTGAATCCTGTATAGATTTCTTCAAAGAACAACTTGAAATCATCCCAGTCTTTATCCTGCATGTAGCTCTCATCAATGATCCTCTGAAGACGCTTAAATTCCTGAGCATTTTTGTCATCCGCTTTTGGGATCATAGCATGGATTGCATCAGAAACATTCTTCAGCGCTTCGTTCTTTTGGATGATGTGTAAGGTGTGTGTGGTTAGCTGCTTGTTCTTACTTTCAATTTCAGTTTTGAGCTTTGTCTCTTTAAGTAGTATGAATTTGCTATTTGCCTCTACAAGAGCATCCTTAGTTTCTTGCAGCTGAGCATTTTTTTCCTGAAGCAGTTCCAATTGGTCTGATACTTTATCCCTTTGAAGTTCTAACTCGTCTTTCTGGGATCTGATTTCTTTAGTCCTTTCCAATACCTGTAGCTCGAGGCTTCTATTTCTGTTCTTAAGAGTTCGAGTGTACCAGCTAGTTGATAATATAGACAAAAGGAATAATGCAACTGCTCCAATAATGTATGTAAGCGGTTTTTGATACCACGCTCTTAGAATTGTAAATTGATACGATGCAGGTTCACTCCATGCTGCCCCTTTCTTTTGAGCTCTTACCTGAAAAGTGTAAGTACCTGGAGAACTGTTTAGCATTGACACAATATCTCGTTTTGAAATTGCAGACCAGTTGGAATTATTCTCAAGGATTCTGGTTTGATAACTCACCTGATTAGATGGGTATTCCAATGAACTGAATTGAAATTCGACACCTGCACCATTAGGAATTTTAATTTCAGCAACCATCTCAGATCTTTGACCATTCACAAAAACATCTTTGATAATCGGAGTTCGGGTTATTTGCTGAATTCTGGCATTTTGTGGAATTACAGTTACCCCGCTTTCTGTAGCGATCCACAAATTATTCTTTGCATCAAAACTTAAACCTCTGTTTTTGATTACTTTGGAAATCAACCCAGTAGTACGATCGTAAAGTTGTGTCTTTCCATCAATGTATCTGATAAGTCCGAAGGTCCCTGCAATCCATACACTTCCATCCAAAGAAACCGCTACCGATTTAAGTGCTTCATCCACTGGAATTATCCCCAAATCGACTCTTTCGATTTCACCTTCCTGACCAGGCTTGTTACTGATTCTGATTAAGCCATGAGAAGTTGCTAGCCAAACATAATAATAGGAGAAAGCCATATCTTCAACAGCAAACCCACTCCCAACACGAAACGGTAAATCAGGAGCTATCGATTCAAATTGATCTTTGGTAAAATCGTATCGAAGAAAATAACTCAAAGTATCATTAGAAGAAGCATAAATTGTTCCGTTGAGATCTAACTCAATTGAATTCGCAGTTTGTAACGATTCATTATCGTATAAAATGGAGGTACCTTCTGGGGTAACCTTGTATAACCCGGCGGAGTTTCCAGAGACCCAAATGTTCCCAGAACGATCATACTGCATTTCACTCTTTGTGTTTAATATGACTTTAGCCATTCCATTGATTGATCGTTTGGTAGACCCATCATAGATTTGAATTTGCCCTTCATAATCGAGTGCAATTAATCCTGCATTAGTAGTGATTGCATTGAATACATACCTCTCTGGTGTTAAGTGATTTGTAATGCTCCAATCATCACCATCGAGAAGCATTTCATAAACGTTCATTCCTTCACTAACCACCATTTTATTGCCGTCTCTGGAATCGATCGACTCCACCAAACTCATTCCACCTTTGATCGGAAAGCTTTTAAAAACAGATCTCTGCAAAACGCCAACTGTTTCATTACTATTGATCCATAAATCACCATTTGCATCAAAGTACAGGCTAATAATCTCTTTGAAGTCTACAATTTCAATGAGTTCCGTAGAGGGTTCATGTGAGGGGTTAGACAATTTATATAGACCATTATTCCAGGTTCCTACCACTATTTCCCCACCATCCTGGATAGCAATTGAGGAAACTTCATTTAATTCTGAAATCTCCCGAGTAACTACGACCTCTTTATCTTCTGTAATTTCTAATTCCGTTACTCCCTTTTTGTGGCCAATCCAGTATCGGTTCTTTCCAAAGTGGATTATAAATGATGCGTTCGGAAAGTTTATGTCATTATAAGGCTGAAACTCGGCACCATCGAAATAATGAAGATTCCCATCATAGGTAATAGTCCAGACAACACCAAAAGCATCTTCAATCATGGAGAGAGACTTAACAAATCCTGGTGATTGCCTTCTGTTTACAAACTCATATCTGGTAAAATCGGTGTTTGTTCTTCTTACAATAGAGGAACCTTCAACTATCCAGAAATTATGTTTTGAGTCCTCAAAGACCAGTTTTGGTAGAAAAAGTGTGCTATCAGTCTTTACATTTTTAGCTTCCATCCATCTCTCAACTTCCAATGGTTGGTGGGTAGAAACCAATTTATCTATTCCGCCATCATGAATAACGTATGATTGATTCTCAGAATCCTGAAAGAATGATTTGCAATATTTGAGAGGTACACGTTTTGTAGTTTTCCCATCGTATCGGATCAATCCATCATCACAAGCAATCCAAATAAAGCCTTCTGGAGTGGAGTATACTTGTTTATTGATTCCTCCTACGAGGTTATCATCTAGTATATGAAAAAGGTAAATATCCTCCTGAGCATACACCAATGATGTTGCCACTGTTAAAAGTGCCAGTAAAACCTTCTTCATTTCAAAAAATACCACTTAAAAAATATGATCCAACCTTAAAGGTAAGTCATGGGAGTGGTTATTTCTTGTCTTTTATGAAATTATGTATTGATTGCTTTCCAGATATCATCCTTCAGTTCGGTAATACCAAACCCTGTAATACTGGATATGAAATGGGCACTAATTTCTTCAGGAACCTCTTCTTTCATTTCCGCCATCAATTCCTCATCAAGAAGATCTGATTTGGAAACTGCCAGAATTCGCTTTTTGTCCAATAGCTCTGGATTGTGTTGTTTTAATTCATTGAGCAAAACATTGTAGTCATGCTTTATATCGTTGGTGTCAGCAGGAATCAAAAACAATAGAATCGCATTTCGCTCTATGTGTCTCAGAAATCTTGTCCCAAGGCCTTTCCCTTCAGAAGCACCTTCTATTATTCCAGGAATATCAGCCATTACAAACGACTTAAAATCCCTGTATTGAATTACGCCAAGGTTAGGAACAATAGTTGTAAATGGATAATCTGCTATTTCTGGTTTTGCAGCTGATACAGAAGCTAATAATGTGGATTTTCCGGCATTTGGGAATCCCACAAGACCTACATCAGCAAGAACTTTTAACTCAAGAATAATCCATTCCTCAATTCCTGGCTCTCCTGGCTGAGCGTGATGTGGAGCTTGATTGGTAGATGTTTTGAAATGATCATTTCCAAGACCACCTCTACCTCCTGACGTAAGAATTACTTCTTGTCCATCTTCCAGGATTTCAAGTTTCTTCTCACCAGTTTCTGCGTCTTTTGCAACAGTGCCAAGAGGAACCTCCAGGATTACATCCTTTCCATCTGCACCAAATCTCTTTCCTCCCTCTCCAGGTTTTCCATTATCGGCAATAACGTGCTTCTTGTACTTTAGGTGAAGAAGCGTCCATAGTTGCTTATTCCCTCTAAGAATGACATGACCTCCACGACCACCGTCCCCACCATCGGGACCTCCTTTTGGGACAAATTTTTCCCTTCGGAAATGGACAGAGCCCGCTCCGCCTGCTCCGGATCTGGAACAGAATTTTACGTAATCAATAAAGTTAGGAGATGACATTATGCTACATGTTCATCAAGCAAGCTTTCAATGGAAGCAAAAATTGCATGAATTTCTCCTAATCCATTAACAGTGCTTAATCTTCCCTGACCATCATAGAATGGCAGTACGTGAACTGTTTTATCAAAATATTCTTTGATTCTACGATCTAGCTTGTCGTCTGCATCGTCCACACGACCTTCAAGTTCTTTTCTCTTTGCAATTCTTTTTCTCACTTCCTCTTCAGTCACTTTCAATTCAATAACTGAATGAATTTCTGTGTCCAAAGATTTCATTAGAGCGTCCAATGCTTCTGCTTGAGCTACGGTTCTAGGGAAACCGTCAAATAAGAAACCACTTGCTTGAGGATTCTTTTCAACTTCCTCTCTCAACATAGCGATTGTAATATCGTCTGACACCAATTCACCATTATCCATGATTTCCTTCACTCTTTTACCAAGTTCTGTGTCATTTTTGGTGTGCCATCTGAATAAATCCCCTGTAGAAATGTGACAAAGATTGTATTTCTCGATCATTTTCTCACTCTGTGTACCTTTCCCTGCTCCCGGAGGGCCGAATATGACGATATTTAGCATTGTTTATCTGTTTTCAAAAATTGAAGGCTCAAATATATATTAAAAAGGTTTTCTAATCAGCCAAAACCATGATGTCTCCTAAATTTCTTCCTCTGCCATCATAATCAAGGCCATAACCTATTACAAATTTATCAGGTATTTCGAACCCTATGAACTTTACCGGATATTTGTTTCTGAATACTTTTGGTTTAATCAACATGGTGGCGATCTCAACGCTGGCTGGTTGGAGTGAAGCTGCGTCTTCCATGATCTTTTTTAGCGTAGCACCAGTATCAATTATGTCTTCCACAATTATAACATGGCGCCCCCTAATTTCTTCAGGAAGTGGCAATGTAATTTTGAATTCTCCTGTGCTGGAAGTTCCAGCATACGACTGGTATCTGATAAACCCAATTTGCGCTTCAAAATCAAGAGCTTTTGTCAATTCAGCAAAAAACAAATAAGATCCGTTTAGAACACCCAATATTAATGGATCCAAACCTTTGTACTCTTCAGAAATGCTCTTTGCTAAAAAGTTAATTTTCTCCTGTACTTCGTCACCAGGAATTAACTCCTTAAACTGCTTTCCATTGACTTCCATCATAGTTCTTTTAATAAGACTCTGTATAGTTCTATCATTGATTGAATATCACCTTTATGTACTTTCTCATCAGGAGAATGAACATTATCTTCAGGAGCACCAATAAAACACCAATCTATTGGATATGGAGAGGTTTGAATTTCCCTTCCATCCGAAGAACCAGCTCCCTCTACTTCCAGCTGATATTTGATTTTATTGCTTTCTGCTATTTCAATAATCTTTCTAACAAAAGACTGTCTCGGAATATTTCGATCTCTCATTGAAATTGCTACACCCTTTCCATGATGAACTCCCTCAGTAACCCAGGTAATGTCAGAAATCAATGCATTCCTAATATTGAATTTTTCGTATGCATACTTGATCAGAAAAGGAACAGTTCCTCCTCCATGCTCTTCCCAGCAACTAAATACTAAAAGTCCGTCTTCAATCTTCTCAGCCATTTTCAGTGCAGTAAATACTCCAAGCCTGTTATCCATGTAGCAGCTTTGAACATAATCCTCAGTCTCACGAAAATTGCATTGAAAAGTCAGGGATGTACCTCTGTCAATTCCTCTGCCAAAATCATAGAAGATATTATGATCATTATCAACTTTAAGCTTACATTGTATTGGCCCTAAAGAATCCTCTCCTACTAAATCATAACCTGTCTTCACTTCAGGACCTCCAATAGGAACAAGCTGATTATCGTATCTTGTGGTAAACCCAATACTATCCATATGAGCAAAAACAGCAGTTCTTGGCTCTCCAAACTTAACCATCAGGCAATCCTGAAAGTCATCACCATAAATAAGCTCAGGCTTGGTTTGAAATTTCTTTTCATTGGATTCAAAATACCTGATAAGAAAATCTCTTAGAGGTCTCTCTTCTCCCGAAGGAGCATGAATTGAACAAAGTGCTTTTAATAAATCTATATTCATTTCGAAAACCGAATTTCAGTCAGATTTCTGGACTATTTTGACTATATTCTTTTAACTATGCAATCGAAAATTTTCCAACTCTTAAATTGATTATATTCAATCAGAACAGAGGCGCAAATATAGCAATAGAAACCATGGAAATACATGTTATTGACAAGAGTGATAGTCTTGCCAACCACTTTCTTGCAGAACTTAGAGATCCAAGTACTCAAATAGACAGATTGAGGTTCAGAAAGAACCTGGAAAGATTGGGTTCAATCATGGCTTATGAGTTCTCAAAAACACTTGATTATGTATCTGAGGAAGTAAAAACGCCTCTTGGAGTGGCCAATATTCCATTCATTCAAAATAATTTGATCATGGTGACCGTCCTGAGGGCTGGATTACCATTTTACAATGGGTTTCTGGAATTCTTTGACAGAGTTGATAGTGGTTTTATTGGCGCTTTTAGATCTTCAGAAGGAGAGATGTCGGATATCGCTGTTGATCTTGGTTACATAGCTACTCAGGATCTATCCGACAAGGAGATTATGTTGATAGATCCAATGTTAGCAACGGGTAAATCGCTTATTGAAGCCATTACGGCAATGGAGAAAAATGGACTCCCAAGAAAGATTCATATTTTCTCAGTAATTGCAGCACCTGAAGGAATTGAGAACTTAAAAGGAATGGTTAACGTTCCCATAGATATCTGGACCGCTAGTATGGATGAAAAGCTAAATCAAAAGGCTTACATTGTACCAGGTTTGGGTGATGCCGGGGATTTATGTTTTGGTGAGAAAATCTAGCTTTAGTACGATCAATGGAAATGATAGATGAGGCCGCTTATGTGTATTTCTTAAGCATCTTCAAATTTATATTTGGACCTGTTTTTGGGTTATCCTATGGATTTGGGGTGATCTGGACTGCTGCGTTGACAACACTTGGCACGCTCACGGCTGCTGTCGTCTTTAGCTTTTTTGGCCCACAAATAAGAGCCTTTGTTTCACTGTTCTTCAAAAAGAAAAAGAAGAAAAAAGTATTCACAAAAAAGAATCGCCGGTTCGTAAAGATCTGGAATAAATACGGTGTTGCCGGAATTGCATTTTTCACTCCGATATTACTTACCCCAATCGGCGGAACAATCCTCGCAAATGCTTTTGGTGGTAAGAAATCAGAAATCATTAAGTACATGCTACTTTGGTCTGCGTTTTGGTCTGTTACTTTGACTTACGCGCTAAAGTACTTTGGCGATATATTAAAAGATTATCTGCCCTTTCTAAACAACATCTTCGTCATCTAGAATCTCAATATCCTGTATTAATACCCTATTTGAAATTGCCTGACCTGTTTTGGTTGCAGCCAAGCCTCCAAGAGCAGTTTCTTTATACTTGGTATCCATACTCTGGCCTATTTCACCCATCGCTTCTACGCACTCATCAACAGGAATAACAGCACTTACGTTAGACAGAGCAATTTGAGCAGAAGAATTTGCTATTGAGGCTGCACTTGCATTTCTAACCACACAAGGTACTTCCACCAATCCTGCCACAGGATCACAAACTAGCCCTAACATACATTGGATGGTGATAGCAACAGCATTAAAAGTTTGATCAATATCTCCTCCTAGTGAAAACACGATTGCAGCAGATGCCATAGCCGCCGCTGCACCGGTCTCTGCCTGACAACCGCCAACAGCTCCGGCAATTGAAGCTCGTTTCTCTAATATCAATGCTACACCCGCACCAATTAAAAGACCTTTCAGAATGGTATCTTTTTCTGTCTGATGGATTTCCTGCAATGTGACTAACACGCCCGGAAGGATACCTGAAGCTCCAGCAGTAGGTGCTGCAACAACCCGACCCATGCAGGAATTAACTTCTTTTGCAGCAAGAGCTCGGGAAACAAGTTTTTGAAATTCTGGAGACAGTACAGTAATTGGATTACGATAAACTTTCTTGGCACCATTATCAATCATACCGGAGACAGATTTCATATCTTCCTCTAATCCAGTCTGAACAGCATCTTTCATCACATCCCATGCTATTCCTAATCCGGACCAGATATCCTCTTCTGTGGCACCTTTTTGTTTTATCTCATAGTTCAGCACTGGCTCCCATAGGGGCATATTTTTTGCTGAACAGTAGTCTTTCCACTCCTTAAAGCTTTCAAACAACATAACTAATCATTTTTGGGTATTACAAAGTTACCTAATTATTGATTGCAAATCAGCACTTCCAATTAACATCATATTATATCTTTGCGCCATGTTGAAAAACGACCTCATTTTAAGAGCTGCAAAAGGAGAAGCAGTAGAAAGAACTCCAGTATGGTTAATGCGTCAGGCAGGTAGAATTCTTCCTGAGTACAGAGCAGTAAGAAGTAGTTTAAGTGGATTCATTGAATTGGTTACAACACCACATCTTGCGGCTGAAGTAACAATTCAGCCAGTTGATCTGCTTGGAGTGGATGCTGCCATCATATTCTCTGATATTTTGGTAATACCGGAAGCAATGGGACTTGCATATGAAATGGTAGAGAAAAAGGGTCCTTACTTTCCAGAAGTTGTATCTAGTCAGGCTGATGTGGATAAAATTAAAATCGCAGATGCTCAAAGTGATTTGGGGTACGTTTTAGAAGCTATTAAGATCACTAAGAAAGAACTTGATAATAGAGTTCCGCTTATTGGTTTTGCTGGCTGTCCATGGACAATTTTCTGTTACATGGTAGAAGGAAGTGGAAGCAAAACTTTCTCAAAAGCGAGAAAGATGCTTTTCCAGGAACCAGCAATGGCTCATCAATTACTTCAGAAAATTACAGATAGCACTATTCTTTACCTGAAGGAACAAATAAAAGCTGGAGCTGACATGATCCAAATTTTTGATAGCTGGGCAGGGATATTGAACCCAACACACTATCAGGAATTTTCCATGAAATACATCAAGCAAATTTGTAATGCCATAAATGAAGTACCAATTACTACGTTTGCGAAAGGTGCCTATTTTGCTCTTCCTTCAATGAAGGATCTTAATTGCAACACGATTGGACTGGATTGGAACATGGATATCGCAAATGCAAGAAGCTTATATGGTGACACTAAGACACTTCAAGGTAACCTTGATCCTTGCGCATTGTATGGTTCTTATGATGAAGTGAAAAAGGAAACTGAATCAATGCTGGATCAATTCAAAGGAGCAAGACATATTGCAAACCTTGGACATGGAGTTTACCCTGATACAGATCCTGATAAGGTTAGGTGCTTTATTGAGCATGTGAAGGAGTATAGTGCCAGGTAACTATTGGATATACTTCTCTAATTTCTGATAAAGAATATCCGGATTGAATGGCTTGGTGATATAATCATTCATTCCGGCTTCAAATACTTTTTCGGTCACATCTTGTAATGCTGCAGCAGTAAGAGCAATTATTGGGGTTTCAATTCCTCTATTTCTCATGGCCTTTGTAGCGTTGTACCCATCCATAATTGGCATTTGAAGGTCCATTAGGATCACATCGTACTTATTCTCATGGACCATTTTCATGGCTTCTCTTCCGTTTTCAACAGAATCTACATTGAGTTTCCATTTTGTGAGGAATTTCATCGCCACCATTACATTGACCGGGTTGTCTTCAACGAGTAGGATTTTATGTCCGGCAAGATCTTTTGGTTTTGTCGACGCAATTAATGCTTCTTCTTCCTCTTGAACATAAACCGGGAAGTATTGAGTGAAAAAGAATTTAGATCCAACTCCTACTTCACTTGTCACATTTAATGAAACTCCCTGAAGTTTTAACAGCTTATCTGTGATCGTTAAACCCAAACCAGAACCACCAAACTCTCTTGTGGTTGAGCTTGATGCTTGTGTGAAACTTTGGAATATTTGTCCAATCTTATTCTCAGGAATACCAATACCAGTATCCTCAACAGTGAATTTAATGGCCACTCTGTTTTCAACTCTCGCAATTAAATCAATGGTGATTTTCACATGACCTTCCTTAGTAAACTTGATAGCATTCCCTACCAAATTGGTCAATACTTGATTCAACCTTGTTGCGTCACCAGAAATGAACTTCGGAATATTATCATCTGAGTTGTAATAAAAATCTACACCTTTATCTCCAGCCACTTTTTTATAGGCTGACACCATCCCACTCAATAACTCTCTAATATTGATTGGTTTTTCCTCAAACTGAATCTTTCCAGCATCAATCTTATTGTAATCAAGAATATCATTGATTAATGCTAACAAGTTCTCCGAAGCAAACTTCAGAGTATCCAAACTATCTTTTTGATCGTCTCTAGGCTCTTCCTCGATCAAATAATTAGTTAATCCAACAACCGCATTCAAAGGCGTTCTAATCTCATGAGACATTGTTGACAAGAACTCTGTTTTAGCTACTGCAGCCTGCTCCGCAGCTTCTTTTGCTGTTTTCAACCTAAAACTAAACCTAAATGATAGTATCAGAGATTGTAGGAAGAAGAAGATAATGTAACAGGTGAAGGTCACATAAACCGAACCATCCAGCACACCGAAGTAATCCAGGAAACTATAGATAAATACAAATAGAATAACCAATGTGCTCAGCACAATATAAAGCGCTGCAATTCTATTCATTATTACGCTTCTTATTTGCGCATAGATCACAACTGGTATTCCTGCAATCAGCAGAACAAAGAATGGCTCCACTGTCTGCGTGAAGTAGTATGCCGGAAGTAGAATTGATGCGGAAAGAGTAACGAATAAAATGGAAAATACTTTATCAAACCATTTTGGCAGATCCTCAGGATATAGTTCACTTTGATATTTTAAAAACAAGAAGCCGCTTAGATGCAGTGTTAAATATTCTAACCTTAAGGTGTATTGCCATGGTATATCCGGGAATAAAGAATGCAAAGAATAAAGATCAGAACCGATTACTCTGTAACCATACGAAATACAGAACAAAGCAAAGTACAGCAATGGTTTAGACTGATTTCCAAATAGAAACAAGCCTAAAAAGAATAGACCTCCCATCATTAAACTACCTGTCAGGAATATATCTAAGGAAAAATTGGTGACTCTCTTAGAAAAAAGTGCGTTTGATTTACCAAGTGTAATTGGAAGCTTCGTTCCTCCCTTAGAATGATCAAAATTTGCTACATGCAATGTCAAAGTAACCGTATCAGCTCTTGCAATAAACGCACGGGTCATTGGAAGGAATTTAGGTATGTACTCTTCCTCACTGACAGCTACTCGTCCATTATTAGCGAATAGTCTATTATCAATAAATAACTCGTATGCCGAATAATAATCGGGTAATTCTACTGCCAGACTTGGTCTGTTAGGGGGAAGAATTAGTCGTAAACGATAAGTGGCATAACCTCTGGAGTCAATGTTAACTCCTTCCAAATCCATGTCATTCCACAGTTGTGGAAACTGTATGATCTTTCTATTTGCTGAGCGTTCCTGTACTGACAACAATTCCTGCCAATAGAATTCCCATTCTCCATTTAGCAGTACATCTCCATTATCAAAATTCCATTGACTTAAATCCAATACTCCATCCTTTGCTACAGGTTGGGTATTCTGAGCAATTAGATTGGAGGTTGTGAACAGGCTGGAAAAGATCCAGAAAATGATTAGAGTCTTACGCATTCTATTTAAGCCAGTAGCTCAAATATATCATTTTCCTGCGCTTCCTGGAACAATCTTTCTTTTTCAATTGGGACAACACCCAAATATTCACAAACAATTCCCCCACCAAGATTTGCAAACTCAGCGGTAAATTTGTGCGGTAATCCTAGTGAATTACACAAAGCAGCAATCGAAATAACTGTGTCTCCTGCTCCCGAAACATCAGAAATTCGCCTTAAATGTGCATTGATACGAACATGACTATTTTTTTCGAATAAAAGAACACCTTTATCAGACAGAGTAACAAGCGCCTTTTTGAAGTTTAATTTCTCTTTCAACTCAGCAACTGCTTCCAACAACTCTTCTTTGTTTTCCGCATCAAACTCTCTTCTCAAGCCCTCCTTCAATTCTCTCAGATTTGGTTTAAAAAGTGTACAGTCATTATAGAACAAGAAGTTCTTTCTTTTTGGATCTACTGAAGTGGGGATTTTTTGAGCATTGGCATATTTGATCGCTTCTGTGATGACATATTCATTGAGGCATCCCTTATCGTAATCCTCAAAAATTACCAGGTCAACTTCATCAATTAGTTTTTTTATATGATCCAGTAACGCTTTTTCTTCAATATTGTCAAGTGCCCGAATTGATTCAGTATCAACCCTCATCATCTGTTGAGATCCGGCAATGACTCTGTTTTTGACAGTTGTAATTCGTTTGCCGCTTTTGATGATACCTTTGTCGGTGATTCCTCTTTTTTTAAGAAGCGTCTTAAACATATCAGCTTCCGGATCATCACCAATTATCGAACAAAGTATTGGGGTAGCTCCTAATGCCTGGATATTCAGAGCAACATTTGCGGCCCCACCAAGTCTGTTTTCTCTCTTGGTAACGTTGACTACCGGAACTGGTGCTTCAGGAGAAATCCTGGTTACCTTGCCATAAACATAGGCGTCAATCATTACATCACCGATAATTAAGACCTTCAATTTTTCGAAGGCCTTAAATACCGATTCCAGGTCTTTATATTTCATGAGAACTATATATCGATTCAGTTATATTGAATTCGCATGATCAACATCATTTTTGGGGTAAGTTGCCTCTCATGCAATATTCCTTAGCTCAGTTTCGAAAGCACCTCACTAATTCTTTTGATCGCTTCTCTTAAATCTTCTTCTGAAGCAGCGTATGACAGTCTCACGCAGTTTGGAGCTCCAAATGCTTGACCAGTAACAAGTGAAACATGCGCTTCCTCCAAAATATGGATACAAAGGTCGCTTGCATCTTTTATCACTTTATCTCCAGCCTTTTTACCAAAGTAACTGCTTACATCCGGGAAGAAGTAGAATGCTCCTTTTGGTACGTTTACGCCTACACCAGGGATTGCCTTTAGCAAGTCATAAACCATGTCTCTTCTTTTCAGATACTCAGCTGCCATTTCTTTTGTTGGACCAAGGTCGCTAGTTAATGCAGTAAGTGCAGCTCTTTGAGCAATAGAACAATTCGCAGAAGTCACCTGACCTTGCATTTTGTTTGCTCCTTTTGCTATCCACTCAGGTGCTCCAATGTATCCTACTCTCCATCCTGTCATAGCGAAACCTTTTGCAAAACCATTTACTGTGATAGTTCTGTCTTGCATTCCTGGTAACGACCCGATGCTGCAATGAGCTCCTGTGTAGTTGATGTGCTCGTAGATCTCATCAGAGATCACATACAAATCATCTTTTTCTTTAATAACCTCTGCAATTTCAGTCAGTTCTTCTTTGGTAAATACTGATCCTGTTGGGTTACAAGGAGAAGAGAATATAATAGCTTTCGTTTTATCTGTAATTGCTTCTTTTAATTGAGCAGCGGTTGCTTTGAAGTCATTTTCAATTCCTCCTTCAACAAAAACAGGAACTCCCTCTGCTAATTCAATTAGTGCCGTGTAGCTAACCCAGAATGGTGCGAATACAATCACTTCATCACCTGGGTTTAACAGAGCGAACATAATGTTAGCAATGCTTTGTTTTGCTCCATTTGATACTACAATCTGGTTGGGACCATACTCCAGGTTATTTTCGTTCTTAAACTTCTCCGAGATGGCCTTTCTTAAATCAAGATATCCATTCACAGGAGGGTAAGCAAAGTATTTACCTTCATCGATTGCCTGTTTGGCTCCTTCCTGGATGTGCTTAGGGGTTTTGAAATCGGGTTCGCCCAGACTAAGGCTGATTACATTGATTCCTTTCTCTTTAAATTCTCTGGCTTTTGCTGCCATTGCGAGAGTAGCAGATTCTGCTAGATTCTCAATTCTGTTGGATAATCTTGACATCTCTAATTCGATTTGGCGCCAAAATTAACGATTTGGCAGAATAAACAAATCTGAATTAAGGATATTGTAAAATAAAAAATCCCGAATTACAGAATCGGGATTTTTTATATATGTTTTATGAAAATTTTTCAATTAAACAGCACAGAATTCTTTAAGTCTTCTGTTCTTACCTGGCTCTCTAAGTTTTTGAAGTGCCTTTTCTCTGATCTGTCTTACTCTTTCTCTTGTAAGACCCATAGCATCTCCAATCTCTTCAAGTGTGAATGGATTATCACATCCAATACCGAAACTCATTTGAATCACTTCTCTTTCTCTTGCTGTAAGAGTAGAAAGTGCTCTCATAGTTTCAACTTTCAATGAATCGTTGAAAACCATCTGTCCATCAGTTGGGCCAGTAGTTTGATTTTCCAATACATCTAGTAATGAACCAGACTCATCCTCACCAAAAGGAGCGTCCATAGACATCTGCTTCACTTCAGCACCTAGTGTGTTTCTTACTTCACTTGGCTTCATGTCTAGGATGTCTGCTAATTCCTCTTCAGTTGGCTCTCTTTCGAACTGCTGTTCTAATTCAGCATAAGCTCTTCTGATTTGGTTAATAGCACCAGACTTGTTCATTGGAAGTCTAACAATTCTAGACTGCTCTGCTAATGCCTGCATGATTGATTGTCTAATCCACCATACCGCATAAGAGATAAACTTAAATCCTTTTGTCTCATCAAACTTCTTAGCAGCTTTGATCAGACCTAAATTACCTTCATTAATAAGGTCATTTAGAGGAAGACTTCTGTTTTGGTATTGTTTTGCCACAGAAACCACAAATCTCAAGTTTGCCTTTACCAACTTCTCTAGTGCCAGCTCATCACCCTCACGGATTCTTTTTGCCAACTCTACCTCTTCATCCGGAGTAATCATTGGAACATTACTTACCTCAGTAAAGTATTTCTCCAAAGTATGGCTCTCACGTCTGTTGGTAATCGATTGTGTGATCTTTAGTTGTCGCATATTAAATTTCTAAAGTTTTAAAATACTGTCGTACTTATAAATAAAGTAAATATTAATGTAAATGTTTCATTTCCCTGTCCTTATTCGACAAGCTGGCTCAAATCTCAGTTGATCAGGTATTTTTCACCCCTGAATCTGAATGAAAATTTAGCATTAAAGAACCGCGAATATAGCGAAAAAACTGCATCGGGTCAAAAATACTTTCATCCAAACATAGTATCAACTGGATTTTTGAGAAATAAGTTTCCCGCCTTTGAAATTTATTTTTCCATTTACCAGATGTTGAATATAAGAAATTCTCTTGGAATAATGCAAAAAAAATATTAATATGAATACACTCTCCGCAAAAAATTTGCATTCAAAAACATATTTCTACAACTAAAAAACCTTACCTAATATGAACTTTACAGGAAAGAGAGAAGAGCAAGAAACTTCCACCGTACAATACGAATCAATCACCAAATACATGGCCACCAACCTACACACCTTCACCCCTGATCAGGGCATTGATGAGGCCATTGATATCATGTTGGAAAAGAGAATTTCCGGAGGCCCTGTTCTAAATGAGCACGGTGACCTAGTCGGTGTACTATCAGAAAGAGATTGTTTGAAAGTCATGGTTGAATCAAATTATATGAATCTTCCTTCTGGAAAAGGAATTGTAAGTGATTACATGACAAAGGATGTTCAAACCATTGATATTAATAAAGATGTACTGGATGCTGCCAATATGTTTCTTTCTGGAGCAGTACGAAGGTTTCCAGTAGTAGAAAATGGAAAACTGAAAGGACAGATAAGCAGGAGAGATGTAATGAGAGCGGCAAGAGAACTTAAAGGAACCACCTGGTAGATTATCAGAAAACATACTAAATTACCATAACCTGACTCATCCTAAAAGTCAGGTTTTATTTTGTAGTATTTGAAGTAGTAAAGAAAATGAAGAAAATTTCCCTCTTGGCTTTAGCCTTAGCTATAACAATTCAGCTTTTTTCACAGAAAGACATTACCTGGACAATAGAAGCGTCGGATATCGACCCCAATAATTATTTCGGTATTACCACTGCAAACGGCATGATTGGCATTGTTTCCGCACCTGAACCATTGTCAATTCAGGATATCGTACTTAATGGCGCATTCGATCTATATGGCAGAGGAAGAGTTTCCAATATCTTAAAAGGATTCAACTTCCTGGATATGTCACTAAATGTTGATGGTGTGAATATTCAGGCATCCAATATTGAAAATTTTAAGCAGTCGCTAAACATGAAGGAAGCTGCCTTTGAAACCACTTTTGAGGTTCCTGGAAAGGCATCAGTTACCCAAAGAGTGATGGCATTAAGGCATTTACCATATAGTGCATTGATTGAATTTGAGATCACGGCAAAAAAGAACATTTCCGTTACTCCGACAAATCAAATCATTGCTCCTGATCATCTAAATGATGTAAGAAACTACTATTCAGTAATAGATAGGCCTCATGTGCAAATTCCTCTAATGACCTCAGTTGCCAAAAGTCCTACTGGGAAATTGGATCTGGCAGCTTCTATAAGTTACCTTTTCCCGGATGAACACCATATCGCTTCGAGAATAGTTCATGAGGATTATGATTACAATCGCCACCTTACAAAATTTACTAAAGAACTGAAGGCGGGTGAAACTCTGAAGTTTGCAGTAGTTGGAACAATGATTTCCACCGCTCACACTCCGGATGCTTTCAATGAAGCTGAAAGGTTGACCATATATGCCGCATTAGAAGGAAAAGAAAGACTCCTCAAAAGGCACAGGATGGCATGGGATGAATTGTGGCAGAGCGATATCATTATTGAAGGTGACGATGAGGTTCAGAAAGATGTGAGGAGTATGCTTTATCATCTGTATTCTTTTGCCAGAAAAGGAACTGCTTACAGCATGTCTCCAATGGGATTGTCGGGTTTAGGTTATAATGGACATGCATTTTGGGACACAGAAATTTGGATGTATCCTCCTCTGCTCATGATGCAGCCAGAAATTGCAAAGTCGCTATTAGAGTATAGATGGGAAATGCTTAATGAAGCAAAAAGAAATGCATTTAGCCACGGATATGAGGGAGCTATGTTCCCTTGGGAATCAGCGGATACAGGACAAGAAGCCAC
>JANSWY010000066.1 GCA_024743255.1 bacterium | reverse complement strand
GAACAGTGAAAACATTAAGAAGTTAAGATTCTATGCTTCAGTACAGCGACCATTCGTAATTACAGATTACAGCGGCGTTGATCCAACTGAAAGATTCGAAGATAGAAATGATAGTGATAACGGCGGTTTCGCTGAGCTAGATGGAAATCCTCTTGCACCGGGTATCGAGAGAAGATCTACATACTTTACTACCAGGACTTTGACTGTTGGGGTTAATCTTCAGTTTTAATAAAAAATTAAGAATACAATGAAAAATATATTAAAGAAAGTTTCTCTATTGTTACTTGCCTTTGTAGTACTTACTCCGGCATGTACAGATTTGGAAGAAGAGCTTTTCAGTGATGTAACTTCAGACAACTTCTTCAGCACTGATGAGGAATTTATCGCGGCTATGGGAGCAGCATATACATCACTCTATTCTTTGGGTAACCACTCAAACCTGTGGTCAATCAATGAGTTGGCAAGTGATGAGTTAGTAGTTGCTGCAAAAGGTGGTGACTGGTTTGATGGAGGAGTATTAATTCAACTTCACCAACATACCTACACTGCGGATAATGGTTTCTTTAACAATACCTGGACGCAGTGCTACGGAGGTGTTAATACATGTAACCGACTTATTGCACAGTTCGAAGCTATTGAATCTGAATCTTCTGCAGCATTTATTGCAGAGTTGAGAGGTTTAAGAGCTCTTTGGTACTTCTGGTTGATGGATGCATTTGGAAACATTCCACTTGTAACAAGCTTCGATCAGACTGATGCTCCAAGTAATTCAAGTAGAACTGAAGTATTTAACTTCATCATGAGTGAGCTGGATGAGATTATTCCACTTCTAGATGAAAATAATGACGCTTCTACATATGGAAGATTTAATAAGTGGGCAGGTTTAGCATTAAGAGCTAGAATGAACCTGAATGCTGAAGTTTATACAGGAACAGCAAGATATGCTCAGGCTATTACGGATGCAGATGAAATCTTAAATGACGGTGGATTCTCTTTAGAGTCAGTTTACGCAAACAACTTTGCGGCAGAGAACTCTGGTTCTGCTGAAAACATCTTTGTAATTCCTTACGATCAAGTATTCGCTCAGGGATTCAACTGGTCTCAAATGACTCTTCACTATGGTAGCCAAAATACTTATAACTTGGCTGCTCAACCATGGAATGGTTATGCAGCAGTTGAAGAATTCTATAATTCTTATGTAGATCCAGATCAGAATCCTGGTCCTCAAGGTCCTGTTTATACAGATCTTGCTACGGCTACTACTTTAGGAACTGTGGATAGCAGATTGTCGAACTTCTTAGTAGGGCCACAATTTGATGCAGCTGGTGATCAAATTACAGACCCAGGTGTTGAAGATGCTGATCCTGATGGTCCTGGACTGAACTTCACTCCAGAGATCAATGAGATCTTCCCTAACTCATTAAGACAAGCTGGTGCTAGAATCGGTAAGTATGCTTACACTATGGGTTCTACACAAAACATGGATAATGACTTTGTGCTTTTCAGATTAGGTGAAGTTATACTTACTAAAGCAGAAGCTGAATTCAGAGAAGGAAATACTGCTGAGGCTCTTACTTACATCAACATGATTAGAGCTAGAGCTGGTGTAACTGAGTGGACAAGTCTTACACTTGATCAAATCTATGCTGAGAGAGGAAGAGAAATGTTCGCAGAACTAGTGAGAAGATCTGATCAAATCAGATTTGATACTTATGATGATCCGTGGTGGGAAAAAGATGCGGATGCAGGACCATTCCTGGAAATCTTCCCAATTCCACAGGCGCAGCTAGATGCTAGCTCAGCACTGAATCAAAATGATGGTTATAATTAATTAACTAACTACCAATATTAAAAAGAGCAAGTGATCTTCTGGTCACTTGCTTTTTTTGTACTATTGTACTGTATAAACAGATCAATATGACGAAGTATTCGGGGGCTCTATTCATCCTACTTTTGCTGGTAGGCTGCCAAAATAATTCAGAAACCGAGTCGGATTTTTTATTTGAATTGAGATCAAGCGATGAAACTGGCATTTCATTTGAAAACAAGCTCACCTACAGTGAGGAGGTAAACCCATATACTTTTAAGAACTTTTATAACGGTGGAGGTGTGGCCATTGGAGATCTAAATAATGATGGTCTACCAGAGATACTTTTTGCTGGTAATTTGGTTTCAAATAAACTCTATCGCAATAATGGCAATCTCAATTTTACTGATATAACGGAATCATCTGGTTTAAGTATTGAAAGCTCCTGGAGTACAGGTGTGAGCTTTGTTGATATCAATGGTGATGGGTTACTGGATATCTATATATGCAAATCAGGGCCTCCATCAGGAGAATACCGTCATAATACACTTTATATCAATCAAGGAGATTTTAGATTCACTGAGGAATCAAAGAAATACGGTTTAGACAATTTGGGATTGTCAACTCACGCATCCTTCTTCGACTATGATAAAGATGGTGACCTGGACTGCTATCTGTTGAATAATAGCATTAAATCTGTTGGTGGTTATGATTTCATTAAAGATCAGAGGTTGCAACCAGATACATTGGGAGGCAATAAATTAATGGAAAATCAGGATGGATTTTTCGTTGATGTTTCTCAACAAGCAGGGATTTACTCCAGCGCAATTGGATTTGGTCTTGGGGTGACCATTAGTGATGTTAATTCTGATAATTGGCCGGATGTCTATGTTTCCAATGACTTTTTTGAAAGAGATTATCTCTACATCAACAATCAGAATGGCACGTTTACTGAGTCACTAGAAAATTACCTGACAGAGATTTCAATGGGATCCATGGGTGCTGATATTGCCGATATTAATAATGATGGTCACCAGGAGATTTTTGTAACAGAAATGCTTCCGGATCGCCATGATCGACTTATGTCTAAAGCCAGCTTTGAACAATGGGATAAATATCAATTAGCTGTAGAAAATGGCTATTACCATCAGTTCGGAAGAAATGTTTTACAGCTGAATAATGGGAATGGTTCCTATTCAGATATCTCCAGACTAACTGGCACAGATGCCACTGATTGGAGTTGGGGAGCGCTAATATTTGATATGGATAATAATGGATACAAGGATATTTTCGTTGCAAACGGTATCTATAAAGATCTTCTGGATCAGGATTATATCAACTTCATGGCTAATCCCGCTGAAATAAGTAGGATGTTGAAACAAAAAGGTGAAGCAATTAAGGAGCTTATTGACATGATTCCTTCTGAACCATTGTCAAATTATGCATTTTCCAATCAAGGTGAACTTGAGCTAGTCAATAAGGCTGATGAATGGGGATTAGGCCAAAAAGGATTTTCTAACGGGTCTGCTTATGGTGATCTAGATAATGATGGTGATCTGGACCTGGTATTGAATAACGCTAACATGCCAGCCTTTATTTACGAAAATAGGTCTAATAGTAAAGGAAGTAACTATCTGTCTGTTAAGCTCTCAGGTTCAGAGAAAAATACCTTCGCAATTGGCTCAATAGTAAAAGTCTATGTTGACGGACAGACTATGGTTCAGGAACTATCTCCAATGCGAGGTTTTCAATCATCTATTGATTACAATATTCATTTTGGTTTGGGAACCAATACAAAAATCGATTCCCTGGAAATAACATGGCCAAACGGGCAAAAGACATTTAAGAAAAACTTACAATCAAATCAACAATTAGTATTTGACATTTCTCAAGCCACTTCAAGGACTAATGATAACGATCCAGTACTTACGGAGACGATTTTTGCAGAATCAAATATCAACGGACTTGATTTTAGACATGTTGAAAATAATCACATTGATTTTGATAAAGATCGATTGATTTTTCAGATGAGTAGCAACGAAGGTCCCTGTGCATGTACCGGAGATCTTAATAATGATGGACTAACAGACCTTTTCATTGGAGGAGCGAAAGATCAGGCAGGGGTAGTTTACATGCAGAGTGGGAATGGCTCATTTCAAGCATCTTTGACGTTCACAGAGGACAAAGATTCCGAAGATCTCGATTGTGAGTTTGGAGATTTAAATGGTGATGGTAAACTTGATTTGGTTGTTGCCAGCGGTGGTAGTGAATTTAGCTCTTTGTCCTCCAAACTGAAGGATAGAGTATACTTTGGGGTAGGTAATGGGAATTTCGAAAAAGAAAATCTATTTCCTTCTAAAATTGAAAGCACCTCGTCAATAGCACTTTTGGATATAGACTCAGATGGAGATCTTGACATATTTACTGGGGGGCGATTAGTGCCTGGTGCCTATGGTATTCCTGCATCCAGCAGAATATTCATTAATACAAATGGAAACTTTAGTGATGCAACTGATCAATCTTTTCCTGATTTAATAAACCTTGGAATGGTTACTGATGCTAAAGCTGTAGATATCGATCTTGATGGAGATACAGATCTTGTAATAGTTGGTAAATGGATGCCGGTAACTGTATTAGTAAATGAGAACGGGAGATTGGTAAACAAGACTGTCCAGTATGGGTTCGATCGCTCCAATGGCTTATACAACACCTTAGAAATTGCGGATGTCAACAATGATAGTTTACCTGATATTATAACTGGTAATCATGGATTAAACTCCAGATTTAATGCTTCTTCAGAGTATCCGATGACAATGTGGGTTGGTGATCTTGATCAAAATGGAAAAATTGAACAGATTCCAGGGACCTACGAAAATGGAATTCTATATCCGATTCTTCAATTGAGTGATTTAACTAAACAGCTGCCTTCCCTTAAAAAGAAATTTCTTAGATATGAAAGCTACAAAAACGTTCCCCTTTCAGAGCTTGTATCGAACACTCCAAATTCTCTTGAACTGGAGATTTATTCACTTGAATCGGAAGTTTGGATAAACAATGGAGCTCGGAAATTTGAAGCAACTCCACTTCCATTGCAGGTTCAGTTTAGTCCTGTGTATTCAATTCATGCTCAGGATTTTAATGGTGATGGGAATACAGATATTGCGACCGTAGGGAATTTGTCAAAATCAAAACCAGAATATGGCATTTATGCTGGTAGTTTTGGTGCAGTTTTATCTGGAAATGGATCAGGGGAATTTCAGAGTTTGCCTAGTACCAAGTCTGGGATTAGTTTGCGTGGGGAAGGTAGGGATATAATTGAATTGTTGGTGAATGGTCAAAGAAAGCTTGTTATTGTGAGAAACAATGACACAGTTTCTATTTACGATATTGTGAAGAAAAACTAATTTTAAAAGTTAATGAGAAGAGTGGTTTTCATATTTATAGGGATGGTTACATTGTTTTCTTGTAATCAGCATCCTTATTTGGAAATGGAGGAAAGAGAACTAGCTTCTGGAATTCGCTATGACTCTTTATTTCTGGGAATTGAGTTTGGGATGGAGAGGGAAGCTTTCTTTGCTCAATGTTGGGAGTTAAATAAACAAAAGCTTGTAAAACAAGGCCCTGGTAGTGGCTCTGTCGAGCATCTGATCTCGGAAGGAGTGTCCTCACCAATAAGATTGTTATTTATTCCAAATTTTCACGAAGGTGAAATATACCAGATGGATCTTAAATTTGATTACACAAAATGGGCTCCATGGAACAAAGAATTAGCTTCAGATAAATTGATTGTAGAAATCACAAAGCTAATGAAAGACTGGTATGGAGATGGTTTTGTGGAAATTCAAAATAAGGATAAAAAAGTAGCGTACGCCAAAGTAAATGGCAATAGACGAGTCAGTATTTTTATATACAATGAATCCACCGTATCTGTATTACTGACGGATCTTACGGTTTCAAAAACATTGAAAAAAGTAAATGATTAATAAAGCAAAATACCTTTTAAGCACTTTATTCTTAGTATCCGCTTTTTTGGGTTGTAAGACAGAAGAAAAGGACACATTATTCAAGAAAATGTCCTCAAACTCTACTGGGATTGATTTCGAAAATACATTACAGTTCGATAAGGACTTCAATATTTTCACTTACAGAAATTTCTATAACGGAGGTGGAGTAGGGCTGGGAGATTTCAATGGAGACAACTTGATTGATATTTATTTCACGGCGAATTTCGAAAAGAATAGATTGTACATTAACCAAGGTGGTTGGAAGTTTAAAGATGTAACCGAAGAGGCTGGAGTTGGAGGCGAAAAATCATGGAGCACAGGAGTGGCTATAGTGGATATCAATGGTGACGGACTTCAGGATATTTATGTGTGTAATAGTGGAGATATCAAAGGTGATAATAAGCAGAATGAGCTGTTTATCAATCAGGGAGACATGACTTTCTCTGAGGAAGCAGAGCAATATGGACTGGCGGATCCTGGCTTCAGTACCCACGCAGCATTTTTTGATTACGATAAAGACGGGGACCTGGACTTATATTTACTAAACAATTCGTACCAGGCAATAGGAAGTTTTGACCTACGGAGAAATGAAAGGCCAATTCGTGATGCTGTTGGAGGAGATAAACTATTTAGAAATGATGATAACAAATTTGTAGATGTTAGTGAGGAAGCTGGAATCTACGGGTCAGTGATTGGATTTGGCCTTGGTGTAACAGTTGGAGACATCAACAAAGACAGCTGGCCAGATATCTATATCTCAAATGACTTTTTCGAAAGAGACTATCTGTATATCAACAATACGGATGGCACATTCAGTGAAAAGCTTGAAGATGGAATCCAGAGTATAAGTGCGGCTTCAATGGGAGCAGATCTTGCAGATATTAACAATGACGCACAGCCAGATATATTTGTAACAGATATGCTTCCCGAACCTGATGCAAGGGTTAAAACAGTAACTACATTTGACGATTGGGACAGATACCAATACGGCCTAAATAATGGTTATTGGCACCAATTCACCAGAAATATGCTTCAATTAAATAATGGAGATAATTCCTTTAGTGAAATTGGAAGATTGGCTGGTGTTGAGGCTACAGATTGGAGCTGGGGAGCTTTAATATTTGATTTTGACAACAATGGAAATAAGGACCTGTTCATAGCAAATGGAATTTATCAGGACCTTACTAATCAGGATTTTCTTCATTACGCAAAACAGGAAGATATTGCCAAGAAAGTGATTTCTGCTGGAAGCGTGGATTACGAACAACTTATCAAACTAATTCCAACTGAGCCAGTTCCAAATTACGCTTATTATAACAACGGAGACCTTACATTCAGTAATCGAGCTGTTGAATATGGGTTGGATAAACCAAGTTTTTCTAATGGATCAGCTTATGGGGATTTAGATAACGACGGAGACCTTGATTTGGTCGTGAATAATGTTAATATGGAATCCTTCATTTATCAAAATCAGTCTGAAAAGTACCACCCTGAAAATAATTATTTACAGTTCATTATTGAGGGTAAAGCTCAGAATTCACTAGGTCTTGGAGCTAAAATTAGCGTTTATAGTAACGGGAATGAGTATTACTGGGAGCACATGCCTATCCGTGGATTTCAATCTTCAATGGATCCAAGACCCTTAGTCGGAATTGGAACAGTTTCCGAAGCAGATTCCGTTATTGTTAATTGGCCAGATAATTCTATTACCAGACTAAACAAAGTGCAGGCTAATTCAACTATTACATTGAAATGGTCCGAAAGTGTCCAATCAGGAAATCAAACGCAAGGATCAACGAAAGACACTAAATTATTCACAAAAAGTAACAGTATTTCTGATCCCTTTATCCACAAGGAAAACTCATTTATAGATTTTGATAGAGAACGTTTATGGTTTCATATGCTTTCAACACAAGGGCCGTGTTTGTGCAAGGGTGATGTGAATAATGATGGATTGGAAGATTTCTATATCGGTGGAGCAAAAGACCAACCTGGATATATATATGTTCAAAATAAGAACGGTTCATTCAATAAATCTTTTAATGACGCAATTGGCGCAGACTCTGGATCTGAGGATACAGATTGCACATTCTTTGATGCCAATGGAGATGGGAAACTGGATCTGTATGTCGCAAGTGGAGGCTCAGAATTTTCAAATCTTTCAGCAGATTTAGGAGATCGATTATATATTAATGAAGGGAACTCGTCCTTCACAAAAAAGCAATTTGTGTATCCGGTTGGGAAGTTCGAAAATACCTCTACCGTGGAAGCACATGATTTTGACAGTGATGGTGATATGGACCTGTTTGTTGGGATAAGATTTGTTGCAGGCGTCTACGGGCAACCTGCCAATGGATACATCCTGGAAAATGATGGACTAGGGAACTTTACTAAATCTGAAAGTGCGAAAGATTTAGAGAGCCTGGGTATGATTACAGATGCCAGTTGGATAAACCTGGATAGCGACGAACAAAAGGAGTTGGTAGTTGTAGGAGATTGGATGCCAATTACCGTTTTTAAAGTACAAGATGGAGTTGTTTCTAAAGAGAAAGAGCTCCCAAACAGTTCAGGGTGGTGGAACACTATTGAAACTGGAGATTTTAATGGTGATGGAAAAGAGGATATGATCGCTGGGAATCTTGGTCATAATTCAAGATTCAGAGCAACTGTTGAAAAACCAATCTCAATTTATATCAACGATTTTGATGGGAATAGTAAAGTGGAGCAGATTATTTGTCAGTACAATGGTGATGCTTCCTATCCGGTAGTTCTCAGACACGATCTTATCATGCAATTACCTCATCTTAAGAAAAAGTATTTGGAGTATGAGAAGTATAAGGAACAAAAGATCACCGATGTATTCACTCCAGAGGAATTGGAAAAAGCAATTAAACTGGAAGCTAAGAACTTAAGCACCTCGCTCTATATAAATGATGGAAATTTAAATTTTTCAATGGCACCATTACCAATAGAGGCCCAATTTTCAATTACATACGATATGCTGGTACAGGACTTTGATAATTCAGGAAGCCTCGATATTCTCTTAGGAGGTAACTTGGGAGGTACAAAACCGGAAATTGGGAAATACGATGCAAATTATGGTTTGCTTCTATCTGGAAGAGGGAATGGTGAGTTTCTACCAATCATGTCGAGTCAGTCGGGAATTGACCTTTCGGGAGAGGTAAGAAGGATAATTAATATCGGGAATAACCCTTCAAAAGTAGTTGTAGCACTTAACAACGAGGAATTAAGAGTGTTTGAAATCAATAAGTAGGAAGTAGAATATGAAGAGGAGATTTAGAGATTGTATTTACGCCATCTCAGTACTGGCACTGGTTTACGCATGTTCTCCAAAGGAGAAACCAATATTCGTGGAAGTAGATCCCAATATTTCTGGTGTTACTTTTTCAAATGACCTCAATGAAGCCAATGATTTCAATATTGTGGACTACCTGTACTTCTATAATGGAGGTGGTGTGGCCACTGCTGACTTTGATAATGATGGATTAGTTGATATCTACCTCACCGCAAACAGGGGGGATAATAAGCTTTACCATAATAAAGGCAATTTTCAATTCGAAGATATAACGACATCAGCTAATGTAGCATCCAATGGTGATTGGAAAACAGGGGTTTCAATAGCAGATGTCAATGCTGATGGATACCTGGATATTTACTTGTGTAGATTGGGTAATTACAAAGGAGTAGAAGGTAAGAACGAATTATACGTAAATAACGGAGATCTCACATTCACAGAAAGTGCCAAAGAATATGGATTGGATTTTCAGGGCTTCTCAACCCAGGCTGCCTTCTTTGATTATGATGTTGATGGCGATTTGGATATGTATCTATTAAATCACTCAGTTCATACAAGAAGAAGCTATGGGGACTCTACTTTGAGATACCAGATCGATAGCCTTTCAGGTGATGTGTTTTACAGGAATGATAACGGATATTTTAATGATGTAAGCAGAGAAGTTGGAATTTATTCTTCTCAGGTAGGTTATGGGCTGGGAATAGGGCTATCAGATATTAATAATGATGGGTTCACAGATATTTATGTGTCAAATGATTTTCATGAGAACGACTACTTATACATCAATTCTGGAAATGGTACATTCAAAGAATCAATAAAAGATTACGTTTCGCATACCAGCCTATCTTCCATGGGGAATGATCTGGCGGATTTCAACAATGATGGCTACATTGATTTAGTAACACTAGATATGTCACCAGAAGATGAAACAGTTCTGAAGAACTCTGCGGGTGATGATTCCTATGAAATTTACAGACTAAAGTTGTCATTTGGATACCTTAAGCAGTTTGCAAGGAATACTGTTCAGGTAAATGATGGTTCTGGAAGATTTTATGATGTCGCACCATTTTCCAATCTACATCAAACAGATTGGAGCTGGAGTTCACTTTTTGCGGATTATGACAATGATGGATTCAAAGACCTGTTCATAACAAACGGAATTGTAAAGAGACCTAATGATATGGACTACATCAATTTCATCTACAATGGAACCACAGCGGGAAATACAAAGGAAGGTCTTTCAGATATGGAGATTGTTGCTAAAATGCCAGAAGGTAAAGTCCCTAATTATGTGTTTAGAAATAATGGAAGGTCATTCGAAAATGTATCTGAGAGGTGGGGAATTACAAAACCTACATTGTCAAATGGAGCTGCTTATGCTGACCTTGATAATGATGGTGATCTTGATTTAGTGGTTAATAACATTAATGAGACAGCCAGCGTCATTGAAAACAAATCCAATGAAATAAATGAATCAAACAATTACCTTAAAATAGAGCTAAAGGGAGATTCACTTAATGCATTTGGGATTGGTGCTAAAATTTATGCCTTAACAGATCAGGGAATTAAATTTCATGAGCAGTTTAATGTTAGAGGCTTTCAATCTGCTGTAAGTTCTGATATTGTCATTGGACTTGGATCTGCAAATTGTAGTTCTTTGAAAGTAGTTTGGCCAGATGGTAAATCACAGTCAATACAGTCTCCAGAGTCAAATAAAACCATAGTTTTTGAGTACAGCGAGGCAAGAATTATCGAGGAACTCCAAAGTAATAATACAAGCAATCCAGCGTATGTAAGATCAGACATTGAAATCCCATTTGAACACAAAGAAAATAACTTCATCGACTTCAACAGAGAAGGTCTAATTCCACATTTAGTTTCTCGTGAAGGCCCTTGTATTTCGGTTGCTGATGTCAATAATGATGGGCTTGAAGATTTTTTCATCGGAGGAGCTACTTACCAGGCTGGAGCGATGTTTATTCAGGATTCCAGTGGGAATTTCAGTAGTAGCCAAGCTAACTTGTTTGAAGTTCAAAAGCCATTTGAAGATGTAAGTTCATTGTTTTTTGATTGTGACAATGATGGTGATCAGGACTTGTACATCGTTTCTGCAGGAAATGATTTCATGGGTCCCAACCCATTGGTGTTGGATAGGTTATTGATTAACGATGGGAATGGCAATTTCGAATGGGCCAAAAAACAACTTCCCCCACTGGTACAACATGGAGGGGTGGTAAAAGCCGCGGACATAGATGGAGATAATGATTTGGACTTGTTTGTGGGCGGTAGAATTGTCCCTCAAAAGTACGGTAAAATACCTGAAAGCTATATTTTAACAAATGATGGCAAAGGATTCTTTACAGAAAGCACAGATAGTATTGCGCCGGAATTAAAACGTGTAGGTATGGTGACAGATGCCTCATGGACCGATCTTAATAATGATAAGTTACCGGACCTTGTGATTGTTGGGGAATGGATGCCAATTACAACTTTTATCAATCAAAATGGGAAATTGGAAAGTAAAGAATATTCTGACCTCAACTACACAAATGGCTGGTGGAACTGCCTTGAAGTAAAAGATATAGATGGTGATGGTGATGACGATTTTCTTATTGGGAACCTGGGTCTCAATTCAAAGCTGAAGGCATCAAAAGATGCCCCAATCAAGCTTTATTTCAATGATTTTGATGGCAACTTCTTTATTGATGCCATAATGACTTATACCAGAGATGGGAAGGAATATACGGTTAATAATAAAGATGAACTGATCAAGCAGCTACCATATTTGAAGAAGAAGTTTGTTCACTATAAAGATTTTGCTGGAAAGACGGTTCAGGAGATTTTTGAAGAACCGTTAAAAAAGAGCCAGGTAAGATATTCCTATATGTTTGAATCCGTATTTATAGAACAAGTGGGTCCAGGAAAATTCAAAATTTCGGTTCTCCCTGATGAAGCACAATTGTCAACTGTAAATGCCATTAAATCACTAAACTCCAATGGTAGCTTCATTTTAGCTGGGAATATGATTGATAATCCACCGTACTTTGGCTCCTATGATGCGGGTAATGGGTTAATGATTGATTTAGCTAATTCCGAAATGAAATCAGTTAAACCAAATATTTCGGGAATACACCTACCATCAGAGGTAAGGTCGATAGAGTCAATTATCATTAAAGGAGAGAATCACTTAATCATTGGTAGGAACAACCAATCACCAGTCCTGTTGAAAGGCACTAGGGCCATAAAATAGTCGTATCGGATGGATGGCTCGGTTTGATAATATCGATCTAATACTGGATGATGTAGCTAGACAATTTAAGGTAAAACTTAGTAAGGACAGGTCTGAAGCTCCGGGAGGTTTAAGAATTGAGGAAAGAGGACTTGATTGGTCATAGGGAAACTTAAAAAAAGCGCATTACTATCCAAGCAAACCTTAAGCAGGCATAAATCATAATCTTTAGAATTTCATAGATGTTGCATGGATCGATAAAATATATCTGGTAGAAACCTAAGTCAATCCATTTAGTTTGTTGAAAACAAGGAATTCACATTCATTGAGGAAATATAGAGATGCTTATTTCTGAATCAATAAAGCATCTTAGTTGTATTTCAGAATCAGATCTGGAATATTAAGTAGCTCATTTAACGTGCAAGGCAAAAAAAATAAGGTGACCTTTCGGACACCTTATTCTTATATGTTGTTAAACTGTAAGTTCTATTCGTAAGAGTACTCTCCAGTCCATACGTTGAGGGTAACATCGTATGTTCCAGCAGTAGTTGGGATATTTGGTCCTCCTAATGTTGCTGTACCACTAGGGAAATCACTACCACCCCAGTTATATGCCCAATCATCATTTGCTCTAAACTTGGATTCTCCGTCAGTTAAAGTAACTGTGATTGTCCAAATTGCAGGGTCAGCAGCATCCATCGTCATATCTGTATCAGAATCCCATCCGCCTGGAGTTGCATCACCTATAATACCTACATTAGTCGATGTAAATGTATACTCACCAGTACTTGGGTTGAAATCCACAATATATAGTCCTGCTGCGTCAACAGGGATGTTTGGACCATTCAATGTTCCTGTTCCACTAGGGAAGTCAGTTGCACCCCAGTTGTTAGTCCACTCATCGTTTGCTCTGAATTTAACTTCACCAGCTGTTAGAGGAATAATCATTGAGAAGGTACCATCACCATCATCATTTAGATCAGTATCACTATCCCACCCTGTTGGAGTAGCACTACCAATGATTCCTATTGATGGGAATTTAACAAATTCAATTGAATACGTGAAATCACTATCATTGAACGTCACTTTATAGAATGCTTCATCTATTGACTCAGGCATTACGATAGTACTACCGAATAGATCAGCAATTGAATCTGGTTCGTTATCTCCCCAGTTATTTCCACTGAATGAATCAGAATCAGAGAATTTGAATGCATCACCTGGTGCCAATAATACTTCTTCTAAAATCCAAGTATTATCGTCATCTAATGCGAATCTATACTCATCACCGTCAAAGTTGTTGAATGATCCTAATAGATATAGGTCATCAAGATTTTGCTCAAGCATTACAACTGACTCAAGAGAGTACACTAATGTTTCATCATTGAATGTTACATTAAATGTTCCACTGTAACCACATGCAATATTTGTTGGATTTCCTGCTGCAGGAACACAAGTCAGATCACAATTATCATCTGTCCAATCTTCTCCTGAGAAATCGGAAGTATTTGCAAATTTGAATTCATCTCCTGCTGTAATGGCTACTTCTTCAACGTACCATGTGTTATCAGCAATTAGTTCCATTTCAAGGTCAGTTCCTCCCCATCCATTCATGGATCCAAGGATGTACATCCCAGAATTGTTAGCTTGGAATGCTGCGTCAAAGATTTCGAAGTAGAAACTCTCAGTAACGGATAAATTAGCTGCATCCGTCACAGTAACTTCTATTTCATAAACGCCTGTATCCAATCCTGTTGAACCAAAATCGGCAGCTGCCCAAACCAAAGAATCAGATGTGCCACTTACCGTACCTGTGGTAGTTGCGAAATCTGCAATTCCTCTTGTTGTATCTGATAATGCTACTGAAATTGATGCTAAAGGTGAGTTTTCTCCGTCTGATACTTTGATGGTGATATCAAACTCAGTACCTAGGGCAATTGCGCCACTAGCACTTACTTCGTCGATAACGGGAGCAATGTCTAGAATGTCGAAACTATCCGTGATAGTGTCCTCACACGACATAATTACTCCTAAAACCGCAAACGGCAAGAATAATTTAGTAAAAACTTTCTTCATAATACCTACATTAATTTTAATATATTTTGCTACAAAATAGACAGTTCACTAAGTAACTGAAGTGGAAAATAATGCAATTTTCTTAAAATATCTGACAAAACTTTGATCTTTTTTAACCATTTTTTATTGCAAACGATTGTAATTGAGCATTCATTATCTTAAGACCTTTTAAAATCACTTTAAATTGGATTTTTTAGTGATTCCCGGGTGGTTTTTAATTGTTTGAATTTAACATTCACTTTCAGGGTTAAGACACTCAAATCTTTATCAAACACCTCAGTTGCCCCAGATATATTTTTCAGAAGTACAATAATTTGCCAATTATTCCGATTAGCTTCATTAATTTTCATAATATTGAATTTTAGATTATTCAAATCTGATATTTTACTGAAGGTCTACCTTAATGCTTGAACAATGAAGAAGATTAATTTGATGCTTACCCTTTGTGCGATCTTCACTTTTAGTTGTGAAGAAAATACTGCTTATCAAAGCATCCTTGACGACCCGGAGACTTACCAGGCAACAATGAAAAAATTGACGGATATTATCGTTTATGATATTTTTTCACCTCCGGTAGCCAGTAGAGTATATGCTTATCCCAATGTTGCAGCATATGAGGTCATTGCCGCTGGATCACCAGATCAATACAAATCGCTGGCAGGTCAAATTAATGGGTTGAAAGAAGCTCCAAATCCCAATAATGAAAATATAAACTTTCGCCTAGCAAGTTTACATGCTTTTACGGTGGTAGGGAAAGCGCTTATATTTTCAGAACCCAAAATGGATGAGTATTACAGTAATCTTATCTCTAATTTGGAGAAAAATGGTCTTTCCGGTAAAATCAAAGAAGCATCAATTGCATATGGTCAGGAAGTCGCAGAACATATTTTAGACTGGGCTGATAAGGATATGTATAAACAGACCAGAACTTTCCCTAAATACACTGTTCAAAACGAAACGGCACTCTGGAAACCAACACCTCCAGATTACATGGAAGGAATTGAACCTCACTGGAGAGAAATAAGAACTTTGGTATTGGATTCTGCAAGCCAATTTCCTCCAATAGATCCAGAAGAGTTTAGCCTTGAAGAAAAAAGTGAGTTTTACAGACAACTGAAGGAAGTCTATGAAGTTGGAAAAGGATTGGATGCGGAACAAAAAGACATAGCACAATTTTGGGATTGTAACCCATATGTTTCACACCACAGAGGGCATGCTATGTTTGCTACTAAAAAGATTACTCCAGGTGGTCACTGGATGGGGATCACAGCAATCGCAACAAGACAAGCTAAAACAGATTTCGAAAGTACAGTAGAAGTATACACCAGAGTTTCTATTGCTTTATTTGACGGATTCATTAGCTGTTGGGATGAAAAATGGAGAAGTATCCTGGTAAGGCCGGAAACACTGATCAATGAACATATTGATCCTGAATGGGTGCCACTTCTGCAAACGCCACCGTTTCCTGAATACACTAGTGGACATAGTGTAATCTCCAGATCAGCAGCTGTGACTCTTACAGATTATTTTGGTGATAATTTCGGATTTAATGATACTACAGAGGTAGAATATGGTCTTACTGCGAGAGATTTTGATTCTTTCCTTCAAGCATCAGAAGAAGCAGCTATTAGCAGATTGTATGGAGGAATTCATTATATGATGGCAATTGATAATGGAGTTGATCAGGGAGAGAAGGTAGGAAATTATGTGACATCAAACCTTATTACCTCAATTAAAAAATAAGATTCTATGAGACGGTTGATACATATCCTTGGAATATTGTGTTTGGTGGCCTGTAGCCAACCAGAAGTTGTTCAGACTGAAACAACTGAGAATAACTGGTACAGACCAGAAGTTGATCTGGGACAACTTTTTATTGATATTCAAATGTCACAGATATTTCCGGATTCCAAGACATTCGTTGACTGTACTCCTATAAAACAACCCTCTAAAATAATAGAAGAATATAATGTCCTCAAAGACAGTGAGGATTTTGACATGCTCAGGTTTGTGAAAGCTAATTTCAGAATACCTGAAGAGAATTCAACTGGTCAAAAATTAGATAATGACCCTGATCTTGGAACTCATTTGATCAATCATTGGGATTTCCTGACAAGAAATAATGATTCCATTTCTTATCCCAGCACATTATTTGCGCTTCCGAAAGACTATGTTGTTCCTGGTGGGAGATTTAGAGAAATATATTATTGGGATAGCTATTTTACCATGCTAGGCTTAATGGCCTCCGAGAGAGAAGATTTAGCAGTAAATATGGTAGATAACTTCGCTTACTTAATTGATGAGATTGGCTTTATCCCAAATGGAAACAGAACATACTATCTGGGAAGGTCGCAACCTCCTTTTTTCTCTTCAATGGTGATGTTACTGGGAGAGAAAAGTGGATTAGATTCCATTGTTAAGTATATACCACAGCTTGAAAGAGAATACGATTTCTGGATGGATGGCGCCAATTCAGTTGGAATAGGGAATCCTATTAATCATGTTGTCATGATGGAAGACTCAGTTATCTTAAACCGATACTGGGATAAATTCGATACACCAAGACCTGAATCGTATCGAGAAGATGTAGAATTAGCAGAACATGCAGAAGACAAGAACCTCCTATACAGAAATGTAAGAGCTGCTGCAGCATCAGGTTGGGATTTCAGCACAAGGTGGTTTAAGGACCCAGAAAAATTTGAATCAATTATCACAACGGAAATAATCCCTGTAGATCTAAACTGCCTGCTTTATCAAACTGAATTGGCAATTAGTCAATTGGCAGCTCAAAAAGGAGATAAAGCTAAAAGTGACACTTTCAAACAAAAGGCAGCTATTCGAAAAGATGCTATTTTGAAATATTGCTGGAATCCAAAAGAAGGATACTTCACCGATTACATTTTCACAGAATCAAAATTCTCTCCTTATATTACCGCTGCGGGAAACTTCCCCCTTTACTACGGTCTTGCAACACAGGGTCAAGCTGATGCTCAAGCCATAGTTATGGAAAAAAACTTATTGTCCCCAGGGGGTCTTGTAACAACAAAATTCGATTCTAAACAACAATGGGATTCACCCAATGGTTGGGCACCACTTCAATGGATCGCTATCAAAGGTTTCGAAAAGTACGGCAGCACTGATTTATCTTACCAAATTGCTGATAGATGGCTAGGAGTGAATGAAAAAGTATACGCTAACACTGGCAAGATGATGGAGAAATACAACGTGATGGATACTACTCTATTAGCTGGAGGCGGAGAGTATCCTACACAGGATGGATTCGGCTGGACAAACGGCGTTGCATTGGCAATCATTAAAGACCTTCAGATCCCGGAAATGGATACCACTTTAGTGCTTAAATAGGCGGTTGAAAAATAAACTTTTCAATAACAATCGTTTTCATAAGAATTTTTACAATTGAGATACCCATATCTGATGGATTTTTCAAAAATTCTTATTAAAATCAACTTCCCAAATAAGTAATAAATGTAGTATGGAAGAATTTTCTTTAGGCACGTTAGACCTCTCTATCGTAGGGTTCTATTTGTTGTTCGTTATCATTTTAGGTTTTTATATAGGCTCAAAGCATAAAGGAGCCGAAGATTACTTCCTGGCAGGAAGAAACCTTACATGGCCAATTATTGGTTTTTCTCTTTTCGCATCCAATATCTCCAGTAACACATTAGTGGGTTTAACCGGATCAGGTTACCTAAATGGTTTCTCAGTTTTCAGTTACGAGTGGATGGCGATTTTTGTATTGATAGTCTTCTCAATCTTCTTCCTTCCATTCTACTTGAAAAATAAAATTTATACCATACCAGAATACCTGGAAAAAAGATATGATGCGATCACCAGGGGTTATGCCTCAATAATTGCTATCATTCTAAATGTAATAGTTGATGTGGCCGCTACACTTTACGCAGGAGGTGTCCTCGTTCAATTAATATTCCCACAGTTTTCGCTATTCGCAATTATTGGTGTTTTAGCGGTAGTAGCTGGCTTGTATACAATATCAGGAGGTTTGAGCGCCGTAGTTTACACAGATGCTATTCAAGCAATCATACTGATCATAGGAAGTATTTTAATTACCTACTTCGCATGGGATAAGTCCGGAGGATTTGATGAAGTGATGAAAATCACCGATCCAACTCACTTCGATATTGTTAAGTCAGCAAGCGACCCAGAACTACCCTGGCCGGCATTACTTGGAGTTTTTCTACTAGGTTTTTACTTCTGGGGTACAAATCAATATATCACTCAAAGAACTCTTGCCTCAAAAACTACGGCTCAAGGTCAATGGGGAGCAATGTTTGCAGGATTCCTGAAGATTTCAATTCTATTCATAATGATCTTCCCGGGTGCATTTGCAAGAGTAATCTATCCGGATATGCAAAACGTAGATCAGTTATATCCAACAATGCTTTTTGACCTTCTTCCAACGGGTATTTTAGGACTAGTACTAGCTGGCTTCATTGCAGCACTTATGTCAAGTATAGATTCAGGATTAAACTCCGTTTCCACTTTGGTTACAATGGATTTTGTAACAAAGATGAAACCGGAATACACGCAAAAGCAATTGATGAAAGTAGGAAGGTGGGTAACCTTCATTGTAATGACAATTGCTGCTGTTTGGGCTCCACAAATTGTTCATTTTGATAAACTTTGGGACTACTTACAGCAAGCTCTATCATGGTTCTGTCCTCCAATAATAGCATTATTTGCGATGGGTCTCTTCTGGAAAGGAGCCAACAAAAATGGTGCATATTGGACAATCGTTGTGGGATCTATTGTATCTGTTCTTGCAATTATTTTTAACAACGCTGAATGGAAACCAAATTTCCTTTATGTAACAACATTCCACTTCCTGATTTCTTGTATCGCAATGATAGTCGGATCAATGATGTCACAACCTGACAGTGAAAAGAACTTGGGAGATGTGGTTTGGTCAGTAGAAGAATACAAAAAAGAATCAGAAGAACTAAAAAGTTTGCCTTGGTACTTGAATTATAGATTACATGGAATCATCTTAGTGATTGTAGTAGTAATCATTCTTATAATTTATTAGCCCAATATGAAGTATATAGTAGCACTGGATCAAGGAACAACCAGTTCAAGAGCAATCGCTTTTGACCACAACGGCGATATTGTCGCAGTTAGCCAGAAAGAATTTACCCAAATCTTCCCGCAAGCAGGATGGGTAGAACACAATCCTCTTGAAATCTGGGAATCGCAATTATCTGTATTCGAAGCACTTCTTAGTGAAAATAGCATCTCTCCTGATCAGGTGGATGCAATTGGAATTACAAATCAGAGAGAAACTGCAGTAGTTTGGGATAAAAACACCGGCAAACCAGTCTACAACGCGATCGTATGGCAAGACAAAAGAACTGCCAACATTTGCGATGATATGAAATCAAAAGGCCTGGAACCTTACATCAGAGAAAATACAGGCCTTGTGATAGATTCTTATTTCTCAGGAACCAAAGTAAAATGGATTCTTGATGAAGTAGAAGGAGCAAAAGAAAAAGCAAATAACGGAGATCTACTATTTGGAACAGTGGACACCTGGCTTATCTGGAACCTGACTAAGGGTAAAAGTCATGTCACAGATTATACAAATGCCAGCCGAACACTGATTTATAACATAGTAAATCTTAATTGGGACAATAAATTGATGCAGGAACTCGGTATCCCTGAATCAATGCTCCCAACTGTTCAAAAATCATCTGGCGACTTTGGGACTTTCAATTATAAAGGGGTAGATATCCCAATTTTAGGTGTGGCTGGAGATCAACAGGCTGCACTCTTCGGTCAGGCATGTTTCAATCAGGGCCAAGCCAAAAACACATATGGTACCGGCTGCTTCATGTTAATGAATACCGGAGATCAACTCCAACATTCGAAGAATGGCTTACTAACAACGCTAGCCTGCAGCCTTGATTCGGAAGTAGATTACGCTTTGGAAGGATCCATATTTGTAGCAGGTGCAGCAGTTCAATGGTTAAGAGATGGACTGGAATTAGTAAAAGACGCTGCAGATACTGAAGAAATGGCTGTTGCGGTGGGTGATTCCAATGACGTCTATGTGGTCCCTGCATTTGCTGGTCTAGGAGCACCTTACTGGGATATGTATTCCAGAGGAGCAATTTTTGGTCTAACCAGAGGTACAGGTAAAAATGAGATCGCAAAAGCAACACTGGACTCTATTGCATATCAAACAAAAGATGTACTGACAGCAATGGAAGACGATTCGGGGATCTCACTTGATTCTCTCCGTGTTGATGGAGGAGCTGTCGCAAACAATTACCTGATGCAGTTCCAGGCAGATATTCTTGGGGTAAATGTTGAACGTCCAGCTGTTATTGAATCGACTGCTTTAGGCGCGGCTTATCTTGCTGGATTAGCATCAGAATACTGGAAAAAGGAGGATTTACAGAAAAATAAGGCTATAGAGAGAACATTCCAGCCTCAATGGGATGACAGCAAAATTGATTCACTGTACCAGGGGTGGAAAAAAGCAGTGAATAGAACAATGAATTGGGTAGACGCTGAATAAAAACTTCAGCAATTTTTATTGGCAATAAACTGAGTATTACACATGGAAAGGAAATGGTGGAAAGAAGGGATCGTGTACCAAATTTATCCTAGAAGCTTCAATGATTCAGACGGAGATGGTATCGGCGATCTAAGAGGAATTATTCAAAAACTAGACTATATCAAAAGTTTAGGGGTAGACATAATCTGGTTATGTCCGGTTTACCAATCTCCAAATGACGATAATGGCTATGATATAAGCGATTATCGAAATATCATGGATGAGTTCGGCAACATGCAGGAATTTGACGAGCTCTTGGCTGGAATAAAGGCAAGAGGAATGAGGCTGCTAATGGATTTGGTTGCAAACCATACCAGCGACGAGCACGAATGGTTCCTGGAATCAAAATCTTCTGTTGACAACCCAAAACGAGATTACTATATCTGGCGACAAGGAGATAACGGTACACCTCCAAATAATTGGAAATCGATTTTTGGAGGGGACGCATGGCTTAAAGACGAAACTACAGGGGAGTATTTTTTACATCTCTTCACAACAAAACAACCAGACCTCAACTGGGAAAACCCAAATGTCAGAAACGAAATTTATGACATCATGAAGTTTTGGCTGGATAAAGGGATTGATGGTTTCAGAATGGATGTCATTTCATTTATTTCTAAAAGGAATTATGACGATACACCATACGATGAATTGAATGTTTCTATCAATAAGACGTACGCTAACGGGCCAAAAATCCATGATTACCTTCAAGAGATGAACAAAGAGGTTATGGCCAATTATGACATGATGACTGTTGGAGAGGGACCTGGGATTGATTTAACAACAGCAAGAGACTATGTTGGTGAAGAAAGAAACGAACTAAACATGGTTTTTCATTTCGGCCATATGTTTATCGATCACGGACCAGGAGGGAAATTTGACCCGGTTCCTTACAGTCTTCCAGAGTTCAAAAAAGTATTTTCTGATTGGGATAAATGCTTGAGAGGAAATGGCTGGTCCAGTATTTTTCTTGGCAATCACGATTTTCCAAGAATAGTCTCAAGGTTTGGAAATGATGGTCAGTACTGGAAAGAGTCGGCAAAACTCTTAGCCACAATGTTGTGCTCACTAAGAGGGACCACCTATGTCTATCAGGGAGATGAATTCGGAATGACCAATGTAGAATATGAATCATTCGACGATTTTGATGATGTGGAAATCAGAAATCTTCGCAAAGCTTTGGAAGCAAATGGAGAAGATTTGCAGAAATTCATTCCAATTGTGAACAAACAGGGACGAGACAATGCCAGAACTCCCATACAATGGGATGACTCAGAAAATGCGGGATTTACAACCGGAACTCCTTGGTTGAAAATAAATCCAAACTACTCGGATATTAATGCAGCTAGCCAGGAAAATGATCCGGATTCCATTCTCAACTTCTACAGGGAGATGATCCAGATTAGAAAGCAAAATCTCACCTTGGTTTATGGAGACTATCAGGATTTAGACCCTGAGAATAATGAGGTTTACGCCTATCGTAGATGGGATGATGACAATGAGTATTTTGTGTTTCATAATTTTAGTGAAATAGAAGTTCAGTTCCCTACAGATGTTTCTGATTATAACCTGGTAGTCATTAATTATGGCAGTCCTGAAATTTCGAATGGAGCAATCAAACTGAATCCATGGCAATCTTTAATCATTAAAACCAAATAAAATGGCACTTTGGGGAATCGACTTGGGAGGTACCAAAATAGAAGGAGTCGTTCTTGCTGAAGACACTCACGAAGTGTTGGTTAGGAAAAGAATAGATACAGAAGCAGACCAGGGATACGAGCACATCATCAATAGAATCGCTCTACTGATTGATATGATTTCAGAAGAGCACGGAGCTAAACCAAATAAAGTAGGTTTTGGAACCCCAGGCGCTCTAGATCCTAATACTGGTTTGCTTAAAAACAGCAATACTACTTCTCTGAATGGTAAACCTTTCAAGAAAGATTTAGAGGCTAAACTCGGTTTCCCCATTGCCATGGCAAACGATGCAAATTGCTTTGCCCTGGCAGAAACTATGATGGGAATCATCCCCGAAGAACTCCCCGATGCAACTGTCACTTTCGGTGTTATTATGGGCACTGGAGTGGGTGGAGGAGTTGTTGTAAATGGAAAAGTCCTCAATGGCCGACAAGGAATTGCTGGTGAATGGGGGCACAACTTCCTTGATGAATCCGGAGGAACCTGCTATTGTGGAAAAGTTGGGTGTGTTGAACGCGTACTTTCAGGTAAAAACCTTGAACGTTGGTACTTCGAGACTTACGGTGAAAAAAGGAAATTAAAAGATATTTATTCAGCCCATCTAAATGGCGGGGATGAAAAAGCTGATGCTACAATAAATAGGCTAATTCATTTCTTTGGCAAAGCAATGGCCGTAGTGATCAACATCCTTGATCCAGACGCAATAATGCTTGGAGGAGGAGTGGGTAATATCGATTTGCTATATACAAAAGGTGTTGAAGAGGTGAAAAAACATGTGTTTAATCCTAGATTGGATACTGTATTCTTGAAACCAAAACTCGGCGATAGCGCTGGAGTATTTGGAGCCGCATTTCTGGTTGCTTAACAATATCTTAACCTAACTTCTACTCCTGAATTACCAATTTTTAACACTTTTGGCCAAACTACGAAAGTGAAAGTCAAGGGTAAATTTGTTTACGAGCAATTAGACAAGCTCTTCCAGGAAGCACAAACAATCGAATTGTCCAATTCCGATAAGTGGGTAATCTTTAGTGACCTGCATATGGGAGAAGGTGGGTCAAGCGATGATTTCAAAACAAATGAAGATCTGTTCACTTCTGCACTCGAAAAATATTATCTAAAAAACAACTTTGGACTTATCCTGAATGGAGATGTGGAAGAACTCCAAAGAGCAAAATTCACTAAGATTCACAGCTATTGGAAATCAGTAATTGAGCTTTTTAAGAAATTTGATAAATCAGGCAAACTCATAAAAACCATCGGGAATCACGACCTTGAACTAGCATTCAATCAGGACTTAGATAATCCCTTGCCAACAAGTGAAGCCGTTAAGTTACGTTATGAAGAAAATGATATCTTCATTTTTCATGGACATCAAGCTTCAAAAAAATACCAACAACATAATCAACTTGTTGGTTTTACACTGAAGTATTTTGCGAACCCGCTTGGAATAAAAAATTACTCAGTTTCACACTCCAGTAGGAAACAATATAAAATTGAAAAAATAGCCTATCACTATTCAGCCTATAAAAAAATTATCTCGATAATAGGTCACACCCATCGGCCTCTGTTTGAATCTCTTCACAAAATGGAAAGGCTCAAATTCAAAATAGAAGAGCTATGCCGAGTTTATGCGACTAAAAAGTCGGACAAAGAAGGAATAAAAGATCAAATAAAGAGATTGAAAAAGGAAGCGAAGAGCTACATGAAACTCAATGGCGAGACTAGCTACAATGATTCTGTTTATAATAGCTTATTTCATATCCCATGTCTGTTTAATTCAGGAACAGTCATCGGTAAAAGAGGAATCACATGTCTTGAAATCGAAAATGGACACATTAGTTTGATTCATTGGTTTGATAAAAACATAAGCAAGAAATACTTAAAACACAGTGAATATCAACCAATGCAACTTGAAGATTCGGATTATTACAAAATGACTATTAACAAAGATCATTTAGATTATATCTTTACCAGAGTTAATCTCCTTTCTTAAAACAACTGAAAGATGAACCTAAAAACAACCTTACCTATTTTAATAATTTTAATCATCACCGCTTGTTCGAACCCAGAGAAACAAAACACAGCTGTAGAGGAAGAGAAGAAACAATTTGATCTTCAAGGCCATCGAGGCGCAAGAGGTATCATGCCAGAGAATACTATACCTGGTTTTTTGAAAGCTTTGGAATATGATGTTACTACCCTGGAACTAGATTTGGCGGTAACAAAAGACTCATTACTGGTAGTTAGTCATGAACCATGGATGAATGAATTAATTTGTACAGATTCCTTAGGAAGTGACATTGTAAAAGAGAGCGATTTCAATATTTATCGTCTCACTTATCAAGAAATAGCAAAATTCGACTGTGGATCAAAAGGTAATCCAAGGTTTCCGGATCAAGCCAAAATGAATGTGTCTAAACCATTGCTCTCAGATGTCATCCAAGAAGTCAACAAGTATCTGAAAGACAATAACAAGCCTCCTGTTAAATATAATATTGAAATAAAAAGCGGGCTAAGAGGTGATGGCGTATATCACCCAAGACCACCTAAATTTTCAAGACTGGTTTATGAGTTCATTATTCAAAATATGAATCCAGATTTGGTAACGGTTCAATCTTTTGATTTTAGAGCTCTCAGATATTTCAATGAAAATTATCCAGATATCAACTTAGCCTTGCTAATTGAAAATGAATCTACTATTCAACAAAATCTGGACTCGCTCGGCTTTAAGCCAGATATTTACAGCTGCTATTTTAAACTATTAGACGATCAAAAAATCAATACTTTACAACAACAAAACATCCAGGTAATCCCGTGGACAGTCAATGATTCTACAGACATGAAGCAACTTATTGACTGGGGAGTTGATGGAATCATCACAGATTATCCTAATATTGCCAAAAATTTATTGACTGGTAAGTAATTACAAATGAGCAAGAAATATAATGTCTTCGGAATTGGCAATGCGCTAGTAGATATCGTGACAGAGGTAAATGATCAATTTCTGAACGATCATAACATCGAAAAAGGATTGATGACTTTGGTAGATGAGGAAAACCAAACAAGAATTTCTCAAGCTATCAATATGAATAATAGCAATAAGCAATGCGGTGGTTCTGCTGCCAACTCTATTATTGCAGTAAGCCAGTTTGGAGGTTCAAGCTACTACTCGTGTAAAGTAGCCAATGATGAATTGGGTCATTTCTACATGAAAGATTTGAAAGCAAATGGCGTAGAAACCAATCTTCATGAAGATAATCTTGAGTCAGGAATTACAGGTAAATGCCTTGTGATGACCTCCGAGGATGCCTCCAGAACAATGAATACTTTCTTAGGGATTACTTCTAATTATTCGGTTTCTGAAATTAAAGAAGAAGCACTCAAAGACTCGGAGTATTTGTACATTGAAGGATACCTGGTTACTTCGGAAAATGGCCAAAATGCCATGAAACATGCCAAAAAACTGGCAGAAGAGAATGGAGTTAAAACTGCTTTAACTTTCTCAGATCCATCAATGGTAAAGTACTTCAAAGATCCTATGCAAGAAGTTGTTGGAGCTAGTGTTGATTTGCTGTTTTGCAATGAAGAAGAGGCAATGCTATACACAGAGACAAACAATTTGGCAGAAGCAAGAGAAGCCCTCAAGAAAGACGCAAAAAGATTTGTAATTACTCTTGGTGAAAACGGAGCAATAATTTTCGACGGAGATACCTTTATTGATATCGAACCATACAAAGTACAAGCAATTGACACCAATGGAGCAGGAGACTCATTCGCAGGTGCATTTTTATATGGGATAACAAATGGTCACAGCTTTGCAGACGCCGGTAAATTAGCATCTTTGGCATCATCAAAAGTAGTTACACAGTTCGGCCCTCGTCTCGAATGGCATCAGGCAAAAGAGATATTAAATAAATTGACTCAAGGGTAATTTCTTATTGCTTCAAATATCCTGAGTCATTATTTGCATTTAAAATATTACAGGGTATCTTTGCAGCCCATTTTGTGCTCTTGAGCGTTTAGCAAAATGAGGATAGTTTTTCCAGATAGTATTAAAATCTTATTACAAAGCAATGAAAAGGACGTATCAGCCCTCAAATAGAAAGAGAAAAAATAAGCACGGCTTCAAAGCAAGAATGGAATCTGTAAGCGGGAAGGCTGTATTGGCTAGAAGAAGAGCTAAGGGTAGAAAAAAATTGACTGTTTCTGACGAAGGTAAAGGCAAAAAATAAACAACCTGTTTAGTAGTCTTTGCTCGTTCCTGTAACTTGGAAGAGCATGTCAGAGGCAAGTAAAAATATCGTTAGCGTAAAATTTCCCAAGAAGGAAAAGCTAACTAGTAAAAAATTAATAGAGGAACTTTTCAAAAAAGGTTCCTCTGCTCATTCCTACCCTTTTCTGATTAAATACACCCCCAACCAGGAGGATGACTTCCATAAAGTCCTTATTTCAGTCTCAAAAAGGAATTTTAAAAGAGCTGTAGACAGAAATCTCCTGAAAAGAAGAATCAGAGAAGCCTATCGCTTGAACAAGCATCTTATCGCAGATTCTGAAAAATTTTTCAACATCGCCTTCATCTACATAGGTAAAGAAATCGCAAACTTTCAGGATATTGAATCCAAACTAATTAAATTGATCAAACGTTTACCTGTAAACAAGAACTGATTTTTTAGAATTAATAAGTCCTCACACGAGGCATGGAGGGTATGAGAAGAACCAAAATAGTCATCATCGCTTTAGTTATTGTTAGTTTCGGAACCCTGGCTTTGAAAAGCCCATCCGGAGATAACTACTTCGCCATTATCAAAAACCTGGACATTTTCGCAACACTATATAAGGAAGTAAATGCGTACTATGTTGATGATGTAAATCCCAACAAACTGATCAAAACAGGAATTGACGCAATGTTGGGTTCTTTAGATCCATACACCAATTACATCCCTGAAGATCAAATTGAAAACTACAGAACAATGACCACCGGAGAATACGGAGGCATAGGAGCTGTAGTACAACGGGTAGATGGGGTCAATACAGTATTAATGGCCTACGAAGGTTACCCTGCACATGAAGCGGGACTAAAAATTGGAGACCAAATACTGGCGATAAGCGGAATAAGTTTAGATGATAAGTCTTCAGAAGAAATCAGTACACTCCTAAAAGGTCAATCAAAATCAGGAATTGAACTAACAGTAAAAAGATACAATACTCCAGATACCTTCATAGTAACGGTAAGCAGAGAAAAAATCACAATCAAAAATGTGCCATACTATGGCATGGTCGACAATGAAATAGGATACATCAAACTCACAGATTTTACTACGAAAGCTGGACAGGAAGTAAAAAAGGCGGTGAAAGATCTAAAAGCAGATGGAGCAAAAAAGATTATTCTCGACCTTAGAGGTAACCCCGGAGGTTTATTACAAGAAGCAGTAAACATATCCAATGTATTCATTCCAAAAGGAAAAGAAGTAGTAACCACCAGAGGTAAGTATCAGTCCAAAGACGAAATATACAGAACACTGGACGAACCAGTGGATACAGAAATTCCGGTTGCTGTACTTACAAGTAGTATGAGTGCTTCTGCATCAGAGATTGTAGCTGGTACAATCCAGGATTATGATAGAGGTATTCTCGTTGGTAGAAAAACATATGGCAAAGGACTTGTACAAATAACGAGACCTCTTTCATATAATAGCCAGTTGAAAGTAACAACAGCTAAATATTACATTCCAAGTGGCAGATGTATTCAGGCCATTGATTACAGTCATAGAAATGCAGATGGTAGCGTAGGGAAAATTCCAGATTCACTTAAGGTGGCATTCAGGACAATAGGAGGAAGAGAAGTATTTGATGGGGGAGGTGTTGATCCAGATATAAAGGTAGCTCCAAAAGAATACGCACCAATCGCTATAAGCCTGGCTGAAAATAATCTATTGTTTCACTATGCAACGAAATATTACTATGAACACAAGGATTTTGGTGACCCAAGAGATTTTTCATTATCAGATACCGATTACCAAAATTTCATAGACTGGTTACAGGATAAAGATTACGAGTATACAACAGAAGTCGAAAAGAAACTGAAAAATTTGATAGAGTCATCTGAGGATGAAGATTACTTCAGTCAAATTGAACAACCTCTTAAAGAATTACTTGAAAGGAATAGCGCTAACAAAGAAAATGATCTAAAGGAATACAAAGATCAAATATCCTGGCTACTCGAACAGGAAATAGCTTCTAGGTATGAACTCCAATCAGGAATGATAGAAGTGGGTTTTAAATCCGATAAAGACGTAATAGAAGCGATCACAGCATTAAATGACGAAGCAAAGTATAAACAACTTCTAAATCAACAATAGAATTGATCCTGAGTATTGACACAAGCACCAAAGTATGCTCAATTGCTTTGGTGAATGAAAGTAGCCTGGTTAGTGAACAAAATTTCTTTCTGGAAAAATCACACAGCACACTAATCCCATCTTCCTTCGATTTTATCCTGAGTAATTCAGGAATCACTAAAAACGATTTGAAAGCGATAGCCTTATCGGACGGACCAGGCTCCTACACAGGCTTGAGAATAGGTACTTCAGCAGCCAAAGGATTATGCTACGCATTGGATATCCCATTAATTTCTGTAAATACACTATATGCGATGGCATGGGAAGCAAATAAATCAAATACTAATGGAGCATTATTGGTTCCAATGCTTGATGCACGACGTATGGAAGTCTACACAATGGTGTTAAATAAAGACTTAGATATCCTGGAAGACACCCAAGCATTAGTGATTGATGATGACTCTTTTTTAAAGTATAAAGAAAATGAAATGATCCTCTTTGGGAATGGAGCGGCTAAAACTAAAAAGCACTTAGAGACCAATCAAAATATGAATTGGTGGGAACATATATATACAAGTGCACGTTCTGTTGGTGAAATTGCTCAACTTAAATTTCAAAAAGAACAATTTGAAGACCTGGCCTACTACGAGCCTAATTACTTAAAGGAGTTCCAGGCCATTAAACCAAAAGCGTTAATCTAATGGAGGAAATAGTAAACAGGGTAGCAAATAGTAAACTAATATCACTCGACTTAGAAGAACTGTACCACCAGGGAGAACGAGTTGAATATGATATTGCCCAAAATCTTTTTCAGGGATTAGTCTTAAGGGAGAAGGATTTCAGAACTTTTGTCAAAGACAATGATTGGAGTGTCTATCAAGATAAAAATGTAAATATCATTTGCTCAGTTGAAGCGATTGTTCCAACGTGGGCCTACATGCTATTGGTGACCAAAATAGAACCATATGCCAATATGGTTGTATATGGAGACCGGAATGCACTCGAGCAAGCATTATTTCAACAAACATTAAACAAGCTGAATCCGGAACATTACCAAGACTCCAAGGTAGTGATCAAAGGATGCAGCAATCTCCCTGTTCCAACCTTCGCTTACACAGAAATAACGAGGCTCCTTAGGCCATACGCCGCAAGCATCATGTACGGAGAACCCTGCAGCACAGTACCCCTCTACAAAAAAAGAAAATAATCATCACCACCCTTGTCCACCGAAGCTTTAGCGAAGGAGGATATCCCTCACGCGAAGTAAGTTTAGTGCCAAGGATAATTCCCCCTTCGAAGGGGG
>JANSWY010000026.1 GCA_024743255.1 bacterium | reverse complement strand
TAGGACTTGCAGAGACAGTTAATTTAAATGTTTATCCTAACCCGGCTACAGATTTTGTAGAGGTTACGAGTAACGAAGAGTTAAGTGTTGAGGTCTTCAATTTGAAGGGAGAGATGATCAAAACAGGAAGATCAAACCAGAAGATCAGATTAAGCGAAATTGCTCAAGGCCAATACATCATCCGATTTACGACTAAATCAGGTGAGTTTGGAACAAGAACAATTATTAAAGAATAATTAGAGAGAACCAATTTCAGGTGCAGATTGAGCCGTCTTCAGCAATGGAGGCGGTTTTCTTTTGGTCTGCCGAAGCTGTAGCATAGGCGGATACCCATGGTTTAAGTGCATCAGATATTATGTAGATAGAATCGTTGCGAGTTGCGGGTTAACGCGTTCATTATCTTACTCACTCCAATCTCCACCTCAGCATCCACTCATACAATTCATTAGACCGATAAGCCTCATTCCAGGCATCATGGCCATCCTTTTCAAAACTTGTGAAGATGTGAGAACTTGATGATTGATCTCGATTCAGTTTCATGTTACTCGTTTTGGAAAACTCCAGATTGAAATTTTCTTCCAACGTGTTTACTGTGTTTGTTGAGTATTCATATTCCACAATCTGATCACCAGTATTGTGAATGATCCACATCGGTAGGTCACTGATTTTATCACAATTTTTCTTACAACTTATTCTTCCTGCTATTGGAGCTAAAGCGGCAAACTTGTTAGGGATCCTTTTAGAAATGCCCCAGCTTCCATGTCCTCCTCTGCTTAAACCAGTTAAATAAACTCGGTTGCGATCAGAGGAATAGTTGGTGAGAACTTCTTCAAGTACTCTATCTATTTGTTTAGGAAATTGAAACCATTGTCGATTTTCTTTGGGCCCTGTTCTCATATGTGGGTTGATGATTATGAATGTATCACTTACTAGCAGATGTTCTCCATTTCTTTCAGAGTTGATCATTGCAAACTTTGCTGGACCATCATTTCTGGATGTTCGAATATCTGGACCTACACCATAACCACCCTGAAGAAATAAGATAACCGGCCATTCTTTAGACTCATCATAGTTTCTTGGTAAATAAAGCCAATAACCATTTACAACATTTTGAGAATGACCTTCTGAAATAAAAACTTGCTTACCTGGTCCAGGACTTTCACATCCAATTAATATTGAAACCAGGAGCGCCATTAAAAACAGATTAGATGCCTTCATTTTAACTTGCGTTTGAAAGCAAAATAATCAACTATTCCGACTTGGCACTTAAAACTCCTGGATCATGCTTTACAAAAAGGTGAATCCAAATGCTTCTGCTAAACCTTAAGGTTATAGGAGAGAGAATTACTGCCACAGATGCTACAATCCCAACATATACCATTGCTGATGCTTCTGGATACAAAACTTGTAAGGCCACAAAGACTGCAATGAAGAGGCCTACCTGCAAACCATAGCTGACATACATTGCCCCAGTGTAAAATGAAGGCTCAACTTTGAATGACTGATTACAGTTAGGACATCTGTCAGGCATCTTTGCAAATTTCTTAAGGTTATAAGGGCCCGTTTCGAACAGATTTGCTTGTCGACATTTTGGGCATTTGTGGGAGATTATACTTGTTGCTAATGAAGTGTTTTTCATATGACGAAAATAGAGTGAGCTGTTTGCTTATATGTAACAATTGTAACTTTGGAAAAGTGCCGTAAAAATTCGCTGCAAATAAAAGTATTTAGGAGTTTCAGTTCGTCATGCACACTAAAAGCTTCTGAGTACTAATTGGAAGTAGTTTTTAAACTAAATAATTATACAAATCCTTGATTGATATTAAAATTTATATGGGATATCTGGATGATCTAAAGGAACTCTCCAGTGATCTGGATCCTCATATTGGTAAGCAATATCAACCAAGTTCAATAACGAGCTTTCCGCAAAATGGATGTTTTGTACAGCATGAAATACCTTTGGGGGAATAGTTAATATCATTGGTCTCTCAATCCCAGCCTTAAATTCATTAATAACCTTATAGGTGGGTGAATCCTGCCGGCTATCAAATAGCACAACCTTGATAAAGCCTTTATTAATAAATATCCTATCGGTTGTGAATTCATGAGCATGCCAACCAGAAACAGAATTGGGATTCATCTTAATTTGAAATACTTGGTCGACAATTGTATCGTCTAGTTCCCAATCTGAACGATAAATTTCCGTTAGTAGCCCTTCGTTTTTGATGACATTTTTCATTTGCTTAATTTTAACGCCATCAATTAGTTTTTGCTCGGTAATTTCCCAGGCAGAAGTAATTCCTTGCTTATCCTTTTTTGAACCAGATAATTTCCAACTCATCGTATTTTTTTTAAACCTCTTCTTTTTCTCAACGCATTAACAGATCCACCTTTTTTCCAATAAGTTAACTTTCGTCTTACTTCTAATGGGCTAAAATTAGATTTTACCACTAAATATTTCAATATATTCCAGACAAACATTTTCAGGTGTAAAAAAATTTCTTTTTCTCGTTTTGTGAATTCAATGCAATTCTCCAGCAATACTTCTTTTAGGAGTAGATCCTGTTCTTGTAGTTTGTTGAACCAAGTTTCACTGATTTTGTATTCACGATTGATATAGGAGTCTTTTCTTAATCCTGATTGAACTGCAATCATTGAAACATTTCGTGAAGAAGAAATTTTCTTGCCTTTTTTAAAAACTCGTTTAATCCAATCTTGTGAAGGTATTTGGTGAATTTCTTTAAAATATTTCCATGGTCCTATCGATGTTCTTAAGTCTGACTTAAAAAGCCATGATGAGGCCGGGTAGAATCCATCCAGACTGAAACCACCAGTTGGGTCCAGGTTAAGTTTGTTGAAACCTTTACGGTCGGCAGAGATCCACCACGAATAAGTCAGGTCTGCATCCGTTGATTCAATTGAATCAATTAAGGTTTCAAGATGATTATCCATCCATAAGTCATCATGATTCAAAATTGCTATGTACTGCCCGTTGGACATTTCCAATCCAATGTTATTTGGACCTGACTGTTCTCCAATATTAGTTTCAAGATTTTTAAAAGTAATCCGTGGATCATTGAATGATGCTACAGTTTGTTCAGTGTCATCAGTGCACTTATCTCCTATTACAATTAGTTCCCAATTCTTGTGGGTTTGATTAATAACAGACTTGATAGAATAACCTATTATATTGCTTCTATTATATGTAGCCATAACGATAGTAACCAACTTTGTATTATCCATGGTTCTGTGTGTCTGTAAAATTCAAATAAGTAAATTAATCAATTTAGTTTGATACAAATTGCCAAAATTTTCCCAGAATATATATTGAGGAGTTTAGGTCTAGCTCTTGGAAACATTACTCAAAAGGTATTTTCTGTTGTAAACATTCTGATTCTGACTTGGTATCTGGGAATCAAAGATTTTGGGAATCTTATGATAATAGTGACTATTGTTGATGTCATTGCCAGATTTGCGACCTTTTCACTGCAGAATGTTATTTATAAACGAATGGGTGTTGTTCAGGATCTCAGGCTTGTGCCCACCGTCCTTTATTTGGCATTTTTTATGTCATTGGTTTGTTATATTCTGATAAATGTTGCTTCGGATTTTATCAACCTTCATTTATTGGATTCGAATGATGTCGATAATCTGCATACACTCTCCCTGATAATTCTTTTTAAGCCGATGGCGCAAGTCCTTAAATCTACCTTGGTAGCATCAAATAGGATTAAAAAGGCTACCCTGGTTGATCAGGTAGAATTTGGTTCTAGAACAGTTGGGATTATATCACTGGTGCTGGTAGGTAAAGGGTTACTCTCGATTATTTTAGTTTATGTTATAAGCTCATTTCTGTCTACATCATATTCATTTTTAGCAAACTACTCAGAATTGAAGAGTTTTAAATTTGGCACTTCCATTAATTATCTACTTCATAACTGGAAATTAAGCGCTTCTTTATTTGTGTCATCAATTGGAGTGATATTAATATTTACCCTTGATCGAATTATGCTTGGTTGGCTTGCGAGTTCTGAGGTAGTAGGGTATTACGTATTGGCATCCACATTATCAAATTTGATTTTGTTGATTCACAATGGTTTGGCGTTGGTATTTAGGCCAATTGCCTCTAACCTAATTGAACAAGGTAAATTATTGGAGCTTCAGAGTATCTACAGAAACTTTACGAACTGGTCCTCAATTTCAAATAGCATATTATTTATAGGCATTAACTTATTCTCAATCCTCATATTGAGCATGTTTGTAGAAATAGAATTAGCTCGAAAATTTGATGTTATCCTGTTGATACTATCCTTCAATGTCATGCTTTATATAGTCAGTGGTCCTTCTACTGGCTTGCTTCAAATGAGTAATGGTTTTAGGTATGAAGCAATTAATGTTATACTATTTGTGCTTTTGAATTTCTTGCTGAATTATTGGCTAATACCACTTATTGGAGGAGTTGGAGCGGCAATTGCAACAATCACTGTGGGGTTAGTTAGAGTGATTGTGCATTACTGGCAAATTAAACACTTGTTAAATTTAAATATCCTTGGCTATCTCTCTGGAGCAGTAACACTCACAGCACTAAGCATTATATTAAGTTCGTGGTATTTTAAATTTCCATTCTATTTTAACGTAATTCTATTTGTCATAACTTTAGTAGTATCTCTTTTTTGGTTTGTCAATAATCAAAAAGCGCATCATCTGGATAATAATCAGGTTTGAGATACGACGAGCTTCATGTGAGTCAATGATACTTGGGAATTGGTCTTGAAAGGAATCAGTTTGTTGAGTAAATCGGAGTTCATCCGTAAATTATACACCCATCTCTAAATCTTAAATGTAGAAGAAAAAAAATATCTCTCATCCTTTGCGCAGTAACTTGCACCGACTAAATTTGCCCCAATTTATGCCTACCTCAAAACACATAAAAAAAGATGCCTAAGGACAACAGTTTAAAATCAGTACTGATTATCGGAAGTGGACCTATTATAATCGGTCAAGCATGTGAATTTGATTATTCAGGATCACAAGCTGCAAGGTCATTGAGAGAAGAAGGAATCGAGGTTACTTTGATCAACTCGAATCCAGCAACTATCATGACGGATTCCGTGACAGCTGACAACATTTACCTAAAGCCCTTAACAAAAAATTCGATCAAAGAAATCCTGGAATTACATGATATAGATGCGGTTTTACCTACTATGGGAGGTCAGACAGCTCTTAACCTTGCAATTGATTGCGATAACGCAGGAATCTGGGAGAAATACAATGTGAGAATCATTGGTGTGGATATCAACGCCATTGAAACTACTGAGGACAGAGAGAAGTTCCGACTGAAAATGCATGAGCTGAACGTGAATGTATGTAAAGGAGAAACAGCAACTTCATTCTTAAAGGGAAAAGAAATAGCACAGGAAATTGGGTTTCCTTTAGTAATCAGACCATCATTTACGCTTGGTGGTTTTGGTGGAGGTTTCGTAAATACTCCTGAAGAATTTGACAAGGCACTTACCCACGGACTGAAATCTTCACCAATACATGAAGTATTGGTAGAGCAAAGTATCCTTGGGTGGAAAGAATATGAGCTTGAATTATTAAGAGATAATTTAGGTAACGTGATCATCATTTGTTCAATCGAGAACTTTGATCCAATGGGAGTTCACACTGGTGATTCAATCACAGTAGCTCCGGCCATGACTCTTCCGGATACAGTTTACCAGGAAATGAGAGATCTGGCGATCAAAATGATGAACGGAATCGGTGAATTTGCTGGTGGTTGTAACGTACAGTTCGCAGTAAATCCGGATGACGACACAATCATCGGAATTGAGATTAACCCTAGGGTTTCAAGATCATCTGCCCTTGCTTCTAAAGCAACAGGTTATCCAATCGCAAAAGTTGCTGCTAAACTGGCAATCGGTTACAACCTTGATGAGCTTAAAAATCAAATCACAAAAACTACTTCTGCTTACTTCGAGCCGGCGCTAGACTACACAATCGTTAAGATTCCAAGATGGAACTTCGATAAGTTCAAAGGTTCTGACAGAAAACTGGGTCTTCAAATGAAGGCTGTAGGTGAGGTAATGGGGATTGGAAGAAACTTCCAGGAGGCTTTGCAAAAAGCTTGTCAGTCATTAGAGATTAAGAGAAATGGTTTGGGAGCTGATGGAAGAGAGTTAACAAACCAGGAGCAAATTCTGGAAAGCCTTGAACACCCAAGCTGGAATAGATTGTTCCACGTTTATGATGCTTTCAAACTGGGTATCCCTTTCAAAACGATATACAAACTTTCAAAAATTGATCCTTGGTTCCTTACTCAGATTGAGGAGCTGATTGCAGTTGAGAAAGAAATTGAAAAGTACAATATAAATGACATTCCTAAAGAACTTTTAGCAGAGGCTAAACTCAAAGGATATGCAGATAGACAAATCGCACACTTGCTGAAATGTCTTGAAAGTGAAGTCTTCAATAAGAGAAATGATCTTGGAATCAGAAGAGTTTACAAACTGGTAGACACTTGTGCTGCGGAGTTTGAAGCTAAGACACCTTATTACTACTCCACATTCGGTGAGGAGAATGAGTCTGTAAGATCTGATAAGAAAAAGATTATTGTTCTAGGTTCTGGACCAAACAGAATCGGTCAGGGAATTGAGTTTGATTACTCATGTGTGCACGGAATTTTAGCGGCAAAAGAATGTGGTTATGAAGCCATCATGATCAACTGTAACCCGGAAACGGTTTCTACGGACTTTGACGTGGCTGATAAACTTTACTTCGAGCCGGTATTCTGGGAGCATATTTATGACATTATTCTTCATGAGAAACCTGAGGGAGTTATCGTTCAGCTTGGAGGTCAGACTGCTTTGAAGTTGGCTGAGAAGCTGGAGAGATACGGAATCAAGATTTTGGGAACAAACTTCAAATCTCTTGATTTGGCAGAAGATAGAGGAGAGTTCTCTACACTTCTTAAAGAAAACAATATTCCTTACCCATTATTCGGAGTAATCGAAGATGCTGAGGAGGCTATTGAATTATCAAAAGAACTTGGGTTTCCATTGCTTGTAAGACCATCTTACGTACTGGGTGGACAAAGTATGAAAATCGTAATCAACGAACAGGAGCTTGAGTCTCATGTGGTTGATATTTTGAGAGACATCCCAGGAAACAGAGTATTACTTGATCACTTCCTGGATGGAGCAATTGAAGCTGAAGCTGATGCAATTTGTGATGGTGAAGATGTGTATATCATCGGGATCATGCAGCATATTGAGCCAGCTGGAATTCATTCAGGAGACTCTTATGCGGTGTTACCTCCATTCAACCTTGGAGATTTTGTAATGCGCCAGATAGAGGAATATACAAGAAAGATTGCATTAGCATTGAATACTGTTGGATTGATTAACATTCAGTTCGCAATCAAAGACGATAAAGTATATATCATCGAAGCTAACCCTAGAGCGTCAAGAACGGTACCATTCATTTGCAAAGCTTACGAAGAGCCTTATGTAAATGCAGCTGTTAAGGTGATGCTGGGAGAAGCAAAAGTGAAGGACTTCAAATTCAATCCTAAGAAACAAGGATACGCTATCAAAGAACCGGTATTCTCATTCAACAAATTCCCGAATGTAAACAAGGAGCTCGGACCAGAAATGAAGTCTACTGGTGAGGCAATCTACTTCATCGATGATTTAATGGATGACTACTTCCTGGACATCTACTCAGAGAGAAATTTATACTTGAGTAGATAATCAGTTTAAAATAAAAAGACATTGTGTTACGTCAATTATGTAACACAATGTCTGTCTTATCAGTTAATAGGATACCATGCTTAAAGTTTTATTAATCATTTTTTTAGTACTCTACTGCTTTTACAAAGTAGGTGGGTTCCTATTGAAATCATTTTTTGTGGGGCAACAAGCCCAAAGACCCTACGATGCTCACCAAAAACGTAAGCCAGAAGATGGCAATGTTTACGTAGATACGCAATCACAACCAAAGTCTAAGAAAGACAAGAATTTCAATGGTGGTGAGTATGTGGATTATGAGGAGTTAGATTAGTTACTCTATTTTATTTAATTCAAATATCATTTTATCTCGATAATTCCAGGTTAGTTTTTTAGTGGATTCATTGTCTCCATTGTTAAAAGTAATTTTCAATGGGATAAGATTTGATGAAAATGTGGATTCGTTTTCCGGGTATAAATAAATCGGCCGGTCTCCATGAGATGTCAACGTCAATTGCTGGTTTATAATCTTAATTTCAACGGTGGTTTTTTCTTCGGGGAAGTCATAGATCCCTTCAAGGTCTTGCATCGAATTATGGTTGTCAAGGTAATTCACCACTTTTGGCATCAAGTCGCTATAATCTTTTTCTTTAATGACCCTTCTGATCGCTGTTGCAAGAAGCGAGCGTTCACTAAAGTTGTTATTGCAAAGTATTATAATAAGTAGATCATCAGAGTCATAGTATCTCATTAAGGATTGGTAACCATGGATCTTTCCAGAAAATTGATGTACAAAAAATGTTCTTTCCTCATCAGATAAATTCCAAACTTCCCAACCCGGACTGTGATAAAATTTTGGTTTGGTGTCATTTGGGATGGGGAATTCCCTTTTGAAAATTTCTAAATAAGTGTCAGACAATAGTTTTCCGGACTTTAAGGAAATGAAAAATTTGAACATGTCTGTTGTGGTAGAATAAACCGATCCTCCGCCACCCAAAGAATAGCTATCAAAGTATTTTGCAATACCCAGAGCGTCCACTCCAAATTCATCGGGCACGATTTGCATTCCGGTAGAAAGACCTTCAATTTTATTTTTTCCTTTTCGGATGCCACTGTCAGTCATCTCAGCCACTTGAAAAATGTATTTGTTGAAATACTCATCATATTTCAAACCACTGATTTCTTCAATAATATGAGTCAATGCGTAAAATCCAGCATTTGAATATTTTTCACTGCTTCCTGGTTCAAAAAGCAAAGTGTCTTGTATTGATAAAACTCTATCCATCATGCTAACGGATTGAGCGTAATCCTGCTTTGAATCTCTCAAAAGCCCTGATTGGTGAGTTAAAAGATGCAGAATTGTAATGTTGTCTGAGCTTTTAACCTGTGGTATCCATTGACTGAGGTTGTCATTGAGTTTTAGTTTTTCATTTTGAACCAACTGTAATATTGCTACGGCTGTAATCATTTTGGTAATTGAGCCAATGAAATACTTTGAATTGATTCCATTTGGAATGCTGGGGTTTTCTGAAGCATTTCCGTAAGCATTATGAAAAACAATTTCTCCCTCGGACGAGACCAATACCGTACCGCTGAAAGGCATTGGGTCGAGAGTGTGGAGTTTAATTATTGAGTCTATTTGAGTATCCCATTTCTGCGAATATGCAGTCGAGAAATTGAGAAATAGTAAGACCAAGAAGCCTGTAAATTTAATTTGTCTGATCATAATATTTTATTTTGAATTTTTTGACTTCAGCAAATAAATGATCAAATAGGATGATAGAAGCCTCATTATGAGTTTTGAGACCTTCTTATTTCACTTTTTGTAAATACTCGATTGGGGACATGGCCTCAGAATTCTTGAATATTCTATTGAAGGAGGCTTTTGAGTTAAAGCCTACTTCAAAGGCTAATGATAAAAGGGTATGTTTCTGTAAGTCATATTGAGGTAACCTTCTTTTAAACTCTTCAATACGATAACTATTAATGAATTCTCTGAATGAAACTTGCAGTACCTGATTGAGAACCATTGAAACTTTGTTGGGGTGTTGACCTACAAGTTGAGCAAATTCCTGAAGATTTAACTCTGGGTCTCGATAACATTTTGTACGGGTCATTTCAGATTGAAAGTACACCGCAATTTCTTTAAGGGATTCATCACTTTCAGACTTCTTCATTGTGAAACTGACATCTTTGCTCATTTTGAACCCAAGAAATCCAATTGCATATGTGAGTGCGGCAAAAAGTAGATAGAAAGAATAGAATTCGGAAGGTGGGAAATTGAAATTGTAGTAAACAATATCTATGTATGTATAAGGTACCCAAATTAACCAAAGGATGCTAAATGCCAGTAAGATGTAGGTTAGGTAGTTTTTCCTTGAGAGGATATTCTTTTTTCTAAATAGTAAAATGGATTTACCCAGGTAAAAGGCTATCAGTAGAAGACCAATTACATGCTCAATATTGAAAAGTTGTATCACGACCTCATCTTCCAGCTTTGTAAAGTTTCGATGGTTGAAATCATTAGCCCAAAAAATAATTGTGACGATGTTAAAATAGAGTAGTTCCACAGCAAGTGGTAGAAAGTACCATTTGATCTTAGATAGTTTGACGCCTTGTTTTACAGAAAATTTTGAGAATAAATAAAATGAAGGACCAATTCCCCAAATAAATAATACGGGTAGAAATCTTAAATCTGGCCAATGACTTTGGAGTTTCATGTCATACTTTAAAACCCAAACTAAGTAGAGAGCAAGAAAAAGAATTGTGAAGCCTAAGTATTTATTAGCCTGCTGGAAACTACTTCTGGAAATTAGTAAAATGGCTATTACAAACCCTTGGAACATTCCAAAAGCAATGAGAATATTATAGATATTCAGATTGAACTCCATCTTTGAGTTTTTGACAGTCACAAAACTAGAATTTAATCCGAAGAATAGAAAATGGGGGTATCCCCCCAATAATCTAGTTTGCTATGGCCTCAGCCTCTTTTTTCAAATCACTTGCATATTGATCGAAGTTCTCTTCAAAAGGAGGTAAATATTTTGCCCACATTGGGAATGTTAAACCACCAATTTTCTCCGTCATGGTAAATCTCGTTATTCCGTTTCCAAGTTCCTGAAGTATAAAAACTCTTGACCCTTTCCCATCACCCCAGGTCATACTTGTTTCTGGATTCATTTCCTTGATTTTGATTTTGAAAACTCTCTTTTCATCAAGAACAGACTTTAACCTGATTTTTTCTCCAAGCTTAATTTCTCCTTCCAGCATGGTTACGGTGGAGTTCCATCTGGTAAAATCGCTGGCATTGGTAAGTAATGACCAAATAATTGCAGGATCGGCATTAATATCAATAGAAACTGTTGTTACCTGGTTAAAAGTGCTTTTTGTAGTTTTTGCGTTTTGTGCAGTTGCGGCTGTAGTCATCATGATCGTCAAAATTGTAATTAGAAATTTCATTGTTTTGAATTTAATTTCCCTTTTGACGACCGGGCTCAAAGAAACGATAGGATTTCTTTAATCTTTTTCTAAATATTTTTCCATCACACCTCGATTATGCTCTAAATGATGCAATTGCAGCTCAGAAGCGCCACTTTCAAAAGGGTCTAATTCCTCTAAAATTTTCATACGAAGCTTAAAAAGTTCCTCCTTACTAGCCTTTTCTGCTTCACGAGCCATTTTGATTTTCACTATTTCCTCCTGGGCATTTTGTTTTGGGTTGTAAATCCCATTCAGCTCTGTACATTGGTGACAAACTCCTTTTTTGTTAATCAGTGAACACCTGTGATCAAACACCTCAACCATTTTGGACCGACCTTCATTGAGGTAGTATTTCACCATGGCCTCTGTATTGTCAATTATATCGGCGATCTCTTTGTTCTGAAAGTGATAAACTTCCTTGAGAAATATCACAAGTTGCTGTTCCAATGGCAATGATCTTGAAACGCAGGTAAAACAGAATGCCACATGTTCCTTGATTTCAAAGTTACCCTGTGGTGAGGTCATTCTAATCCCCATTGATTCTTTGAAGAATTCCTGATTATTTAGCGCAGCGTCTTTGCAGATATCTGTTACATTTTCGGGCCATCTTTTTTTAGCTCTAAGAAAATCCTTAGCCAGATTAGACCCAATCGCAAATACCCAGGTTTTCAATGAGGATTCGCCTTTGAATGTGTGAAGTTTCTCCTGGGCCTTTATATAAGTTTCCTGAAGAATATCCTCAGTATCATGAACACTTGTAGTGATTCTTAAAATATAAGATTTGAGTTGGCCCTTGAAAGATTCAAATTCCTGGAGTAATTGGTTGGCATCCATAATTTATTATTAAGATTGATTCAGCAAAAACTTCTGTCTCTCTAACAATATAAGGATTAATTCCCCTTTCTTTTTCTTGGCTTTTTTGTCTTGTTGGTGATTTTGTCGTGTTTCACAGCTTTGTACTGATTGAAAGTAGTTTGCTGCTGAGTTACAATGACTGTTTTAGTACAGCCAAAGAAGAAAAGCGTCACCAATATGATCACAATTCTCAGTGTTTTCATATGGTAATGACAACAAACTCTTCCTAAGGCTTCTTAAATGTCATAGCTTTTTCTCTTATCACAGACTGAACCGTTCTTCCTGAAATCTTACTATCTAACCAAGATATGATATCGAAGTACACAAATGCTCTTTTATCATATTTGCTCTGCTCAAGTTCAATGAGCTTCTTTCTCAAAGATTTGAAATTGCTCATTAACTCTTTCTGAGTAGTGTCTTTTGACAAGCCTTTGATGAATTCCAAAATGTATTGTTGGAATAAGTGAAGGTCTTCTTTCTTTAGCAGATATCGGTAAGTCGATTTAATGTAATATTCGATGACATCCTGATTCCCTAATTCATAATGTACAATAAGATTTAGAATCCTTGCGAAGGATAATACGTCTTCTCGAATATCCTGGTATTCACTGTTGATGATTCTATTAAGCCATTTTAAAGCATCACCAAAATCATCATTCCCAAAGTATAAACAAGCAATTTTGTAGTATAAGATCAATTCAGAGTGCTTATCCAAAAACTCAATGAACCCTTCAAGACGGTTCTCAATTTTGCGAAGCATGTGAACTCCTGTGGAGAAATCTCCTTTGATGAAGTAGCCATTGAATTGGTGAGCGTAGCTGTATTTGAATAATCTGATTTGGATATTCTCATTCAACTCAACAATCGGATGATTGGATAGAGATCGTAATTTCTTGTGAGTTTGATCAAATTCATTGAATAAGTTTAGTCTTGCCTGAGCATTCAATTGATGATTTAAACCCTTCAAATACATTTCAAATAAGTAGCTGTTATTTGGTATTGTTTCAAATAATTCCACCCATTTATTGGCATACTGCAATGACTTCTCATAATCCTGCAAATAGCCATAGTAGCTAAGCTGAATATTATACCAAAGCAACTTCTCACGAAAGGATAGATTGTCTTCATTCCAGGTTGGGAGTCTTTGCTTAAATGTCTGAGTAATGTTTAAATAGTCGGTTTTGTTCTTGATAAATCCATTTCTCAGATAAATAGCATTGAGCTCTACAGCAAGGTTTGTTAATGTATTAGTTCTGGAAATCCGCTCATTAACCTGATTGGCTTCCTCCACAATTTGACTTACACGTTTCTGGTTGTGTCTGTCAATGGTGTATGGCAACAGATTCTTTTCCCACTTTAATATTTCCAGATATAATTCCAGGTTGTCACTCTTTACAATTGTCTTTTTCAGTTTCTGTAAAAGAGACATACTTTGTCCGTACAAACTTCTATCGTACAGCAATTGGACATAATCGATGTTCTCTCTAACATTAATGTCTTCATTAGATGATTGAGCATATCTTTTAAGGCTTTGTAAAATCTTTTTATACAAATGTGCCTTTAGATTACTAAACTGCGACTTCTTGATCCAACCATTAGTCTGAAGAATACGATCCTCATCAAATTCTTGTTGTTTGTCCAGCAGATCAAACAATTTCATGTACTTGTGATCTCCAGAGGCTTCACTGGAATCCAATTTGAAATAGCGCTTCTCACTTTTGCGCATTGACTTCACCAATAGAAATAAACTGTCGGATCGACTTTTAGACATTGTAATTAAATGACATTGAAATAATAAAAATAGGTAATATTTTCTTATTCAAGCATTAGTTAGGAATCTTAGAAATCGTAATAAAAATATTTTTTAGTTTTTGATTAGTAGAGTCGCCTGATACATTTGAAGCTGTCATTCAACATTAATAAACACGTCAAATGGAAATTACAGGAAACAATACACCTGATGCAGACGTCACAGACGGCAAAGTTTATATTTTCGATACTACATTAAGAGACGGGGAGCAAGTTCCCGGTTGTCAGCTCAACACTGAAGAAAAAATAAAAATTGCTAAGTCGCTCGAAAGTCTGGGTGTAGATATCATAGAAGCTGGATTCCCAATTTCAAGTCCTGGAGATTTTCAATCTGTACAAGCAATCACAAAAGCGGTTACTGAACCGACTATTTGTGCTTTATCCAGAGCCGTTGAAAAAGACATTGAATGTGCAGCAGAATCCCTAAAGTTTGCAAAAAGAGGCAGAATACACACAGGTATCGGTACTTCTGATCAGCACATCTTTCATAAACTAAAGACTACCAGAGAAAACATTATCGAAAGAGCGGTGAAAGCTGTGAAGTTCGCAAGAAACTTAATTGATGATGTTGAATTCTATGCAGAAGATGCTGGTAGAACAGATAATGAATTCCTTGCGAAAGTTGTTGAAGCCGCAATTGCTGCAGGAGCAACTGTAGTTAATATTCCGGACACAACAGGTTTTTGCTTACCTGATATGTATGGAGAGAAAATCAAATTCTTGAAAGAGAACGTATCAAACATCGACAAAGCAGTAATTTCTTCACATTGTCACAATGACTTGGGAATGGCAACAGCCAATTCAGTTAATGCACTTCGAAATGGAGCAAGACAGGTGGAATGTACGATTAATGGTATAGGAGAAAGAGCTGGTAATACTTCATTAGAAGAAGTGGTGATGACTTTGAAAAAGCATCCTGAGTTAAATCTTGTAACCGGAATTGATACTACTCAACTATATCCATTGAGCAGAATGGTTTCTGAGACTATGGGTATGCCAGTTCAGCCAAATAAGGCGGTTGTAGGAAGTAACGCATTTGCACACTCCTCTGGAATCCACCAGGATGGAGTAATCAAGAATAGAGAGAATTATGAGATTATAGCTCCAGAAGAAGTTGGAGTGCAAAATTCTGATATAGTTCTAACCGCAAGAAGTGGTAGAGCAGCATTGAAGTTCAGATTAGGAGCCATCGGAGTAAATGTTGATGGCGAAGAATTGAATTCATTATATAAAGAGTTCTTATTAGTTGCAGACGAGATCAAAGTTGTACAGGATGAGGACTTGAGGCAATTGTATAGAAAACATCAAAAGGTAGCTTAGCATGAAGAAGAAGATAGCAGTACTACCAGGGGACGGGATAGGTAATGAAATTACCAAAGAGGCAGTGAAAGCACTGAAAGCAGTAGCTGATGTGTTTGATCATGAGTTTGAATTTGAGTACGGCTTGATTGGTGCAGAAGCAATTGAAAAGGAGGAAGACCCTTTTCCGTGGGAGACCGAGAGACTTTGTAAGTCAAGTGATGCTATTTTATTCGGTGCAATTGGAGATCCAAAATATGATCAGGATCCAAATGCTAAAGTTAGACCAGAGCAAGGCTTATTAAAGATGAGAAGCGCATTGGGTCTTTTTGCTAATGTGAGACCAACAGTGAGTTATCCAATTTTATTTGAGCATAGCCCATTGAAAAATGAGTTGCTTAAAGACGTAAACTTTCTGGTATATAGAGAACTTACCAGCGGAGTTTATTTCGGAAAGCCAAGTGGAAGATCTGAAGATGGTGAGCATGCATATGACACCATATTATATAGTAAAGAAGAAATTACAAGAATCGCGAGGATGGCGTTTGAGTCAGCAAAATCTCGCAAGAAAAGATTGACTTTGGTAGATAAAGCAAATGTGATGGCAACTTCCAGATTATGGAGAGCTACAGTTGCAGATCTATCTAAGGATTATCCAGAAGTGACTGTTGAGTTCATGTTTGTGGACAAGGCAGCCATGAAAATCATTACAGATCCAGGACATTTTGATGTTATTCTTACCGAAAATCTATTTGGAGATATACTTACAAATGAAGCATCAGTTATTGCTGGATCTATGGGATTAATTCCATCCGCATCACTAGGGAGTGAGTTCAAACTATTCGGCCCAATTCATGGATCCTATCCTGGTGGAGCTGGAAAGAACAAAGCAAACCCAATAGCATCAATATTGAGTGCTGCAATGATGTTAGAAATGGCATTTGGAGCGAAAGCTGAAAGTAGACTAATTGTAAGTGCTGTTGAAGAAGCCATGAATCATGGAATAGTTACTGAGGATCTTGAAAGTGAAAAATTTTATACTACTGAACAGGTTGGAGATGCGATTGCAGCTTTAATCAACTCAGACAAGATGATTGATTTCAACACAGTTACGATCATCTAAAGACATTATCTTCTAGTACCCGGGAATATTTGGGTTGTTTTGTGCGTCCAAAATTGGTTGTTGTTAAAAAAAATTGGACGCACAATCCCGGTACTCTTAAACCTTCGGTTTAAATTCTAAATAACAAATCTCAAATCCCAAAGTTTCATAAGTTCCAATAACCATCAATGTCTTAGTACCCGCTAAGTTCGCCGCAGGTGGACCTCCCCGCAACTCGCAACTCGTTTCCCTGACAACTGACAACTGACAACTGACAACTGACAACTGACAACTAAGGGGCTCGTCCACCGAAGCTTTAGCGAAGGAGAGCAACCCGTAACTCGTACCCCATATCCTAGGAACTAAAAAAAAGGCAACATATCTTTGCCGTCCAACATTAAAAACGACTTGATGGCTTGGTTTCAAAGAAAAGATAAGGGGATACAAACCCCAACTACAGAAAAGAAGGAAGCGCCAGACGGGCTATGGTATAAAACACCAAGTGGAAATATCATCCACATGAGAGAATTACGCAATAATGCGTATGTATGCCCGGATGATGAGTATCACGTTAGAATTGGTTCAAAAGAATACTTCGAAATACTTTTTGATGACAATAAATTTGAAGAGATCGATGCGGGAATGACTTCTGGTGATCCTTTGAAATTTACGGATTCAAAAAAATATCCAGATAGAATTAAAGCATCTCAGAAGAAAACAGGTCTTAAAGATGCTGTTAGAACTGCGGTAGGAAAATCCAATGGAATTGACCTTGTGGTTTGTTGTATGGATTTTGCTTTCATTGGTGGTTCAATGGGATCAGTAGTAGGAGAGAAGATTGCTAGAGGAATCGATTACTCTCTGAAGCACAAAATTCCATTCATGATGATCTCCAAATCAGGTGGAGCTAGAATGATGGAAGCTGGATTTTCTTTAATGCAGATGGCTAAGACATCAGCTAAATTGGCATTATTGTCAGAAGCTCAAATTCCTTATATATCGTTATTGACAGATCCAACTACTGGAGGAGTAACTGCTTCTTTTGCAATGCTTGGAGACTTTAATATAGCAGAACCTGGAGCTTTGATTGGTTTTGCTGGGCCAAGAGTAATTAGAGAAACTATTGGTAAAGATTTACCAAAAGGATTCCAAAGTTCGGAATTTGTTCTTGATCATGGATTCCTTGATTTCATCGTTGATAGAAGAAATCTTAAAGCAAAAATCACAACTCTTTTAAAACTATTGAACAATTAGGATTCACGGGATGTTGATAAAACCATATTGCACTTTTAAAGTGATGGTATATCATCTATATTTGTGACCGATTTCAAAAAATAAACATTTCGTTTAAATGTCATCAGTAATAATAATATCAATAATAGCCTTTACAATAGTTATCCTATTGTTAGTGCTGATTTTGTTGTTTGCTCAATCCAAGTTGGTTCAATCTGGACCAGTAAACATCATTGTAAACGGGGATAAAGACAATCCGATTGTCACCTCTGCGGGATCTACATTGTTGACTACATTGTCAGCACAAAAGATATTCCTTCCTTCTGCTTGTGGAGGTGGGGGAACCTGCGCAATGTGTAAGTGTAAAGTGACTGAAGGTGGAGGAGATGTACTTCCAACGGAGGTAGGTCACCTAAGCAGAACAGAGCAAAAAGAAAAAGTAAGATTGTCTTGCCAGGTTAAAGTGAAGCAGGACATGGAAATTGAAATTCCGGAAGAAATTTTTGGAATCAAGAAATGGGAGTGCGAGGTTATCTCAAATTACAACGTTTCTACTTTCATTAAGGAGTTTGTTGTAAAACTTCCTGAAGGTGAAACTCTTGATTTCGAATCAGGTGGATATATTCAGATTGATGTTCCTAAGATTGAAGTTGAATTCAAAGACATGGACATCACTCCACACCCAGATTTGGGACACCCTGATGACGTTTATAAATCAGACTGGGATAAGTTTGGTCTTTGGGACTTGACAATGAAAAATGATGAGCCAATATTCAGAGCTTACTCTATGGCGAATCACCCAGCAGAAGGAAACATTGTAATGCTGAACATCAGGATTGCAACTCCACCATGGGATAGAGCTAAGAATCAGTGGATGGATGTTAATCCAGGTATTTGTTCATCTTATGTATTCTCAAGAAAACTAGGAGACAAAGTGACTATCTCTGGTCCATATGGAGAGTTCTTCATTAACCCAACAGGTAGAGAAATGATCTACATTGGAGGTGGAGCAGGAATGGCACCATTGAGATCACACATTTTCCACTTATTCCACACAGAGAAAAGTGATAGAAAAGTGTCGTACTGGTACGGAGGTAGATCAAAAAGAGAATTATTCTACTTAGATCACTTCGAGAAGATCATGAAGGACTTCCCTAACTTCAAGTTCTACATAGGTCTTTCTGAGCCCCTTCCAGAGGATAACTGGAAAGTAAAAGAAAATCTTGATGATGATAATGGAGATGGATATGTTGGATTCATTCACCAATGTCTGTATGACAACTACCTGAAGGACCATTCAGATCCAGATGAGGTAGAATTCTACCTATGTGGACCTCCAATGATGAACGCAGCAGTACTAAAAATGCTAGACGACATGGGAGTACCACCAGAAAACATCAGATTCGATGATTTCGGAGGATAAGAAATAGAAAATTGATGATATAAACCGGAGGCTGAGAAGTTTCCGGTTTTTTTGTGCCAATTGTTGACGGATCTGCGTTTAGCGACGAAAGACAAAAGACAAAAGACAAAAGACAAAAGGCATCAATGTACGTCCATAAACCCGCTAGTCCGCCACAGGTGGACATCCCCGCAACCCGCAACTCGTTTCACTGACAACTGACTAGTCCACCGAAGCTTCAGCGTAGGAGGGCAACTTTCTCCCCGCTTTTCACTAATTTTCCAGAAAAAATCATCGGAATGGATCCTAAGCTTTTCTTTGACCCAATCTCAGAGGACATTAGTTATGAAACATATAAGACTAACAGTGTCTACAACAGCATTTCAATCAACAGAGGCAAACTTCCTGAGTTAGATGGAGTAGATCTGGCTATTATTGGAATAGTTGATCCTAGAGGAGGAGCGGAAGAAAATAAGGACATCAAAGATGCTACCACTCAGATTAGAAGGAAATTCTATAATCTGAAGAAGGGCATAGGAAGATATCGTGTTGTAGATCTTGGAGACTTAAGGAATGGTCCTGAGTTGGAGGACACTTATCTTAGATTGAAAGAAGTATGTGAGCATTTAATAGACAAAAACATATTACCGATTATAATAGGGGGCACGCAAGACTTTGACTTTGCTCAGTACAGAAGTTACGAGGCAATGGATAAGTTGGTTAGCGTAATAAATGTTGACTCCTCATTTGATTTGGATGAAACTGAAGGTCCTAGTGGGTCGCATGTGAACAAAATCTTCACCCATGATCCCAATTTCCTCTTCAATTACAGTCATATAGCTCAACAAAGTTATTTAGTCGATGAAAAGGAGCACGAACTCATGGAGAGCTTGTATTTTGACTCTTATCGATTAGGTGTAGTAAAAGAGAACCTTAAGGAAATGGAGCCAATTATCAGAAATGGAGACATGATGACCTTCGATGTTTCTGCAATGAAAGCTTCATATATGCCAGGTACTCCGCACAGATTGGTGTATGGATTGACTGGTGAGGAAGCGTGTCAATTATGTTGGTATGCTGGGATTAATGATAAGTTAAGTAGTATTGGAATATACGAGTATGATCCTGCTTATGACACAGTGGATTATCAATCTGCTTTTGTGATTTCAACTATGATTTGGTACTTCATCGAAGGTTTCTATCATAGAAAGAATGAGAGTGTCTTCAGGTCCAATGATTACCTTGTATATGAAGTGGCAATTGGAAGCGAGCCAGACAGTATAAGATTCTACAAGAGCAAACTTTCAGAGAAATGGTGGATGGAAGTTCCACACCCGTCAGATCAGCGAATTGCTAAGAGAAACAGTATAGTTCCATGCAGTTATAGCGATTATGAGACTGCAACCAAAGGCGAATTACCAGAAAGATGGATTAGCACTCAGGCTAAAATGGTTTAGTATTCAGATGGCATCACTGCCCAAAGAATTACATAAACAAGTATTCCAGGAAATGCAGCTGAGAAGAATGAAACTAAAACAAATAAGATTCTGGCAACAGTTGGATCTATTCCTAAATAATCAGCCAAACCAGCGCAAACGCCAGCTATTACTTTGTTGCTCTGAGAACGGTATAACTTTTTAGCCATAAAACAGATATTACTTTGTGATCTTCGAGTACAATTTATGAAGATCTTGTGACAGTTGAAGGAAGGTAGGTAAATTATCTGAAGCATCTTCTGCAGTTACATTTGTTGCAAGAAGACTATTGATTTTGTCAGAAACATTATTTTTCTGTTCCTGTAAATCAGACAAAGAAAGTATGCCGGTGTTGATACTAATCATCAACGCCACCAAAATCCCCAGGATGATAATCCAGGTTTTGGTTCCAAGTACTTTGATATTTGATCGGTTAGTCGGCATTACATCACTTATTCAGCAATAAGTATGCCAAAACTTTAAAATCCTGTTATTTAAAGCTTATTGATGGTTTTTAATAATTGTCATGTTTCATAAACGAACACTATTTTTAAATTTTGTGCTCTTTTTTGGACAAATTCTTATGTTTTTATTCAAACACCAGAATGTCATTGGGACTAACCGAAAAATTTATACGGTCATTTCTTTGAAAGGTTGAATTATTTAGACGAACATGGATATGATCACTCTTATTTGGACCTGAGACCACTATTTCTGTGTATGAGCCTCGATAAATGATGTCTTCTACTGTACCCATTAAATCCCCATCATCATGGACTTTTATTGCTTCGGGTCTAAAAGCGATTTTACCTGAGTTGAAGTTCATGCGTGGTAGATCAATCGAACCGTAATCAGTGAGAACTTGCTGATCTGCCTTTTTGGCATTTAGAACACAGATTTCTCCAAAAAATCGCCCCACATATGGGTTTACCGGTTTGTTATAAATTTCTAAAGACGTATCTACTTGCTGTAAAACTCCACCTTTTAAAATGGCAATGCGGTCTGCTACCTCAAAAGAATCCTGAGCATCATGTGAAACCAGTACTGTCGTGATGCCTGTTTTTTTAATTATCGCCTTAATCTCACTTCGGACTCTTACTTTAAGAAGTTCATCAAGGTTGCTGAATGGTTCATCCATCAACAGCACTTTAGGTTTAACCGCAATTGCACGAGCTAAAGCAACACGTTGCTGCTGCCCACCGGATAGTTCGTGAGGATACCTCTGTGCATAGGAAGTAAGTTCAGTAAGTTCCAGAACCTCTTGAATCCTGGATTGTTGTTCCGCTTTAGGTAATTTATTCAATCCAAAAGCGATATTCTTCTCAACCGACATATGAGGAAATAGAGCTAAGTCCTGAAAGACCAAACTAACTCCTCTTTTCTCCGCAGGCGTAAGTTTGGTTGTTGAGCTTACAATTTCATTATCAATGGAAATCTCTCCATTTTGAATAGGTTCAAAACCGGCAATACTTCTTAGTAATGTAGTTTTACCACATCCACTTTCACCTGCAAGAGCTAAAATCTCTCCTTCAATAACATTAATAGAAACATCATTCAGAGCAAATGATTTTGCTCCAGGGTATTTTTTAGAAACTGAATCGATTTTAAGAACTGGTTTCATCTGATGCCATTAGTCGATTAAGCAAAATTACTGGGATCATTCCAATTAGAATAATCAATAAACTAGCAGGTGCAGATTCAGGAGCCATCTCATCATTAGCGTATTGAAAAGCAATAGTTGCGAGTGTTTCAAAATTGAATGGTCTCAGTATTAGGGTAAGTGGCAATTCCTTCATTACATCCACAAAAACAAGAATCAAAGCGCTTAGAATTGATGTCTTTAATAATGGGAGATTGATTTTAAATAAGTTTTTCAAAGGACCACTTCCTAGAGATGACGCAGCTTGATTTAGTGATAAAGGAATCTTCTTAAATCCTGCTTCTATCGGTCCAAAGCCAACAGCAAAGTAGCGAACTAAATATGCATATAATAAAGCTCCGATACTTCCAGTAATCAATAATTTAATTTTAATATCGAATGAATTCTCAAGCCACGATATTAGTGATCGGTCAATTCCAATAATAATAACCATTATTCCTACAGCGATAACTGCACCGGGAACGGAATACCCCAGTATTGAAATTTTAGAAATACCTGTCCAGAATTTTGATTGTTGAATTCTGGTAGAATAATTCAAAAGAACGCTAATCGAAACAATAATTACTGCAGCTCCTCCTGCTAACAAAAAGCTATTAATCCCAAAGTTGATAAACTCACTTGTGATAATTTTTTCAATACTAAAGAAAGCCCAATATAGTAATTGCAGTAACGGAATAATAAAGCCCAGAATAATCGGAACAAGACAAATACCTACCTTCAGCCAAAGCTTTAAACCAGTATCATTCCTAAGGTTTAATTCCGTTTTAGATTTCGATTCGTATTTTGCTTTCCCTCTCTGCAGTCTCTCAATCATTATTGACAGGAAGACAACTCCCATGAGCATTGAAGAAAGGTAAACCGCAGACTGCAAATCACCCATCGATAACCACGACCTGAATATTCCTGTTGTAAATGTGGTTACACCATAATATTTCACCGTTCCATAATCATTCAGAACTTCCATGATGACAAGCATCAGTCCGGATACAATAGCTGGTCGGGCAATCGGTAATGCTATCTTGTAGAAACTTCTAAATGACGAACTTCCAAGTGATCTCGAGGCTTCAAGTAATCTACCTGATTGATTGATAAATGCGGACCTTGCTGTAATATAAACATAAGGGAATAAAACAGAAGACATCACAAAAATAACACCCCATGCATTCGCAATATCAAAGTAATAATTGTCTGAATTGATCGATCTTAAGAATGTTCTGATTGGGCCTGCATAGTCAAGAAGTCCAGCGTACGCAATGCCATTGATATATGAAGGAATAGCTATTGGGATAATTAATAACCATTCGAAGGCTCTTTTGAATGGGAGGTTGGTAGTTGCAATGATCCAGGCACTTGAAACTCCAAATACCAGAGTGAGAATGGAAACTCCCAGAACAAGGAAGATGGTGTTGACAACATAGTCCGCAAGAAGGGTTTCATATATATGTTGCCAGGTATCAGAAGGGGTTTTGAAGAGTTCAGAAAATATGATCAGTATTGGGATTCCTATTACTAGGACGATCCAGCTTATATGAAATGACCAGACATTAAACTTTTTCAAAACCCCCTTCTTTTTGCAGGGCAATATTAGCTAAAGCGGCTTACTTCCAGCCTACTTCATCAAAGATTTTAACTGCAGTATTGTTATGTTCAGCCACTTTTGAGAATAATAGATTATCCTTCTTAAAGTCACCCCATGCTGCTACTGTTTCAGCAGGAGCTACTTTACTGTTAGCTGGATATTCATATGAATTATTTGCAAAGAAAGACTGTACTTCTTCACTCAATAAAAATTCAATTAATTTGATAGCATTCTCCTTATTAGGAGCATTTTTAGTGATACCAATACCACTTACATTTACGTGAGTACCTCTTCCTTCCTGATTAGGGAAAAATATTCCCACACTTTCTCCAGCTTTTACTTCCTCAGGGTTAGAAGAGTTTAGTAATAAACCAACATAGTAAGTATTAACAATAGATACTTCACCAACTCCAGAAGCCATCGCCTTAATTTGATCACGGTCTCCACCTTGTGGTTCTCTGGCCATATTAGCAACGATACCAGCAGCCCATGATTTAGCAGTTTCTTCATCTGTAGCATTGATAATTGATGCCAATAAAGATTGGTTATATGCACTTGAAGAAGACCTGATTGCGATTTTACCATTCCATCTTGGATCTGCTAAATCTTCGTAAGTAGAAAGTTGGTCTGGAGTTACAACGTCTTTTGAGTAAGCAATTACTCTTGCCCTGTAAGTTACTCCTTGCCAGAAGCCATCTTCATCTCTAAGGTTTTCAGGAACATCTGCAGAAAGTGCTCCATCAAGTTTTTGCAAAAGACCTTTTTCTTTAGCTCTGTAAAGTTTTCCAGCATCTACGGTGAAGAATAAGTCTGCAGGAGAAGCATCACCCTCTAGTTCTAATTTATTTATTAGCTCATCAGCACCAGCTTTTACAACATTGATTTTGATGCCAGTTTTCTCAGTGAACATTTCGAATGCCTTTTTATCAGCATCATAATGTCTCTGGGTATATATGTTTACTTCCATTGACTTTGTTTCCTCACCAGATTTAGAAGGTCCGGAACAAGAAACAACAGTTAGGATCGACAATACAATAAGTAAAAAATTGATTTTGTACCTGTTCATTGATTTGGATTTTTATTAATAGATCGCAATGATAAATAATTATTTAGAATAGGTCTAAATAAGACGATCATTAATGGCTGATATTTTATGAATGGTAAATAGTTTTGAATTGTGAGTTTAGAGTTCTGAGTTATTGCAATGGCACAACTCAAAACTCCCAACTCAAAACTCTAATATTCCGCATTCCCTGGAGTTCTTGGGAATGGAATTACGTCTCTTATATTGGTCATTCCGGTTACGAAAAGCATCATTCGCTCGAAACCTAATCCAAATCCACTATGAGGTGTTGAACCAAATCTTCTGGTGTCCAGGTACCATGACATCTCCTCAACAGGAATTCCCATGGCTTCCATTCTTTCCTGAAGTTTGTCGAGTCTCTCTTCTCTTTGCGACCCTCCAACGATCTCTCCAATGCCAGGGAATAAAATATCCATTGCACCTACAGTTTTTCCATCATCGTTTTGACGCATGTAGAATGCTTTGATTTCGTTTGGATAATCAAAAAGAATAACCGGTTTCTTGAAATGTTTCTCAACCAAATACCTCTCATGCTCTGATTGCAAGTCTGCACCCCAACCTTCAATGATATATTGGAACTTCTTCTTCTTGTTAGGCTTAGAGTTTCTGAGGATGTCAATGGCATCCGTATAGCTTAGCCTTACAAACTCATTATCTTTTACAAACTCCAATCTTTCAATAAGAGTTAATTCATTTCTCTCATTCTGAGGCTTGGTCTTTTCCTCTTCAATTGCTCTTTTGTTCAAGAACTCAAGATCATCCTTACAGTTTTCAAGTGCATATGTAACCAGAAACTGAAGCATCTCCTCAGCCAGATCCATACTATCAGACAAATCATAAAATGCCATTTCTGGCTCTATCATCCAGAATTCAGCAAGGTGTCTGGTGGTGTTAGAATTCTCTGCTCTGAATGTTGGCCCGAAAGTATAGATCTCAGATAATGCCAGAGCTGCCAACTCACCTTCTAATTGTCCGGAAACAGTAAGATTCGCTTCCTTTTCAAAGAAATCTTGCTTGTAATCAACTTCGCCCTCCTCAGTTTTAGGCACATTGTTAAGATCCAATGTTGTTACCTTAAACGTTTCTCCAGCACCTTCAGCATCAGAAGCTGTGATGATTGGAGTATGAACATTATAGAATCCTTTTTCATTGAAAAATTTATGAACAGCAAAAATCATTGCATGTCTCACTCTGTAAATAGCGCTGAATGTGTTAGTTCTTACTCGTAGGTGAGCGATATCTCTCATAAACTCCATTGAGTGCCTTTTCGCTTGCAATGGATAAGTTTCCGGATCTGCATCACCCAAAATCTCAATTGCTTTTGCATTCACTTCCACCGACTGCCCAGCTCCCTGAGATTCAATTAATTCACCATCTACTGAAATACAAGCTCCGGTAGTACATCTTTTGATGGTCTCTTCATCAATTATTGCAGGGTCTGCAACGATTTGTAGGTTGTTGATTGTAGAGCCATCATTAAGTGCGATAAAGTTTACATTTTTATTACCTCTTCTAGTACGTACCCATCCTTTCACAACAATACCAGTACCAAACTCGCTTGATTCCAAAGCGTGTTTGATTTTTGTTCGTTTTGTTTTTTGTTTTTCAGTCATTGAGATAAAACTTTATGTAACCTTATTTGGTAAATTTTGTATATTATTAATTCTGAATCTATTGGCGGATCTACCAACTATCTGGTGATGATATGTGCCATTAAAACAGGACGCAAAAAAACGATATTTTCAGCTTTTTGTCAAAGAATGAGCAATTTATCATAAATTTGGATCGCGTGAATTATTAGTATGCAGAAACTCACATTAAGTCAAAGTTTAAGTCAGAAATTATCTCCACAGCAGATACAGTTCATCAAGCTGCTTCAGGTCCCTACTGCGGAACTTGATGCCAGAGTTGAGGAAGAATTAGAAGTGAACCCAGCCCTTGAAGAAGGGAAAGAGGAACCTTCTGACGAAATTGCTTCAGCTGATGAATATGATGATACTTCTGATGCTCAGGATGACATTGATATCAATGATTATCTGGCAGAAGATGACTATGCCGGCTACAAAATGCAGGGAGACGGTAGAGGTTCTGATGAAGAAGATCGTGAGATGCCAATTTCTGCAGGCTCCACATTACATGAAAGTTTAATTAATCAATTGGGCTACATTAAGCTGGACGAGCGCGAAACGATTCTGGGCAAGCAACTGATAGGGAGTATAGAATCGGATGGTTACATCAGAAGGGAACTTAGTGCGATTGTAAACGATTTGGCTTTTGCTCAGAATGTTGAAACTGATGAGGAAGAGCTTGAGAGTATTCTATATAAAATTCAAACATTTGATCCAGCTGGAATCGCGGCTCGTGATTTGAAAGAATGTTTGCTAATTCAATTAGAAAGAAAAACAGATCATACTCCGGAGGTGCAACTGGCTATTGATATTATCTCCAGCTGTTTTGATGAGTTTACAAAAAAGCACTACGATAAAATCACAAGAAAGCTTGATGTTGAAGATGAGGAAGTGTTGAAGGAAGCTGTGTCAACCATTACTAAGCTCAATCCAAAACCTGGAGGAGTTGGTGAAGGAATTGTGAAGACACAATATCTGATGCCTGATTTCATCTTGACCAATACTAATGGTAAACTGGATTTACAACTAAACTCCAGAAATGCTCCAGAACTAAGAATAAGCCGGTCTTATTCCGATATGCTTGACAGTTATCAGAAAAGTGATAAAAAGGATAAGAAATTAAAGGAAACTGTTTCGTTTGTTAAGCAGAAATTGGATGCGGCGAAATGGTTTATAGATGCCATTAAGCAGCGTCAGCATACTTTGCTCAACACAATGAATGCTATCATTGAATTCCAGTATGATTATTTTCTGGATGGTGATGAAAGCAAACTTCGGCCAATGATCCTTAAGGATATTGCGGAGAAGATTCAGATGGATATTTCAACGGTTTCAAGAGTAGCTAACAGTAAGGCTATACAAACGGAATTCGGAATTTTTCCTTTGAAATATTTTTTTAGTGAAGGAATCTCTACTGAATCGGGTGAAGATGTGAGTAGTAGGGAAGTGAAAAATCAATTGAAGCAAGTAATTGAAGGAGAGGATAAGCGCAAACCACTGTCTGACGATAAACTAGAGAAACTCTTAAAGGAAAAAGGTTACAACATTGCAAGGAGAACGGTTGCTAAGTACAGAGAGCAGCTTGGTATACCTGTAGCAAGATTAAGAAAAGAATTACTGTGACAAATATGATGCGAGTTATCTCAGCAGTGTTTCACCCACTGTTGATTCCTACCTATTTATTCGGCGTTTTTATTCAGTTTCACCCCGTTATTCTGACTCCATATAATCCAAATGCATATCTATGGCTATGGGCGGTTGTGGCCATTACAACCTTTGTCATCCCTGTGATCAGCATGTCTTTTTTGAGACTGACCAATAACATTCCTGATTTTAAATTACATAACAGAAAGGATAGGCTCCTGCCATTCACTTTCATTACATTTTTCTATGGAGTGACTTCTTACATGTTTTTATTCAAAATGAATATGAGCATGCAGGTGGGGGTGATGATGATTTTCACTACACTTTTGATCGCACTATTGACGGTGATAACCTTCACTTACAAGATTAGCATACATAGCGCAGGTATTTGGGGTGCTGTTGGAATATTGATGGCCCATACCATGACTAGTGTGGACCATGAGTTGATATATCCTTTAGTTATAGCTGTTGTGACTGCTGGTTTGGTAAATACAGCAAGATTGCACCTTAACGCTCATTCTCCAAATCAGGTCTTGTACGGATCTGTTCTGGGGTTTTTAGTATGTTTTCTGGGAGTAATTCTGTTTGGCTAATCCCTATTAGAAGGCATTGATACTGATTCCAAGTGTGAATGCAGTGGCATTTCCATCAGGTCCTCTTCCGGAATCAAATAATTCGGTAAAATACATTCTGTAGAATCCATTAATACCTTTGGTTCCTATTCTGGCGATTGCACCGACTCTAAAAGGATTCAGATCGAAATCATTTCTTTGCTTGATAAGAAAGTTGTCTTCAAGAGCATCCTCGTACTTCACTTTAGTATGAGATTCGTATCTAATACCCAGACTACCACCAATAGCAATGAAGAACCCTTTTCCATCCTCAGTACCTCCCATCGGGAAATATCTAAGCTCCAAAGGAACCTCCAGATAGTTTGCCGCTAATCTGGTTTTTTTGATTGATCCTAAGTCTGAGATTGTATCAAGAGTAACATTCTGGTCAGCGTCGAAACCTAGAGTTACTTCATTTTCCCAACCATATTTTTCCATTCCCAGACCGATACCAGGATAGAAAGAGAAACTTTTTCCCATGCTGATGTTCTTGCTGTAATAGATACCCCATGAAATAGAACCCAGGGGAGTGATCTTTAATGACTCGGCTGAAGAGCTAAAAGAATTACTTCCAAAATTAACAACCAGATCACCAGGTAGATCAGGGCGACCTTCGTTTTGAGCATTTGCACCTAACCCCAAACTCGCCACTACCAAAAGCAAAAATATCTTACGCATGTTCAATGATTTCAAAATTTTAAGGAGGCAAAGATATACCAATTTATCAATGCCTAGAAAAATTATTCTTTTTTTAGAATGTCAATATTTATAGATTTGCACTTCTTTGTGCAATCCTCGGTTTATTAATGCATTAATTCAACTGAGAGTTGCATCAAATATTGTAAAAAAAATGGCCTCCTAGCTCAACTGAATAGAGCACTTGATTACGGCTCAAGAGGTTACAGGTTTGAATCCTGTGGAGGTCACTGAAGGATCAGCTTTTTGCTGGTCCTTTTTTGTTATCTGGTTTTTCGGAAGCTGCAAACTACTGGTTTTTTGTAGGCTTAAGTTTCAAACTTAAGCAAGGGCCAGGTTCAAACCTTAACCAAGTAATCCAAATATGAATAGAGAGGAGTTTTTGCTGGAACTTAAAAATTGTATTTCAGAAGTAATAGATGAGATAGACGGTGATAACCTTGAGAAGCTTTGTTCATTTGGGATTTTTACTAATCAGGATATCTCAACAATTAGTTTGGTATATAATACAAAGGATAATTCAGCAGGCCAATTGCCAGCGGACAGATGGAGTATGCCTGAATGGTTGAAGGAGATTGGGGACGAGAATGATCATGTTGACTCAATAAATGATCTTTTGTACAAAAAAGTGCAACCAAAGGAAATACGTATTGACCCAGAAAACTTCAAAGACAATATTTTAGATATCATGACGCAAGCATTGCTTGAACTAAAGAGGGAAGGTAAATTTAGTTTCAATAACCAAATAGTGATATACCTGGAGCAAGCGGATTCTTATATGGATGATATAATGAAAGGGAGATTAAAAAAGCTATTGGGTGAAGAACTATTTCAGGCATTCTTAAGGGAGCATAGATATTGATTACTGTCAATTTTAACCAAGGTTAAGTCTATGAAAAACTTCATTGATAAACCAGCGTTGGTTTACAGGCCTGTTAACTCAATGATTTTGTTATGATTAAGTTTACCGCAATCAGAGCTGATGCTATTAGGAATATTAAGAGGTAATTAATTCCGAAATTCAGAGAGCCATTTTTTATTTTGGCATTATTACTATCATCTGGATCATATTCGACTGTAACTGTATCATTAACCTGTAAGAATAGGTCTGTGATTACCGGGTCTTGGAATTGGATAGGATTTTTGTTTTGATCGACAAACTCCACATAATAAATATATGAGCTGTCACCAGGATCTTCATTGAACTTACTTACTTCAATTATTTTGCCTTTTGTGACAATAGCTTTTTTGGAAAAAATTAAGTTTTCTCTAATTTCCTGAGCTAAAGGAATTACAAAAACAAAGCCTATGTAGCTTGCAAAGAGATTGGCAAGAAACGTAGCGTCCCAGTTTGGGTTTCCATAGTTGAAAATGGCAGCCACCACCACTGCTATTGGAATAGGCAAGAGGATTTGTCTCATAATTTCCAAATCTACTAATCTATCAATAAAGTAAAAGCAGAAAAGTTGGCGACATGGATGATGCATTGATTCACTTCATTTATTTGGCTGTTCACCCTGTTCATTTGGATTAATTCTGGGAACTCCCATTACATTACAGCAAATCCAAACCCTCTATGAAAAGTTTCTTCCAAAAGTTCTTCAAGATCCTGGTGATCATTCTAAAAGTCATTACTGCATTGGTGTATGTGGCTATTGTACTGGTTCAGCTTCTTGATAATGACAGGGTGGATACATCTTCTGTTTGGCTTGTACCTATTTTTCTGTCATATCCACTCGTGATGTTTTTGGATAGATGGAGTCAAAATGCTGCTAAAAACCAACGATTCAGATTAAGGATTTACTTGTCAATTTGTTTCATGGCATTCGAAATGTTTGTTGTGGCATTGATTCCTGAGTTGTTCAAATCTTTTGCATACACGGAACCAAAATACTTTAATCCAGAGTCGCTGTTTGGGGTGGTGTTAGTGAATGGTTTATTGTTTATGTTCTACTGGTTGTGGTGGGGTAAAATATCACGTAATAAAGCAGATCAACAAATTGTGAAAAATTTCAGGAATGTTCCGAATTCTGTTCAAAACAGAGATGTAAAGGTGATTGAAATTGTAAAGGCAACAGAAACACTGAAGCACAAATTTCACGCAGTTGATCCAGGAGAGTCTTATCGAGAATATTTTCCTGTAATGATGACTACAAAAGATGGGAAGCTGCATTTTGGCGCCCACTATTATGATGAACATTCAAGAACTTCGGGCCAGGATAAGCATCATATCCATGTTACTTATAGACATGCATATTGGTTGTTTCCAGTCGAATTGCCAGATCTTTTGATTAAAAAAATGAGTCAGTTTGAGAAGGTAGTGGGAGGGACAGCTTTAAGTCCGGATCAGGTAAAGTTTTTGAATATTTTGAATGCTGTAATGGAGAGGTTTGAATTCAGGTCATTGCAGGTGACTGATGGTGCTGCTTTAATTGTAAGGAGGTTTCCGGCCAACTTGGCGGCTTTAGGCGAGCGGCCAATCCCAGTAGAGGAATTGTGGGAGATAACCGAGGAACTTCACAAGTTGGTTTAGTCCTTGATGTAAGGATTTTCATTTACAATTTTGGCGATTTGTTCTTCTGTTAATGTTGGTTCATCAATAAAAGTAGAATCCACTCCAATTTCTATACTATGAGACTTCCAACCATCACCATATCTGGAATGCTCTATCAGCTTCAATTCAATCCCCTGACTTTTAAGATGGTTTGCGATCGTAATAATATCCTCTCTCCGAACAGAGTCACCATAATAGATAGCGTTGCTCGAAAATTTCATAAGGTCTTTGCTAGTTGGTCTTTCATGAACATAAAAGCCTAAATCCGTTAAACTGAGCACTTTCTGCTCGTCCAGAGGCTTTTTATAATAACGAACTACTACGTCTGATCTTAATTGGACGGAATCGTCAGGGCTTTTTTTTTCTGGTGTTTCCAGAGTAGTTGTATCATACTCCACTGGTTGACCTAGGCTATCAAGTTCTGTTTCTAAAGCATTTGAAAGAGTACCCATGCCCATATTAGCTTCTTCCTTCTCCATTTGCTTTTTAATTTGATCATTACTTTTCTCAATGGTCATTTTAGAATGGCTGTTACCGGAAGTTTCAAGATCAAAAATGCTCTCGTCTTGTGGTCCAAGCATACTTCCAATTCCATAAAGGCCTACAAAAAATAAGATAAGCATCAGTAGGTACCATAACCCATTTTGCGGTTCATTATCCATGATTGATCACGTATATTTTAAGTTCCAATTAGTACTGAAATTAGGAAGAATTTCCCAGACTTTGAAAAATGTAGAGAGTTTTAAGGAAAACAGAGGATTCAGAATGAAGGTAAAGCTGCCCAAAAAATTGAGCAGCTTCATTTTTTATCAGTCAGTTTTTATGAAGGCATATCCAACAGAAACCTGAAACACCTGATTTTTTAATTGCTCATCAGAAGCTGCTCCAATGTCAACAATATCGTAATCAGCCGCTATATCAGAAAGACCCAAATTGTATCTGGCAGTAACGCTAAGTCCAAAAGGAAGGTCAACTCCAGCACCAAAAGCAAGGCTTACATCTGATCCACTCAATTCATCTTTCAAATCTTCTGTATTGTCTGTTGAAAGGTTTTTTACTTCTGATAAAGTAGTAAATCCAAACTGAGGTCCTGCCTGAAGGTTAATTCCTTGGATAAGATAAAACTTAACCATCACAGGAATATTAACATAACTTGTTCTTAATTCCTGAACCTGAGCAAAATTCAATTCATTTGTTTGCGTACTGTATAAAATTTCTGGCTGTATAGCGAACTTGGTTATCTTGATTGTAGCAAACGCACCAGCGTGATATCCTGTTGACCCGTCAGTGCTCACATCTGTTTGAAGGCTGGCAAAATTAAGCCCCCCTTTAACTCCTAATCGAAAACCAGCTTGTGCGAATGTCTCACTAGTCATCAGTAGTGACCCCACTACAAGCATCACAGTTAATAGTTTTTTCATCTTAATTTGGTTTGTTTAGATCAATATATAAAAAACTTTATCATTCTTGAGCAATTCGCCCAAGTGACTACACAAACAAACGAAGAATTTTTGAAATATATTATTCTGTTACTTTGATGCTGTCGTTTCCAATCAAAATCGGATCAGTGAATCTTGTGCTTTCATCACCGTTTTCCAGATTAAGTACCCCTCTTGGGCAAACTGCTGAGCATACTCCACAACCAACACAGCTGGATCTAACTATGTTTTGTCCTCTTTGAGCATACCATCTCACATCAATTCCCATTTCACAATAAGTAGAGCAATTTCCGCAAGAGATACATTGACCACCATTTGTAGTAATTCTGAATTTCGATTTAAATCTCTGCACAAACCCCAGATATGCTGCCAAAGGACATCCAAATCGGCACCAAACTCTGTTACCCATGAAGGGGTAGAATCCTGTTCCAATTACACCTGAAAATAGAGATCCAATCATGAACCCATAAACAGTTCTTACATCGTAGCTGTAGAAGTTGAAATTGCTACCATCAACTGGAATGTATTTTTTAAATACCGATACTTCACTGAAAACAACTGCTAACACAACAAATCCAGCAATTGAACCAGCTACAGTCATTACTTTCTTGCTGCCCATATCTGGATATTTTTTCATATGCCACAATGATAATCCCACAGCAGTAGCAACAACCACAGACACGATAATCCATTTGTTTAAAGAGAACCCGAAATCTCCTCCAAAGAAATTGTAAAGTACCAGTCCGGTCATGATCACTCCAAACACAAACACTCCATGAATCAGGAATCTCTCTATTTGCCATGCCTCAGTAGATTTGTCAGAAAGTTGTCTGAATGGATCACCAGCAGTTTCGGCTAGTCCACCACATCCACAAACCCAGCTACAATACCATCTTTTTCCGAAGAAGAATACAAATGTTGGCACTCCTACAACAAACAGGGTAATTCCCCAGGCAAACATGAATATTCCAATACCTCCACTTTTGGTTAACATATCAATGTGCCATGCATCAAAGAAGTCATAATCCAGTGGCCACATGTTTTTGAAGTCAAAATATGGTTGATTTAAGCGAACCAATATTTCAGGAATTAGGAATGCAAACGCCAATTGAAAAAACATAACAGAAGCAGTTCTCACCATTTGGTATTTACTATGTCTGTATTTCACCAACATTCTAATACCCATTACCACCACAGCAAATGTGTATAGAAAACCGTACAGAAACCATTGGCTGCTTTCACCGGCAGGGTTGATTAACTTTTTCAGCGGTTCAACCAATATGATCCAGTTCATCATGTAGGCGTCATAGAAATAGATCAGGATATAGAATACTACCAGGAGAGTTCCTGCACTTATACCAACCCAACCTCTGTTATTGAGAGCATTGAAGAAAATTCCATTGTGTTTAATTCCTGCTGGTCCTGCTAGTTGTACTTGAGGCAGGATAAACATAAGAGCTCCTATTGTACCTCCAATGAACACCAACACAAATAATAACCAGGTGCTATCCACTATCAAACCTCCTGCAGATGCTTTAGTCAAAGACCCTGAATAATCATCCCAGATAATGTCATTCCATTTTTGTTCAGCTCTTAGTTGGCCATTCACATTGTCTACAGCCGCATTGATTTGGTTTACAAATGGAATGCTGAGGGAATAGCTTTTATCAAACATTTTACTCATTTCAGGCTTTAAAAGCTCCTGATGATTCGGTTTTACCTTGCTGGCAAATATTTCTTCTGTGAGTTTATACTCTGACATAAAAAATAGCCCAAGGAATAAACCAAATGAAAGTAGGAAGATGATAAGTCCTGATGTTCTTACAAGTTTCATGTATATATGATGTCTATTTGATTGTGTTCTAATTATGAAAATATTCGCTCCAACAGTGAACGACTTCTTACGCTTACCTGTTCGTCGGGGAATTGACCATTGTATGCTTTCTGGATTTCAGGGTCATACCTTTTGAAGAATTCAGGATCAAAATTAGCTTCATCGAGATTGGCAATAACATGGTTAAGTGTTTTTCCTTCTTTTAGCCATTTATCCCAAACTTCGTGACGCATTCTAATGCCAAATGTGTTTACTCCAATAACCTTCTTTGAAGCCTGATCAAAAACGATTTTTACACATTTCTTACCATCTTCAGCTTCCCAGTAGAATTGTCCTTCATTATCCTGAAGTTTGTTTCCCACCAAACCGTAAGTCTGGTATTCAATGTCAAAAAACTTCGCTGAGTTGAACCAAATTCCAGGTTTATAAGCTGTCTTTTGGCCAGAAAGAGTTTTGCCCAGAGCTTCTCCCATCATTCTGCCCACATACCAAACTGCTTCAATGGCCCTTCTATGAGATAAGGGTTCTGCAACCTGAGCACAATCTCCTGCGGCATAAACATCAGGGATATTTGTTTCCAGGTATTCGTTCACAACAATTCCTCTTTCAATATTAAGTTCTGATTCTTTTAAAAAGTCTACATTTGGACTTACCCCTGGAGTTAACCCAACAAACTGACAAGCAATTTCTTCACCCGTTCCGGTTATGATTGATTTTACCCTACCATTCTCATCGGATACAATTTCTTTAAGCTCTGTCGCAAGGCGCAAATCGATATGATGTTCGAAGAGATGTCTGTTAATTAATTTGGATTCTTCTTCAGGTAAAATATTGTTCCAGAAATTGGTCTCCCTTACAAGGAATGTAACAGGTATATTTCTGGAGTGAAACATTTCAGCCATTTCCACACCAATCAATCCACCACCAACAACCACTGCCCGATCTATATCTTTGGAATGCTTTTCCATATACTCCAGATCTTGATAGGAATACAAACCTCTTACTCCCTCCAGGTCCTGACCTGGCCAGCCAAACTTATTTGACTTAGACCCTGTAGCAAGTACAAGTTTGTCATATTGCATACTCTCCCCACCCTCAAATTCAAGGGTTTTGTTGGAGTAGTTAACTTTTTTAACCCAGGCTTTTTTAAGGTCGATTTTGTTTTTGGTCCAGAACCAATCTTCGTAGGGTTTTGTGTTTTCGTATTTCATGTGACCCATGTATATATACATGAGTGCTGTTCGAGAGAAAAAATGCTCGGTTTCTCCTGAAATTACAGTGATTTTGTGATCGCTATGTTTGCGTATTTGTCGTGCTGTAGTGATACCTGCAATGCCATTTCCGATTATTACTATATGATCCATTAAAGCGTGATATGTGACTAATGTTGGACAATGATACGTTTAATATACTCATTGGTAGTGTCAAAATAAAGACAAACCATCTCTAAGAGTCCTTACGTACAACATAGTGTCTTTTGGCTTACGTTAACTTAAATCCAGCGTATATGAGAACTCGAATTTTATTTATACTACTATTTAGCGGCCCTATTGTTTTTGCCCAGGAACACGTGTTTTTTGATAAAATGGATGCATTTCTAGAGAAATTTATGACCAGCGGCGAAATCAATTATGCTGCTATTCAAGCTGATCCAGCTGACCTGAATGAGCTTTATGACATTGTCTCCAATATGACAACAGAGGGCAAGACCTATGAATTCGGTAAGGCCTTTCACATTAATGCTTACAATCTTCTGGTTATAAAACAAGTGACAGTCTTCTATCCAATTTCATCACCATTTGATGTCAATGGTTTTTTTGACAACATCAAACATGAGGTATGCAAAGAGGATATGACATTGGATGAATTGGAGAAAGGCTTGATACTTCCAACATATGAGGATCCAAGAATTCACTTTGCTTTAGTGTGTGCAGCTCATGGGTGTCCACCTCTTGCGACAAGAGCATACAGACCAGACATTTTGGAAAAGCAATTAGAAGAGAAGGCGAAACAAATGATTAATGATGACAGTTTTGTTCAAGTCCAAAATAGTCAAATAAATATTTCAAAAATTTTTGAATGGTATGCAAATGAGTTTACTGACGGCTCAAACACCGTTGTGGATTATTTAAACCAATATCGGGTGACAAAAATACCAGATCAAGTCAGTGTTCGTTACAATGAATATGACTGGTCATTGAATGATTTTCAGAATTAAATTGTTATCTTGTTTAGAAGAAGAAAGGTTGATAATTATTCATCTTCAGTTAGGTTGAACGAAAAAGGTCCTTTGGCAGGACCTTTTTTTTATTTTTAGGCAATTGAAGGCTTTTTTGAGGTTTGGCTTACTAAAAAATAGGAGCCAAAAAGTAACGCATTGAAGCATAAGTCACCCAACCATGTCAACTTGAAAAATGGTATAGCCAAGAGGAAGCAATTTGCTAATCCATTGATGTCCAGCACATACATGCCACTAAATAACCAAACAGCTAAATTTGAGATGACAAAAAATGCTAAAGATCCGATTAGTGATTTAGAAGCAACATTCAGTATCTGATTAGCTTTCTGTGCTTTTGTGAAATTAAATGACTTTTGCGCTAATAGAGCAGGTATTGATAGTCCAATATAAACTGCAATCATTACTCCAGCATCATAAAAACCTTTGAAGAACAAGTCTGTAATCAGCATCCCCGCAAGAGTGATCATGATCCCTTTTCTGTATCCAAATAAGTATCCTGCAAAGAGAGCTACTGCAGCTGTTGCACTAACATTTGGTACGCTTTCAATAGTCCTTGAAATTATAATTATAGCAACAAGCGATATTGCCAAAATATTTCTCCAGTTCAATAAATCTTTCATTTCAATATTTAATCGCATGGGTCACTGTCGTTTGTCAAAATCCATTTAATATTTGAATCTCTTTCGATCTTCATTTCTTCAACTCCTTTATTCGCCATTCTACCATTTACACAGTATAACCAATATTTAGAGTCCTGGCTCTCAATTCCGGAGAACCCTGATACAAATCTACCAATTTGCGGATATATTGTATCCGAATAGATCAACTTATCAGATTTAGATTTCAATATTTCTAAAGCATCAGCAACCGATGTGCCATTTGCGACCTTCACACCGCCAAATTCCTGAGTTGCTAAAATCCCCTCATAATCAACTGTTAATGATACTAAAACAGAGTCTTTGTCACTCTTAGGTTCATTAGAATTGGTGGAAGAACAACCTACAGCGGCTGCTATAAATAGAAGTAAGATTAATTGTTTCATCAGTGTAAATCTACACAATAAGGTCATTTCGTTTAGAAGATGATATCCAATATTTCTGAAACTGCCGTGCTTGGGTCTTCTATACCTTTCTCTATGTTTTCTATTTTTAATTGGATTTGTTCTTTGGCTTTCTGGTTTGTCAGTAATTTTTCAAGAACTCTTGTGTTTAGCAACTCATGAAACCAATGAACGTTCTGGTCAATTCGGTTTTTGGAAAAATAGCCATTCCCTTTGACCAACCTCTCGAAGGATTCTATAGTCTCCCAAATTTTATCAATCCCCATTTTTTCAACTGCAGAACAAGTAGTGACGGTAGGTTGCCAGGAGTTTTCATTTGGAGGGAAGAGGTGAAGCGCATTCTGATAGTCCACTTTTGCCTTTTTTGCTGCTTTTACAAAGTCACCATCCGCTTTATTGATGGCAATGGCGTCTGCAGTCTCCATGATTCCTCTTTTTATTCCTTGTAATTCATCACCGCCACCAGCAAGCATCAGTAATAAAAAGAAGTCTACCATATTTTTTGCAGCAACCTCGGATTGGCCAACTCCTACGGTTTCAACGATTATAACATCATATCCAGCCGCTTCACATAGCAATAGAGATTCTCTAGTTTTGTTAGCCACTCCTCCCAGAGTGCTACCTGAGGGGCTAGGCCTGATAAAAGCTAATTCATCCGTCGAGAGCTGCGCCATTCTGGTTTTATCACCAAGAATACTTCCTTTTGTTCTTTGACTACTTGGATCAATTGATAATACCGCTACTTTTTTCCCTTTCGAAGTAAGAAATTTCCCAAATGTGTCAATAAAAGTGCTCTTTCCAACACCTGGCACACCAGTGATTCCTATCCTTAAACTATTTGATTCAAGCTGTGTGATTTTGGATAATAAATCATTGGCAATTATGGTATCTTCTTTCCTCTTACTTTCAATTAAAGTAATGGCTTGACTAAGAATGGTACGATTGTTGGATACAATACCATCAAGATATTCCTGGGTAGTGAGTCTATTTCTTGGCATTTAGTCTACAATATTCAGGTTGTCGTCGAAAAAAATTGTTAGATTTTAATATTAAATTATATTTTACTAATTTTATCGTACAAAAAAGGTACGTATTGAAAGTAAAAGTCGCTATTTTGTATCTTAGTTAAATTACCAACATCAAAATAAAATATGTTTCGTAAATTTTGGTTAGATACAATACTAGCAACGCTCTTCATCTTCGCTGTTGGAGGGATAATTACTTTCGTTTCAGGCTTTAAGATCTTTGACGTATTTGATCCCATCGGGGAGGCTTTTGATGACATGGAGTTGACCGATATCGTATTCTCTCAATTGAGGGAAGATCCGGTAGCGGAGGAACGAGTAGTTCTGGTTAACATCGGTCAGGTGTCTCGAATGGAAATTGGAGAAATGCTGAATATAATCAACGAATACAACCCTAGGGCGGTAGGAATTGATACATTCTTCGATAGCCCAAAACCAGATACTTTAGGAGATTTGATACTGGAAATGGCATTTGCCAATACAGAAAATCTCATTATGCCTTCCAAAATATTATTTAGTATGGATGGACCTGAGTATGATTCATTGCACTATTCACATTGGATGTTTATGCAACATGCTGATGATACTGCATATGTAAATTTACTCGCAGCGAATGCAAAGGTTCAGGAAGACCTAAAGATGAACAGGCAATTTGTTCCTTCTGACGTTGTTCAGGGTGAGCAACAAGTTGCTTTTAGTGTCAAATTGGCATCCTATTACGATCCAGAAAAAGCAGAAAAGTTTTTGGAGAGAGGCAACCAATTTGAGATTGTTAACTTTAGGGGTAATGTACTGGATTACGGAGCAACAGCATTTGGAAACAAGTTTTTTGCTTTGGACATTCCGGACGTATATGATAGAAATTTCACACCAGATATGATAGAAGATAAGATAGTAATCTTTGCATATCTAGGGAGATATCTGGGAGATAGAGAGTCATTTGAAGATAAATTCTATACGCCTCTCAACAAAAAGTACATTGGACGATCATTTCCAGATATGTACGGTGGTGTAATTCACGCTAATATCGTTTCAATGATATTGAACGAAGATTATGTGGATGAAATGAATGAACATGCAGAGTTGATTTTAGCGATTTTTTTATGTTGGTTAAATGTTGCATTGTTCTCTTACATCTATCACAGAATACCGAAATGGTATGATGGGACAACAAAATTGATTCAGCTAGTGGAAATCATGCTTTTGATGGGATTAATGATCGGAGTTTTCCATAAATTTAGCTTTAAAATGGATCTTTTTATCGCGGTTGCCGTAATAGCCCTGGCAGGAGATGCTTTAGAAGTATACTTTGGGGTTATTAAGAATGCTTTCACTCGTGAAGGTAGGCGTCAACTCAAGGATATTAACAAATTATAGACACAATTCAAGAATAATATAAACTAGACACAAGCTTTAAATTTGAATACCATGAGAACTATTTTTCTTAGAAATCTCGCTCTAGCAGCTTTTATTTTGATTGGAAACCTTGCTTATAGTCAAGGATTCGTTTTCAAAGTATTAGCTAACAAAGGAGCGAACCAGGTAAAAAGAGCTACAGGAACAACAGAAGGGTTGAAAACTGGTGCCACCCTTAAAACAGGCGACCAAATAATTGCTGCAAATGGTGCATATATTGGTTTAATGCACAAAACTGGAAAGACACTTGAAATTAAACAATCAGGTGTAATCAAGGTGAATGATCTTGAGAAGAAGGTTGCAGCACTTAAAACATCTGTTACTAGCAGATATGCTCAGTACGTGATGAATAAAATCAATGAGGAAGAGGGCGGTGTTCGAAAGAACTATCGTTCAAACATGTCTGTTACTGGAGCCACAACTCGTGGTGGTGATGGTACAATATCATTTGTTCTTCCGGAAGGTGAAAATAAATTCAACATCTACAACTCTGAAGTTCTTATCAGATGGAGAGAAGTAGAAATTGAAGAAGGAAGTGATGCTCCAATTTACGTGGTGACTGTGAAAGATATTTTCAATGAGTCATTGTTTACAACTGAAACAGATCAAACTAATTTGACACTGAACCTTGATGATGAGGCAATGGCAAATGAGTCTAATCTGTATATCATTGGTGTCGCATTAAAGTCTAATGCAGAGGTTAAAACAGAGGATTGCGCAATCAAAAGAGTGCAATTTGACGAAAACCCTGATGTGAAGACAGAGTTAGAAGCGTTATTAGCAGAAGTTGATCAGTCTACCCCTATGGGTAAAGTGATTATGGCTACATTCTACGATGAGAATGGGCTTGTAATTGATGCAATGACCAACTACGAAAAATTGATCAAAGAAAATCCAGAGGTAGTTGATTTTCAAGATTTATACGAAGAGTTCCTTGCTAAGAACCAGATGGTTACTGCAGACAAGGATGAAGAGTAAGAAAGAGTAAATTATCTAGATAAAGTTTAGTTTATAGCCCCGCAATTATTTGCGGGGTTTTTTTATGTTTGAAATATGAGCAACTTATCAGTAAAAGGAATCTATTGCTATCCAATAAAGGGATGTTCAGGAATCTCGTTAGAGAAGGCTGAATTACAAATGGAAGGTCTGAAGCTGGACCGAAGATGGATGCTTGTTGATGACACGGGAAATTTCATTTCACAAAGGAGTCACTCAGAATTAGCATTGATGAAAACAGAGATTACTACAGATGGCTTCAAGATCATTTACAAAGATTCAGAGATACAGGTATCAGGTGAAATGTCTACAGAAGAATCTGTTTCTGTTACCGTTTGGGATGATACTGTTGAGGCTACATTAGAGAATCCGGAAATCAATAAATGGTTTTCAGATCACCTCAATCAAAATATTAGGTTGGTACAAATGACCAGGGATACCAAGCGTCTCATAAGTCCAAATCATGCCAGAAATGGAGAGACAGTAAGTTTTGCGGATGGTTACCCATATCTTATAATTGGTGAAAATTCACTCAAAGACCTGAATGAAAGACTTGATAAACCTGTACCGATGAATAGATTTAGGCCAAACATTGTTTTCAGTGGAGGAGAAGCGTATGAAGAGGATGCTTGGGATGCGGTTACAATTGGAGGAAGCAAATTCAGGGGAGTTAAAAGATGTGCCAGATGTCAGGTAATCACAATTGATCAGGAATCATCAATGATGTCAAAGGAGCCATTGAAGACACTTAGTACCTACCGAAGAGAGGGAAATAAGGTGTTTTTTGGGCAAAACTTAATGCTACTTGAAGGGAGTGAGATAGCACTGGGTGATTTGATATCAGTAGATAAAAGAAAAACAGAGTTGATATAAAAAATCCCGGTCGCAACCGGGATTCTTATTTTTTATTCCATTCCAATCATCACAAACGGACCCCAATATATTGGGTCTTTATATTTGTTTCTTATTTCTTTCTTGGCCTGGATGAATGATTCTCTTTTGTTTCCAGTCTCCAGCCATTTTTCATAGAAGTTAACCATTAACTCTTGAGTGGCGTTATCAGAAACCTTGAACAAACTCATTACGATGGATTTAGCTCCAGCCACAAGGAATGATCTCTGAAGACCATAAACACCCTCCCCAGCTTGTACTTCTCCTAGTCCAGTCTCACAAGCACTTAGGACAACCAAATCCGTTTGATCCAGGCTTAGGTTAATCGCTTCATATGCCGTAAGGATTCCGTCATCAACATTGTAGTTGTATTTCGTTTGATTCAGAATGTCACCAGCCCCTGTAAGAAGTAAACCTGTTTTTAAAAGTGGGTTATCGTAGAGGTAACTTTCATTTTCTCCTGCATCTGCAGTTTTTCTGTCGCTATTTTGGAAAAATCCATGTGTTGCAATGTGAAATATCTTAGGGTTGTTTACCTTTTTTATTGATTCTTCTGTCGCATTTTCTTCAGTATACTCTTCAGTTTTCCATCCCTTATTATTTAAGAGTAACTCAAGGCCTTCTAACTCTTTTTGAGTTCCCGGCAGTTGAGACACAACACTTGTAGTTGCTCTTGTCAGGCCTGATCCTTCCACAGGTTTTCCTGGTTCAGTATCCAGGTAGAAGCTTGGATTTCCAAACATTAGTGCAACTTTAGCATCACGGTTGGTATCTGTCGAGGATCGTGTTCTAAAGATGTCTTTCGTATTACTTACCAGAATGATGTTCGAATTATCAATGACATACTTTTCTCTATCAATTGGTATGGCCTCCAGATTTATTTGATTGTAAACCCCATCTGGAGATAAATAAATCGAGGAAAGAGTACCAACTTTTTCTACAATCGGCTGCCAAAACTGCTGATAAGAATACGTATCATGAACCTTGTATTTAATACTGTTTCTATAAGTCTTCAGATATTTCTGTTCAAGGTCTTTACCATTAGGTATTAGGATGATTTCTGGCTTGCTTCTTTTTTCTGGCTTCAGATAGAAAATGGCATAGATCACAGAATCCGTGAATGTATGATGGAAATGTCTAAATCTTGTCATCTCCAAAGCCACCTCATTTTCTCTCAGTGAATTTCTAATGTCTTCCCACTTGATATCTGAAGTCACACTTGACTCATTAAATACGATAGATTTTTTACTAAGCTCTTTTTCTAAAAGCTCAACCTCATTTGATAACACATTTGTATTAATTCCATTTTGAGCAAGTTGATCGCTACTCATCGAAAGAGCATATGTGAGGAGTTCCTTTTTGTCTATCCATTCCATATAAGTGGACTTGAGTTCCTCATCGCCACTATTCATGATGCTTTCTCTGATTTTCTTTTGAGAACTTAAAAGCAAACCTTTAGTGAGTAATGCATTATTGTATAAGTCACCAACTAAGCTCTTGTTTTTGGCAAGGTCACTTATGATCAAAGTGTTGTAGAATTCATAATCAGTTCTAATCGTATTCCAGAATTTAGCTTTTTCACGCTCAGAAAGAGACGGGAAGTATTCAGAAATGAAATACTCGTAATTCTCTAGTACAGTTTCTATTGTTTCTTTTGCACGCTTCTTATCGTCTTTCATGTAATAAGTCTTACTCAGCTTAGAGAGTACTTTTACATATTCGGGGTGACTTGTGCTAAAGAATCTTTCGTAGATTTTTTTTGCATCCTGGTAATAGCCTTCAGCCTTTCCATATTTTCTTCTTTTGTAGAAAATATTTCCTTTAAGGATGTTTACTGTAGCAGAATTAACGTTATTTCTTCTTCCTATTTTGCTTGACCAGATTCTGCCTGCTTCATCCAGATAATTAAAGGCAAGGTCAAATCGATCATTCGCAATGTTTACGATAGCGAGATTTTTAAGCATCTCTGCATAGGTAGGGTTTGACCCACCAAGGTTGCGACCAATGATCTTTTCTGCTTTTAAAAAGATTGGTTCGACCTCATTTATTGGCTCATCATTATAATATTTTACCAGAGCAAGGTCTGCCATGGATTTACCAATGTCTACATGGTTGTCTCCAAACTGCGCAGATTGAATTTTTATTACATCGTTCAACACTTGTTCCGCTTTATCAAAGTCACCAATGGCAGTGAAAGTTTTGGCAAGCAGTGTCATGCTTGGCGCGATTTTGGAAGATTCAGCACCAAATATGTCGTAATTGGTATTGTAAGCTTTTCTGGCTAATTGTTCAGCTTCAGAATACTCTCCGACGGTCAGTTTCAATTTGCCCATCAATGTATAGGTATTCGTAAGATGTCTACTATCCTCCCCGTATCTCTTCTTCTTGTCTTTTAATGACTGTTTCAGGATGTATTCAGCCTCACTGAATCTACCAATGTTTAGATATAGGTCGGCAAGGTCATCTTCAATCTCTACACCAGCACCTGCTATTGTAAGAGTTCCTTTACGAGTAAGTTTCTCCGATTTGTAGATATTATATTCAGCTTCATCATATTCTCCTTGAATAGTGAATAGTTTAGCTTGGGTAATCAGGGCCACTGCTTTGTAAGAATCGGAACCTGCGTTCTTTTTAAGGTCAAATATATCAATTGCCTTTTCCAGATTCTTTTCTGCTTCTTTATACTTACCAATCTTGATTTGGAGGTTTCCAATCTTCTCTAACTCTTTGGCATAATCAACATCATCATCAGTGTATTTTGTCCTTGCTACTAACAATGCTTCCTCTAGGGTCTCAGATGCCATTTCATATTGGTCTGTTTCTTCATAGAAAGTTGCCAGGTGATTTAGGATTTCAACATAATCAGGATGCCCAAATGTGATTTCCTTTTTAATCAGATTTGTGAAACTCTCATCATAAATTGCTTTTGGCGTTTCGAAATCATTGGTATAATCCACATAGTAGTTGGCCATTTCAAGCTTTGTGAAATGATACTCAGGGGAATCATCACCATATAAATTTGCTTTGATTTCCAGGATTTGATCCAAGTATTCCTGAATGCCCTTATAATTTTTATTCAGTTTCGATACTTTATAAGCAAACTCCAATAGCTCAATTCTTTTGGGATGATGTTTTGGAAGTTCTACACTTTTGGCCAGTAATTGAACTACCTCATTTTCCAGTTTTCGAATCCTTTGGTCATCCAAATCAAAGTCATACTTTAAAGTCTCAAGGATCAGCCGGTTAACACTTCCGCGATCGAATGACTTCTTCAGTGTGGTTTGGAAAGTTTTTCCGACCACACGAAGTTTTTGGTTATCATCGTTTTTGTAATAAGCTTTCAGTAGGCTCTCTTGAATTTTTATGTTGACGTAATGAGCCGGAGAGTATCTTCTGAGACTGTTATTGTAAGCTTTTTCATAAAGCTCCGCCAATGGTTTAACATTGAGGCCTTGTTCCTCTAATAACTTAGCATTTAAATACTGACTCCACGAATAAAGCAAGTCTGCCTTGCTAAGATACTTGGTGATCCAACCAGTAGTATAAAGGAAGGCACTATCTGAGCTTTCATAGTTCCCCATAAGTCTTAGAGCATTTGACTTCTGAAGCATCATATAACCAAACTCACGTTTTCTTTTTAGGTCTTCATTCTTATCGCTACTTGGAGTAACAGCCCTTGTTTGGTAGTAGGACATTTGTCCATCAATCAAATCGATAGCTTCTGAGTAAAAGCCCTTTCCGGTTAGAATTCTTGCTTTGTATACATCAAATTCCGACTTGAGGTCTTCAGTTAGAATGCCCGCCTCCTCGAAGGTGGTGATGGCATCATTCATGTAAACTCCAGCTCGGTTGTAGTCTTCCCAAAGGAGCATGATATCGATACACTCTTTTAAAATATTTCCATGATCAAGAGGGGAGTTGGTCTGATTTACCGTCTCAGACATTTCTATTCCCGATCGTATTAGATTGTCAACATTGCTGAAGATTCCGAGTGCTACATTGTTCTTGGCTTCTTTGATAATTGCCATTGCCTGGTATTTATTAGGAGAACCAAGCTTTTTTATTGACTTACTCTTCAGTTTCTGAATGGCTTTGTCTGCTTTAGGATAATCTCCTGTTTCGTAGGAAGCATTGATCTTATCAATAGACTTCTGCCATTTTTGCGCATTGACTAGTCCCACCGTAGCTGTTAAAATCAGTGTTAAAATCAACTTTGCAATTTTGTTCATGATGATGTTATTTGGCTAAAGGATAAAAATACAAAAAATTGCACTAAATGTGCTATTCCTCAATCATAGTCTCCAGAATCTCGCTTGCTGCTTTAGCAATGACAGTACCAGGCCCAAACACGAATTTTACGCCTGAATTATACAGGTAATCATAGTCTTGTCTTGGGATTACACCCCCTGCTAACACTACAATGTCTTCTCTTCCCAATTTCGCCAGCTCTTCAATGAGCATTGGTAGCAATGTTTTGTGACCTCCTGCTAGAGTAGAGGCACCTACCATATGTACGTCATTTTCAATCGCTTGTTTGGCAACTTCCTCTGGAGTCTGAAACAATGGCCCCACATCTACATCAAATCCAATATCAGCAAAACTGGTTGCGATTACTTTTGCTCCTCTGTCATGTCCGTCTTGTCCCATTTTAGCAATCAGTATTCTTGGACGTCTGCCATCAAATTCTTCAAATTGATCAGCTAGTTTTTGAGCTTTTATAAAATCTTCATTCATTTTGATCTCTGATGAATATACTCCTGAGACTGTTTTGTTAATTGCCTGATGTCTTCCGAAAGATTCCTCCATCGCCATAGAGATTTCTCCAAGTGTAGCTCTTTCACGGGCTGCATCCACGGCTAGTGCCAATAAGTTGCCATCACCAGTTTTAGCAGCTGCAGCTAATTTATTTAAAGTAGCTTTTAGTTTGCTCTCATCTCTTGTGCTTCTGATCTGGTCAAGACGTGCAATTTGCTGATTTCTAACTTTTTCATTGTCAACTTCAAGCAGCTCCAATTCAGTTTCGTCTTGTACCTGGTATTTATTAACACCAACAATGGTTTCTTTACCAGAATCAATTCTGGCCTGTTTTTTAGCGGCAGCCTCTTCTATTTTTAATTTAGGGAAGCCCTTTTCAATGGCTTTTGCCATTCCACCCATCTCTTCTATTTCCTGAATCAGGTTCCAGGCTTTCTTAACCAACTGATCAGTTAGATACTCCACATATTTGGAACCTCCCCATGGATCGATTACAGAAGTAATTCCTGTTTCTTTTTGCAGGAATATTTGAGTGTTTCTTGCAATTGCAGCAGAGTAATCTGTTGGCAAGGCGATTGCTTCGTCAAGTGCGTTGGTGTGAAGTGATTGTGTGTGACCTAATGCTGCTGACATAGCTTCAATACAGGTTCTGGTAACATTATTATATGGGTCCTGCTCTGTTAAGCTCCAGCCAGAAGTCTGGCTATGAGTTCTAAGGGCCATTGATTTAGGGTTTTGCGGATTGAATTGCTTGATAATCTTAGACCATAATAGTCTTCCTGCCCTCATTTTAGCAATTTCCATAAAGTGGTTCATTCCTATTCCCCAGAAAAAGCTCAGTCTTGGCGCAAAATTATCTATATCAATTCCTGCTTGGATACCTGTTCTGACATATTCCAAACCATCTGCCAAAGTGAATGCAAGCTCAATGTCCGCAGTGGCACCAGCTTCGTGCATGTGATACCCCGAAATACTAATGCTGTTGAACTTTGGCATATTTTGAGAAGTGTACTCAAAAATGTCAGCAATAATTTTCATAGATGGTTCAGGTGGATAAATATAGGTATTCCGTACCATGAACTCTTTGAGAATGTCATTCTGGATTGTTCCGGTCAATTTCTCCGGACTAACACCTTGTTCTTCTGCAGCGATTATATAAAAGGCCATGATTGGAATAACCGCTCCGTTCATAGTCATGGAAACTGACATTTGATCTAGAGGAATCTGATCAAATAAGATCTTCATATCCTCTACACTATCAATAGCAACACCAGCTTTTCCTACATCGCCAACAACCCTTGGGTGATCACTGTCATACCCACGGTGTGTTGCAAGATCAAATGCCACTGAAAGCCCCTTCTGACCTGCAGCAAGGTTTCTTTTATAGAATGCGTTTGAATCTTCAGCCGTTGAAAAACCGGCATATTGTCTTATGGTCCATGGTCTAGACACATACATAGTGGAATACGGTCCTCTTAGGTAAGGAGGCAGACCTGCAGAAAAACCTATATGCTCGTACTCTTCACCGTTTTCGTAATTAGGCTTGATCGCAATTCCCTCTGGAGATACCCATTCTCCTTTTTTGTCTGATTTTGGTAGATTAAGGTTTAATTCTTTGAATTCTGGTCTTTCCATGATCTAGCGAGCTAATGATTTTAAAAATCCACCTTGGGATTCTATTTGTAAAAACTGAGTCCAGGCACCATTGACAATTTCTAAAGTCAATTGGTCCAAATAATATGATCCTGCGGAAGGGTCAGTCACCTTGTCTAATCTTCCTTCTTCAGAAATCAGACTCGATACATTTCTGCTTATTCTTTGAGAATTTGGATTAGGGATTTTCTCGTTACTATTAACCACAATCGAATCAGTCCCACCAATAATTGCAGCCATGGATTGTGTTGTGTTGGAAAGCAGCATTTGTAGCTCGTTTTCATCTCTGCGGGTTTCAGTTTGGATGGAAATTTTAGAGTTGTTTAGTCCGTATTGCAAACCCAATTCGTGAAACAAAATCCTCAGAGCCCTTAACTTGCAGATTTCGAAAAAATAATTGTTGCTGGCTGTGTTTTGGATAATTATTCGATTGAATAATTCAAATATTGTCAAATTGGTGTCGGTAGCGACAATTTCTACGAATTCACTTAGTATTGAGGCCAGCTCAATAATTGATTCCTTGGTTGTTGTGCTACCTATATATAGGGGTATTGTTTTTACTCCCGGAAAACCATTCGCTGCTTTTGTTAAATCAAGCAATGATTGAAAATATCGCTCGTCTTTTTGGTGTTTTTTTGAACTCACAAAAGACAGATTAATTTTTTCTGAGTGATCAGTACATTGCTTTGTATTAAGAAATTGCGCTATTTGATCCCGATCAAAATCAGAAAGGCTTACATAACAATATTGAAGACTTATATCCCGCACCACATCTGAAATGATCGTTGTGGGAGAATCACTAATGAATAAAAGTCCGTTACAGCCTGATTCTAAGGACTTTAATCCTTCTTTATTTGCGGATTGCGCGTTTTTAATTAGTATTTTCTGAGTATTATACCATGAATCAAACTCACGGTCATTAAACAGTCCTGAGATATCAAGATCCACTCGGTCTCCTGAATTGTCATAATAGGGTAGTTGTGTAATGGTATCTGAAAGTGGAATACTAAAGGAATCAATAGGGTTTTTTCCCTTCATATCTTTAGTCGCTTTCTCAATCCATTCTTCTCGATTCACTTTTGGAAATTCATCGAATAGATTTGCCATATTTTTAATGATGGGTTATTGTTGGCTGTAAAGTTATAATTAATGAGTTTAGTTTTCGTTTACACATTAAGTTTCTTTAGCTTAAAAAGATTTTTATTGCATTTTTCAAAGAAAAAATCATTGATTTTTGCTCTAGGTTGAAGATGAAAAGGATTTGAAAAAGTCAAGAAGAAAAGTATTTTTTTCTTAAAAAAAAAGTCTCAACTTTGATGTCCCCCTAAAAACTAAAGGGCTATCTTAATACAGTTTTTTACCTCTTAATTGATTTATAAGGATGCATGAAAAAGTATGGAGCAGTTGTCTGGATTTTGTGAAAAATCAGATCCCAGAACAAAGCTTCAAAACCTGGTTTTTGCCTATAGTGCCACTGCGCTTGGAGGATCACGTTTTGACCATACAGGTCCCTAGTCAGTTCTTTTATGAATGGCTGGAAGAGAACTATGTCTCTTTATTAAAGAATGCCATCCAAAATGAAATTGGAGAGGCAGGAAGATTAGAGTATTCTGTAGTAATTGATAATGGTAACTCTAGTAATAAACCTACAACTGTAAATTTTCAGGGAAATTCCGGGCACAGTAATGGAGTAAGTTCGAATGGTAATGGTGCAGCTGTTGCTTATAAGAGTCCATTCTCTTTACCAATGGTTGAAGGGGAGTTTCGTAATTCAAACCTGAATCCTCAAAATAGCTTTGAAACTTATATAGAAGGAGACTGTAACAGATTAGCGAGATCTGCAGGTTTTGCAGTTGCTCAAAAACCGGGAGTTACTTCTTTTAACCCGCTTATGGTGTATGGTGGTGTTGGTCTTGGTAAGACTCACCTGGTACAGGCTATTGGGAACGAAATTAAGAATAAGTCTCAGGGCAAGTTTGTTCTTTATGTAGCTTCAGAAAAATTCACTAATCAGTTTATTGAAGCTTTAAAGAATAATAATATTCAGGAGTTTATCAACTTCTACCTGAACGTTGATGTGCTGATATTAGATGACGTACAGTTCCTACGAGATAAAGAAAAGACACAGGAAATTTTCTTCCATATATTTAATCACCTTCATCAAAATGGCAAACAGATCGTGATGACATCCGATTGTGCTCCTAAAGATTTGAAGGGACTTCAGGAAAGACTTGTTTCAAGGTTTAAGTGGGGACTGACTGCAGATCTTCAGCAACCGGATTTTGAGACGAGAATGGCCATTATTCAAAAGAAAATGCAGTCTGATGGAATTCATATTCCAGATCAGGTGGTAGAGTACTTGGCATATAGTGTTGATACGAATGTTAGGGAGTTGGAAGGAGTTCTAATTTCTTTAATTGCTCATGCTTCACTTAATAAAAGAGATATTGACCTAGAGCTTGCTAAGCAGACTCTAATGAATATTGTTCAGGATATTGATACCGAGGTTGGTATTGACTACATCCAAAAGACAGTGTCAGAATATTTCAATGTTGATACTGACGACCTGAAAGCAAAGACTCGAAAGAAAGAGATTGTTATTGCCAGACAGGTGGCCATGTATTTCTCTAAAGATTATACCAATCATTCTTTGAAGTCTATTGGATATCATTTTGGAGGCAGAGACCACAGTACTGTGATCCATGCCGTCCAAGCCGTTAATGATATGATCGATATTGATGCGAAATTCAGGTATTCTATTGATGAGCTGAAGAAGAAGCTCAAAATGAAAACTTTAGTTTAGAACCTATAAGGGAAGTAAATCTTTCTTCCTCGTTCTGTTATTCCCTCAATAATCACGTTTCCTCGAATTCTCTCAATGATTTTGCTGAATTCCTCAGGATCTTCAATTGGGCGAGAATTTACTTCTGTAATGATAAATCCTTCTGGTATTTCCAACTCAGAGAAAAAACCACTTTTCGAGTAATCCAGGACTCTGATTCCATAATCTATTCCATATAAGTCTCTTTCAACTTTTGGTAGAGGTTCAAATTTTGCCTTTAAAAACTCAGAGAAATATACTTTGCTCACTGTACGTCCCGTTGTTCCTTCCTTGTTTGTAAGTGTTAAGTTTTTCTCCACCTCCTTACCGTCTCTACTTACTGTAAGCATAAGTTTATCACCTGGGTAGCTATTTCCAATGATTTCTTCAAGGTATGCCTTGTTTTTGATTTCAGTCCCGTTTACGCTTCTTATTACATCACCTTTTTTAAGCCCTGATTTTTCCGCAGCACCCTCATCCTGAATGTATGCTACAATTACCCCGCTTAGGTCTTTCAGGTCGAGTTTTGAAGCAATCTCCCCATCAATATCAAGATATTCTGCTCCAATAAACGCTTTTTGAACCTCTCCAAAATCTTTGAAGTCATTGAATACTTTATTCACAATGTCAACTGGCACTGCAAAACCATAGCCAGCGTATGAACCAGTTCTGGATAGTATCGCCGTATTAATACCAATTAGTTCTCCTTTAATATTGACTAAAGCTCCACCACTGTTTCCGGGGTTGATTGCTGCATCGGTTTGAATGAAACTTTCAATTGGGAATTTATCCTTTAGAATGTTGATGTTTCTGCCCTTCGCACTCACTATTCCTGCGGTTACTGTGCTTTCTAGATTGAATGGATTACCTACTGCTAAAACCCATTCACCCACAGCTACTGAAGCGGAGTTACCTACTACTATTTTTGGTAGATTCTGGGCCTCAATTTTAATGACCGCCAGATCTGTAGATGGGTCACGCCCTACAAGTTTTCCTTCGTAGGAGTTTCTGTCATGAATGACCTTAATTCTATCTGCTCCTTCAACTACGTGATTATTGGTAACAATATATCCATCGTCACTCATGATAACACCAGAACCACTTCCCACTCGTTCTGAAGGTCTGGATTCAAAAAACCAATTCATCCAGCTCCCTCTCCTGTATTCTACTTCGCTTGATGTCTGGATAAACACCACACTTTTGGTGCTTGCTGCCGACGCATCTACAAAGTTGATTGGTGTGTCATCAATTAATGGGCTTTTGACTGTTTTAGGGGAATGAATTGTATTTGAAGAAGGGAAATTGGTATTGCCATTCATGCTGGCAAAATGAGTAAAATCCTCTTCTGAATTTTTGAAGTCCGCTAAACTGCTTAGCAAAACAACTGATCCTGCACTGATAACTCCTGATAAAATGGCAACTGCCAGATACTTTCTCATCTTATTCCAATTTTTTTCTTCAATGAAACGATAATTCAATTAAAAATGGACGATCAATTATGTTAAAAAATGCTAAATACTAAGGATTGTATTAAGTATTCTTAACACACTGTAATTCTAGGAATTGGGAGCTGCTTTGTATTAATTTGCAGTTCATTTTGAATTGGTATGGGAATAAGATCGATACTGAGTAAGCCATTTGCTTCTTACGTGGTTAAGCAACAAAAGAAATGGGCTTCCAACCCTCAGTCGACACAGCAGAAAGTTTTTTACGAATTAGTCAGTAAGGCTAAGAACACTGTATTTGGTAAGGATCATGATTTTGACAACATCAAATCATATGAAGACTTCAAAAAGCGTGTTCCAATACGTGATTACGAGCAGCTGAAACCATACGTAGAACAACTACTTGAAGGGAAAGAAGATGTGCTGTGGCCTGGGAAGCCGGCATATTTTGCTAAGACTTCAGGTACAACTTCAGGTACGAAATATATTCCAATTACTAAGGACTCAGTTCCAAATCATATCAACAGTGCACGCGATGCTCTTTTGTGTTATGTGCATGAAACAGGGAATAGTAAATTTCTTGATGGCAAGCTTATTTTTTTATCAGGTAGTCCTGTTTTAACTCAAACAGCAGGAATCAATACTGGTAGACTTTCAGGGATAGTGAATCACCATGTTCCAGGTTATTTGAGGACGAATCAAATGCCTTCTTATGAAACCAATTGCATGGAAGATTGGGAGGCCAAGGTTGATAAAATTGTAGAAGAGACAAAGGATAAAAACATGTCTCTCATATCAGGAATTCCACCTTGGGTACAGATGTATTTTGACAAGTTGGTTTCTGATAAAGGAAAACCGATTAAAGATGTTTTTCCAGAGTTTTCTCTATTTGTATATGGTGGTGTGAATTTTGAACCATACAAAGCGAAGCTATTCGATACAATTGGAAAGAAGATTGATAGCATTGAGACCTATCCAGCTTCTGAAGGCTTTATTGCATATCAGGATTCTCAGACAGCTGAAGGTTTACTCTTGTTATTGAATTCAGGAATCTTTTTTGAGTTTATTCCAGCAGATGAATATTTTAATGAAAACCCAACAAGGCTTTCTATTGATCAGGTTGAGGTGGGGGTTAATTATGCTTTAATAATCAATAGCAATGCAGGACTTTGGGGATATTCTATAGGAGATACAGTGAAGTTTGTTTCCAAAGATCCATATCGCCTTATTGTTTCTGGTAGAATAAAACATTTTATATCTGCGTTTGGAGAGCATGTAATAGGAGAGGAAGTGGAGAAAGCCATGAAAATGACTGTTGAATCACATCCTGAAACTGACTTAGTTGAGTTTACTGTGGCTCCTCAGGTTACACCAGAATCAGGACTTCCCAGACACGAGTGGTACATTGAATTCAACAATCCGCCCAAAGATTTAGTTAAGTTCAGTACAGATTTGAATAGTAACCTGCAGAAGTTAAATACATACTATGATGATTTAATCACAGGCAATGTATTGACTGGGTTACATATTTACTCTTTGAAAAAGAATTCATTTATTGATTACATGAAATCAATTGGTAAGCTAGGCGGACAGAATAAGGTGCCAAGACTGAGTAATGACAGAAAGATTGCAGATCAATTGATCAACTATACAATAAGCTAAAAGTGAAAAAAATTGCAATATTAGGATCGACGGGTTCCATTGGGACACAAGCTCTTGAGGTGATAAAGCAACACCAGGACAAGTTTGAAGCGACGGTTCTAACAGCCCAAAACAGTTCGGAGTTATTAATCAAACAAAGTATTGAGTTTAAACCCAATACAGTGGTGATTGGTAATGACGATAAATATCAAGAAGTCTTTGATGCGCTTGATCCATTAGGGATTAAAGTATTTGCCGGTAAAAATGCATTGAATCATGTTGTTCAATATGATGAAATTGATGTAGTCTTAACTGCTTTAGTTGGATATTCAGGGTTGAAACCCACAATAACCGCAATAGAAGCAGGAAAGAATATTGCATTAGCAAATAAGGAGACATTGGTTGTGGCAGGAGGTTTGATCACTGAACTGGCTCAACAAAAGGGAGTAAATATATATCCTGTGGATTCAGAGCATTCTGCGATATTTCAATGTTTGGTGGGAGAATTTCATAACAAGATTGAAAAGATCATTCTTACTGCTAGTGGAGGTCCATTTAGAGGGAAAGATCGCGACTTCTTAAGTAGAGTAAGTAAGCAAGATGCTTTGAAACACCCCAATTGGGATATGGGTGCTAAAATCACAATTGATTCAGCATCCATGATGAACAAAGGACTTGAGGTCATTGAAGCAAAATGGTTATTCGGATTGAAAAGTGATCAGATAGAAGTGGTGGTTCATCCACAGTCGATTGTTCACAGTATGGTACAGTTTGAGGATGCTTCGATAAAAGCACAACTTGGCTTACCTGATATGCGTATACCGATTCAGTTTGCTTTGAGCTACCCGGATAGAATTAAATCAGACTTTCCGCGGTTTAACTTTGCAGATTATCCATCGCTTACGTTTGAAAAGCCTGATTTGGAGACATTTAGGAATCTTCAATTGGCTTATGATGCAATGGAAAAAGGAGGGAATCATCCTTGTATATTGAATGCTGCAAATGAGATTGCGGTGCAGGAATTTTTAAAAGAGAAAATAGGATTTTTAGAAATATCAGAGGTAGTTGAAAAATGTTTAGATAAATTGCCTTTTATTTCGGAACCTGCGCTAGAAGATTTTGTAGACACGGATAAAGAAACTAGAATAAAAGCCTTAGAAATAATTAATTAATGGACGTATTAATCATGGTTGCCCAACTTTTGTTAGGGCTGTCGATATTAGTGGGATTGCACGAGTTGGGGCATTTGCTTGCAGCTAAAGCATTTGGTATGAGGGTTGAAAAGTACTCTATTGGTTTTCCACCTAAAATTTGGGGATTCCAGTATGGGGAGACAGAATATTCTATTGGAGCAATTCCATTGGGAGGATTTGTGAAAATCAGTGGGATGATTGATGAATCTCTGGATACTAAATCAATGGATGCAGAACCTCAACCTTGGGAATTCAGAGCTAAACCAGCATGGCAAAGACTTATTGTGATGATGGGAGGAATTATTGTGAATGTAATCACAGGTATCATTGTATTCATTTTTCTTGCGGCGTACATTGGTGATGTTTATCTAACAAAAGAAGAGATAAACAAACATGGTCTCACGTTCAATGAGCTTGGTAAAGAACTTGGGTTCCAGAACGGAGATAGGATCGTGCAGATCAATGGTGAGGATTACGAGAGATTCAGTGATATCACAAACTATGATGTTATTCTTGGAGAGAATAGTTTTTACACCGTAGACCGAGGAGGAGAGCAACTTAAAATTTATCTTCCGAATAATTTTTTGGATAAGTATTCAGACAGTGATAGTAAGCTATTCGTGCAACCAAGATTTCCATTTGAAGTTGGTGAGATTACAAAGGACAGCCCCGCTAGTAAAGGTGGCCTTATGAAGGATGATAAAATCTTAAGCGTTTCGGGACAAGCAATCACCTATTATGATGAATTTGCTAAAGTACTTGGAGAAAACATCGAGAAACCTATTGAGGTATTGGTTAACAGAGATGGCAATGAGAAGACTTTGTCAATTGTTGTAGATAAAGATGGAAAGGTGGGCTTTCAGTTGATTAGGCTACTGAATAGTTCTAAGAGGGACTATACGTTTGGAGAGTCCGTTTCTAACGGTACAGTTGAAGCTTTTGAAGTTATTTGGGTGAATATTAAGGCTCTCAGAAAGATGTTTAAGGGAGATGTTGATCCAAGAAAATCCCTAAGCGGACCTATCCAGATTGCAACTATTTATGGAGATGAGTTTGATTGGTTAAGATTCTGGAGAATAACGGGACTATTATCAATGGTACTTGCCTTTATGAATTTCTTACCTATTCCTGCCCTGGATGGTGGTCATGTGATGTTCCTGACATATGAAATGGTTTCTGGTAGGAAGCCTTCAGACAAATTCATGGAGAACGCTCAGAAAGTAGGGATGATATTACTTCTGGGACTTATGGGATTCGTAATAATAAACGATATTTTCCGGGTAGCGGGATAAGATATTGCTTACAGGTCTCCATCTTCAACCACTGGAGGTGCAGGCCTGTAAATTTCAAATTCAACCCTTCTGTTTAAAGCTTTGGCTCTCTCTGTTGTTTCCTCAATAATAGGTTGAGAACTGCCATATCCTTCAAATTCTACTCTCTCAGGGTATACCCCGCCAAACACTACAATATAATCTCTGATAGTTTGTGCTCTTTCCCTGCTGAGACTTAGATTAAAACTTTCATCTCCATCAGAATCCGTATGCCCAGAAATTCGAAGCATGAAGTCTGGATTGTCATACATGAAATTGACTATTTTATTCAAATCTCCATACATCTCCGTCCTAAGATCTGATTCTCCATTTCCAAATTCAATGGATTGAAATTTTACTCTGCTGGCAATGGGTTCAGTTACCTGATCTAGGTTCGTTGGACCGTCTAAGTAAAACATTTCCTCAATTCTGAAGAATTCGTCTCCCTGAATGATTAATAGGTAATTTCTATTGTTAATAAGGTCAAATTCAAAAGAGCCGTCAGGTTTCAAATATTTTGGAGCCACTTCTGTACCCTCATCAAGGTCTATTATTGATACAATTCCTGTAAAAGGTTCCCCTGTTAATGAATCAGTCAGTGTTCCTGTTACAGTCGTGTTGGCATCAGGTCGACCCTGCATTGGTAGTGGGAAGGAATAAAGATCCAGTTTGTTTAAATCTCTGGTGGAAGATCTGGCATAGAATAAATCCTCTGATTCAGAATCAATACTGAAATAGAACTCGCTTCCTTTTGTATTCACCAAAGGACCAATGTTTGCTGGTTCACTCCAATATCCCCCGACTTTCAGCGATTTATAAATATCGAATTCTCCGAAATTATACAGTTGTCCGTTTGAGCTGAAGTAAAGCACTTCAAACTTAGGATGATAAAAAGGGCTTACATCATTATTTCTTGTGTTGATAATAGGTCCGAGGTTCTCTGCTGGGGCCCACTCTCCATTTCTTTTCTTTCTGGTCATATAAATATCAGATAGTCCAAACCCACCAATTCTATCCGACGCGAAATATAGAGTATCACCACTGTGAGATAAAGATGGATGCGAATCCCAACTTACACTATTTACATTGGTTCCTAGGTTTTGAACATTCCCCCAGGTGCTATCAGGCATCATTTGAGCTACATAAATATCACAACTACCAATACCTTCCGGAGCTTCACATCTGGAGAAGTAAAGAGTTTTTCCATCTTTGCTCAGACATGCAGATCCTTCATTGTACTGGGTATTAATGTCATCCATAGGAATACTCTTCGACCAGGAATTTTGGGATTTGTTATAAAGGCTTATAAACAAATCTTCATTCTCAATATCTCTCAATCCCCGAACTACCTCGTTCCTTTTTGATGTGAAGATCAAAGCATTGTTATCAAAACTTATTGATGGGCCATAATCGGCTTTTCGGGAGTTGATTTTAGTCCCCATGTTAAGTAATACCCCACGTGGAGGTCTGAGTGTGTCGATTGACTTGCGGTGTTCTACCAATTGATAGTAATAGTCGATAGGAACGAAAACGTCAGCTTCCTGTCTGCTTAAGGAATCATAATAGATTTCTAATTCTCTAATATTCACACCGCCATGATGATGTCGAAGAGCAAGTCTGTAAATTGGTTTGGCTGCTTCACTCCCTTCAAATAGCTCGGTGAGTTTAGCAAGTTTCCATACCCAATAAGTGTCTTTATAAAAGTTTTGTACGCCAAAACTGCCAACATAGTCTTTCAAAGCTCTATGAAGGTTAACCCAATCTCTCTTCTGTTCCAACCTTCGTAAACGCTGTACTTTTTCGGGAGAAACGTATTCTGGGGTTTTGTTAATGTTTTTGAAATCGAAGATGTTGATTACAATATTATCCGGAAGGGAATCGGTCAAAATGGCAATCTCCTTTTTCTTCTTTCTTTGGGCAAGCGAATTGTTTATTGAAAAACATCCGACAAGTAGGAGAAAGCAGAGAATTTTGGGCATCATTGATCTGATTGGTGTGTCAAATCTTCTCTCAACTAATTTCATCTATACCAAATTTAACCTATTCAAAGTATAATCCTTAATCACTACTAGTTATTTACTTCGCAGCTGAAATTGGTGGTTGTTATCTCCTATATTAACTTAAGTTACTAACAAAGTTGTCAGATTATACATGTTTACGCAACTATTTGACAGTAATTTAAATGTTTGGCACAGGTATTGACCAATATAATGTCCTATCTTAAGGATAGATATAAAACGATTTTTAATGTCATTTTGACATACTTAATATATGCACAATAAAAATAAACCTTTCAGTAACATTATACTGGCAGACTCGATTGACGAAGATAGCGGCGAACTGATTCAATTAATAGAACCATCTGATTCAGAATCATTGGATCTTAAAGACATTCCTGAAGAATTACCCATTCTTCCAGTAAGGAATACGGTCTTGTTTCCCGGTGTTGTATTGCCAATTACAGTAGGAAGAAGTAAATCGATAAAGCTTGTTAAAAAGGCATATCGTGGAGATAGAATAATTGGTGTTGTTGCTCAAAAGGATAGTAGCACGGAAGAAGCTACTGCTAAGGATTTACATAAAATTGGTACAGTAGCTAAAATCGTCAAAATGCTGGTTCTACCAGATGGTAACACGACGATTATCATACAAGGGAAACAGCGATTTGAGATTACCAAGATTGTAAGTGAAACACCATATATCACTGCCAACTTTGAACTAAGAGAAGAGATATTCCCAAAAGAAGATGATAACGAACTTCAAGCGATTGTTGCATCTCTGAAGGATTCAGCTTCTAAAATTTTGCAGTTGAATCCGGAAATTCCTCAGGAAGCACAAGTTGCTTTAGATAACATTGAAAATGCCGCGTTTTTGACACATTTTCTTTCTTCAAACGTTAATGCGGAAGTTGAAGAAAAACAAAAGCTTCTGGAGATCAATGAAGGTATGAATAGAGCAGAGTTGCTCTTGCAATACATGATGAAGGATATCCAAATGCTGGAATTGAAACAGGAGATTCAGAACAAGGTTCACTCTGATATTGATCAGCAACAAAGAGATTATTTCCTGCGCCAACAAATGAAAGTACTTCAGGATGAGTTAGGACAGGAAGGACCAGATCAGGAAGTGCGTCTTTTGAGAATCAAAGGGGAGAAGAAAAAATGGAGTCCAGAGGTTAAGGAGCATTTTTTGAAAGAACTCGATAAGATCCAAAGAATGAATCCTGCAGCAGCGGAGTATCCGGTAGCATTAAGCTATGTGGAGTTGTTAGTGGACTTGCCATGGGAAGAGGGGACGGAAGATAACTTTGATCTGAAAAACGCCAAGAAAATATTAGACCAGGATCATTTTGGACTTGATAAGGTCAAGGATAGGATTATTGAATATCTCGCGGTTAGGAAATTAAAGAATGATCTAAAAGGTCCAATACTTTGTTTATATGGCCCTCCGGGTGTAGGGAAAACATCATTGGGAAGATCTGTTGCTAATGCTCTGGGTAGAAAGTATGTCAGAATGTCTCTTGGTGGAGTGCATGATGAAGCTGAAATAAGGGGGCACAGGAAGACATACATTGGCGCAATGCCAGGAAAGATTATTCAGAATATTAATAAATCTAAGAGCTCGAACCCAGTATTCATTCTGGATGAAATTGATAAAGTAAGCTCAGATTTTAGAGGAGATCCTTCTTCTGCTCTACTTGAGGTTCTTGATCCTGAGCAAAACAGTACTTTCAAGGATAATTACCTGGAGGTTGATTATGATTTATCGAAAGTACTTTTCATTGCAACTGCAAATTCTTTGGATACTATTCAAGGTCCATTGAGAGATAGAATGGAAATCATTGATATTTCTGGCTACACACAAGAAGAGAAGGTTCAGATAGCTAAAAAGCACTTGATACCTAAACAGACTAAAGAACATGGTTTGACTAAAAAGGATATTACCATTTCTGATAAGGCTGTCAAAAAGGTCATTGAAGATTACACCAGAGAATCAGGAGTAAGGACACTAGAGAGGAAGATCGGTTCCGTAGTGAGAAATGTTGCCAAATCCATTGCGATGGAGGAGGAATATGAGAAAAAGATTGCACCTGAGCAGGTTCGTGAGATATTGGGGGCTGAAATTTTTGATAAAGAACTTTATGAAGATAACAGCATACCTGGAGTTGTAACCGGTTTAGCCTGGACTCCTGTAGGCGGAGATATTCTATTTATAGAAGCGAATTTGAGCAGAGGAAAAGGGAAGCTTACATTATCCGGACAGCTAGGAGATGTGATGAAAGAGTCAGCTATGACAGCACTTTCATACCTGAAGAGCAATGCTGAGAAATTTGATATTCACTATAAAGTATTCGATAACTACGATTTGCATGTTCACGTTCCGGCAGGAGCTATTCCAAAGGATGGACCTTCAGCGGGGATTACTATGTTGACCGCACTTACTTCTGTTTATACGCAGAGAAAGGTGAAGGCGAAACTTGCTATGACTGGTGAGATCACATTGAGAGGCAAGGTGCTTCCTGTGGGAGGAATCAAGGAAAAAATTTTAGCTGCAAGAAGAGCTGGGATCAAGGATATTATTCTTTGTGAGAAGAATAGAAAGGACATTGAAGAGATCAATCCTGATTATATCAAGGATTTGAAAATAAATTATGTCACAGATGTCAATCAAGTACTTGAATTGGCGTTACTGAAGAATAAAGTAAAAGATCCGATACAGTTTGTGACAGAAATGCCAAACTAAGGGTCCATAACCTGATTCTTACAATGAGACTATTACTATTTATTCTTCTGTCGGCAAGTACTATTACAACTTTTGGGCAAATTGGAGGGAAACGCTCTTTTGAGTTTTTAAACCTTCCTACAAGTTCAAGAATTACTGCTTTAGGAGGAATAAATGTATCACTTATTGAACAGGATGGACTTCAGCTCATTGCTAACCCTGCACTTTCTGATTCAATAACAGGCGGAGAAATGGCCATTAGCTGGCTGAATTACTTTGCAGATGTTAATCAGAGTATTGTCAATTACGTAGTGCCGTGGAAAGACAAGTGGAAATTTAATGTTGGCGCTATCTATCTGGATTATGGGGATTTCCAGGGGTTTGATGCAACCGGATTGCCAACCGGAGATTTCAGTGCAAAAGAATATGCTGTCATCATTGGCACAAGTCATAAACTGAATGCATTCACAGTTGGAACTAATTTAAAGTTTGCCCATTCTCTGTTAGATAATTATTCTGCTAGTGCAATGCTACTTGATATCGGTGGAACTTTCAGGCCAGGAAAAAGTGGATTGACATTTGGGATGATGTTTAAGAACATTGGAGTTTTGCTGTCAGATTACAGCGCTTCTAGCAATTCGCAGTTGCCGTTTGATGTGCAAGTTGGGACTACTTTCAAACCTGCATATATGCCATTTAGGTTTTCTTTTACGGCATACAATTTAGCACGTGAGAATGTCGTCTTCTTTGATGAGAATCTGGATGTCAATGAATCAGAGCCGGGATTTGCTGAGAAGATATTTAGAAGAGTGAATGTAGGGGCTGAGCTGTTACTGAGCAAAAACTTTCAGGTGCAGTTCGGATATAATTATTTATTGAGACAAGAATTGAGGTTACAACAAACTGCTGGTGGAGCGGGTTTTTCATTTGGGTTGTTATTGAGGGTGAAGAGATTTGAGTTGAATTACGCGAGATCAAAATTCCATGCAGCAGGAGGTACAAACCAAATTACTTTGGCTAGTAACCTGAATTATTTTAAAAAGAAAGAAAATTTATAGTGAGATGCTAGATCAGGAAAAATATTATACACCAAGACAGATTGTAGAGGAGTTGGATAAATACATCATTGGCCAAAATGATGCGAAGAGAAATGTTGCGATCGCACTACGGAACAGATGGAGGAGAATGAATGTGAAGTCTGATATTCAGGGTGAAATTGTTCCTAATAATATTCTGATGATCGGAGCTACTGGAGTTGGTAAAACTGAGATTGCAAGAAGACTAGCAAAAATCGCGGATGCGCCATTTACAAAAGTAGAAGCTTCGAAGTTTACGGAAGTTGGATATGTTGGAAGGGATGTGGAGAGTATGGTAAGGGATCTTGTTGAGCAATCAGTTGATTTGGTGAAGACAAGAAAAAAGGAGGAAGTGATGGAAAAGGCTTCTGAGATTGTGGAGAATATTATACTTGATGCCCTGATTCCTCCTGTGAAAACTACTCCCGCTGCGCCGACTGTCGGATTCAACGGTGATGTTGATGCAGAACCAAAGAATGATGAGGAGCTTAATGAAAGAACACGAGAGAGATTCAGAGAGAAAATCGCAAATGGCGAACTGGATGATAGAAAGATCGAGATCAGTGTGAAACAAGCTGCAAACTCTGGAATTGGTGTAATGGGTGGAGGCATGATGGATGAAGCCAGTATGATCAATCTTCAGGAGATGCTTGGTAACATGATGCCAAAGAAGACCAAGAAAAGAAAAGTCACAATTGCGGAAGCACGAAAAATCCTTTTGGAAGAAGAAGCTGCTAAGCTTATCGATATGGATGAAGTAAAGGATGAGGCAATTGAAAAAGCCCAAAACACTGGTATCATCTTTATTGATGAAGTAGATAAAATTGCTGGAGGTTCAAAAAAGCAAGGTCCCGATGTGAGTAGAGAGGGTGTTCAAAGAGACTTGCTTCCAATTGTAGAAGGTAGTGCAGTGACCACAAAGTATGGAGTTGTTCATACAGACCATATTTTGTTCATAGCAGCAGGGGCATTCCACTTTGCGAAACCATCGGATTTAATTCCGGAATTGCAAGGTAGATTCCCAATCAGAGTAGAGCTTCAAAATCTAACCAAGCAAGATTTCTTATCGATCCTTAGAGAACCGAAAAATGCTTTAACTAAGCAATATGAAGCTTTGATCGGAGCGGAAGACGTTGAGATTTCGTTTGACGACTCTGCATTAGAAGAAATTGCTGAGATCGCATTTGCCATTAATTCAGAAGTTGAAAATATAGGAGCAAGAAGATTGCATACTGTGATGAGTCACCTACTGAATGACATCTTATTCGATATTCCAGATGTAATTGGTGCTAATGCTAAAATTGTGATCAATAAAGAAAAAGTTAAGGAGCGATTGGATAGCCTGGTTCAAAACAAGGATCTGAGCCAATACATTCTATAAGATTTTAAAAAGTCGATGCTTCTAAACATCGACTTTTTTATTTCTATCTACTCGATCACAAATGTTTTTTTCTCCACACCAACTCCAGTGATAGTCAGCTTCTTCCATTTCTTGGGCTTATTGGAATTGGTTTGTGTGATTCCATCATCAGTAATGTCGAGTCCAGCAAATCCAGCTAAAATAATTTGAAGATTTCCTCCAGCTCCTGTAGCAAAATATGGGTTAGTTCCACCAGCAAATTCTGCCAATACACCAAAAGGCGGAACTTCCAATGGTCTGTAGCACTGAGTGAATAATTCATACGCCTTTTCGGTATTACCCAATTTGGCATATAGAGTTGCCAAAGTAGAAAATCCCATTGCAGGTCCAACAGGATCCATTTTTTGCTCGTAATATGCTAAGTCTTTTTTGATATCTTCTTCCTTATTCACAATTTTCATTGGATAAGCCAAGAGATTAGCATCTGCCTGTTTAATAATTTCTCCATTATAAGTGGCATTCTCCCTTGTTGTCCCGTCTTTAAATTTCAGAATGGGAATTCCAGCAGCTACTTCGGTCCATTTTGGATTTGGTATAATGTTTAGTTCATTAGCTGCCTCTGTTGCAAAACCTAAAACTGTTTTTGCCATTCCATTGGTGTAAGCATTGTTATCAATATTCTCCTGATATTCATTTGCACCAATAACATTATTGATATCATATCCTCCACTTTCATTTTTCTCAACTCTGCTTATCCAGAAATCAGCTACTTCTTTCAGCATTGGGTATCCACGTTCTTTTAGCCATTCCTTATCTCTTGTAACCTGATAAAACTTCCAAAACGCCCATCCCACATCACCAGTAATGTGATGCTGAAAAGGACCCGTTAATGCCC
>JANSWY010000163.1 GCA_024743255.1 bacterium | reverse complement strand
TTCTATATTAGGTGCAGGAGAGAGTGGAACTGGCGCTGCTTTATTAGCAAAAGCCAAAGGTTTCCAGGTCTTTCTATCCGATGCAGGCAGCATCAAGGGAAAATACCGTCAAGTTTTGGAGGAAAATCAAATCGATTTTGAGGAAGGTTCACATACGTTTGATAAAGTTCTTTCTGCAGAGGTAATAGTTAAAAGTCCAGGTATTCCCGATACAGTTCCTTTAGTGAAGGCAGCTATTGAGAAGGGAATTTCTGTAATCTCTGAGATTGAATTTGCATATCAGTTTACCAAAGCAAAAATCATTGCCATAACGGGAACAAATGGCAAAACCACAACAGCAATGCTGACCTATCATTTATTGAAGGAATCAGGATTGAATGTGGGATTAGGCGGAAACATTGGGAATAGTTTCGCTGCAATGGTAATCGATGATCCTTATGATTACATCGTATTGGAGGTAAGTAGCTTTCAATTGGATGGAATCAAGGACTTCAAAGCTGATATCGCTGTACTACTTAATATCACACCAGATCATCTGGACAGGTATGAAGGTAGCTTTCAGAAATATGTGAATTCGAAATTCAAGATCATACAAAACCAAACTTCCGATGAGTGCTTCATCTATTTCGCAGATAGTGTGGCAGTTCAGGAAGAAGTAAAAAGAAGAAATATTGAGGCGAGTTTGTTTGTCTTGTCTCTCAAAGAAAAAATTGAAAGTGGGGGATACCTGGATGATGAGCATCTGGTATTCAACATTGCGAGCAAAGCAGTTAAAAAATATAAAATCCCAACCGAGGAAATATCCCTGATTGGGAAACATAACATGATCAATACCATGGCATCTGTATTGAGTTCTGTTTTCATGGATGCGCCGCTATCTAAGATAGTTCAGGCAGTAAAGACTTTCAAGAGTGCAGAACACAGGCTGGAAAGAGTGGATGAAATAAACGGCATTACTTTCATCAATGACTCTAAAGCCACCAATGTAGATGCAGTTTATTACGCTCTGGAAGGAATAAGCAAACCACTGGTTTGGGTTGCCGGAGGTACTGACAAGGGTAATGATTATGACCAGATTAAGTCGCTGGTAAAAGATAAGGTTAAACAGATAGTGTGTTTGGGAATAGATAACTCTCGGATAATAAGTTCCTTTTCCGATTTGTCTATTCCCATTACTGAAACCACTAGTACTGATGACACTATTAAGGTCGCTTTTGAAGCAGCGCAGGAAGGAGATGTAGTTTTACTTTCACCTGCCTGTGCAAGCTTCGATTTATTTAAGAATTATGAAGATAGAGGTAGACAGTTTAAAGCCTCTGTCAAAAAGCTGAAGGAACAATTTAATAACACTAAAAATCAGGTCGCATGAAAGAATGGGCACAACGTAATTTGAAGGGAGATCCGGTAATCTGGTTTATAGTTTTTGCACTATCAATCCTAAGTATTTTGGTTGTTTATAGTGCAACTGGTTCTCTTGCCTACCAAAAGATGGAGGGGAACACTGAGTATTACCTATTGAAGCATTCAATATTAGTAATGCTAAGCTTATTTGCAATGTGGATAGCTCACAGAATTGATTATAGATATTACAGTAAGATCTCAAGGTTTGCATTGTGGGTATCAGTTCCATTGTTGCTATATACCTGGGGTTTTGGAGATAAGATAAATTATGCTTCCAGATGGATTACAATTCCATTTATTAATCAGGCATTTATGCCGTCAGATTTAGCAAAACTTGCTTTGATTGTATCAGTAGCAGGAATGTTATCCAAGAAGCAAAAGAGCATTGAAGATTTTCAAAAGTCGGTAGTGCCAATTTTGATTTGGATTGGAGCAATTACAGGTTTGATTGCTTTAACTGATGTTTCTTCAGGGCTTCTGTTGTTTGCAACTTGTATGTTGGTGCTGTTCATTGGTAGGGTGCCAGTTAAATATTTGACTATGCTGGTTGGTATCGGAATTATCTCTGGAACACTGGCATTAGCAATAGGTCAAAGAGCTGATACGGCGATAGCAAGGGTTGATAGATTTATCAATGGTGAAGTCTCTTTTCAGGCAGAACAAGCAAACATTGCTATTGCTACTGGAGGTGTTTTGGGCAAGGGACCTGGACAGAGTGATCAAAGGAATTTTCTACCTCAATCATACTCCGATTTTATCTATGCAATTATTCTTGAAGAATACGGATTGATCGGTGGTTTAGGAGTACTGATTTTGTACCTTGCGCTGCTTTATCGGGGCATGAGGGCAGTATCGGAAAGTGAACGCGCCTATGGTGGTTTGCTCTCGGCCGGACTGAGTTTCGCTCTGGTCTTGCAGGCCATGGTGAATATGGGAGTAACCGTTGGTTTAGGACCAATTACTGGACTTCCTCTTCCATTATTAAGTATGGGAGGAACTTCTCAGTTGTTCACTGGTCTTGCGCTTGGAATTATAATCAGTGTGAGTAGAGGACAGGTTGAGGAGTTTGGAAATGAAAAAGGAAATGTATTTAGAAATACGGTAGTCGCAGATGCGGCATAATTAAGGTGGCAGAGAAAGATAGAACATATCGAATTATTGTAAGTGGAGGTGGCACAGGAGGTCATATCTATCCTGCTATTGCTATTGCAAACCAATTAAAGGAGAAACTGGAAAAAGTGGATATCCTTTTCGTTGGAGCGCAGGGCAAAATGGAAATGCAAAAAGTGCCTGAGGCTGGCTATCCAATAAAAGGACTTTGGATCAGTGGACTTCAAAGAAGTTTGTCTCCTAAGAACTTATCATTTCCTTTTAAAGTGATTTCAAGTGTCTCAAAGGCATTCAAAATATTGAAGGAATTCAAACCAGATATTGCAGTTGGATTTGGTGGATATGCAAGTGCACCGATGTTATATGCTGCTAGTAAAAAAGGTTTGCCTTCAGTAATTCAGGAGCAGAATTCTTATGCTGGAATTACAAATAAGTTGTTGGCGAAAAGTGTCAATAAGATATGTGTTGCTCATGATAAAATGGAAAGATTCTTTCCTGAGGAAAAAATTATCCTGACTGGTAATCCGGTTAGGAAAGGAATAGAAAATGCCAACTCTAAAAGGGAGGCGGGCTTGCAACATTTTGGTTTGTCAGGGGACAAACCAGTCATGTTTATTTTGGGTGGAAGCCTTGGAGCGAGAACCTTGAATGAGACAATGATTGCAGGGTTGGAACAGCTTAAGGAAGCTGGTGTTCAGGTTATCTGGCAGTGTGGTAAATTTTATAAAGAAGAAATGATCCAAAGAACAGAAGGAAAATTGGGAGAAGGGATCATTCTCACGGACTTTATATCCGATATGGATTTGGCGTATGCTGCATCTGATGTGGTAGTTTCCAGAGCGGGTGCACTTTCTGTTTCAGAACTTTGCCTTGTTGGTAAGCCAGTGATTTTTGTTCCGTCACCTAATGTGTCGGAAGATCATCAGACAAAGAATGCAATGTCTCTTGTTGAGAAAGGTGCAGCATTGATGGTTAAGGATGTAGATAGTGTTCAGCAATTGATTCCAGCGAGTTTGGAATTATTACATGATAAAAACAAGAGAGAAGAACTCTCTAAAAATATATTAGGGCTAGCAAAGCCTAATGCTGCGGAAGATATCGCAGATGAGATTATTGAATTGATTAAATGAGATTAGAAGACATACATAGCGTTTACCTTGTTGGCATTGGAGGGATTGGTATGTCCGCATTAGCAAGATGGTTTCACCATCGTGGTTGCTTTGTTGCTGGCTATGATCGTGTGTCTACTCCTCTCACACAGAAGTTGGAAGCTGAAGGGTTGGTGATACATTATGAAGATAGTGTTTCATTGATTCCAGAGAAGATTTTAGGAATTGACAAGAGTAATGTATTGGTGATTTACACACCAGCAATTCCTAAAGATCATAAAGAATACAATCATCTGGTTGAGGAAGGATATGAAGTGCTGAAAAGATCTGAAGTACTTGGTGTCATCACATCTTCTCAATATGCAATAGGTGTGGCTGGAACTCATGGAAAGACAACTACTTCTTCCATAATTGCACACATTCTTGATCAATCTGATAAGGGATGTAATGCATTTGTAGGAGGAATCATGACCAACACAGAATCAAACCTGATTGTTGGAGATAAAGATGCTCCGGTTGTGGTTGAGGCTGATGAGTTTGATAGATCATTCCTGAGATTGCACCCAAACATTGCAGTTGTAACATCTGTGGATCCTGATCATTTGGATATCTATGGAGATGATGCTTCTGTTAAGGAGTCATTTGGTGAATACATAAAGAAGACAAATGCTTCCGGAAAGATATTGGTGAATGCCAATGCAATTGAAAAACTGAATACCGTTGAGACCGAAGCGGAAAAAATTACTTACGGATTGGATCAAGGTGAAATCCAAGGTTCTAATCTGAGAGTTGAGGACGGTGCATTTGTGTTTGATTATTCAGGAGTTGGAACAGATATAAAGGATGTCAAACTTCATTTACCTGGATATCACAATGTAGAAAATACAGTTGCAGCTATTACAGTTGCACTTTGGGAAGGATTGGAACCAGACGAAATAAAGAATTCGATAGGTACTTATAAAGGTGTTAAAAGAAGATTTGAATACATACTTAGAACTGATAGAGTAACATTCATTGATGATTACGCTCATCACCCAAGTGAAATTCAGGCGCTTTTGAAATCGGTAAGATTCCTGTTTCCTGGTAAGAAGGTGTTGACCATTTTTCAACCGCATTTATTTACCAGAACAAGAGATTTTGTTGACGGATTTGCGGAGGAGTTAAGTAAGTCAGATGAGTTGGTATTGTTGCCAATCTATCCGGCTAGAGAACTTCCAATTGAAGGAGTAACTTCTCAAATGATACTGGATAGAGTATCAAATGCTAATTCTGAAATTGTTGAAAAAGAAAATTTAATAGAAAGAATAGGGCAGTCAAATGCCGAAGTTGTGTTAACTGTAGGAGCTGGAGATATTGATCAATTGGTGCCAAAAGTGGCTGAATACTTAAGGAAGGAGGTGAATGGTGTGGAACTCTAAAACAAAACGAATTCTAACTATTTCAGCACTTGTCCTAGTGTTCTTTGTAGCTATCGGATTCAGTGGCAAAAGGCATCATGACAAGACTATAAATGAGGTGATAGTTAAGATCGAAAATCAGGAAGATAATTACTTCATAGATAACCTTGAAATCATCTCATTACTCAATGCTGAGAATACGGATTATGTATTGGGTCTGAGATTGGGGCAACTGGATTTGAAAGAATTGGAGAACCGTGTATTGCAACACCCTTTTGTGAAGGATGTGGAAGTGTTCAAAGATTTAAAAGGTAACCTGATGGTGGACGTCTATCAGACTAAACCAATAGCCAGAGTAATTAATCCGAATGGAGAAGATCATTACATCAGTGTTGATGGAGATATTCTTCCAGT
>JANSWY010000056.1 GCA_024743255.1 bacterium | reverse complement strand
TACCCTCAACTGACTGCTCTTCAGATCTTAGATACTTGGATTTAATCACTCCCAGGTTGAAGAATACATTCAATCTGTCACGCCCGTCATAGTTGAAATATTCCAACACATTGAATTCAGAAAATAATTCCAAACCATAGATACCAGCATCTGCAATATTGGTTCTGTATCTGAATGTTCGATCTACCAAATTATTAAATCTCGGATCTGGCTCAGTTTGAAGGATTGTACCAATTCTTTGGTCATAGGATAGATAGAATGCACTAACATCATATTGCATTTTAGTACCAATCTGGCCTCTCATTCCAATGTCCATGTTGAAGCCTCGTTCGTCTTCCAGGTTTTCATCAACCTCTAGTGAAGGGTTGTTTACACGGATGTCGTTGAAGTTGATTGCTCGATAATTCTGTGAGAAGTTACCGTAGATTTCTAATGACTTATTCGGTTTATAGCTTACTCCAACACCTCCAAAGACAAAGTCTCTGCTGTTTCTCTTATCCTCATCAATTCTTTCATCAAAAATGATATTGCCAGCTAGGTCAGTTCTGGTGTCTCTGAAATAACCTTCAGATTCCGTAAGGATATGCTCATATCTGATTCCTGGAGTGATACTCACTTTATCAGACACATTAAATATGTTTTCAATGAAGAATGAAGTATTTCTAGACGGCAAATCAAAGTCTGAGCCTTCAAGGTTTTCTGGATTCAGGTAATCGAAATTAGGATCAGCACTGGAGTCTGCGTTTCCTTGCATTCTGTGGGTGAATCCCTGGTAATATCTTCCTCCAACAAGAAGCACTGACGATTTGCCAAGCAAGTTGTAGTTAAAAATCAATCTTGTTTCATTTCCCCAGTTGTTGAATTCATCTTTAAGTAAATCACGCTCTGCATCCAGGTCATCTGGTCTGTCTATTCTGCCAAGGTTTCCTAGTGCATCCTTGGTTGCAATCAATGCAAAGAATCTGGAATTCAACTTGATTTTAGAGTTAAATCTGTGATCAAAAGTAGCTGCCAGAAGATTCCAGTTTACCTGAAACCAGTTTCTTGTTCTGTTGCTTTGTCGGGGGTCCTGTAAAAACTCATTGTCTGTTAATCCACCTGGCTGCTGCGCCAGATAATCCATGAAAGTATATTCCAGCTTCATGGAAGAGTAAGTATTGAAATTGTATTTGAAAGCTGCGTATGCAGTATGCTGATTCAACGATGAATTTGGTCTCCATCCGTCAGATCTTTTGTAATCGTAGAATGCGTAGTAATTGACTTTACCAATTGTACCACCAAAGCTGTTGAATGAGTTGAATAACCCAAACGAACCTACAGTCTGATTAGATTGAAAATCGAAAGTCTCTGTTTGGCTTCCTTCTTTTAATTGGAAATTAACCATACCACCAAACTGAGTACCATACTGCAAAGAAGCTGCTCCACGAATAATCTGAATTCTTTTTACAGCCTGAACTGGAGGAGTATAGTAGCTTTCCGGATACCCCAATGCATCTGCAGCAATATCATATCCGTTTTGTCTTACATTGAAGTTGGCACTTCTATTTGGGCTCAAGCCTCTTCCGCCAATCCCAAGCTGAACTCCTGCGCCATCACTTTCCCAGATGTTTAGTCCTGGAATTCTTGAGTAAACTTGCCTGGCTGTATTGGCACCTTTATTGGCAACCAGGTTATCAATATTAATTACTTCAGTTTTCTTAGCTTCATTGATAGTTACTCCCTCAACAGCCTTTAATCTGCTCACTCCAAATGTTGAAGTCTCCTCAGCAGAAACAACAACTTCCTTCAGGTTCTCCTGCAATTCTGCAATCTCAAAATCAAGCTCTACTTTATCTTTTGTTATCTCTACTGTTTGTAATGAAGTCTCAAAACCATAGGCAAACACGGTAACATCATACTTACCTGGCTTCAGACCATTCAATGTATATCTACCAGACTCATCGGTCTCAGTATTTAGATTCTGATTTTCAATAAGGACAACAGCCCCTGGCAAACCTTCATTTCCAGAACTGACTTTTCCATAAATACTATAAAGCTGACCATAAGAGATAGTAGACACTAGTAGGGTCAATATGGTCAATAAGCTTTTCATCTACAGTTAGGAAGGATCCAGGATTTTGGTTTAAAGGAATCTTTTTCTTTCGTTAGGTCAACCTTAGGATCGAGGAAAAGTTGGCTCTTTCTTCCATTTAAAGTGACATAGCTTTCTGCATAGACAATAGGGTCTTCTATGCCTTGATTTTGGTAATAATCCTCAACAATATGTGCGTATTGCAAAATCATATCCGGCTGAGTGGACATCATTTTCTCTTGCTGCGGAGTAAGAAACTCGTAATTAGCAATTTGTCCGCTTTTGCCTGTTTCAGGATCTTTTACATGCAATGTGGTGTACCCAGCTTTTTCCATGAGCATTACACGCCATGAAAATCTATAGCCTTGCTCATTCCAAAACAAATCTCCGGGATAAAACAAATACCTCCACGGAAGCAATAGTTGCAACACAAAAAAGACAATCAACAATGTTGATACAGGCTTAAATGTGAATTTGCTCTCACCAATTTTATAATTCCCCGATTTAAAGAACCTGGAAATTGCAGAGATCACTTTTTCATGGAATTCGGCGCTGAAATAAATCAGTGTCGACAATATCATAATCCATGGGAACATTCCGATTGGGAAAAGTATCCAGGTAATGATATGGAAGAAAATAACTGCTGAATATGCTATTAATCTTGTTGGCTTATAAAGTAGGAATCCAACAATAAACAAGTCGTAAAATGCACCTCCCCAGCTGAATGCGTAAGCCACCCATGATTCTTCCATTAGGGATCCAATAATTGGAAGATGTGAATTGGCAGGCAGCCAAAGTTTTAGAGGCATTGCTTCAATCAACCAATCGGAGTTTAGCTTTGCGATTCCTGCAAAAACATATACAATGGCTAATTGAAACTTAATGCTATTAACCGTCCAGGCAGAAACTGTTTTTTGATGAATCCCTTTCAACCAGGCATCAACAGAAAAATACTGATTAGCCGGCAAGAAAATCATCAGGAATGCCATGAGGCTGATGAAGTAATAATGATTTAAATAATTGGTTTTATCGATAAGCTCGATGTAGGTAAAGCTTAAAAAGAACAATACCGCTGCAATCCTGTATCGAAAGCCAATCATAATGGAAATTGCTGATAGCAGGCATAATCCGAATAGTACGTAGATGCCAATTTCTCCTGGGTTTTTCACCCATTCAAATCCAAAATATGAAAAGTGATATTGAGGTGCGATGTATTGATCATAGACCCAGCCATTGACCAGAAAACGGACAATACTAAGGGACATCATAAAACCAAAAAGCACCCTGAACATTGTTAAGGGTGCAATTGATACTTTTTGATCAATTAGTTGGTGCTGTATGTGACGCCAACTAATCTCCATCATTATCTTGATATGTGATACTTATACCCAATGCAGAAACCATCTCAGTCTTAATCAGAACAAGGAGATTCTGAAGCTCTGCAATTGTAGTGTTGGTCTGATCCGGGTTATCCACCACTTCTACATAAAGTGGCTCCTGAATCAATCCAGCTGCGGTAATACTTGCATCAAATTGTGACAAGATATTGTCCGCCATATTTTCGTTATCAATGGTTTTCGCCTCTATTTCATTGAGGTAATCCAATAAACCATCTCCGGTTGAAGTACCTGTGTAAATATTTCTATAAGCATTCAGGTTTCTAACCAAAAATTCAACAGAATTTGGTGCATACAATCCTTCTACTCTATCAGGGTTTGGTATACCCAATGATCTTAATCCAACAGGGATTCCAATTTTGGCATCTCTCGTATTTCTTTCCAGAGTTTGGGTAGTTGCATTCACTAATTGTCCAAGCGAACTCCCAACATCAGTTCCCTGAGCTGCCTTGAAAGTCTCCAGGTACTCAGTTTCCCAATCCTCTAAAGTAGCAGTTGATTTCTCAACGATCAGATCAACAAGAGTAGTTAGATAGGTTCTTCTGTTTTCACTATCCTGGAATTGAGCGATCAGATCCTGATCAGTTTCTCCTCCATGAACGAGATAAGAAATAGCCTGGTAACCTCTCTGGTCAGAAGCCGCTGCGGCCTCAAGAGAGAAGTTACCATTTTCAATATTACTTTCTATCGTTTGTACGTCCACCGGAAAGATGTTCAATGTACTCGACAAACCATTTGTAGAAGCCGGGCCAAAATCAAACATCATACAATCCTGCCATCCTAATCTTGCTGTCTTCAAAGCAGTTTGAACTGCAGTCAGATTATCATCAGTAACATCACCAGTGAAAGTTTCTACTGCGGATTTCAGATTGGTATTAACAGTAACCAGGTTCTCATATGCCGGAACAATCACATTTTCACCAAGATTGGTCAGGAATGCTGATTGATCAGCAGTCAGTCCTCCTCCAGTACCGGAATCATCGTTACACCCTGATGAAGCCAGGATGGCAAGGAACAATATTGAAAATGATAACTTTCTAATCATTATAGAATATCCTTAATGGCTTCCAATTCCGTGTATTTAGAAGCGATAGTGTTTTTAGCTGTCGTTAAACCTTCGATTGTTGCAGTCCAGAAATCAGCATCTGTACCCATATTGGTATTCAGAATAGTGTTAATCTCTGATTGCGTAATCACTTTGTTTGGGCTGTATTGTAATGCTTTCGTGAACATATAAGCCTCAGAAAGGTGGTGGAAAGCATTAGGAATGTCGTTGTTATTGAAATCGTCAATAGTAGAATTCAGGTAGTGAATCGCAGTAGCAGCAGCTACAATTTCATGCCACTTATAGATGAGCTCTCTTTGCTGATCTTTAATGTCATATTGTTTATTAACAATAGCAGTTCTACCAGTAATGTAAGCATTCATCAAAGTGCTGTTGATACCTGGAAGTAAAGCTTCATCATCAAGGTCAATTGTATATTTTGCCCAGAATCTGTCTTCATCTGATTCCAAAACAGGATCTCCAGCAGGGAAGTCGATTGGTACTCCGAAGTATCCAAAAGCCTCATCCCAGTGATGCTCCATAGAAGTGTAGTTAGTTCCTTCTTCAACAACATCGTTAGAAACAGCATCACCTACTCTGTCATCAGTCATGTAGACATTATAAATCTGGTTGTAGAATACAGCACCCATAAGTCCTTTTTCAATGAACTGAGTGTATTCCCATCCTTTTTCGTTTACAAGGATAGTTTTACCATTTCCATCTCTATCTAAAAGACCAGCAACTCCCTGAGAAGCGGTAGTTCCTTCAGATTCGATTCTGGAACTTACTGTACCTAGTTCAGCAAATAAATCTTTGTAGAAATCTACATCCGAAATGAATGTCTTGCTTTCAAGATCTTTAGTAGCAGAATTCAATTCTGAATCTTCGAAAGGGTTGTTCTCGTTAGCGAACATATTTAGTAGTGTAGACTCACTAACAGAAGCTCCACCATCCGCATTTAGAACTAGAGCTTTCATCTCAGCAAGCATATCCAATCTGGTAGTTTGTCCAGAAAAGCTCACTGAAGACTCTCCATCTCTCTCAAATTCGTAGGTAGAAGGCACTTCCATCAATGGATCTGTGTCACCATCATCGTCTCCACAACTTGTAAGGAAACCTAAAGAAACTGCGGTTAAACCAATGTAAACCGACTTTTTGACTAATTGTAAACTCTGCATTTTCATTTCGAGTGGCAAATTTATTTTAATTTTATTTAGACTTATTATAAACAAGAGCAAAACTATTTTTATTTAGATTGATTCCAAATAAGAAAGCAAATTATTTTTATTTAGTCTAAATAAGCTCTTATTTTGGCTTGCAGATATGATAAAAGTCAGTTGAGTTTGAAGCAAAAATCATTCTTTATAATAGACCATCAATTCCTTACAAGAAGTGGTACAAGATCCATATTAGAACAAATGGAAGAATACACCTGTGTTGGAGAATCAGAGGGATCGATATCTGAGTGGAAGCGAGAAGTGCTTCAGTTAATGCCGGACCTATTAGTCATTGATTATATAGAAACCGATAATAGTCAGGAATTCGTTGACCAACTGGAACAGCTTAGCCAGTTTATGAAAGTCCTTATCATTTCAAGCGATACCAATATCAAAAGGATTAACCAATCTATAAATAGTGGCATATCTGGATTCTTGTCTAAGTCGTGCAATGAATTTGAGATTAGAGAAGCAATTAAAAAGATCGCTATAGGTCAAAGGTTCTTCTGCAATCAAATTCTTGATCTTATAATGGGAGAAGGACAGAAAGATAGTATCTCCATGCTTTCTGAAAGAGAACAAGAAGTTTTGGGATTGATTGTAAAGGGCTACACTACTAAAAGAATAGCCGATCAATTACATCTCAGCGTACACACAATCAACTCCCACAGAAAGAATATGCTCAAAAAATTGGGCTTCAAGTCTCCTGCTCAGCTTATCTCCTTTGCTGTTAATCAAGGAGTCCAATCACTATAATTAGCTAATCAAGTCTATTAAATCACTACTATTAGTGACCCAATTACCTATCTCTAGGTATTGATCGGTGATGTGCTGCAGCTCCATATTTGCATTATTTAGAATCATTCTAAATAATTATGAGATCAGCATTAGCAATCATATTAATCTTTATCAGCATTTCAATTAATGCCCAGACCATAACTTTTTTGGAGAAGGGGTCAGCATCTCCAATTGAAGGTGTGGTTGCCCAGATCTCTTTTAATGGCAAAGAAGAAATATTGATTAGCAATGATGAAGGACAAATTACCTCTGAGCTGATTCAGGCCGGTACTTTTATTATCACTCAACACCTTTCATTCAAATCAAAAGAAATCCGATTCGAAGGTGATGCCGATATCTATTTAGAGTCCAATCAAATTACTCTGGATGAAGTGGTGATCTCCACTGGTCAATTTCAGCCTCAAAGTCTTAAAAACTCAGTTTATCAGGTAAAGACCATTAGCCAAAAAGACATTACCGCTATGGGTGCAATCAACCTTGAAGAAGCATTGCAAACCAATATCAACTCATTGATCTCATATGATCCTGCCATTGGTAATTATTCAATAGGGCTTCAAGGGTTATCAAGTCAAAATACGAAGATTCTTCTGGATGGAGTACCAATAGCAGGAAGAAATGGAAATGGAAATGATGTAGACCTCAGCCAGATTGATCTTCAACAAATTGAGCGAATAGAAATAGTGGAAGGTCCAATGGCAGTCAATTATGGGGCGAATGCTTTGGCAGGAGTTGTAAATCTCATTTCAAAGAAGTCTAATGAATCCTCCATCTCGGCTTCCATCCAGGAAGAAAGTGTTGGGAATGAATATGGCTTTAGTTCTGGCAGGCACATTCAAAGACTCGCCATCAGCAAGACTTTTCTAAATCGGTTGACTGCAAAAATGAATATCTCCCGAAATGACTTTCTGGGATTCAATGGTGATTCTACTAGTCGGACTTACGAGTGGGACCCAAAAATGCTCTGGACAGCAAATGGCCTGCTTCGCTACAATGGAAAAAATCACTCTATACATTATAAGGTGGATTGGAACAACAATTTCCTATCCAGTCCCGGAATTGAAAGAGATAATATCCAACCATCTACAGGAGTAAATAGACCCTATGCATTTGATGAAACTTATGACTCAAGAAGATGGATGCATCAAATTCAAAGTGAGGGAAACATATCTGAAAAACACCGATACTCCTTTGTATATAGTTATTCAGATTTTGAAAGAATCAAGAGAAGATTCTCCAAAGACCTAACCAGTGGTACCGAAACGTTAACTACTGGATCAGAAGACCAGGATACAAGTGCATTTAATGCTCACCTATTAAGAATGATCTCTTCTGGCAATCTATTTTCCAATGTCCAATATCAACTTGGGTTTGAGTTGAGTAATGAGTCTGCAGCTGGGGGCAGAATTCAAGATGGTTCACAGCAATTGACTGAGTACTCATATTTTGGATCCTTAGAATTTGTTAGTGGCATTCTAAAACTAAGACCTGGTATAAGGGCATCATACAATCAACAATATGGAAACTCATTGCTTCCATCACTTAATGCAAAAGTTTCGCTCCCATATCAGGTAACGTTTAGAGGGTCTTACGGAAGAGGTTATCGAACTCCAACCTTAAGAGAACTCTACTTTGAATTTGTTGATTCCAATCACCGAATTTTTGGTAATCCAAATCTAAGTCCTGAGTCATCAAATCATTTCAACGCCTATCTGGATAAAAACTTCAACAGCAGCATCAATCTATCATTAGGAGCTTTCTTCAATGATATTGATAATCAAATCACAACCGCCCAATCAGAAACAGACATCACCGCAACCAGCTATGCGAACATCCTCAAATTCAAAACACTTGGCTATAACGCATCTATCGGATACCAAAAATCAGGCCTAAGCGTAAAAACGGGAATCTCTTATATAGGTCGATACAATAGAATCTCCGAAGAAGACTCACTCAACCTGGATCAGTTCTTTTATGCATTGGAACTTACAGGAAACGTCTCTTACGAATTCTCTAAACCTGGGATCAACATGGCTTTATCCTACAAATACACTGGATCCCAACAGAATTATATTCAATCTGGCGAAAACATCTCCATTGCAGAAGTAGAGGACTTTCACTGGATGAATCTTACATGCTCAAAAAGATTCGGAAATAATCTAACCGTTCAAACAGGAATTAAAAATCTGATGGATGTGACAACCATATCCACAGGAGGATCCACGGGAGGAGTTCACAGCAGTGGACCCAACAGGCTAATAGCGTACGGAAGATCCTACTTTTTCAACTTAACATATCAACTAAATTTTAAAACAAACCAATGAAAAAACTATTTGTACTCAGTTTGAGTGTATTGTTTTTAGCAGTAACAGGATGCGAAGATGATGATCCTGCAATACCAGAATCACTTGTAGCAGGATTTAGCTCAACTACATTGGGATTATCCCTAGATGATAATTCAGCAGATATTACAATTGAGTTTTCCAGAGCTGCTGCTGAAAGTGGCACTATAGAACTTACCATAGGAAACGAACAAAATGCAGAATACGGAACAGATTATGAAACTTCCCCTGCAGCTTCAGGAGGTGTAATTTCAATTCCTGTCGCTTCAGGAGATAACAATGTCTCACTTACCATTACCAAACTTCTGAATCCCGAGTTCGGTGAAATAAAGTCTTTTGAAATCTCATTATCAAGTATTCCTGAAACAGGAGAAGTTGGAACCAATGGTACGGTAACTGTGACATTCGCGGAAAATCCTATTTCATCAGGAGCTACTTTAGATTTAACCGTAGGTGGTGCAACTCAACCAAATCAGGTTTATGTTGACCTTAGCAGACAAACAGAAACTGTAGTTGCAAGAGATAGCTGGGATTTAGGATTCTCTAGTGGTGATGAGTTTAGCGTAATTCTTAACTCCTCATTAGGAATGCTGGCAAAAGCTCTGGACAAGACTTCTCTAAATGATGTAACCGCAGATGATACTGTTGGCATGAATGCTCAGCTTGATCTGGGAGCGATCCAAAGCACCTTGTACTCCGGACAATCTCCAGACTGGTTAAGCGAAAGTATCACCTGGGCGGATTACCCAACAGGAGACCTCAATGAGACAGCAATTAGTGAAATTTCCTCAACTGATAGTGATAACCCTGTATACATTATAAATAGAGGAACAGACCCTGAGGGAAATGCCAGAGGTTGGATGAAAGTTAGAATCATCAGAAATGGATCTGGTTATACTTTAAAGTATGCGGAAATTGCTGCAACTTCTTTTGATGAATTAGAAATCACTAAAGACAGCAACTTCAACTTCATTTTTGCCAGCTTAAGTGGAAACATCGTAAGCGTGCAGCCGGAGAAATCCTCCTGGGATATAGCATTTACAACCTACACGGCAACAACTACTCTGGATGGAATGACCTTTGTCCCTTTTAAGTATAACGACTATGTAATTCAGAATAGAAATACTGAGGGAGTTGCTCAGGTCTTAACTGAAACTGGGGCGAGCTACGACTCATTCAGCGCAGAAGATGCTGCTGATCTTGACTTTAGTGGAGATGTAAACAGCATTGGAAGCTCCTGGAGATACTTGGACTTTCAAACATTTACATACTTCGTCAGTGAAGACAGGTTCTATGTAATCAAAGATCCTGAAGACAACCTATACAAGCTCAAGTTCACAAGAATGCTTGATGCAACAACCGGAGAAAGAGGATTCCCGCAAATACAATACGAACTACTTTAAAAACTTATAGAATTCAATATTATGAAATACTTGATGACAGCTGTCATGTGTATAGCTACACTCTCAGCATTTAGCCAAAACAAAAAGAAAGACGAAATCGCCGCAATCAAATCTATGTGCGGCTGCTATGAAGTAAAATTCAATTTCAGCGAGACTTTTAGTCCGGATAAGAATTATGAGTATCACGATAAATATGCTTCTGGTGCTTTGGAATTGGTATTACCAATAGAGGAGTCAAAGAACAAAATTTCACTTCAGCATTTATTGGTGATCGGGGATTCAATGATCATTAAACACTGGAGACAAGATTGGATTTATGAAAACACAGATTTTTATACCTACGATAAAAATAATAACTGGACTTACAGCTCGAAAGACAAATCAGAGGTAGCTGGACAATGGACTCAAAAAGTATATCAGGTAGATGACGGACCAAGATATGAAGGTTCAGCAACCTGGGTGCTTTCTGATGGAAGACAATATTGGGAATCTACAACAGATGCTCCACTTCCAAGAAGAGAGTTTAGCAAGAGAAGCGATTACAATGTAATGAAAAGAAGAAACCGTCAGGAGATTACTTCTTATGGTTGGGTACACGAGCAGGATAATGAGAAAATCCAAAGAGAATCGAATGATGAAATCCTAGCATTCGAAAAAGGATGGAACACATATACTAAAGTTGCAGACAGCAAATGCAAAATCGCTGAAACATGGTGGGACAATAATGAAGGTTACTGGACCGATGTGAAAAAAGTATGGACTCAGATCTTTGATAAAAAAGAAGATCTGGCAATCAATATGAAGGTAGATGACAAAGTGCTTTTCCAAAGACTATTTGCTCTTGGTAAAGAAGTAGAAGGCTCAAACTATGACTCTGCTTCTACTCTACCAAAGATTGAAGAAATCTTCAAAATCCATTTATCAGGTGATTTTCAACTAGCAGCTAAGTAGAAAATTAAGTCCTCATGGCTGACTCAATTAGTTTAGAGTCGGCCATTGAGGCACCAATTAACCCAACTAATTATGTGCGCCACCAACAGTCAAATTACTTTAAGCGAATACAAGAACACGATTATTTCTCGTTGCAGAAACTGTAAGATGTACAATATCATCTTCAGAAACGTACATCTTGTTTTTGATGAGAAGGAATATTTCAAATTCAAAGAAACACTTTGCAATCTGTATGAAGAAGATTACAATAAACATTACCCTACAGGTCAGAGCGTTCTTCTTAAAAACTCAAAAAGTAATGTTGGGATCGCATTAAATAAAATCGAAGTAGAGCAAATATTGCGAGCCTACAGTGAAGCTGAAATCTTTGAAGAAGTGTTTGCTATACTTTATTGACAAAAGTCAGATTTTTTCTTCATTCAGCTATTGCAAATTCAGGAGGCCTTGCATTATATTTGCCCTAATTTAGATTAAGTCTAAATAAAAATCATGACAGAAGAGAACTACATATTAAGAGAAAATGCCGTGGAACCTACCTTAGGGTCTCCATTCGACAGATCTATGATATCTTCTGAAGAGTGTGTTTTCAAAAAGTGCTGTAAGAAATACAAAAAGAAAGGAAGACACTGCAAGAAGTGCCCTAAACTATGATTACAGCAACCTCCACCGAGCATTTGGTTTACAAAACCAGAAATGCTTCACTATCTCAGAGTGACAGCACAAACAGCTATATTTTAAGATTCTTCAACGACGAATTGGAATTCAGAGCTTGTGAATTCATTTCTTTCAAAAGGAAAATTCAACAGTTGGACCTCCCTCAATTGTTGTCGACAGAAGCTCCTGATGTTGAAGTACTTTATTTACCACACTGCGATAGATTAATGGTGCTTTCAATCCATGAAATACTGGAACTTAGGGAGGTACTAGCAGGTGCATTCACCATGCTCGAACTAAATAGTGTAATCCACAGGGAAATAGTAAGAAAGGTTTAATTCTTAATTAGACCGATTTCAAATTACAAAAGTCCACCGGATTGCCGGAACAATTCTTAGTGAAATCATATTACATTTACTAGCAACGTATTTATTATGAAATTAGAATACAATCAAACTCTAAATTGAGTAGGTTAAGTTTTAGTTTCGAATCACAAAAAATTTAGAACCTTAAGATGAAAGATATACTTAGAAGACACCACGTCTTAAAAGAAGAAATAGTTGAATTAATCAACAAACAAATCAAAATGGAAGCGCACTCTTCTTCAGCATACCTGGCTATGGCCGCTTGGTGCGATGTAAGAGGATACGATAACAGTGCTGAGTTCTTCTTCAAACAATCAGATGAGGAGAGAGTACATCAGTTGAAATTTTTCCATTACTTAACTGATATGGAATGTGATGCAGTATCACCGGGCACAGATATGCCACAACATGAATTCCCAACTCTAAGAAGTGTATTCGAAAAAGCATTAGAGATGGAAATCGCAGTTACTGACTCTATTCATAATATGGTGAAAGTTTGCAGAGAGCATGGAGATATCGCAACTGAGGAATTCTTGAGATGGTTTGTTCAGGAGCAAATTGAAGAGGAATTTGTAGCGAGAAGAACTTTAGAATTATTTGATGTTCTTGGTGAGGACAAAATTGGACTTGGCCTATTAGAACAACAAGTATTGAGTGTTCAATATGATGGCGGAAACGCTTAAAAATATTACCAGGGCTATTTGAATTTATCAGATAGCCCTGATTTTTAATTCATTACACCATTTTTTGTCTATCCCTGATTAATTCCAATTCACTCTACTTTAATAACAGCTTAGCCAATTCTGGCAGGGTTTTATGATTATTGTCTGTATATTCATTATCACAAACCACCACAGCTATGGATAATCAACGAATTCTTACGAAAATAGCGAGCAATCACAACGCCTCGGTATTCTATTGCAAGAGAAAAAAGAACTTCTTCCTCAATTACAATAACAGGTATCAGTGCTTTACAGCAGGGCAATTCATTTCCTTATGGGAACAATTCAATGATATTGACTTAGCAGCAATGATCAACAATTCCAGCCCCTATGCGGATGTTGAGATCGTGCAACCTAAGGGTACTGATTACATATTTGTATTATCAATTGTAGAGATCATTTCATTAAAACAATTGATTAATAAATCAATTGATGTTGTCGCTCCGGTAAGCACATTGGAATAACCCCAAATTTCTTTTCTGAAGTAATCCGATCTGGCTCTTTTTTGAGGCTTATGACTTAAATTTGCACTCGAAAATGAACTAATCAACTTTATAAGTATTAAAAGATGGATTACAGAATAGAAAAAGATACAATGGGTAACGTAGAAGTACCCGCTGATAAGTATTGGGGAGCTCAAACCCAAAGAAGTAGAAACAACTTCAAAATCGGGGGGGAGAACATGAAGATGCCTTTCGAAATCGTTAAAGCTTTTGCTATTCTGAAAAAATCCGCTGCTGAGGCCAATGCAGAATTGGGAGTAATGGATAAAAGCAAGTCAGACCTTATTGGAAAAGTTTGCGATGAAATCCTGGATGGCAAGTTAAATGATCAATTCCCACTTGTGGTTTGGCAAACTGGTTCTGGTACTCAGTCAAACATGAATGTGAATGAAGTAGTGGCCAATAGAGCACATGTCATAAATGGAGGTACTCTTACTGATGACTCTAAAGTCATTCACCCAAATGATGACGTAAATAAGTCACAATCATCAAATGATACCTTCCCAACGGCAATGCACATTGCTTCCTACAAAGCAATAGTTGAGGATACAATACCAAAAATTAAAATCCTTAGAAATACTCTTCACGCGAAAGCTGAAGCAAATATGGATGTAGTGAAAATCGGAAGAACTCACTTTATGGATGCTACACCATTAAGTCTTGGTCAGGAGTTTTCTGGATATGTTTCTCAATTGGATCATGGAATCAAAGCGCTGGAAAACACTTTAGATCACCTTTCAGAACTTGCTCTTGGTGGAACTGCTGTTGGAACAGGACTAAATACTCCACAAGGATATGCTGAGTTAGTAGCAGAAAAAATTGCAAAGCATGCTGGCCAGCCATTTGTTAGTGCTCAAAATAAATTCGAAGCATTAGCTGCACATGACGCAATGGTGGAGACACATGGAGCGTTAAAGCAATTAGCTGTTAGTTTGATGAAGATAGGTAATGACATCAGAATGTTATGCTCTGGTCCAAGAAGTGGAATCGGTGAAATAATTATTCCTGAGAATGAGCCAGGTTCTTCAATTATGCCAGGAAAAGTTAACCCTACACAATGTGAAGCATTAACCATGGTTTGCGCTCAAGTGATAGGAAATGATGTTGCAGTTTCTGCCGGAGGTATGACAGGACATTTCGAACTGAACGTATTTAAGCCAATGATGGTTTATAATGTATTGACGTCAGCTCGTTTAATAGGAGATGCTTGTCAATCATTCAACGACAACTGTGCCGTAGGAATTGAACCAAACCTGCCAATGATCAAAGAGAAGCTAGAAAACTCATTGATGTTGGTAACAGCTCTTAACACACATATTGGTTATGAAAACGCTGCAAAAATTGCCAAAAAGGCACATAAAGAAGGAACAACTTTAAGAAAAGCAGCGATTGAGTTAGGCTTATTAACTAACGAACAATTTGACGAATGGGTAAAACCTGAGGACATGATTGGTAGTTTAAAAAGTTAAGATAAGCCGAAAGGGATTTCTATTCTTTTCTTAACTCATTCATTATCAGCATTTAAGTAAAAGAACCTTAAATCAATAATTTAATTTATTAATTTGGGTTTTTTTAAGATATTTTAGTACATTAGTGCCGTTAAGCAATGTGTTAATCAAATTTTCAGTCATGAAAAAAGTACTTTCAGTTATAGCTATCATCGCATTAGCGTTTTGCACACTAGACGCAAACGCTCAAATGTCGAAGCAAGAACAGAAACAATGGAAAAAAAGAATTAAAGCCCTTTCACCAGAGCAGTACAAGACTTTATTGGAACAAAACAAGTCTTTAAGTAGCCAGGTGAGCAGCTTGAAGAGCGATCTTGATGGAGTAGATGATAGAATCGCTGAGAAAGACAATCAGATCTCAACTTACCAGGAGCAAATTTCCGATTTAAGAAGTCAGCTATCTGCAGCAAAGCAAGCTGCTGAGAGCAATCAGGGAAATACTGGTAGCAGTAACTCTGGTTCAAACATTGACGAGAATGTTGGAGTTGTATTCAAAGTTCAGATCGGTGCATTTAAGAACAAGGACCTTACTAAGTTCTTACAAGTAGGAAAGAATTTCAGTGGTGAAGTTGATGAAAACGGATTAAAGAGATACTCTCTTGGAATCTTCAAAGATTACTGGGAAGCTGATACTTTCAAAAAGTACTTGAGAGAAATGGGTGTGAAAGATGCATGGATTGTTTCTTTCAAAGACGGAAAAAGAGTTCCAATCAAAGATGTACTTGAAGGAGTTATCTAAGAAATAACAATAAAAAGATTTTATGAAGCCCTGAAGTCAAAGTACTTCAGGGTTTTTTTATTTAAATAGGCTACTTTTGCGGACATTCTATACAGCAAATATGATTCACTACAAGACGAGAGAAGAAATTGAGTTGATGAGAGAAAGTGCTCAGGTAGTTTCCAGAACACTTGGGATGATCGCAAAGGAGGTAAAACCAGGAGTTACGCCATTGCATCTTGATACTCTTGCAGAGGAATATATCAGAGCCGAGGGAGCTATCCCTGGATTCTTAGGTCTTTATGATTTTCCAAATACCTTATGTATTTCTGTAAATGAGCAGGTAGTACATGGCATACCAAACGGTAAGCCACTTGAGGAAGGTGATATCATTTCTGTTGACTGTGGAGCAATCAAAAACGATTTCTACGGGGATCACGCTTATACATTTGCGGTTGGAGAAGTTTCTGACGAAATCAAGCAGCTTCTTAAGGTTACCAAGGAGTCTTTGTACCTGGGTATTGAGCAAATGGTGGCTGGAAATAGAATTGGAGATGTTGGTTTTGCCATCCAAAGTCACGCCGAGAAGCACGGTTATGGTGTAGTTAGAGAATTAGTAGGACATGGTCTTGGTAGAAAAATGCACGAATCTCCTGAAGTCCCTAATTACGGTAAAAGAGGAAGAGGTCCTAAACTAAAAGAAGGATTGGTACTAGCGGTTGAGCCGATGATCAACATGGGTACACGCAGAATTAATCAATTAAATGACGGCTGGACAATCATAACAGCCGACAGAAGACCATCCGCTCACTTTGAGCACGATATTGCCATTGTAGATGGTAAGCCAGATATTCTTTCAACTTTTGAGTACGTAGAAAAAGCATTAGAAGAAGTTAACGGATTACTGGTTTAGATATTAGTAATCCCATAATCCTTCATTCATTATTTCCAGTACGTGACCATCTGGGTCCTCAAAATAGAATGACAGGATATTATCACGCCAATGTTCTTCGTGGGTAATTTCAACACCTTTGTCAATCAACTCTTGCTTGGTTTTTTCATAGTCTGCATTTGAGACTTCAAACGCGATGTGTTGTTTACCCCTCGCGTAGTGTCCAGGAAGCTCTGTTTTTTGTTTACTATCATCAGGATTGAAAAGTAATAGTACATCATTCCCAACTCTAAAAAACACGTGTTTACCAGGTTTTTTGCCAATCATATCCAATCCAAGTATCTCTTTATAGAAATGCTCAGTCTTCTCAAGGTCCGCAGCATATAAACATGTCTCCTTTATTTGTCTAATCATTAGTAGTATGGGTTGTAATGATTTATTTTTGCCTCGATTTGGACATTCTGAAACCAGCAAGAACCAATGGCGGTCCCGGAAATCAAACCGAATAAGAAATTTACTCATTTACTGCATAACTTTTTAGTCTGGAGGCTAAAGCATATCAATAATAACAACTTCATTATGATAGTTGGTGGATTGGTAGGTATCCTGGCCGGACTAGCTGCAGTTGTACTTAAAACAACAGTTCATAATCTTCAGGGTCTTCTGGAAAAGAATCTTGATTTCACAGGAGTGAATTACCTGTACCTGAGCTATCCACTAATTGGTATTCTAATTACTGTGTTGGTTGCTAAATACTTTTTTAAAGAACATCTGGGTCATGGCATCACTCAAATACTGTATGTCATTTCAAAAAGGAGCAGCATCATTGCTCAGAGTAAAATGTATAGTCGAATGATCACAAGTGCCATAACAGTGGGATTTGGTGGATCAGTAGGTCTGGAGGCACCAATTGTTGTTACTGGTTCAGCCATAGGATCAAACCTTGGAAGGTTGGTTCATTTGAATTACAAGAAAAGAACTCTTTTAATAGGATGCGGAGCTGCTGGTGCAATTTCAGCCATATTTAACTCTCCTATTGCTGGAGTAATCTTTGCCATTGAGGTAATTCTCACAGACGTGACAATAAGCATGTTCATCCCGATATTGATTGCTTCTGTGACGGGTTCATTAATATCATTATCTCTACTTGGAGATGGAATACTGTTCCACTTCAAACAGCAAGATGACTTTGCTGCCAGCGATACGATCAGCTACATCTTACTTGGTCTTCTTTGTGGTCTTGTCTCTGTATATTTCACAAGAGTCATGTCGAAAGTGGAGTCATCTCTGGAAAAGATTAAAGACAGTTTTGCAAGAGCAGCGGTTGGAGGAATTTGTTTAGCACTTGTGATTCTACTCTTTCCCCCAATGTATGGGGAAGGATATGAGACCATCAAACTACTTTTAGCTGGAAAAGAAGCTGAGATCTTTGACAGAAGTTTCTTTAGTTCATTTGAAGATAGTAGCGTAATACTAATTGCATTTCTATTCTTCATCATGCTCATGAAGCCAGTTGCATCTGCATTAACGATTGGCGCAGGGGGTAGCGGTGGAATTTTTGCACCTTCTTTATTCCTGGGCGGAGTAACTGGTTATTTCTACGCTAAAGTAATGAATTGGCTTGTGCCGTCTTTGGAGATTAGCCCAAGCAATGCAACACTTGTGGGAATGAGTGGGTTGCTGAGCGGAGTTTTACATGCTCCTTTAACAGCCATATTCCTGATTGCTGAAATTACCGGGGGATACGGCTTATTTGTCCCACTGATGTTGGTCTCTGCTTTAGCATTCTCTACCATTAACTATTTTGAAAAATATTCGCTTTACACCAAAAACCTGATTGAAAAAGGAGACCTTATTCAGCACGACAAAGACAAGGTAGTTCTTAGCCTTATCAATCTGAAAAAGATCATTGAAAAGGACCTCTTACAAATTGATCCTCAAGCAACAGTAGGAGATCTGGTTGAGTTGGTAAAGAAAAGTAAAAGAAACATATTTCCTGTAGTAAATGATCAGCAAGAACTGGTAGGTATCATCACCCTGGATGATATCAGGGAAACCATGTTTGATGCAGAAAAAAGGCAGGAAATATTAGTTAACCAGCTGATGCAGAGGCCTCCAGCAAGTGTAAGTACTCATGAAAAAATGCAATCAGTCATGAATAAATTTGAGTTAACACAAGCCTGGAACCTTCCAGTGATAGATGACGGTAAATACATCGGTTTTGTGAGCAAATCCAGTATTTTCAACGCTTATCGAATGAAGCTAAAAAGGCAAAACAGAGATTAAAAGTGCTTGATTTCCAAATCATTACATTTTTTATCATTTGATAAGTTGAAAACTTCCTGAAAAAGTCCTGAAAAAAAACTGTTTGCACTTATCCACAAAAATTTGATTTAATTTACACCTCGTAACTAACTGTATATCAATTAACTATAGATATTTTCAATTTTTCTGTGGATAAATTGTTGAAAATGTGGATAAATATAATTTGCAGAATAATCATTCTTTTTTTTGTCTAATTCACAAGTTATGCACAGCTTCTGGAGCATCAATTTGCACCTCCAAAAAATGTGGCTTGAATGGCCATTTTTGCAGTCCCAATAATTCAAAATGTCCCATTACGTGAAATTTAAGCCAATATTAATTATACGCAACCATTGCATGTCATTTATTGCTGAATTTCCTTCACCTTCTTAGAATAATACAATTCATAATTTTAAAGAACTAAATGCCCATTTTTAACGTATATTAGAGCATGCGAATTTGGACCGTTTCTATAGCCTTATTAATATCCACACAATTAATGGCTCAGGAGATTCCTGCCGTCAAGTTTGATGGCATTGAGGATCTAATCAGCGAAAAATCCGACAAAGTAAAAGTTATTAATTTCTGGGCTACATGGTGCAAACCTTGTATTCAGGAATTGCCAGAGTTTGAGAAACTAAACAGCGACAATCAAGATGTCGAGGTTTACCTGGTGAGTATGGATTTCGTTGAAGACATGGAGAAGGTAGAACGGTTCGTTGCAGCAAGAAAACTCAAAAGCAAGGTTATATTACTCGATGACATCTCTTATGACAGCTTTATGTCTAAAATTGATAAGTCATGGAGTGGTTCTATTCCGGCCACTTTAATAGTGGATGGAAGAAGTGGAAAGAAAGCATTTTACGAAAAACAGTTTCTTGAGGGGGAACTTTCAACTGTTTTGAATAATTTTATGAATTAACAAAAATCCGAAACAAGATGAAGCATACGCTTTTAATGGCACTTGGAATTGTATCTGTAGCTGCCGTATTGTTTACAAACGCAACTGACAACATTGAGCTGGAATACTACGGTGTTGGAGATTATGCTGAAGACTTTAATCTCAAAAATGTTGACGGCAAAATGGTTTCCCTAAAGGACTACTCAGATGCGAAAGGCTTTATTGTGGTCTTCACCTGTAACACATGCCCGTACGCGAAAATGTATGAGAAAAGAATAATGGACCTGGATCAAAAGTATAGCAGTAAGGGTTATCCGGTAATTGCTATTATGCCAAATGACGAGAACAAAGTGCCTGGAGATTCTTTTGATGAGATGAAGAAAAGATCTGACGAGAAGAACTACAGCTTCCCTTATTTAAAAGACGAAACTCAAGACGTGGCAAAAGCATTTGGTGCAACTAAAACACCACATGTATTTGTATTAAACAATGTGGACGACAAGTATAAAGTTGAATTCATTGGAGCTATTGATGACAATCCTAAGTCAGCATCATCCGTATCTACTAAATACGTAGAAGATGCTGTGGACGCTCTATTGGACGGCAAAAAGGTTCCTAAAACCACGGCTAATGCTGTTGGATGTTCTATCAAATGGTCAGAGTCTTAAGAAATAATTTATTAGAAATAGAAAAGGCATCTTCCCACAAGAAGATGCCTTTTTTTATTTGAATGGGTCAGTCTTATTCTTTAACTCCAACATAGTAATTCGGATCAACATAAACTTCTCCATCTGGAACTTTGACCGATTGTTTTGAAGTGGTAGCATTCACTCTCATAGGCTCACCATCAACTAAAATGTCAACAGGCATTTCAAAGTTGTCTATACAATTGGTCCATTTGTAATAAAGCTTTTTTCCCTTCTCCGTAAGTTCAAGTTCAGGAATTTGAGTAGTTCTTAGATATTGATCAAATACTGAAGCTAAATCAGCCTCAAATCTCTCATTTATGTAGTCTTCAATTTGCTGAGTAGTGACCGTTTGATGGTAGAAGGTCTCATTAAGCCCTCTTAATATCTGTCTCCATTTTTCATCATCGTTTAGTATTGTACGAAGAGTATGAAGAAGATTACCTCCTTTATAATACATATCACTCGAACCTTCCTGATTCACTCCATAGTAGCCAATAATTGGAATATCATTTTGAATAACCTTTCTTGTACCGATTACATATTCACTGGAAGCCTTTTTACCAAAATGGTAGTCTAAGTAAAGGTTTTCAGAATAGTTGGTAAACCCTTCATGCACCCACATATCAGCACAATCCTTGTAAGTGATGTTGTTTGCAAACCACTCATGACCTGATTCGTGAATAATGATGAAATCAAATTTTAGACCCCATCCGGTCTGACTTAAATCCCTTCCCAAATAACCATTTCCGTACCTATTACCATAAGTAACAGAACTTTGATGCTCCATTCCAAGATAAGGAACCTCAACAAGCTTAAAGCCGTCTTCATAAAATGGGTAAGGACCAAACCAATGTTCAAATGCATCCATCATCAAAGGAGCCTGTTTGAATTGCTTTTTTGCTTTCTCAAGGTTATCACGAAGTACATAATAGTCCATATCCAAAGTTCCTTTTTCACCCTCGTACTTCTCGCCAAATTTTACATAGTCTCCTATGTTTACATTAACCCCGTAGTTGTTAATTGGATTCTGAACAAACCAATTATAAGTTTTGGTACTATCCTGGTTTTGATCAACACTAAGCAATCTACCATTTGAAACATCCATCAAATGTTGAGGGACTGTAACACTAATCATCATACTATCCGGCTCGTCATACATATGGTCTTTACAAGGCCACCATACACTTGCTCCCAATCCCTGGCAGGAGGTAGCTACAAAATCCAATCCATTCGCATCCTTCTTCCAACTAAAACCTCCATCCCATGGAGCCCTGATAGCTTCTTTTGGATTGCCTGAGTAGTGAGCAATTACTTCATTGTAAGAGTCTTTTGATTGGTCTTTAACCAAACTCACAAAGTGAGCATTGCCTTCAGATTCTACCTGCAACACTATTCCATCCTGTGTAACGCTATCTAAAACAAGAGGTGGCTGCAAGTCTACTTGTAGCCTATTGTTGGATTCTAATACTTTATATCTAATTGTTGTACTACCAGAAATATATTTATTTGAAGGATCCACCTTAACCTGAAGATGGTAGTAATTAAGATCCCACCATTCTCTTTCGTGTGTTATTGAGCCTCGAAGAGAATCTTGCCTGGTAAATTTGGGTTGAGCAACTACTATGGAACAAAATGTAATAAGTAGGGCAGAAAGAAAAAGTCTCATTTTTGGGTATTGATTTTAAAATTTAAATCTCAAATCATCTGGGTTAACCTGATCGCTTTCAATAATTCCGGCTTGGTTTAATGTATAAATCACATTTTTAAGCATCTTTTTAGAAACAGACTTATTAGTGGACCATTCTGTAGAATAAAACCACTGTTCTGCATCCTCAGGAATCAATTTGTACCGTACACTAACCTGATCTACGGCATCCAATGTTTTCATAAACTGCCCACAAACAAATTGAATCGTATTCAAAAGCATTTCAATTTGCTCAGGGGCCTTTTCCAAAATTTCATTGGTAGCAGCTATTTGAAAACATGGCCATGGCGTAATATACTCACCAATTCTTCTAATTTCATTACCGTCCACATAAGGTTTGGTAGTAAACTTTTCCCAGTAGAATACTTCGGTACTGTTTTCCTTTAAAGACTCAAGGGCATTATCGAGATTATTGATCACTACAAACTGCTCATCTGCTAATGGTTTTTGCTTATAGAAAGCATCCACTTTAGCCATTAAATGTGACCCGGAACCATATCTACTGATTGCATACTTCTTGTCAAAAATGTCTCCGTAGAGATTTACGTCACTATTTATACCGGTATGAATTCCCCAAATCAAGGGAGTATTGACGTACGAGGAAATAATTTTAGAAGGATTTCCATGAATGATATCCGCAACAATTCCTTCTGTTAGTAGAACACATAGGTCAATTTCATTTTCTCTAAGTGCCTTGGTCATAGCACCAGTCCCACCTTTGAAATCAACCCATTCAAGGTCTATGTTACTTTTACTAAAAATGTCATTCTCCAGCGCTAAGTGCCATGGCAAATTAAAATGCTCTGGCACACCTCCTACCCTAAGTTTTAATTTCATACTCAAATTCTAAATACGACCATTAAAAAGCATTGTGATCAGCTAATATGATCGTGATTACCGACAATGTTAGCCGGCAAATGTAATCATTACAGGATTTTAAAAAATGAGATTTGTTAGGAATCTACTCAGTTTGCAGGCTGAAGCATCAACAGAAGGTCATCTAAGTACTCCCGCGAATTGGAAAGTCTGGGAACTTTGTTTTGTCCACCAAGTTTGCCTCTTTTCTTCATCCATTCGTGGAAGGTGCCTTTCTCAGCATGATGGATCACCGGAGCAATTAGTGCTATATCCTTATATCTCTTAGCATCATAATCAGAATTTACTTTTCTCAAAGTATCGTCTAGCAATTGAGCGAATAGCTCTTTGTCATTTGGATCATTCCTAAATTCTATGATCCACTCGTGCCCTCCTCTTTTACCTTCTTCCAGGTAAATTGGTGCTGCTGAGAAGTTTTCTATTTCTGCATTTGTGGCCAGACAAGCTTCGGCAATTGCATGTTCCGCATTTTCAATGATCAACTCTTCGCCAAATGCGTTGATAAAATGTTTGGTACGACCTGAAATTTTAACTCTATATGGATTAACAGAGGTAAATCTCACAGTATCCCCAATCTTATATCTCCACAATCCTGAATTTGTAGTGATCAACATTGCGTAGTTTTTGCCCACTTCAACTTCACCTAGAGTCAAAGTTTTTGAATGATCAGAATCTAACTCTGAATAAGGTATGAATTCATAAAATATTCCATAATCCAGCATCAACAATAGCTCATCGGAGTTGGTCTGGTCCTGAATACCAAAGAATCCTTCGGAAGCATTGTAGGTTTCCATGTACCTCATGTCTTTGGAAGGAATCAACCTTTCAAACAGAGATCTATAAGGACCGAATGCCACAGCACCGTGAATAAATACTTCCAGATTTGGCCAGATTTCAAGAATATTCTTCTTGCCTTTGAGCTCCAGTATTCTTTCTATTAATACTACAGTCCATGTTGGCACACCAGAAATACTGGTAACATTTTCCATGGATGTAGCCTTGGCCATTGCTTCTATTTTCTCCTCCCACTCATCCATCAAGGCAATATCCAGACTTGGAGTCCTTGCCATTTGTGCCCAAAGTGGTAGGTTCTTCATGATTACTGCTGATACATCACCGTAGAATGACTCAGAATTTTTATCAAATTGATTGATTTGATGACTTCCTCCAATTGCGAGACCCTTACCTGTAAACATTTTCGTTTCAGGATAATTGTTCATGTAGATACTCAACATGTCCTTGCCACCTTTAAAATGACAATCATCCAATGCCTCCTGGGAAACTGGAATGAATTTACTTCTGGCATTTGTGGTCCCGCTAGATTTGGCAAACCACTTAATTTCTGAAGGCCATAATAGGTTTTGTTCCCCTCTCATCAATCGATCGACATATGGAAAGATGCCTTCATAATTGACTACAGGTACATTTTGCTGAAAATCAGCAATTGAATTTATATCATTGAAACCATATTTTTTTCCATACTCAGTGTTTCTGGCGGTTTTGATTAATCCTTCCCACAACTCATACTGCACATCAATTGGATACTTTAAGAAAAGCTCAATTTGATGAATCCGCTTCTTCATCACCCACGTGATTATGGAATTAATGATTTCCAACTATATCTTCCTTTTAAGTTCAAAATGTTTTCCTAGATAGACTCTTCTCACCTGCTCATCTGATGCAAGTGCTTCTGCTGTCCCCGCTTTCAACAACGATCCTTCTGACATGATATAAGCTCTGTCTGTGATAGAAAGAGTTTCATTTACATTGTGATCAGTAATTAGAATACCAATGTTTTTGTCTTTTAGTTTCGCTACAATAGATTGAATTTCTTCTACAGCAATTGGGTCAACACCCGCAAATGGTTCATCCAACAATACAAATTTTGGATCTGTTGCAAGCGCTCTTGCTATTTCTGTCCTTCTTCTTTCTCCTCCGGAAAGCACCATTCCAAGGTTTTTCCTTACATGGCCAAGACTAAATTCTTCTATTAGCTCTTCAACCTTTTTCTTTTGCTCTGATTTTGGAAGTTTTGTCATTTCCAGAGGCGCAAGAATATTTTCTTCAACACTTAGCTTTCTAAAAACTGAAGCTTCTTGTGCCAGATACCCAATACCTCTTTGAGCTCTTTGGTACATTGGAAGGCTTGTTACATCTTCATTGTCGAGGAAGATATTTCCATCATTGGGCTTAATCAATCCAACAATCATATAGAAAGAGGTGGTTTTGCCAGCTCCGTTTGGCCCCAGCATACCAACGATTTCTCCTTGCTCCACGGTGACAGAGATGTTGTTTACAACTGTTCTCTTCTTGTACTTCTTAACTAAATGCTCTGCAGATAATTTCATTATTTTCTATCGGTTTGACCTCACAGAACTTCCATCAAAAAGTATGCTATAGTCCATATCTGGGTCAACAAAGTCCAAAAATAATCATTCAATTGAATTTTAAGCAATCAAAGAATTGGGCTTGATGTCTTTTATCATGAGCTGAAGTGATTTATTGCCTAAATATTCATTCTCAGTGAGGTGATATGCCACATCTATACTTTCTGCTAATTCTATCTCTTCTGCAAGATATCCTAATCCAAACGCTATTGCCTCAAAAACTAGTGTACTTCCAGGTTGAATTAATGTTAATTTAAGATGTTCCTCCTTTAAAACTCTTGGAGAAGACTTTAGTTTCACTCCTCTGCTTACAAAAATGGGTTCTAAGTTTTGCGGTCCAAACGGGCCCATTTGTGTAAGTAAATTATGGAGTCTGTAATTCAGTGAAGAAAATGGGATTTCCAAATCTGCTTTCAGCAATGGAATCAATTGTTCAGGTAAAATTCTTTTTGATACAACCTTCTCAAATTTTTCCTTGAAAGCAGGGATTTGATCTATTTCCATAGTTAATCCTGCAGCATGTGTATGCCCACCGTACTGATCTAGCAAGTCACTACATTCTGAGATCGCTTCATAAATATCAAAACCCTCCACACTTCTGGCTGATCCAGTTGCTTTGTTATTGGATTCTGTTAGGATGATGGTTGGTCTGTAATATCTTTCAATACATCGCGACGCTACAATCCCTATTACTCCTTTATGCCAGGACTCTCCATATAAAACGGTAGATTTTGATTCTTTAAGTGCATCATCTGATTCAATGAATTCTATTGCTTCTGCCGTTATTGATTTATCCAGTCCTCTTCTTTCCTCATTCTTAAAATCAATTTGCTCAGAAAACTGTTCTGCCTCTTCTAAAGAGCCTGCAATCAATAAATTCACGGCTTCTTTAGCATGCCCCACTCTTCCTGCCGCATTAATTCTGGGCCCTATTCCAAAAACAATGTTTCCAATATCAATCTTTCGTTTAAACCCGCAGACATTCATAAGCGCCTTTACTCCAGGAGATGGAGAATGATTCAATTTCCTGATACCATAATGGGCTAGCACCCTGTTTTCTCCTGTGATTGGGACAATATCTGAAGCAATACTAATGGCTAACAGATCAAGAAACTGGTAAAGTCCATTGATATCAATTGTATTCTGGATACAAAACCCCTGAAGCAGTTTAAATCCTACACCACAGCCAGAAAGCTCTTTGTAGGGATAAGGACAATCTACTTGTTTAGGATCCAGAATAGCAAAAGCATCCGGGAGTACGTCTCCTGGTAAATGGTGATCACAGATTATAAGGTCAATTCCTAAGTCTTTCGCTAAGTCAGCCTTATCAAGAGCTTTGATACCACAATCCAGAGCAATGATTAATGTTACCTCATTCTCATCAGCGAATCGAATTCCCTTTTCAGATATTCCGTAACCTTCTTTATGTCTATCTGGAATATAGAATAATAAATGATCTGAGAAGTGTTTTAGAAAACCATACACCAGTGCAACTGAGGTCGTACCATCAACATCGTAATCTCCGTAAATAAGGATTTTTTCGTTTTTGAAAATAGCATCTCCCAGGCGATCGACAGCTTTGGAAAGGTCTTTCATCAAAAACGGATCGTGAAGTTGGCTTAATTCTGGTCTAAAGAAAGATTTGGCTTCTTCAAAATTGGTAATTCCTCTTTGCAGTAATATCTCTGCTATGTACGAATTTACATTTATTGATTCTGACAGCTGTTGAATTTTCTCTTTATCCTGACGCTCCTCAAATTCCCATCTCTTCTCCATGCCATGAATTTGAATAAAAAAAATCAATTATTGAAATAAAAGATAAGCGATCTGACAAGTCTGGGGGTAAGGTGAAGCAGGAGACCGAAATGGCTGGAGCGTAGCTGGCTAATGCCACCGCGAGGAGGGTGGTGAGATGGGTGATGCGAAAAGGGTTGTGCGGCTTCTTAATTAAATCAAAAAATTACCGTCGATCTGGAAATAGTTTCTATACCACAGCTCGTAATCTTCATAGCGAATGCACTCATGAAAACTCTTGCCATCTACACTGATAGAAATTATATTACCATTACCAATCCATTTACCAATAGAATTGCACTGCTTATTCGGAAGGTCCGATAGCAATACTAGACTCTGGCCATCATAGTATGTAGGTGCTACTTTGTACATGGAATTAAAATATTATGCAAGCATAACAAATTATTGTTAATTTTATTTTACCACAAGGTTATTTTCTTATGGATTTTTTTCCAGAACTGAATGAAATAAAGAGAGTTAACTTCAGCGAACCGAAATTGACCAATGAAGAATGGGACGATTTTGTTTCCAGATTGGAATATGTAGAAGTGAAGAAAAACGAGCATGTGACCAGGGCTGGTGATCTGGAGCAATACATGTATTTCATGGTGGATGGAGTGATGAGAGGATATTTTATTAACAAAGGAGTGGAACATGTTATAGGATTCTCATTTGACTATTCCCCTTCTGGTTCCATTGATTCATTTATAAACAGAAAACCTACTGCTTTTTTTACACAGGCATTGGCAGATAGCAAGCTGGTGAGAATTCATTACAATGATTTGCAGGAACTTTTTGATCGGTATAAAAATTTTGAGAGATGGGGCCGCCTATTGATGCAACGATTATTTCTAATGAAGGCCTTACACGAGATTAATGTGATGACCCACACTGCAGAACAGCGGTTTGACAGATTAATGCGAGAAAGTCCAAGATGCTTTCAGCTGATTCCGTTGAAGCACTTGGCCTCTTACCTAGCTATAACTCCAGAAACACTGAGCAGATTGAGAAAAAAAGCTGCTGAACGAACTTGATCTAGATCAAGAAAAGCCTGTTGTAGTATCTCTACATTTGCTTAAACTCAATATAAAAATGACATACAAGGCTTTAAGAGAAGAAATTGAAAACTATTTCGAGGTACAGAATAAAGAGTATCAAGTATTCCGGAATATCAGTCCTGAAGATTTAATCAAGCAACCAGCAAAGGGAAAATGGAGCATTATAGAATGCATTGAACATCTAAATTTAACTTTCGATCATTACTTACCGCAGATTGAAAAGGGTTTTTCGAAAGTGAAACTAAACGGGTCAGTAAAAGACCATTACAAAGTAAAAATGATGGCAGGAATGATGATCAATGGTCTGAAACCAAAAGAGCAGGGCAAAATAGGAATGAAGATGAAGACTTTTAAGGTTACTACTCCTACAAGTGATCTGAATGTCGATGAAGTCCTGTCAAAGTTTAAAGAGGGTTATGGTAAGTTTCAGGAATATTACAAAAGCACAGAAGATCAACATTTTACATCTGTCAAGGTCATTTCTCTGATCGGAAAGTTGTTGACATTTCAGCTTGGAGATGCCTATTTGTTTCTTCTGGCACATCAGGAAAGGCATTTTCAGCAGATCAAGAATGTGATTAATACTCTTCAAATACGTACTGACAATACAGAAAATGTGTAATTTAAGGGCTGAAACACCCTTACATGAAGATTGCACTGAGTGAAATATGGGACTTTATTGATTTCGTTGATAAAAGCGGAACTAAATGGCAATTCAAGCTTTTTGCAGGCGATGTGACAGTAGATAAACTCAATGCCACGGTCCTAAAAAGCATCCGGGACGACAGAAACTATGATACGGAGTTGCTACCATCAATATTTACTTTCAGAGAGATTCTTTGGCAGCCTGATGTATATACTAATGTAAAAATGAGTCTTCCGCCTCTTCGCATTCTCAAGGCTTTTTGTGAGGAAAGGTTGGAGGAGTTTGATGATAAATACCCACAGAGCATCTATGCACGTCTAATTAACGGAATTGGGCTTTATTGCAATCGCAGCATTCAGTTATTGGAATCCGAATCTTCCCCACCAGTTGCCAGAGTGCTCGGAGATCTTAGGAAAGATTGTTTCCCTATTATTAAGTTTTTCATTCTCCATCCTCAAAATAGAAAAGACTACTATCAGGATGCAATCAATAGGCTAAATTACGCAGTGAAAATTCAGCTCACGCAATTCAATAATCGATATACTGAGTTGGAGGATCCCTACTGGGAAGCAATTTTTGCAAAGCTTAAACAGAAAAAAACCGTTGAAGCAGATAGCCCTGTAACTGATACAAAAGAGTAAATCACTTGTAAGCATTGAATAGAAAAATCACAAAAAGTCAATTTCTAGTTAAAAACCTGGTGAGGGGATTGATTTGGTTTGCGGTTATCATTGCTATTTTATTGGTTTTGAAGAATTGGTTTGGTGTTGACTATAACAATTTACTGGATCCATTAGATGAGAAACCAATTCTGGTATTCGGCATTTTTACAATCTCTGAGGTTTTTTTTGGCATTATTCCTCCTGAATTATTTATGGTTTGGGCACTGCGAAATGGAATTCCCGGTGACTACATAGGTAATGTTTTTGTCTTATCCATGATCAGTTATCTATCAGGAGTTTTAGGCTTTTATATTGGCAAAGCATTCCATCGAACCAACATCTACAAAAAGCTTGAGGAAAACTTTTTTGACAAATACAAAAAACAATATCGCAGGTACGGAGGTTTCCTCGTGATAGTGGCTGCTGCAACACCATTACCATTTTCATTGGTTTGTATGTTGACAGGTGCTTTTAAGTTCCCTCTGCAAAGATTTTTGTTGATGGCTGCCACTCGTTTTTTAAGATTTGCTATCTATGCATATTTTATTTGGACTTCCAATTTGTTTTAGACAATGAGTAAACAAAAGAAAGGTGTGCTACTGGTCAATCTGGGTACTCCGGATTCTACCGCTGTAGGTGATGTGAGAAAGTATTTGAGAGAATTCCTTTCCGACAAAAGAGTTATTGACATTCCTGCTATTCCAAGGTGGATGTTGGTCAATTTGATCATAGCTCCCTTCCGAGCCCCGAAATCCGCAAAAGAATACCGTAAACTCTGGCAAGATCGTGGTTCGCCATTGAAGTTCTATGGTGAGGATTTGCAAGAAGCTGTGCAAAAAGAATTGGGTGACGAATACGAGGTTGTCCTTGCTATGAGGTATCAAAGTCCAAGTATAGAAAGCGGCTTGAAAAAGTTGATGGAAAAGAATGTCTCTTCCATTAAAGTAATCCCACTATTCCCTCAATATGCTTCTGCAACCACAGGTTCCGTGATCGATAAAGTGATGGAAGTTGTAAAAGATTGGCAGATTATCCCTCAGATAGATTTTGTATCCAATTTTGTTGAACACGAAGATTTCATTGGAACTTTTGTGAATCTTGGCAAGAAGTACATGGAAGAAGACAAGTACGAAAAAGTATTATTCAGTTACCATGGCTTACCAGAGAGGCAGATAAGAAAAGGATCTGTTGATGGCCATTGCAAATTAGGTAGCTGCTGTGAGTCCCTGGGGCCTAAAAATCACTTGTGCTATAGAGCTCAATGCTTTGAAACAAGCAGAAGAATAGCTGCTGGTATGGGCTTATCTGATGATCAATATATTACTTGTTTTCAATCCCGACTTGGAAAAGATCCATGGATTCAACCGTACACGGAAGATACCTTACATAAACTAGCAGAGGATGGTGTTAAAAAGGTATTAGCGTTCTCTCCTGCTTTTGTAGCAGATTGTCTAGAAACAACTATAGAGGTTGGTGAAGAATACAAAGAAGAATTCGTAGAGGCCGGAGGAGAAACCTGGACATTGGTTGAAAGTCTGAATACAAATGAGCAATGGATAAAGTGTGTTGCTGATCTTGCGAAGTAATAATTATTTGGGATTGTAATCAAACTTGAGTTATCTTAAGCCTGATTCAAACCTTCTTCCTATATCATCATTCACTTTAAACAAGACTTATTATGAAGATCTCAACAGGACACTTATTGGCAATTGCCATGTTATTAACAACTTTTGTGTCGTTTGCTCAGGAAGAAGAAACTGAATTTATTTCACCACTAACAGAAGGAAGGTCACTAATCGGTGGAGCATTTGGAATTGTTCTTGAAAAAGAAGATTTCGAATTAGATAATCTTACAAACCCAGATGTCATGAGAGAAACCACTACAAGGGCATCATCATTCTCTCCTTATTACGCACATTTCATTAAGGACCAGGTATTAATAGGTGGCAGATTGATAGTAAGTACCAATTATGATGAAATATTAGATATTGATGAGGATGAAAGAGAAATAACAGAAAACACTGCAAGGTCTTATGGGCTTGGTGTTTTCACCCGCAAATATTTTACTTTGATTAATAAATTCGGTTTCTATTTAAGTCCAGAATTATCTTACATCTATCAAAAAAGTAATAGAGACTTTCGCATTCGTGATCAGCAAACAGACAATATCTTGTTCGAAAGCAACTCTGAAACCAACGGTGATATTTTTGAAGTTTCTACTGAATTAGGTCTTTACTATGTATTGAACGATCGATTGTCGATTGAAACAAGGTTAGGAGGAATTGGCTACACCTATACGGTTTTCAACAGCAGCAATAATGAAGAATCGACTCTAAGACAGAGCGCATCCAATTTGGCATTATCTTTTACCAATACGCTTTCATTCAATAGAATATTTGCAATCAATTATTTCTTTAAATAGGGCAAAAAAATTGCCTCAAAGATTTTGATAAGCTTCCAACACTTCGCTGGTAGTTGGGAGCTGAATTGGAACATAGATCAAATTGCTTACCGTAATGGAAGTATCCTCTGGTTCCAATGTAGTCGGATCTACCGCAACTGATTCCACATCGAGAACCGCATTGATAATGTAATTAAATCCGGCAACATCGATAGGCTCATAACTCTCCAGATGAAAATCCTGCCGGACATGATTAAAACGGGCACTCAAAAAGTCGGCAATCTCGGCAACAACCTCTGTTGGACAATCACCAGTATCCATTGTTGCAGGACATTCTGGCTGCTGAACAAAGTCCAAACCATCAACTTCAAATGTGGATTCAAGAATTTCTCTAGCAATGAAACCATCATCCTGAGTTGACAAGTCAGATAGGTTAAAATATCGGTTAAAAAAGATAGCAGCCGATTGGCGATCTTCATACCCATAGACATTTACTATCGATACAAAGACCACATCATCTAGTTCAGTATCCAAAAACTCAATATCCAGACGGTATCTTTCACTCAAATCTTCGTCTGCCTCTGAATAACAGAATTCAGCCTCATGAAAATAAGAGTTCTCACCATCTGTTTCAGAGTTGGGCGACCAAAGAGTCCATTTAAAGTCTTCTCCAAGATCGCAAAGGCCAAGTGGCTCAGTGTTGTCATCATTGTTACAGGAACTCAAGCAAAATACTAATGCCGTTAAGACCAATAAAGTGTAGGCGACCTTCATCATTGGGTTGGTATTTTTGGGTTTTCGTAAGACATTTCTAACTGCAGAACTAGATAGGTCTGTCGTTTAAAGAAAGTTGAAATTACTATAAAATGTAAAAGATTCGATAACAGATCAATGCAAAATGCACTAATCCAAGTACTTTTTTCATTTTATCAAGAATATTAAACCGTTATATAATATTGGAGGAGTTTTTGTGGTTGAACAGACAGAAACTTAAACTCTAACACAATCGTTATATGGCAAAAACTATTCTGACCAGTTTTTTGATGGTCACAACCATCTGTGGGTATGCACAGGAGTCTGTTATTTTTGAGCAAAACCGTATCCTTTTAGGGG
>JANSWY010000136.1 GCA_024743255.1 bacterium | reverse complement strand
GGTTAGAATTGGAAGTGCAATTTTTGGTGCAAGGAACTATGCAAAGTAAGACTAAAAACATATTAGTAGCAGGTGCAGTACTTTCTGGTCTGGCTGTTGCTATTGGAGCATTTGGAGCTCATGGACTTCAACCTGTCCTAACAGAAAATGGATCAACAGAAACATTTAAGACAGGAGTGTTATATCATATATTCCACGGTCTTGGAGTTATTGCCACTGGTTTGATCTATCACATAACCAAACAAAAATTGGTTGCAATATCTGGGTGGATGTTTTTGAGTGGTGTCATTCTTTTCTCCGGTTCATTGTATATGTTGTCCATATCGTCTTTAAAATTCTTTGGACCTATCACACCAATCGGTGGTGTGTTTTTTATTATCGGTTGGATTATGTTGGCATTGGGCATAAAAAAAGCCAACACTTAAATGTTGGCTTCTCAATTTTATTCCTTCTTTATTTATTCCCCCGCTTCAGAACTCTGAGGAGCAAGAACGTTGGTAACAATCTTGATTTTTTCCGGATTGTTTGTTGCATTTGAAACAATTGTAATGACTTTATTCTGTCTTCCAATCTTTCCTGTACTGTTGAAAACAACCTTTATTTGAGAAGTTTCTCCTGGAGCAATTGGTGTTCTTGGCCAATCAGGTGCTGTACAGCCACAAGTTACCATTACATTCGAAATAATTAACGGAGTAGTTCCAGAGTTCTCAAACTCGAATATGTGTTCAACTTTATCTCCCTGAGTAATGTCCTTAAAATCGTGTGATTTTTCAAAGAATGCGATGTAAGGACCATCTAACGTTAATTTTTCCTCTTCAACTACAGGAGTTGCTTCCTGAGCAAATGAAGCTGTAGATATTATTGCAAACAGACAAAGTGCTAATAAATTTTTCATATGGATCGCTTAAAATTCAATAACTCAACTCAAAATAAGTCAAAACTGTTGTGACTTTTCCTGGGTCATAAGATTTTAACATTAGTTTAACAGGTAACGTCAAAATCGTATATTTGATTCATACAAAGAAATTAAACTACTAGGGAATTGACAAACTCTGACTCCATTAAAGAACTATACGGAGGAAAGATACGAGTAAGAGCGTGTGGTATTCTAATAAAGAATAACGAATTAGTACTTGTTAAGCACAATGAAATTGGGAAAAATGGCTTCTTATGGATACCACCTGGCGGAGGAATTGAATTCGGCGAAACAGCCGCTGAGGGGTTAAAAAGAGAATTTCTTGAAGAAACAGGTCTTGAAGTGGAAGTCCAAAACCTAATTTTCATAAATGAATTGATTGATGACCCTCTTCATGCTATCGAGTTATTTTTCCTTGTAAATCATGTTGGAGGTCAACTTATGACGGGAAAAGACCCGGAATTAGGTGACGGAGAGCAGATAATTTCAGAGGTGAAATTTGTATCAGAATCAGAAATTAATGCCATTCATCATGAAAATTTACATAAAGTGTTTGGATGGCTGAAAAATAAAGAAGGTTTGATTAGTTTTGACAGCCTTTTAAATTTAGAGGTTAAATACTTGAATTAGCCATTTACTTCATTATGTAAAAGCTGATAAAATATTTATAATTGCAAAAAAAATCTACAAATGAACTCAAATCGAATTTTTACTATTGTATTCCTTCTTGTTGCAATCGGTCTTGCTTATTACTTGGTTGACAGCATTGCAACTAGCATCAATACTGAAAAGAAAATCGCAAGTCAGGAGGATCAGATTATCAACCAACTTAAGTTGATCAGAAATGCTCAGACTGCTTTCCTTTCTGTTAACGGACAATATACCAGCGATTGGGATAAGCTAATCAATTTCATTGATAGTGGTAGATTTTACCTTGTAGATAAAAGAGAGATTGTAATTCCTTTGGATTACGGTGCAGACAGTATCTACATTGAACTTGATACTTTAGGAACTGTTTCCGTAAAGGATTCAATTTTCTCTAAAATTCCTAATTTCGATTTATCAAGATTGGCTTATGTACCTGTTTACGATGATGTAAAATTTGAGGTAAGAGCTGATAAAATCACAAAAAGTGGTGTATTGGTAGATGTGATCGAGGTTTGGAACCCTAAGCCAGTTGACCCAAGAAGAGACGAAGAAAGTGAGTATAATACAAGAAAACCACTTAGATTTGGTTCTCAAAACACTGTAACTGTAGCAGGAAACTGGGAGTAAAAAAGTTTGGATACAGCAGCAACATCTACGTTTAAGCTTGTAAAGAAAATAAAGGATGAGAAATTTGATGTAGACAACCTACATCATTACTCATTGTCTTTGCAGGTAGGAATCAGGGACTTTCAACTATGTGTAACTGATACCAGAGACAACAAATGTCTAATCCTGGAAGACTATAGAATTGAGAATGTCAAGACCATCAACACAAGATTGAAGGTCTTGCATTCATTATTTGATAATCATCACCTTCTATTAGCTGGGTTTTGGAACTCCATTAAGCTTTCGCTAAAGACTCATAAATTTTCCCTTGTTCCTTCTTCACATTTCCTTAAGGATAATGTTTCTGACTATTTAGTGATTAATAGTGAGATCAAGAAGAATATAGAGGAAGTCACCTACTATAAACACATCGGTAGTGATGCAGTAAACGTATTTGCGGCCGACAAGAAACTGGTAAACTGGATTCAATCTTTATATCCAAAAAAGAAAATTCAGGTTATCCAACAAGGTAGCGCTTTCATAGAAGGTGTTTTAAGATACGATGATCACACTCATGAGAAAACGATGTTCTGTCTAATTGATGCGGGCATATTGCACATGGTGGTGACTATGAACCAGAAGCTTCAGTACTACAATCAGTTTGCTGTTAGAAAGAGTAATGATTACCTGAAGTACATGATGCTTGTTTTCAAAGAACTTGGCCTAAGTCAGAAAAACAGCAAAGTACTGGTTTGGGGAAATATTAAGCATCAATCTCAACACATTGAGTTGCTTAATAAGTATATCCGTGACGTTTCGTTTGGAAGTAAGCCATCCTACTTAAATTTCGGATACCAATTTGACGAAATTATGGATCATCAGTATTTTGATGTATTCAGCATATTCCTTTGTGACTAATGAATAAAATTGCCATTTTCCCCGGTTCATTCGACCCTTACACAAAGGGCCATGATGATATCGTTAGAAGAAGTCTAACCATGTTTGATGAAATCTACGTTGGTATCGGTTACAACTCATCAAAAAACAAAAGGTACTTCGACATTGATTATATGGTGGAGAAAATTGAGTCTGTTTATGTTGACGAGCCACGGGTGAAAGTGATCACCTATAATGAACTAACGGCAAATCTTGCAAAGAAACTAAAAGCTCAAGCTGTGGTTAGAGGGTTAAGAAACACCACGGATTTTGAGTATGAGAACTCTATATCTCAAATAAACCGTCACTTGAATGATGAGTTAGAAACAATTTTCCTAATTACCTCCCCTGAATTTGCTTCAGTAAGCTCAACAATTATTAGAGAGGTTCATAAGTACGATGGTGATGTCTCTGAATTTCTACCTTACACACTGTGATTTCTTCAAAGATTTATTGTATTCCTGAATGACGTATCTGATAGTTCTGTAACTATTGTATAGTGCATTTCTGACTTCTGAGATGTTCATCCACCTTACATCATCAATTCCTTCATCTGTTTGAGGTGCCATTTCGTCATCTTGCAAACACCCCATTGCATACCAATGAGTCTTTTTCAGTACGTATTTCTTATTCCTGGTATAAGTATGCCATGTTTTACATACCTTTTCTCCTAGTTCAACCTTCACACCAGTTTCTTCTTCAACTTCTCTTACGGCACCCTTCTTTGCACCTTCCTTTTTTTCCAATTTACCTTTTGGTAAATCCCATTTCTTCAGCCGGTAAATTAAGAGTAACCTCCCATCCTTTTCTACTACTCCTCCGGCGGCTTCAACAATCGTAAATCTTGATTTGATGTACTTTACCGCTTCCTTTTTATTCTCTACACCGAAAGTAATTGAATCAAGTTGTTTGAATTTTTTATCAGTCATTAATTTAAATAGCTGGTCCACTTTCTCAGGAGAAGCATTGACCATAATAACATCATCGATTAACTTTTTGTGAGGAATGTTCTTCTTGGTTCCGTCCAATACAACATCATACTTTTCCATATCATTTATAGCAGAAAGGTCCTCCAGTATTACTGGGATGTCATTGATAAAAAGTTTCATAACTATTGAGAAATCCAGTGATGTTACAAATTAATTAAATTGTTGATTTGAATTGAAAAAATTCGATGAATGAGGACAAAATTTATATTAATTTCGCAGCATGTCAATTCAAATTTTAGATCAGGAAATCGCAAAAAAAGTAGCAGGATATCTACTTGATATTAAAGCAATCAAATTGAGCCCGGAAGATCCTTTCAAATGGAGCTCTGGATGGAACTCACCAATATACTGTGATAATAGATTGTCCCTTTCTTTTCCTAAAATAAGATCTGAAATAAAAGAACACCTGGCTGATGGAATAAAAAAGATGTTCCCAGAAGTTGAGTCTATTGCTGGTGTTGCTACCGCAGGTATTCCTCAGGGAGCACTAGTCGCGGACATTCTTGATATTCCTTTCATTTATGTAAGATCCAAGCCTAAGGGCCATGGAATGGAAAATATGATTGAGGGCAAGGTAACTCCCGGTCAAAAGGTAGTTCTCATAGAAGATTTAATATCTACAGGCGGAAGTTCATTGAAAGCTGCAGAAGCGCTCAGAGCATCAAACTATGAAGTGCTTGGAATGGGAGCAATTTTCACTTATGGGTTTGATATTGCTGAGAAGAATTTTGAAGAGGCAGGTGTAGACGCTTTTTGCTTAAGTAACTACAATCAAATGTTGGGACAAGCACAGAGCATGGGTTATATTCAGCCAGACCAACTGGAAACTCTTTCAAATTGGAGAGAAAACCCGGATACCTGGAAAGCTTAAAACTTTTCCTCTACTCCCAATCCAAACAGGGCAAAATCGTATTTTATGGGATCAATTGGATCAAATGATTTCAAATTGTCAGTAAGCTCCTTAGCTGTTTGCCAATCTGATTGATCTCTGCTTATTAAGCCTAATTTCTTACTTACACGCATAACGTGAAGATCACAAGGACAAATAAGTTGTGACGGTTTGATGTTATTCCATATTCCAAAGTCCACCCTACAATCATCTTTGCGAACCATCCACCTTAGAAACATATTGATACGTTTACAAGCAGACTTTCGTGCAGGAGTGGCTACATGCTTCATGGTTCTTTTTGGATAGTCAGGCAGATCAAAAAACGAGTTGTGAAATGAAACCAAAGCAGTTTTAACATCTTCATCTCCAACAGACATGCCTTTGGCAAATGCATCCTCCAAAGATTCATGCTCCCTGTAAAATTGCTTAAAGAACTGAATGAAATAAAGTGCATCCGTATCATTAAATGTACGATGCTTAAATCCAACAAACCCCTTCAGATCCTCTTCTGAAGAATGCAACATAAACTGATGAGGATCATTATCCATAATCTGCAATAGCTCCTTGCATTTCCTTATAATAGTGACTCGCTGACCCCATGCGAATGTTGCTGCAAAGAATCCGGCTATCTCAATATCTTGCTTCTTCGAAAATAGATGTGGAATGGATACGGGATCATGCTCAATAAAACCTGGCTGGTTATATTGCTCATATTTTTGATCCAAAAACTCTTTTAGATTAGTGTGATCCAATTACTCTGGGATGTAGGAAATTTCAACTGGAAATTTAGCATCTAAGGCACCTAATCTTTGATAAGCAATATCAGATAATCGGATAAGTACTGATTCATTCCCCCCGATCTCAGGTAAGGTGCCTACTACTCTAACAAATATACTTTGATTATTCATCAAATTCCTGACTTGCATGATTGCACCAATTGGAAGAGTTCTGTGTAAACAAAGGTATTTTTTTGTCTTTGGTGAGTTTTCAATTCTCATTGCCATTCCCTTCTCAAAGACCTTATTAAATTCTCCTGGTTCTCTAGGAGTATCTGAATTACCAAATCGCTTTCTTTTTTCATTAGTCTGAACAGAATCTACCTTAACAACTTCTGTATTATTAGTCACTTCTGTACTGTTATTAGTTTTCGCATTTTCTGAAGTTGTGGAATTCCCAGACGAATTTTGATTGCTTGAAATCTCTGTATTGCTATTAGTAGTGTTATTAGTCCTTTCCGTTACAGAACTTGACCCTGCAGCTATTATTAATACTTGATCAACCGAAATATTATTATCACTCATGTTGTTGAGCTTCTGTAGCTGATCAACAGGTACATTATACTGGCGAGATATTGCATACAAAGTTTCTCCTGCTTTTACTTTGTGCGTCTTTCCAGATTCAACTACAGATGACTCTGTGTTATTGGTGGTAGTTACTTCGCTTGATGAATTAGAAATAGCTGTTGTCGTAGAAGATCCCAATCTCGCATCCTTGGCAACCATTAAAATCTGCCCTTCATTAATGGCATTGTCTTTCAGGTCATTCCATTCTTTCAGGTCATACAGCTTTACTCCGTAAATGTGAGATATAGCATAAAGCGTCTCTCCTTTCTTTACTGTATGATAAGTTGATTTGTCGTTTTTAACAATTTTAGGTTCAGCTGTGTGAGGTATCTCAAGAATCTGTCCAATATTAATTGAATAACCATCAAGCTTATTTGCCTCAGCGATTTTTGCTAAATCAGCACCGTAGCGTTTAGCTAATGAGAATAAAGTCTCTCCTGACTCCACTCGATGAATAATAAATGTTCCATCATCTCTCTTCTCGAGCCTTAGAGAATCTACTTCTATGTTGGCAAGCGATACTGATGCAGTTGCAATACCAACAAAAATCAACATTAGTCTAAGAAAGGTCATAGACACAAATTTCACTTTTATTCTTTATAAAAAACAAATTATCGCCAACAATAAAGTAGGGCTTCCCAATCTTACCAGTCAATTGCTTTTCCAATAAATCCACACTCCTAATATTTCCATCCGGATCAACAACCAGAAGAAAGCAATCAAAACCATTGTTAGAACGAACATAATAAGATAATATGATATAATCAGTGTATTCCAGATAGTCGCAACCTAATTGGGGGTGCACATTCAATTCTGAGACTATAAACTCCTGAAACTCCTTGAAGTGTTCATTTTCAATATCATAGAATATTGGAACAGTTACTGCATCATTGCCGTTAGCTTCGACCGCAAAATTTTGAATATTTTCTTCAATTCCACCATTGAAATCAATCTTAAAAAAAGATTTTAAATCCGGATTATCTTCGTTTTCGTATACATGTATAATGATACCATCTTCCATTACACCTGTTATACCCGACCACCATCTTTCCTGTTCGAAACTAAAGTCCAGTAGTTTCCATGAGAAATTTGAAATATCTAAGGAATTGAACTTTACCCAGTGTTCTTTGGAGTTCCGTATTTCAATCCCCAGTATTTTTGACCTGGGATCGATTTCTGTTTTCCATATGGGTGCGGAAAACTGAAAATGAAACTTGTATGGAATATTATTCAAGTAATAATTGTTAAAATTTAAGTAAAATTACATCCTATAGAAAAAATTGAAAATGAGAATAGCAACTATATGTTTAGCCCTGTTGATTATCTTCAATCTTAACCCTACCGCAAGTATCGCGCAAGAGGATTCCGAAAAGAAACCTTTGGTGTTTTTAATGAAGATCCAGGAAGATATTGACCCAAGATCCAACCGATATACAGAATTGGCATTGACAAAAGCTGAAGAAATAAATGCAGATTATGTGATTATTGAGATGGATACTTACGGAGGAGCGTTAAATGATGCTGATGATATCCGCACCAGGGTTCTCAATTTTGAAAAACCGATATATGTATACATAAATAAAGATGCTGCTTCTGCCGGAGCATTGATATCTATCGCTTGTGACAGTATTTACATGGCAAGTGGAGCAAGTATTGGAGCAGCCACCGTGGTTACGGCAGATGGTGCTGCTGCTCCGGATAAATACCAGAGTTACATGAGATCAATCATGAGATCCACAGCTGAGGCAACCGGAAGAAACCCTGATATCGCTGAAGCAATGGTGGATGAAACTTTGGTTGTGGAAGGTGTAAGTGAAGATGGTAAGGTTATTACTTTTTCGACTTCTGAGGCTATTGAAAATGGTTTCTGCGAAGCTCAGGTATCCAATATAGATGAAATATTAAAAAGATCAGGAATCTCAGATTACGATCTTGAAGAATTTGAAATAGATGCTTCTGAAAAAATCATTGCATTCTTTTTGAATCCATTTGTAAGTGGAATATTAGTGTTAGTCATAATAGGAGGATTGTATTTCGAATTGCAAACTCCAGGTGTGGGTTTCCCAATAATGGCCAGCGTAATAGCTCTAATTTTATATTTAACACCATATTATCTTAATGGTCTTGCTGCCAACTGGGAAATTGTAGTCTTTTTCATAGGGATTGTGCTCATTGCTGTGGAAATATTTGTCATACCGGGATTTGGTGTTGCAGGTGTCTTGGGAATATTGTGTACCGTTAGTTCATTGATTTTAATGATGGTCAACAATGATGCTTTTGATTTCTCCTTTGTACGTTTGGATGAAATGTTATTTGCTTCAGCTGCAGTAATCACAGGCCTGATGGGATCAGTGGTCGTTGTGTTTTTGGGAGGTGCCAGGTTGGCTAATTCCAAAATATTTCAACGAATTGCGCTATCTGAGACTATGGAAAAATCTGAGGGTTACACTTCAAATTTCAAAAAAGAATCTTTCGTAGGAAAAGTTGGTACTGCTTACACAATTCTGCGTCCTAGTGGAAAGGTAATGATTGATGGAGAAATCTACGATGCTTTTGCCAGAGGCAATTATATTGAGAAAGACGTAGAAATTGAGGTAATCGCCGAAGAAGGAACATCCTTAAAAGTAAAAGAGAAAACCTCCTGAAAATTGGATTTGATTCCCCATGTTTGCTGAATGAAAATTCTTGGTGTAATTCCAAGTCGGTATGCTTCCAAAAGATTTCCTGGCAAGGCCATGGTGGATATTGGAGGCAAGACGATGATTCAAAGGGTGTATGAGCAGGCTTCAAAGTGCAATTCTTATTCGGAATTGATAGTTGCCACTGATGATGAAAGGATATTCAATAATATTAAATCATTGGGTGGTAATGCAATGATGACATCTTCAGATCACATGAATGGTACTGAACGATGTAATGAAGTACTTGAAACTATCTCATCAAAATATGACTATGTGGTAAATATCCAGGGAGATGAACCATTTGTGCATCCAGAGACACTAGAAAATCTAAATTCAATTCTTGATGGAAATGTTGAAATTGGGACTTTACTAAAAAAAGTGGAAGACCATTCAATTTTAGGTAACCCAAATGAAATTAAGGTTGTGATCAATAAAAGAAATGAAGCTTTATATTTCAGCAGAAGCAAGATTCCTTACTCAAGAAACGATACCGAAATGAGTGGCTCCCAATATTTTAAGCATATTGGTATCTACGCTTACAGATCAGATATATTAACAAAAATAAGTCAATTGGAGGCATCCCCATTAGAATTATCAGAATCATTGGAGCAATTGCGGTGGTTGGAGAATGGATACAAAATCAATGTGACATTCACCGATCATCAAAGTATTGGTATTGACTCTCCAGAGGACTTAAAAGAAGCTACAAAGTATTTATAATGGAATTAAGAAAGTTACTGATTATTCTAAATTGGGTGTTTATTGCTGGAGCTGTAATACTTTTCTACATAGGATTGCGGTATGAGGAGGAAAAATGGTTTTACACTCTTTCCGCACTTGGACTTTGGGGAATTTCTTTTTTAATTAACCGCCAAATTAAAAAGATGGACTCTGAATGAAAAGATGGAAAAAATCAGACACTTGTCTTAATTGTGGTAAGAGCATTAGCGTAGATTTTAATTACTGCCCGCATTGTGGACAAGAAAATGATGATCGCAATATTTCATTTCTAAAACTAATCAGCGAGTTTTTCTCCAACTACCTCTCCTTGGATTCAAGGTTTGGCAGGTCCATTATCCCATTTCTTATCAACCCTGGGTTTCTTACTAACCGATTTAATCAGGGAAAACGAAAGAACTATGCTAATCCTATTAGACTCTATTTAGTTGTTAGCTTATTCTATTTCTTCTTGATGAGCTTATATCTGGATCAACATTCTGAGCTATTTTCTGAGGACAATCAAGCTTTCGCTAACCCTGTACCAGATAGTGTGAAGCTAGAACAAATCCCTGAAGATATTATAACTGATATAAATGATGCATTCGTTAAGGCTGACAGCTTAAATTTGGATAGTCTTGGGGTAGATGAAAAAAAGTTTAATCAATTCAGGTCCAAATTTGATTCGACTGGATTTAAAGTACCGACATTAGGCGATAGCATATTTAATGATGATAGTGGATGGCCAATGACAAATGCCCAATGGAGGATTTTCCGGGGCATGAAGAATGATCTCAACTATAGCACTCAAGATATACTGGATTCAATGCATGTAGAGCAGATGGATCCTACCAGAGCAAAACTCACTCGTCAAATCGTGCGGGTTGGAAGGTCTTCGGATACATTTTTTGAATATGCTTTGAAGAATTTGCCAATCATGATGTTTCTCATGCTACCACTATTCGCATTAATATTGAAGTTCTTGTATGTAACCAGAAAGATCTTATATATTCAGCATTTAATACACTCACTGCACATCCATTCGGTCGCATTCTTTTTCTATGGTCTGGCGTTTTTGGTAGCGTTGATATTTGATCCCAATATTGTGAATGTCACACTGATAATTGCGCTCATACTTGTTACGCTATATTCCTACATATCATACATCACTGTTTATAAACAGCATTGGTTCAAAACATTAGTGAAGTTTGCGCTTACAGGCTGGATGTATGGGTTTGTTCTGTCTATTGGCCTGGCGATAGAAATTGCCGCCTCATTTTGGCTGTACTAACTACAGAATAGATTTTTCGAATGCATCAAGAAAATGGGCTACCTCGTTTTGCTTAATAGCATCTGAAACAAATAGTGTCTCAAACTGAGAAGGTGCTAAATACACTCCTTGCTGCAACATATTTTGAAAGTACTTTCCAAACTTAGCGGTATCACAAGACTTAGCAGTCTCAAAGTCAATCACTTTTTGATCCGTGAAAAAAACACTAAACATAGACCCAATTTGATTGATGGTATAAGGCAGTGATTTACC
>JANSWY010000176.1 GCA_024743255.1 bacterium | reverse complement strand
GTTTACATTTCTGGAGGATTCATGCCATAGGGTTTTTACAGGAAGGCTATTTGATGTTCTTACCGGAAAGGCGGTTCCTCGTGCCACAATACAAGAACTGAGATCAGGACAAATGACGGTGAGTAATGGTGATGGTAATTTTGTGATCAACATGCCATGTCACAATGATGATCTATTAATTGAGATTGATGCAATGGGATATCATTCCAAGCAAGTTGACTTAAGAATGGATGAGGAACTCGGTGATGTTGGACTCGAAGGCGACTACATTACCTTACAAGAAGTCATTATTCTAAGTGTTCCGGCAGAGCAATTGATTAAATCGGTCCTCAAGAAAATCCCAACCAATTACCTGCAAAAACCTACCAATGCATCAGCGTTTTTTAGAGAAGCAGTTTTGAAAAATGGTCAGGTTGTTACATTATCCGAAGCTGTATTTGGAGTTTATAACACCCCTTATACCACCTCAAGTCGTAATGATCAGGTGCAATTACTTAAGGGTAGAAAGTTTACTGATCCCATCTATATCGATACTGTAGACTTTAAAATCAAAGGTTCTTTAAGGAGCTGTTTTGAGTTGGATGTTGTGAAGAATCGTCCCGGATTTTTAGATCAGAATCAGTTTAATAAGCACTATTCGTTTTCATTCAAGAACGTAGTGGAGTTTGGAGGAGATCCAATTTATGTAATAGAATTTAAAAGAAAGGAATATGCAGATGGATTTCCGTATGAAGGCATTCTGTATATAGATCGAACCACTCTGGCGATCAGAGCAGTGGAATTTGAGCTAAATAAGAAAATGCTGAAAGGTAAGGAAGATAGATTTGTTGTTAAAAGAGGGAAAGGCACAAAGACCAGATTTCAACGAGCCCAATATTACATCAATTACACTATGGTTGATGGCCAACTGGCGATGAATTATGTGAGCCTGAAAACAGAATTCAAAGTAAGAAAGAAGAAAAACCTGTTCTACGCTGATTACGAAACACTTAGCGAATATGTGGTGAATCGATTCAAAACTGAAGATGTCAATAAAATCAGGAGTAGGGATGTCTTCACTTCTGGTAAAGTTTTTATGGACCAGCCAATGGCATTCGATAAAGAATATTGGGAAGGCGTTAATTATTTACCAATAGATCAACCACTGTTGGAGTCATCAGAGTTACTCAAGAAGATATTAATCGAATAAAGACATCACGACATTTAAGTCTGCCTTATGCAATTCGTGAGGTACATCCTTTAAAACTTGGATTTTAGAATTTGGAAGGAAATCATTAACTCTTTTCGTCTCTGAAACTGAAACCGTGACATCCTTATCGCCAATCCCTAAAACTATCTGGTTCTCGATTTTGGCAAATTCCTCATCCTTAATAAACTCGGTAGAAGACAGTGATTTTAACATTTCTCCGGTTTCGGTTACCAGCGATTTCCATCTATCTTCTCCATGAACTTTAGCCAGACCCATTGCAAGCTTAGGAACTTTAGCCTCAATGACTTCCGGGTTGAACATCCCCATCATTTTATTCAGCGATTCTTCACTCCAGTCTAGTTTGGTTCCAAGGGTAACGATTTTGCCCAATAATTCACTTTCAAAGGATGCTAACTTTAATGCTGCATATCCACCCATACTGTACCCAAATACATCAGGCTTGTTGAGCCCATTGTCAGTGATGTATTTTTTGATTGAATTGGCAAAAAGAGTCATTGACAAATCACCATTTGAAGAGAAACTTCCATGTCCTTCAAAATTGAATGAATGGATATTGTAATCTGTTTTCAATAATTCGGCTATCGGATTCATCTGCTCTTTCGAACCAAGAGCGCCGTGCAGAAGAAGGATGTCTTTCATGGATTCAGTTGTTTCCAACGAAAATAACTGAAACGATTAATTTGAAGTATTTCTAAACTCAGAAATTTTAAACCACTTATTGTCAAGATGCCGTTCTTCCACCAATTTATAATTTTCCGCACCTATCGCTTCATCGAATTTACGGATGCTCCCCATTATTGCATCTTCTGGTACAGACTTCCAAAGTTTGACTGATTCCCAGTAAATAATGACAGTCACTTCCGAAGGTTTATCCTCATTCAACCAAATCTCCTTCGAAATAAACCCAGGGTATTCTGATAGCATTTGACTCCAGATTTCATGTTCGAGTTGGGTAAATTCTTTCACCTTTGAAGGATTCACTTCAAATACCAAATACTCCACTGCTTGACCAGGCTCATATACTTTCACCTTTTCCTCAGGCGCTGAGCACGATACAATAATTAGTGCCAACAGAAATTTTAACCGTCCCATTATCTATAGATGTCCATTTTATCAATGTATCGCTCATAAACTATTTTAAGCTTATCACCCTTGTAATTTGCAAGCAGTTCATTCCAATATAGATTAGCTTCACCAAACAGCTTTTCACTCTCTAAGTAATGTGCAATCAAGAACATCCTTGTTGGATACTGGAACCTAAGAAATTCATTTATTTCATTATCAATTCTTCTTGAAACTGAATCCTCCAAAATTTTAGTGAAGCTCTGCGATCGATCGCGATAATTGTCTTCTTTAATTAGTTCGATGGAAAATAAAAATGCGTATTCAGCTGAATCGTAAATTGGATCAGACAAATCGAGCAAAAATTCCATTTCGTATGTTTTGAATATTTTAATCGTATCATCGAACAAATCCTTAATTAACAATTGAAACCCATCATGATCTATTGACCTGTTTTCATAAGTATACCTCCAGGGAATTAATACTTTTCTGTTAGCACGACAGTTACTTGCTTCCGGCATAACTTGGTAAATAGGAGGAGGCATTCCAGCTTGTACTGAACCTGTTGTTTGCCTTTTGTAATTAGCTAGTCTCTCAATAAGTATTGTGGCTGCTATATTTATTGGATCAGAGTTATGAGGAATCATCGAAGAGGTTAGGCTTTGGATGCTGTGTTGTCCCGAAGCACTTATTTCAACGAACTGACTCTTCTCATTCATAAGACATAAATAAGAAGAATCAGAGAGTTCTAGATTTGAATGAATGCTAACCGCCTCTGCCAGCTCAAGGTTTTTGTTGGAGCACATCACACTTCCAGAAATCCCAACAACCCACAATGAATCCAAGCTTTGACTAAATGCAGTGCTTACTGAAACCTGCAATATCAGAACAAGAATCAGATTCTTCATTTTTTCCTAAATGCTATTCACCTGCTGGTCTTCCTTCATTTTCATTTCACCCACAGTCATGCCACGCTCTTTCGCCATTCTTCGCTCTCTACTTGCTTCATAGGCAGAAATCCCATGAAGTTCTGAGAGGTAATCCAAATGGCCTGGAGATGTTACAATCATGATATCATCAGGAGTGATTTTATCGGGACTATCGTAACCGCAAGATTCAGCTAACATTTGGGTTTCTTTGTAAAGAACATCAGCATATGTGGCTACTCTTTGTGCGGCAGCATCAATGTTGAGTGCTTTCTCTAGTTTCTTATTTTGTGTTGCAATTCCAGTAGGGCAGTGGTTAGTATGGCATTCCAGAGCCTGAATACAGCCAAGTGCCAACATAAACCCACGAGCCATATAAATCGCATCTGCTCCTAAAGCCATTGCTACAGCCACTTCAATAGGAGTAGCTATTTTACCACTTGCGAAAATCACAACTTTGTCACGTACGCCATGCATTTTTAGTGCCCAGTCGGCAACTGCTACGGCTTGTTTCATTGGTAGTCCGGCGTAAGAACTCAAAACGTAAGGAGAAGCTCCGGTTCCACCATCACCACCATCGATAACAATGTAATCAGGGCCTCTCCCTGGTTCCTCCTTCATTTTGCGGGCAATGTCCTCAATCTCGGCAGTATGCCCGATCACCATTTTGATTCCCACCGGTTTGTTGGCAGCCTTCCTCACTCTATCAATGAAGTCGAACAGCCCATCAACATCAGTAAACTCCTTGTGTCTGGCAGGTGCATAAGCATCAACTCCCATTGGAACTTTCCTGATCTCTGATATTTCTTTTGTAATCTTTTCTTTTAATAGCATTCCACCTTTCCCAGGCTTTGCTCCCTGGGCCAATTTGATTTCAATCATCTTGACCTGCGGATGTTTGGATACTTCCGATAGCAATGCATCATCAAGGTTCCCTTCATCATCTCTTACTCCGTATTTGGCAGTACCAATTTGAAAAATCAAATCTCCACCGCCATATTCATGACAAGGAGCTAGACCCCCTTCACCACAAT
>JANSWY010000188.1 GCA_024743255.1 bacterium | reverse complement strand
TCAGCAGAAGTCCCTCACTTGAGGGCGATCAAATGAATGCTCTATTTAATTTGCTATCATAACGCATCAAGTCGGAGCGATCGCTAGACCGAAGAAACAACCAAATAGCCTCCGATGCTTATCGTCCCCAACGACTGAGGGCAGCTATTCTCGCCGTCGTCAAGTTTTTCTCCTGTCAGAGTTTGATACAATTGTCTAGGATTGGGACTTCTGCAAGGGATTGGGATTATAGGGCTGATTTAGCCATTAGGTATTGTAAAGTTTTGTAAAAAATATATGCAAATGACTGCAAACAACTGCTAATATGGTTAGTGTAAGTTTACATTGCAGTTCACATGAAACTATCAGATTATGCTAAGAAAAAAGGGATCAGTTATGACACTGCTTGGAGAATGTGGAATCGAGGGCAGTTACAAGGAGAACGTCTTCCTACAGGAACAATTATTATTTTTGAAGATGACCGTTCTTGCGGTGAAAATAAAGTAGCTATTTATGCGCGAGTTTCTAGTTCAGAAAATCAATCTAACTTAGAGACTCAGGCAAAAAGATTGGAAGCTTATTGTATAGCGAAAGGCTATCAAATTGTTCGAGTAGTTAAAGAAGTAGGAAGTGGAGTCAATGATCATCGAAAGCTATTATTAAAACTTCTAGAACAAACTGATTATAATTTGATTGTCGTAGAACATAAAGATCGTTTAAGCAGAGTAGGGTTTAATTATCTGAAAGTTCTTTTAACTCAAACAAATAGAGATCTAGAGGTCGTTAATCTAGCAGAAGAAAGAAAAGACGATTTAAGGCAAGACTTCGTGAGCATAATTACCTCATTTTGCGCTCGATTATACTCATTAAGACGACGAAATAGAAAGACAGAATGTTTAATTAAATGCCTTGAGGAGAATGATGAAATTAGTTCAAAAACATCTAATTAAATTTAATCACAAAAATTATTCAGTAATTGATAAATTAGGATTTTTATCGAAGAATCTGTATAATTGTGCTGTTTATTTAAACCGTCAAGTTTTCTTTTCACATCAACCATTTTTAACAATGACTGAGTTACATCATGCCTTAAAAATGAGTCCAGATTATCAAGCCTTACCCGCCAAAGTAAGTCAGTTAGTATTAAAGCAAGTAGAAAAAACCTTTAAATCCTACCAAAAAGCGAAAGAACAATACAAAAAATCGCCAGATAAATTTACAGGAGAGCCTAAGTTGCCAAGATACAAAGACAAGGAAAAAGGTAGAAACGTTTTAACTTATAACTATCAAGCCATTTCTCAAAAAGCGTTGAAGCAAGGTTTAATCAAGCTATCAGGGACTAATTTAGAATTTAAAACTAATTTAAAGGAAGTCTTAGAGGTCAGGATTATTCCTAAATTGGGTGCTTATTGTTTAGAGATTGTCTATGAACAACCATCCTCATCAAGTCAAGAGGGAGAAAGATATGCTTTTATCGATTTAGGCTTAAATAACCTAGCTGCTGTTACCTCTAATATTCCCGAATTTCAGCCAACTTTAGTATGTGGAAAAGCCTTAAAATCCTGCAATCAAAAGTACAACAAGACACTAGCTAAACTCAAATCGGAATTACCCAGTCTCCAGAAGACCAGTAAAAGAATACAAGGTTTAACTTTAAAGCGTAATTGCCAGGTGGATTATTACCTCCACACCGCTAGTAAATATATTATTGATAAATTACTAGCTCATCAAATTAACCTTTTAGTTATTGGTCATAATCAAGGCTGGAAACAAAACATTAATATTGGAGATAGAAATAACCAGTCATTCGTAAATATTCCTCATTCAAGGTTTATCGAACAACTTACCTATAAAGCAAATTTAGTAGGAATAGAGGTCAAAACAACTAATGAAAGCTATACCTCTAAATGTAGTTTCTTAGACTTAGAGTCTATTCAAAAGCAAAAAAGCTATTTAGGCAAGAGAATTAAAAGAGGACTATTCAGAAGCTCATCGGGTTATTTCTATGGAGCAGATATTAATGGTTCCTTAAATATTGGAAGAAAGGTAGTCGGAGAGGCCGCCTTTAGCGGGAATCCGATAGAGAGGTTCGTAGTTAACCCAGTACGGGTCAAAGCGTACAAAGCTAATTCTAGATGCAATATTTGCGTACAGAATTAGTAACTATTCTTGGAGAGCCCTTCAATGTTATTAAAGCAATCGCCATCGCTGTAGGGTGCGTTCCCCGAAGCTTTCGGGTTTTGCAAACCAGTGCGATCGCCG